>NZ_JBNYYG010000028.1:0-69174 GCF_050565405.1 Paenibacillus macerans | reverse complement strand
GCTACTGGCGAATAGCCGGAAGCGCAGTATTGAATCGCTCTGTAACAAACGAAAGGCTCGCACAGGCAGGGTATTATGACTTCCCCGCCCAATACGAGCGTCTACGTCAATAGCACTCAATGCGATTGAACCGCCGTGTCGAACGGTATGCACGGTGGTGTGAAAGGTCGGCTACTCAATTAATGGGTAGCCTCCTATCCGATTATAGCGTCGCTACGGTCCATAACAGAAATGGCGCGTGACGGGGGACGATTTTCTCCGACTGCTCTATAGCTAATACCTATTAGCTTAATAGATTCTATATCTTGGTTTATCCTAACCCGGTGTGTTACAACTGAAGAAGAGTATGTTCACGAAAGGGAGCTGGAAGCAATGGCAGAAGTGAAGAAAATCGCAGTAATCGCGGGGGACGGCATCGGACCGGAAGTAGTAGCCGAGGCGGAGAAAGTGCTGAAACGGACGGAGGAGCTGTTCGGATACCGTTTTGAAACAGAGCATGCGCTGTTTGGCGGAATCGCTATCGATGAGAAAGGCACGCCGCTGCCGCAGGAAACGCTGGAGGTCTGCCGAAAAGCCGACGCCGTGCTGCTGGGTGCCGTCGGCGGCCCGAAATGGGACAACAATCCAAAGGAGCTGCGTCCGGAAACCGGGCTGCTCGGCATCCGCAAGGCGCTGGGCCTATTTTCGAATTTGCGTCCGGCGGTAGTATTCGATTGCTTGAAGGACGCTTCGACGCTGAAGCCCGAAGTGCTGGAAGGCACCGATCTGATCGTCGTACGCGAGCTGACGGGCGGCATCTACTTCGGCGAGAAGTACCGGCGCGATACGGAGCATGGCCAGGAGGCGGTCGACACCTGCGCATACAATGTGAGCGAAGTGGAGCGCATCGTCCGCCAGGCGTTCGAAATCGCCGGCAAACGCCGCAGGAAGCTGGCTTCCGTCGATAAAGCCAACGTGTTGGAAACCTCGCGTTTGTGGCGCGAAGTGGTCAACCGCATCGCCCCGGAGTATCCGGACGTGGAGCTTGAGCATGTGCTCGTCGACAACTGCGCCATGCAGCTGCTGCGCCGTCCTTCCAGCTTCGACGTGATCGTGACCGAAAATATGTTTGGCGACATCCTCAGCGACGAAGCGGCGATGTTGACCGGTTCTATCGGCATGTTGTCCTCGGCGTCCCTGGGAGAAGGCAGCTTTGGCCTTTACGAACCCGTGCATGGTTCGGCACCGGACATCGCCGGACAAAACCTGGCGAATCCGATCGCCACGATCTTGTCCGTTGCGCTGATGTTCCGCATGACGTTCGGCTATGCCGACGCCGCCGACGCGATCGAAGCTGCCGTGGCCGAGGTCCTGAACGCCGGGCATCGCACGGGTGACATCGCCGTCGACAAGAGTCAAGCGATCGGCACCAAAGCGATGGGGGATCTGATCGTCGCGGCGTTGAAAAAATAATCGGTGAAAAAGTTCAAAAAAAATCCTTATTTAAAATAATTATAATAAGAAAACTCTTATAATCTTGACTTTGAAAATAGCCGATGATACCATGTGAAATGTAGGTTTTATACCCGCAATATGGTTAAGGAAACAGAAGCACACCCGTGTTTCTTACATATTTTCAAAGGAGGATTTATACAATGGCAGAACGTTTGGTTGGAAGACCCGCTCCTGATTTTGATATGGCAATCGTAACCGGGGACGGCAAAGAATTTGGACGCAAGAAGTTGTCCGATTATCAGGGCAAATGGCTGGTATTTTTCTTCTATCCGCTTGATTTCACTTTCGTATGTCCGACTGAAATTACGGCTTTGAGCGAGGCTTATGCGGCGTTCCGCGATCTGGATTGCGAAATCCTCGGCGTCAGCACCGACTCCGAACACAGCCACAAAGCATGGATCAATACGCCGAAGGACAGCAACGGCCTGGGTCAATTGAACTTCCCGCTCGCTTCCGACATTACGAAAAGCGTAGCTCGCGACTATGGCGTTCTGATCGAAGAAGAAGGCATCGCGCTTCGCGGTTTGTTCATTATCGATCCGGAAGGCGAACTGAAATATCAAGTGGTTAACCACAATGATATCGGCCGCAGCGTAGAAGAAACGCTTCGCGTATTGCAAGCCCTGCAATCCGGCGGGCTTTGCGCCATGAACTGGAAACCGGGCGACAAGAACCTGAACGCCTAGGTTCCCATATTGAAGATGGACCCCCTGTTTGGGCAAACGCGCAAACAGGGGGTTTTTTGCCCATTAGTTTCGCACTATGCCGGGGCTGTTGGCATGTTTGCCAACATTTACAATATCCCCGCAGGAATTTGAAGCAAGCTTCGCGAATAAATTATATGAAATCCCTGCTCGTGAGGAGTCGGGAAGCGCGATGGGACCGAACGCGGGAAAGGGTGAAGGGGAATGAGTTTTTGCTGCGGAGCAAGCATGCTGGGAACGAAGGGGACTTTGAAGCATTATCGTACGCAAGTTCATAATGTTCCCCTGTTATTTTGCCCGGTATGCCATCGGGTCGAGGTTCATTATAAAGTGGAAAACGAATACGAAATCCTGGCGGAGTACGCCCATGGCGACGGCGTTTCGGAAATCGACTTTCAGGATTTCGTCATGGAGGACGATGAGTCCATTTTCGGAAACTGCGTGAACCGGGAGGATGAAGATCCGCTGGTGATCGTTCAAAGCCAAATTGATATCTCTCTGGATCTTCTCTCGGTCGCCAAGCAAATCGGCGACGAAAAATGGGAAGAAGAACTCAAAAAAAGGCTGGCCGTCATGAGCCGGCGCCGATCCAGACTCCAACATAATAACAGTTGAACTCCAAAATAGTCTTCCGGGTGGGAGGCTATTTTGTTTTTTTAGGACTATGGTAGTTATTTTGTGCAGATACAACCTTTTTCGACAGTATCTCTGGTTGACGGTATTTGGAAGACTTTACTATGATTGAAATAGGATGCCTTTGGCTTTGCCATGCATAACATGAGCTCGCATTCGTCCGCGGAGACGGCATAGATAGCTGAGAAAGTTGAGTTAAGCGCATGCCGAGTCAGGGTAAGTTCTTCTCAGGTAGTGATCGTATATTGTCTGTAAGGCAAGTACATCATTTGAGTAAAGGGGGAACCAACTTGTTGAGTGAATTTCAGGAGACACTGCTCCAGTCCGTCAAAGCATATCAATCGACCCAGCTCGTAAAAAACAAGTATGAAAATGTGCTCCAACATCTAGACAGCGGAATCATGCTGTTTGACAGCGATGGGGTTCTAACCTTTATCAATGTACAAATGGCCAAGCTGCTCGAGATGCCACGGCAATCCCTCATCGGATGCAATTTGCTGCAAATGCTTCGTCACCCGCACCTGAGCCAGTTCAAGAAAAGAAAAATTTTGCGTATTTACCGGGAAACGATTTTTCACCGGAAGAAATATCATGAACTGATTGACGAATACGGGCGTCACTGGCTGATCACGGTTACTTACGGCGATCAGATGGATGGCGACTTCTTGCTAAGCGTCAAAGACGTATCCGATTTCAAGCGGATCGAACAAACGGCCTATCAGAACGACAAGTTGGCCATGCTGGGCAAAATATCGGCGGCGATCGCTCATGAAATACGCAACCCGCTTACCGCCATCCGCGGCTTCATCCAGCTCCTCCGTCCGCATCTGGTTCAGTTGGGGAAGGATGAATATGCGCGTATTATCCTGACGGAGATCGACCGGGCCAACGATATTATTCATGAATTTTTGAATTCCTCGAAGCCGTCGGCCCCGCAGAAGTCGACTGTCAACGTCTCCTCGTTGTTGAAAGAAGTCGTGCTGCTAACGGAGAGCGAGGCGTTGATGAGGGGCTGCCAGATGCTGCTGCATGAGCCTGTGGACGAGTTGTTCGTGTCCATCGATGTGAAGCAAATCAAACAAGTGCTGTTGAACATTATTAAAAATGCGCTGGATGCCATTGCCGAGGTTGAAGGGGATCATAAGGGTATGATCGATATCAGTGCCGAAATGGAAGGAAGATCGGTGAACATTTCGATTCAGGATAATGGGGGCGGGATGGACAAAGGCATGCTTAGCCGCCTGTTCGATCCATTTTTTACGACGAAGGAGAAGGGAACCGGACTTGGATTATCGGTGAGCTACCGCATCATCCGGAACCACAGGGGGAATATCTCCGTCGACAGTTTGAAGGGCGCGGGGACCATTTTCGTGATTTCGTTGCCGCTCGTATAGGGACAAGCTTATTACCGATCCGGCGAAGCCGGATCGGCAGAAGGGGACGCCGTTTGGCTGCTGCACGCCGCAGAACAGGATTTCTGCAGCGAGCAGGAAGCGCAGGCGCCCTTTTTGCTTTTTTTGAACCCGCGATACAGCGCAAAGGCGGCATAGGCGAAAATGGCGGTGACGATGAGAATGTCAAACATGGCTATCGGCTCCTTTCCATGATCGTGATCAAGCGAGACCCAACCAGCTGCCCCCCTGATAAATCAGGAAGGATACGACATAAGCGAGCGCCAGGGAGTACCCGATGGAGAATAAGGTCCATTTCCAGGAGGCGGTTTCTTTGCGCAGGACCCCCACCGTGGCCAAACAAGGCGTATACAGCAACACGAAGGCCATAAAGCTGTAGGCTTGCAGAGGCGTGAACGCCATGGAGATTTGTCCCTGCAGGCCGGCCAGATCCGGAACATGATAAATGATATTCATGGTGGAAACGACAACTTCTTTGGCCATAAAGCCGGTGATCAATGCCGCTCCCGATTGCCAAGTGCCAAAGCCGAGCGGCTGCAGAAGGGAAGAGAACAAGCCGCCGATCGCGGCAAGGAAGCTGTCGTCCATGTTCTCGGCCACGCCGCCCGGACCGAGATAGGTGAGCAGCCAGATCAGCACCGAACCGCCAAGGATGAAGGTGCCCGCTTTGCGCAGGAAGCCCTTGCCTTTTTCCCATGTGCTGCGGAACAACGTGACGCTTTGCGGCATCCGGTAAGGCGGCAGTTCGACGATGAAGAAGGAACGTTCGTTTTTGAACAGGTACACGGAAAACACTTTAGCCAGAACCAGCGCCATCGCGATGCCGAGTACATACAACGAAAGGACGACCAACGCCTGCGCCCGGGCGAAAAAGATGCCGGCGAACAAGGCGTATACCGGCAACCGGGCCGAGCAGGACATGAGCGGGATGAGCAGCATCGTCAGCATCCGTTCCTTGGGCTGCTCGATGCTGCGGGAAGCCATAACGGCGGGCACGTTGCAGCCGAAGCCGAGGATAAACGGAATCAGCGCCTTGCCGTTTATACCGACGATCTCCATCAATTTGTCCATCATCACGGTAATCCGCGCCATATAACCCGAATCTTCGATAAAAGAAATGATAAGGAACATGATGAAGATTTGCGGGATGAAGACGAGTACGCCCCCGACTCCGCCGATGATGCCGTCTACGATCAACGCATGGGTGAAACTTGAAGCGCCGGCGGCGTCAAGCAGCCGTTCCGCGCCATCGGTTAACGGTCCGGTGATGAAGCCGTCAAGCACGTCCGAGAGCGGGTTGCCGACCCAATCGAAGGTCAACTGGAAGGTGAGGAACATAAACGCCAAAAACAACGGGATTCCCAAAATCGGATGCGTGACGACCCGGTCGATTTTTTCCGTCATCGAATGGGGTTTTTTCTGCGAGTCATCGACGACTTCGCGGCAAATGTCGCGAATCCGCCCGATGCGGACAGCCCGGATATGCTCCTCGGTAGAAGCGGCGGTTCCGGCAGCCGCCAGCTTCGATTCGGCTTCGGAGCGGATGGAACGCAGCTTCTTTAAATCCGTTTGCGGAGGCAGCGCGCCGATGACCGACGGGTTGCCTTCAAGAAATTGCAGCGCCATCCAGCGGCCGGAAGGCCGGGTGTCCGCCAATCCAATGCTGACTTCCCGGGTTATTTCCCGGATGGCCAGTTCCACGACTTCGCCATAATGGATGGCAAAATGGGGAGCCTCCGCCGCGGGGTCAAGCTGACCGATGGCGCGGAGCATTTCCTTGCTCCCTTTGCCCGTGCGGGCGATCAGCGGCATTACCGGAGTTCCCAGCAGGTCGGCCAGGCGCTCGGGATCGACCGCGAGTCCGCTGGCCCTGGCCACGTCCATCATATTCAGCCCGATGATGACCGGCTTGCCGTACTCCAGCAGTTGCAGCGTCAAGTAGAGATTGCGTTCCAGATTGGAAGCATCGACGATATTGACCAGCAGCGACGGAGCTTCCTTCGCCAGGAATTCCGCGGCGACCCCTTCATCCCGCGACAAGGGATGAAGGGTATATATGCCGGGGAGATCGGTGAGCTGTCCGGTTTTGTTGCGGAGCTGCCCGATTTTCTTCTCCACGGTCACGCCGGACCAGTTGCCTACGTATTCGTAAGAGCTGGTCAGGGTGTTGAACAGGGAGGTTTTCCCGGTGTTGGGATTTCCGATGAGCGCAGCATTGTTCATGAGACGGCCACCTCGATATGCGCGGCTTCCTTCTGCCGGATTCCCAGCAGCTGGCCGCCGCATTCCAGCGTAACCGGACCGCCCCAAAGGCAGTATCTTTTGACGGTGATCGAAGTTCCCTCAAGAATCCCGAGGTCGGCGAGCCGCCGTTTCAGGATCGGGTCCATGTTCCCGATTTGGGTGATCGAGCATTCGGTTCCCGGTTTTAAGCCCAGCAAGCAGCAGCGGCATGATGTCATGTTGCTCACTCCTTTTAAATGGAAGGTTTGATTGCGATATATATTTGCCGTGAACAAGCCTAGATGAACGTCATGAAGCAAAAGCAAGTTCCTGTTGCCAAAGATATTGAGAATCAATCTCAATTAGATTCAAATGTAATATATCATGCCATTTCGTCCCATACTGTGAATTAAGTCATATGAAACATCGAACTTTACTTTTTTATCCGGCATCAAGTAAGATGAATAGTAAAACCATGACGGAGAGGAATATGCGAGTTATGAAGGCCAACCCATGCAAAATTGTCGATTGCACCATACGTGACGGCGGATTAGTAAATAACTGGGATTTCAGCGTTGAATTTGTCCAAAAATTGTACGCCGGCTTAAATGAGGCGGGCGTCGATTATATGGAAATCGGATATAAAAATTCGCCCAAGCTGCTGAAAGGTGCCGATCAGGCCGGGCCGTGGCGTTTTCTGAACGATGATTTTCTGCGGAAAGTGATTCCTCAGAAAGGCAATACCAAACTGTCGGCATTAGTCGATATCGGACGGGTCGACGAAAACGATATCCTGCCGCGCAGCGAAAGCCTTCTGGACCTGATTCGCGTCGCTTGCTACATTAAAGACGTGGACAAGGCCTTGCAACTGGTGCAGCTGTTCCATGACCGCGGATATGAAACGACGCTGAACATTATGGCACTGTCGAATGTAATGGAGAACGAACTGCTGGAAGCTTTCGAAATGATCAAGGAGAGCGTCGTGGACGTCGTTTATATCGTCGATTCGTACGGCAGCCTTGATTATAAAGACATGGAGTATCTGGTGAACAAATTTAAAACCCATTTGCCAAACAAACGGCTGGGCGTACATACCCACAACAATATGCAGCTCGCCTTCTCCAACACGCTGGTTGCGGCCGAGAACGGCGTAGAGCTGCTGGATGCTTCCGTCTACGGGATGGGACGCGCGGCGGGCAACTGCCCGACCGAACTGCTTGTGACGCATTTGAAAAATACGAGCTATAAGCTGCGCCCGGTTTTGGAAGTATTGGAGGAGCTGTTGATTCCCCTGCGCGAGAAGGAAGAGTGGGGTTATTTGATCCCATACATGATTACGGGGACCTTGGACGAGCATCCGCGTTCCGCCATGGCGCTGCGGGCTTCGGCGGACAAGGACAAGTCCGTTGATTTCTACGACAAGCTGACGACTCCGGAAGTGAGTTTCGAGAAAAAATAGGATGCGGCTGTAAATGCGCAAAAGCCCGGCGGCTCGTGAACCGCCGGGCTTTTGCGTTCTTTTTTTTCGTTCGCGGATGTTGCCAGCTGACTCGACAAATTTGAGGAAAAGGCAGGAAAAGAGCAGAAAATGTTGAATTAGTAGTTTCAAGTGCAGATCACTGAACTTACCTCCGGAGGTTGATGGCATTGAGGATTAGGGCAGAGGAAAAAACGACAATCATCCAAGGGGTAATCGGGTTGGCGGCGATGTTCGGAATCATCCGATTATCTGCCATGACGGCGTTGCAGCCGGGGACGGGCTTCAGCTTCACCATGCAGGCGCTGCATCTCCTGGCCGGGTTGACGTGCCTGGCCGTATCGTTTGCCATCTTTGCGCAAGGATGGATTCTGTTTATCGACAAATTATCCAAACAGCGGCTTTACACGGCCGTGTTGTTTTCCATGATCGGGATTTTGGACATGCTGTATGCCTCCTCGTACGGCGGAATTACGCTGCTCTGGTTTGAACCGAGCAAGGGCCTGGCCGCCTGGTTTTTGACGATTTCGCATACGCTGGGGGCCTTCGGGATGCTGAAAATCTTCGGATCCGAGGACAAACTGGTGTCACGCCGCCAAAAAATGGCATTATTGACGGGATCCGCGCTGTTGACTTCTGCAGGCTTGCTGCTGTTGAATCGTTACCAGGAAAGCCTGTCGCCGACGCATGCGGCTTCCGGCTTCGAACCAGCGCGGATGGTCGTGATGATCGGTATTTCGCTGTTGTATTTGCTGGCCATCGCCGCGATCTTGTTTCGGCACCGGACGGAGCGTCCGCCAGCGATCATGACGGTGACCCGGGCGTTGTTGTTTATGGCGATGGGGCATCTGCTGCTGACCATCCCGCTGACGGATCCCTATGGTTTGGCGCAAGCAGCCGGTCAATGGTACATGGGGATTTCCTATTATATTGTATTAAAAGGCGTATACCGGCTTACGATCGAAGAGCCGCTGCGCGGCCAGAAATTGGCTGAAGCCCAAATGAAGCATATGGCGTACCATGACGATTTGACGGGGCTGCCGAATTTAAGGCAGATGAAGGAGCAACTCGCCGAATTCCTGACGTTCTCGCGGACTCCCACCGGCGTGGCGGTGATCAATATCGACCGGTTCAAAGCCATTAACGACTCCCTGGGCTACAGCGCCGGGGACAAGCTGCTGACGGAGCTGGGAGATCGGCTATCCAAGCTGGGCCAACTTCAAGAGCGGGTATATCGGATGGGCGAGGACGAGTTTGCGGTGATTTTTCCGGGATTGCCGGATGTGGCAGCCGTCGAGGAGCGGGCCAAAAGTCTGCTGTCTTCCGTGGACCCGGCCGTCCTGATCGACGATACGGAATACCACATTTCGCTCAGCATGGGCTTGTCCGTGTACCCGGAGGACGGCGATTCGGTGGATCAAATGATCCAGTATGCGGATATGGCGGTCCATCTCGCCAAAGAGCATGGAGTGGACTTCATGCGTTACAACGCGTCGATGAAGCAGCGCACCCAAGCCAGGGTGGAACTGGAGAATGATATGCGCAAGGCGCTTGACCGTGAGGAGTTTTTCCTTGAGTTTCAACCGCAGATCAGCCTGGGTACAGGGAAAATGGTCGGCATGGAGGCGCTCGTCCGCTGGAATCACCCGAAGCGGGGACTGTTGCCGCCAAGCGAATTCATTCCGCTGGCCGAGGACAGCGGTTTGATTGTCCCTTTAGGGGAATGGGTGCTGAAAACGGCGTGCCAGCATAATAAAAAATGGCAGCTTGCCGGCTTTGAACCGGTCTGCGTTTCGGTCAACCTGTCGATGCGCCAGTTCAGGCAGTACAACCTTGCCGAACGGGTAGACGCGATTTTGCGCGAGGTCGGGCTGGACCCCGGCTATCTGGAGCTTGAAGTCACCGAAAGCATGACCTACGACATCGAGACGGCGCTGGATCAACTCCATCGGTTGAAGCGGTTGGGGATACATATCAGCATTGACGATTTCGGGACGGGCTACAGCTCGCTCTATTATTTAAAAAGCCTGCCGATCGACCGTCTGAAGATCGACCGGGCCTTCGTCAAGGAGGTCATGTGCGACGGTAACGATGCTGCGATCGTCTCCACGATCACCACGATGGCCCACCACCTGAAGCTGAAGGTGACGGCCGAAGGCGTGGAGAACGTCGAGCAGCTCGAGTTCCTGAAGCTGCAGCAGTGCCACGAAGGGCAAGGATATCTGTTTAGCAAGCCGGTGCCGGCCGGCGTGCTGGAAAGCGAGTTCCTTAGCCGGTTAGCCGGCTAAGGGATTATGCAAAAATTGCTATTGCATCTCCTCTCGAAAAATGATATATTATATTTTGTCTTCGCAAAAAGACGATTTTTGTGAGACATCGGGACGTAGCTCAGCTTGGTAGAGCACCTGGTTTGGGACCAGGGGGTCGCATGTTCGAATCGTGTCGTCCCGACCATTAAGTTTTGCGGGTGTAGTTCAATGGTAGAACTCCAGCCTTCCAAGCTGGTAGCGTGGGTTCGATTCCCATCACCCGCTTACGGATACAAACATGTAAAACCCTTGGTGAACCAAGGGTTTTTTTTGTTGTTTAATGTTCGGCCGGGATCATCGTGCGGCAGGAACCGATAAGTCGAAAAGGACTAAAAGGGGCATTTTAAAAATAAATGATTTAAATTTAAGTATTTGTGATTTAAATCACATATAATGTGAAAAAGATCACATATAATAAAGACATCAAAGATGATCATCCTTCAAAAAACCAAAACGAACGATAAACCAAAGGAGTGGGTATCATGTTTAACAATTTCCTGAGAACAAACAAAGCGGCCATGTGGCTCCTAACCGTCATTCGCGTCTACCTCGGCTACCAATGGATCGAAGCCGGCTACCATAAAATCACCGGCGGCTTCGATGCCGCAGGCTTCCTGAACGGAGCGATCGCGAACAGCGCCGGCGACCATCCGGCCGTGCAAGGCTGGTGGGCGGCATTCCTGCAGCACTTCGCGCTCCCTAACGTCGACCTCTTCAACGTCCTTGTACCGTACGGCGAATTCCTGGTCGGCCTGGGGCTGATCCTTGGTACCTTCACCACCTTTGCCGCTCTGATGGGCCTGGTGATGAACGCCGCGTTCCTCTTCTCGGGCACGGTAAGCACGAACGCGCAAATGCTGATCCTTGAAGTGCTGGTGGTCGTCGCCGCCGCGAACGCCGGCAAAATCGGCCTCGACTACTACGTGCTTCCTTACCTCCGTAAGCTGTTCCACAAAAAAGCGGATGCCGGAACGCCGACGCCGAAACAGCCGCTTAACGTCAAACACACGGCTTAACAACTTATGATAAGGGAAGAGGATCCTCGCGACGAGGGTCCTCTTTTTAATGTGACATTGTTTTGTCCCATTTCTACGATATACTGAAAGGCAAAAGGAGGGGTTATCGTGCAGATGAACCGGCTGTTTGAAATCGTCTATCTCCTGATGCAGCGCAAAACGATGACCGCCGCCGAGCTGGCCGAACGTTTCGAAGTATCCACGCGCACGATTTACCGCGATATCGATACCTTAAGCGGTGCGGGCATCCCCGTTTATTCCAGCAAAGGGAAAGGCGGCGGGATCGGCTTGCTGCCCGATTTCGTGCTGAACAAATCGCTGTTATCGGAAGTAGAACAAAACGAAATCCTGTTCGGCCTGCAAAGCCTGGAGGCGACCAATGCCCTGCAAACGAGTCAGGTACTGGCCAAACTGAGCGCCTCGTTCAAGAAGGACGAGGTGAACTGGATCGATGTCGACTTCTCGGGATGGAACAGCGGAGAGGCGGAGAGAACCAAGTTCGGCTTGTTGAAAACCGCTATTTTGGAGAGACGGGTCGCGACATTTACCTACTACAGCTCTTATGGCAAAAAAAGCAGCCGGCGTGTTGAGCCCTTGAAGCTGCAGTTCAAAAACCGGGCCTGGTATTTGCAGTGCTTCTGCCTGCATAGCGAGCAGCTCCGCACGTTCAAGATCAGCCGGATCGAGGATCTGGAGGTGACGGCGGCGTTTTTTGAACGACGGGATATCCCGGTGCCTGTTCTGGAGGATGTCGGGCAAGCGGAGCATTTCCAATACGTCGACCTTGAACTGGAATTTACGCCGCGGATGGCCTTCCGGATCTATGACGAGTTTGACCGGTCCCAAGTGCAGCTCAATAAGGACGGGAGTTACCGGGTGTTCGTGAGCTTTCCTGAGGACGGCTGGGTTTACGGGTATTTGCTGTCTTTCGGCGAAGACGTAAGGGTCGTTTCTCCGCCGCATATCCAAAGTATTTTACAGCAAAAAGCCCAAAAAATTGCCGAATTGTATAAAGGCCTTTCTTAATATGACATACAGTTGTCAACTTCTTAAGTTACGATGAAATCATTAGAAGAAAGGAGTGTTATCGATGGAAATGACGAATGCGGAACAAACGTTTTGCCAAAGCTGCGGCATGCCACTGGCGAACGAAGAGGTGCTGGGCACGGAGCGGGACGGAGAGAAGAACCGGGAGTACTGCATTTACTGCTACGAGCATGGCCGCTTCACGAGCGACGTGACGATGGAGGAAATGATCGAGCAATGCCTCGAATACGGCGGCGATTCCGGCATGTTTGCGGATAAGGCCAAGGCCAAGGCAACGATGCAGGCCTGGTTTCCAACGCTGAAGCGCTGGAAGCGGGACTAATATGGAGGGGCGCCGTCCGTTTATCCGTCTTCGAGGAAGGACTATGCGTACATATGCTGCACGTTGGACCGTACGCTACGGAACCGGCTTCGATCGCCCGAATGGCTTCGTTTCTTGAAGCGAACGGGTTGACCGAGGATTTCGATTCCTTGCGTAAGCATCACGAAATCTATCTGTCGGACCCGCGTAAAACCGTGCCGGAGAACATGAAGACGGTGTTGCGCCATCCGGTAAGGCGGGCGTGACGTCGATTTAGGCCGGGCGGGAGGGGCCGGGCCGGCGAGGCTGCGGGAACCGGGTGAAGGCGATTCTCCGCGCCGTCTAGTCTGCTTTAGCCGAATGAATCGCCTTCACCCGGCCCACCTGGCCGTCCTGTAACCGAACCTTGATGCCATGAGGATGGGTAGCGGAGTTGGTCAGGATATCCTTGACCACGCCGCGGGTCAGCTTGCCGGTGGGCTGGTCTTTTTTTAGCACGATGTCCACGGTTAGGCCGGGAGCGATGTTTTTACGTTCGTTGCCGTTCATATCGATGTCTCTCCTTAGGTTTGAATAGCCTGGCACGATTAAAGATACCATATTTGCATGTCGGCTTGCCAACGGCCGCCGCTTTATCATATAATAGCAGTTAAAGTCGAAGGTCATGCTCCGGCATGGGCCGCGACGAAGCAGATTGTCCATGAACGAAATGCGACGATGGAGAAGAGTAAGCAGAAGCCTCCTTACAGGGAAGGGACGCCGCAGATTGAGAGCGTCTCCAGGGAACCGGTCCTGCCGAAGTTCGCTCCGGAGCAGTTCCTTGAACCGCCGTCAGGCGGCGGATCCTATTGGTCCGCAAGCCGGCCGGGGCAGTAGGGGATACCGGTTACGAGCCGTTATCTCGTGAAAGTGAGAGCAGCGCATGCCGCGCCGGCATTTCGTCCGGCTTTGGTTCATGGCGCTCTAACAAGGGTGGTACCACGGTCTTTTCGTCCCTTACGGGAGAAAAGGCCTTTTTATTTTGCCTTAAGAGGCTGTTCAAAAAGTCATCTTTTCATCACGAAGTAGGTCAAGAAGCGGTTTCGACGTCGAATCTTGAATTCAGCCGGGCCTTCCGTTGCTCACGTACCTCTATGTACGCTCCGCTACTCAGTCCCTAGCTTCATCCAACCTTCTCGGTACTGAAAACCTGACTTTTTGAACTGGCGCTTGTGGCTCGGAACGGTTTTGTAAGAAACCGAATCGAGAAGCAGCGCTCATAACATTTTATAGGAGGAGCTATTCATGAAAGAACGTCTGGAAGCACTCAAAGCCGAAGCGCTCGAGGAGCTTGGCAAAACGGCGGATGCCGTGCATTTGAACGACCTTCGGGTCAAATATTTGGGCAAAAAGGGCGCGTTGACGGAAATTCTGCGCGGCATGGGGACATTAAGCGCGGAGGAGCGTCCGGTCATCGGTCAGGCGGGCAACGAAGTGAGAGCCGCAATCGAAGCCGTGATCGAGGAGAAGCAAGCCTATTTCCAGCGTCTTGAAACCGAGTCGCGGCTGGCGGCCGAGCAAGTGGACGTGACGCTGCCGGGGCGTCCGCTGAAGCAGGGGAGCATCCATCCGCTGAATCAGGTGATCCAGGAGATCGAGGATATTTTCATCGGCATGGGCTACCGCATTGCGGAAGGGCCTGAGGTCGAGACCGACTATTACAATTTCGAAGCTTTGAATTTGCCGAAAAACCACCCCGCCCGCGATATGCAGGACTCTTTTTACCTGACGGAGGATCTGTTGATGCGGACGCAAACCTCGCCGGTGCAAGTGCGTACGATGGAAGCGATGCAGGGAGAGGTGCCGGTCAAGGTCATTTGTCCGGGGCGCGTGTTCCGGCGCGATGACGACGATGCGACCCACTCGTTCCAGTTCCACCAAATCGAAGGGCTTGTGGTCGGCAAAAGAATCCGCATGAGCGACCTGAAAGGCACGCTGCTGGAATTCACCCGCAAAATGTTCGGGGCGAACACGCAAATCCGGCTGCGCCCGAGCTTCTTCCCGTTCACCGAGCCAAGCGTAGAGGTCGACGTAACGTGCATGAAGTGCGGCGGCCAAGGCTGCCGGGTGTGCAAACAGTCCGGCTGGCTGGAGATTCTCGGCAGCGGGATGGTGCATCCGCGCGTGCTGGAGATGAGCGGCTACGCTCCCGAGGAATACAGCGGCTTCGCGTTCGGCATGGGCGTGGAGCGGATCGCGATGCTGAAATACGGGGTCGACGATATCCGTTATTTCTACAACAACGATCTGCGTTTCCTGCAGCAATTTGCCAGAGTTTAATTTTCGGAAGAGGGAAGGGAACTTACATGAAAGTATCAACCGAATGGTTGTCCGACTATATTTCGCTGGAAGAGGTCGATATCGAGAAGCTGGCGGAGCAAATTACCCGTTCCGGCATCGAGATCGATTCGGTCGAAAACCGCAACCAAGGCGTCACGGACGTCGTGGTCGGCTTCGTGAAAAGCAAAGAGAAACATCCCGACGCGGATAAGCTGAACGTCTGCATCGTCGACGCGGGCGGGGAAGAGGAGCTGCAAATCGTCTGCGGCGCCAAAAACGTGGCCGCCGGCCAGAAGGTTCCGGTCGCGCTCGTCGGCGCCAAGCTGCCGGGCGGGCTGGAAATCAAGAAAGCCAAGCTGCGCGGCGCCCTGTCGCAGGGGATGATCTGCTCGGCCAAGGAGCTCGGCATGAACGACAAGCTCCTGCCGAAGGAGCAGCAGGAAGGGATCCTCGTATTGCCCGAGGATGCGGTGATCGGTACGCCCATTACAGGGGTGCTTGGGCTGGACGATAAGGTGCTGGATTTTGACCTGACGCCGAACCGTTCCGATTGCCTGAGCATGCTTGGGGCGGCTTACGAGGTTGGAGCGATTCTGGGGCGGGACGTGAACCTGCCGCAGCCTGATCAAGAGCTGCACGAATCGAATCAGCCCGCCGGGGAGCGGATCAAGGTCAAGATCGACGCTCCCGAGCTGTGCAGCCGTTATGCGGTGCGCTACATCTCCGGCGTAAAGATCGGCCCCTCGCCGCTATGGATGCAAAACCGCCTGATCGCCGCCGGCATTCGCCCGATCAGCAACATCGTCGACATCACCAACTACGTGATGCTCGAGTACGGCCAGCCGCTGCACGCCTTCGACGCGGATAAAATCGCCGGCGGCGCGATCGGGGTTCGCCGGGCGAAAGCCGGGGAGAAGCTGGTTACGCTGGACGGCCAGGAGCGCGAGCTGGAAGAAGGTGCCCTGCTGATCGTGGATGGGGGCGACCAGCCGGTCGGATTGGCCGGCGTGATGGGCGGACTCGAATCGGAGGTGACGGACCAAACCGTCAACATCGTGCTCGAGTCGGCGAAGTTCGACGGGGGGACTGTCCGCAAAACGTCGCGGACGCTGGGGCTTCGCTCGGAAGCCTCGCAGCGGTTTGAGAAAGAGGTCGATCCGGCGGCCGTGATCCCGGCCTTGAACCGGGCAGCCGCCTTGATGGCGGCCCATGCCGGCGGCAGCGTGAGCCAAGGCATCGTGCAAATCGTAAACCGCGAGCCGGAAGAGCGGGTGATTTCGCTGTCCCTGCGGAAGCTGAACGATTACCTGGGCACGGACATCTCCACGCTGGAAGCCAGAACGATCCTGAATCGCCTTCACTTCGAGAGCGCAGGCTCCGAAGACGTCCTGGAAGTACGCATTCCGACGCGGCGCGGCGATATTACCCGCGACGTGGATTTGATCGAAGAGGTAGCGCGTCTCTACGGCTATGATCATATCCCCACAACGATGATCGAGGGACAAACGACGGCCGGAGGTTATACGAAGCCGCAAGCGCTGCGCCGTTCCATGCGGGGCATGCTGGTGCATGGCGGCTGGCAGGAAGTTATGGGCTACTCCTTCATTCGCGAGGGAGCGGGCGGAAACTTCCCTCGTCTCGGCGAAGAAGACAAGGAGATCCGTCTGGCCATGCCGATGAGCGAAGACCGCAGCGTCCTGCGCTCCAGCCTGTTGCCCGGATTGATCGATATCGCCGTATACAACCGCAACCGCAAGCAGGATAATCTGGCTTTGTTCGAAATCGGCAGCGTCTTTCTAACGGGAGAAGCAAAGTTGACCGTGCAGCCGCGAGAGCTTCCGGTGTTAGGGTTGCTGCTCGCCGGCGAACGGGCGGAGAAGCGGTGGAACGCGCCGGCTGAGAAGATCGACTTCTTCGATCTCAAGGGCGCGCTCGAAAGCGTGTTTGCTTACCTGGGGCTTGGCGAGCGGATCAGCTATGAAGCGGACCGGCCGAAGGGCTTCCATCCGGGACGTTCGGCTTCGGTTTATCTGACCGGATCGGCAGGCAAGGAGCGAATCGGTTCCCTGGGGCAACTCCATCCGGAGCTGCAGCGCGAAATGGATCTGGACGATACGTATGCGGCCGAGCTGCTGCTGGAGCCGTTGTACCGATATGCCGGGGAAACCGTGGCATACCGGGAGCTTCCGCGATATCCGGCAATGCAGCGCGACATTGCCGTCGTCGTCGGGGCCGAGGTCGAAGCGGGCGCTCTGATTGCCTCCATCCGCGAAACGGCGGGCGAGCTGCTGGAAGCGGTGCAGGTGTTTGATGTATTTACCGGCTCCAAGCTGGGAGAAGGCAAGAAAAGCGTCGCCTTGTCCCTCGTCTATCGCCATAAAGAACGGACCCTGACGGATGAAGAGGTGGCTGCGGTCCACGATCAAGTGGTTGCCCGGCTGTCGCAATCTTTTGCGGCCGAGCTTAGAAAATAGCAGGAATTGGACGAAGTCACATCGAATCATTGTATGATAACCGATTCGATGTGACTTTCGTGTAATTATCAGACACCCAGAGACGAACACAGGACCGAAGGAGGCACAAAGCTTTGAGTAACCCAGGCCGGATTAGCGTTAATGTGGAAATTTACGGAACTTCCTATAAAATCGTCGGCAGCAGCGCGGAATACATGAAGCAGGTTGCGCGTCGAGTGGATGAACATATGCGCAGCATCTCCCAAATGTACGCCCATCTGGATACACCGCGTTTGGCCGTGCTGGCGGCGGTGCGTATGGCTGAAGAAGCGATCAAAGCGGAGCAACTGCAGAACGAGCTGCAAAATGCCAAGCAGGAGAAAGCCGTACTCGTTCAGGAAAATTCGGTTCTGCAAGGCCTTCACGCCAAGCAGGAGAATATGTACAAAGCGCTTCAGGAAGAACTGCAGCCGTTGAAGAACGAGAAGAAGCAGTTGACCGAACAGATAGAGAAGCTTGAGGTTTCCCTGCAGGGTCAGGACGGGGAAGCCCGCAAGCTGAGAAGCCGGCTGCAGGAGCAGGAACGTCAGCTGACGGAGCAGCGCGGCAGCAACTCGCAGTTGCAGGCCAAGCTGCGCCAGGCGGAGCAGCAAGCCGCCAAGGAGAAAGAAGAAGGCGTCAAGCTGCAGAAACGGCTGCTTGAATTGGAGCAGCGGGAGCAAGCCGCCAAAGAGGCCGAGCAGCGGGCGTTAAGCAGCAGCGCCAAGCTGGAAGAGCAGGCGAAGAAGCTGCAGGATACGGCGCTGGCCTCGGAGGCTGAGGCGAAGAAGCTTCAGCGGCAGCTGCAGGAAGCCAAGGACCGCGAGGATAAGCTTCGTTCCGAAATGACGGCCGCGATCCAGAACGAGAAGTCGTGGCAGAAGCTGGCCGAGCGGCGCAACGAAGAATTAAGCAAGCTGGAAATCAGCGTGCTGGAGGCCGAGGGGCGCGGCGAACAACTGGCGGAACAACTCCAGGCCGGGAGCAAGGAATTGCAAGAGGCCAAGCACCTGTTGAAGGCCGAGCAGGATAAGGCGAATGCCTTGGCGGCGGAGCTGGAATCGCTTCGCTACAAGCTCGACCAGGCGGCACGCGAACGGGAGAACGCGGTGCTGTCGGCGAAATCGGCCGGAGAAGAGCAGCGCAGGCTGAAGGAAGAGCTGAATGCCGCCCAAGGCCGTTTGCAGGAGGTGGATGACAACCTGCAAGAGGCTGCGGCCTTGAAGGAAGAGCTCGAGCGCTACCGGAGATCCGCCGAGGAGCGGGAGCAGGAATGGCGCAAGCAATGGGCGTCGGCGGAGCGGGAGTTAAACTCGTGGCGCGAGAAGGAAGCCGAGCTGCAGCGGCAGCTCGATGAATGGCAGCAGGAAAGCGCGGCCGGCAGCGAACGCGCCCTGTCTTTATCCAGCGATTATGAAACGCTGGAAGAAGAAAAGCGTCGGCTGGCGGAGCAGCTCCAGCAAATTACGGACAGCTACGAAATCGTCTCGCACGAGTATCGGCTGCTTCAGCTCGAGCGGGAGACCGAACGGGAGAACATTTCCAAACAGGAAGAGGAATACCGACGCCTGCGCGACGATTATGCGAAGCTGCAGACGGAATTCAATGAGTGGATCGAACTGATCGAACAGGATCGGAGCTAGCCGTATATTACAACAAAGAGCCCCGGCTGCATGGCCGCGGGCTCTTTGTTCCTGCTTATTCGACGATGATTTTGGAGATCATGGCGCTGTGGCCGGTGCCGCACATGACCGAACACGACATCTCATATTCGCCGGCTTCGGTCGGAACGATCACTGCGGAGTCGTGTTTGCGGTCCAACTGCAGCTTCAAGCCGGGAACGAGCACGCCGTGGTTGCCGGCGGCGTTTTTAAAGGTGATTTTGACGGGAACGTCTTTTTTTAAGCGGTATTCCGTTTGATCAAACTCGTAATCGGTCGCTTCGATGACCAGTTCGGCTTCGGGCTTAACATCGCTTTCAGCAGAGCCGGCCGTTTCTGCGGCATTTCCACTGCTGCAAGCGGTAACAAGCAATAACAAAACCGAGCTTGCGACGATAGCTATGCTTTTCTTCACAATTATCCCTCGCGATACAGTGTATTTGTGACAATTTTAAGAATATCATACCGTATTTTGCGAGGGATGAGACGTTCCAGGTTTGACTAATTCTTGAACTTCTGCGAGAGGCTCCATTTTGGCCCTAAAGACAAGAGGTCGCCCAACCGCAGCGATCGCTGCGGAAGGACAACCTCTTAGCCTGAAGTCCGGCCATCAACGGGTGGCTTTGTCTTTGCCTGCGTCAAACGGCGTGGCTACAGGGATGAACAGGTCGATGATCCCGATCACCAGAGCGGCAAGCAAGGCGCCGATGATGGAGACGGATACGCCGGCAATAATGAACTGGGCGAGCCAGATCACAAGCGCACTCGTTAGAAAACCGACGATCCCGCGTCCGAAAGGGGTAACCCTTTTCCCGAAAATGCCCTCGATCGCCCAACCTAACAGAGCGATGACCAAAGCCAGCAACAGGGCGCTGCCGAAACCGCCAATGCTGAATTGCGGAACAAGCCATCCCACAACGAGCAGAACCAAGGCGGAGACGATGAATCGTACGACGTGTCCCAGAAAATGCATGGTACATAGCCTCCTTTTAGTAGTAAGTACGTTTGGCTATACGTAATTATCATGTTCCGCGGGAGTCATTCTTATGTGCCCGGCGGGGCAAATGGCGAAAAATGAATCGTTTCGTTATAATGGGATCATAGCCCGAGGGGAGTTGTGAACGTTCTTGGACGAGAAAATTTTAAAAACAATGGAGTACCGAAAAATTATAGATCAACTGGCTCATTATTCCCAAACGCCGATGGGGAAAAGCGTGGCAGAAGCGCTGCAGCCCAGCAGCGAACTGGAAGACGTCAAACGGCGGCTGCAGGCGACGGATGAATCGTTCAAAGTGGATCGGCTTAAGGGGGCGCCCGGATTCGGCGGGATCGTGGACATGACGCCGGCCGCGAAGCGCGCGCGCATCGGCGGGACGCTCAACCCGCACGAGCTGCTGGGCGTGGCGACCACGCTGGAAGCTGCCCGCCGGATCAAGAGATATCTCGCTTCGACCCATGAGGAACATGAAGTCCCGTTGCTGTTTACGTTAAGCGACGGGCTTAGCGAGCAGAAGCCGCTGGAGGACGCGATCAAACGCTGCATCGACGATAGCAGCGAGGTGCTGGATTCGGCCAGCGCGGAGCTGGCGCAAATCCGCCGGGAGCTGCGGGGCGGCGAGGTCCGAATCCGCGAGAAGCTGGACGCGATGATCCGCTCGTCTTCGGTGTCGAAGATGCTGCAGGACCAATTGATCACGATCCGCGGCGATCGCTTCGTCATCCCCGTCAAAGCGGAATACCGCTCGCACTTCGGCGGCATCGTGCACGATCAGTCCGGATCGGGGGCTACGCTGTTCATCGAGCCGGAATCCATCGTGGCAATGAATAACAAGCTGCGGGAAACGCGGTTGCGCGAAGAGCGCGAAATCGAGGTCATTTTGCAGAAATTGACCTCCCTGGTAGGCGAACAAGCCGAATTGCTGCTGTACGACGGCGACGTGCTCGGCCAGCTCGATTTTATTTTCGCCAAGGCCCGGTTGGCCCGGGAACTGAAAGGGACGTTGCCGCGCATGAACGACCGGGGGTTCCTGAAGCTGAAGAAGGGACGCCACCCGCTCATTTCGCCCGATCAGGTCGTCCCGATCGACGTGGAACTGGGCAACCAATATACGACGATCATCGTGACCGGTCCGAACACCGGCGGGAAAACCGTTACGCTCAAAACGATCGGCCTGCTCAGCCTGATGGCGATGTCCGGGCTGTTCGTTCCGGCAGAGGACGGCAGCCAGCTCTGCGTGTTCGACGCGATTTATGCGGATATCGGCGACGAGCAAAGCATCGAGCAAAGCCTTAGTACGTTTTCCAGCCATATGACGAATATTATTTCCATTCTGTCCAGAATGACGCCCAAAAGCTTGGTCCTGCTGGATGAGCTTGGCGCGGGCACGGATCCTGCCGAAGGCTCGGCCCTGGCCGTGGCGATTTTGGAGCATATCCACGCCATGGGCAGCCGGATGGTGGCGACGACCCACTTTAGCGAGCTCAAGGCGTATGCCTACGAACGGAAAGGCGTCATCAACGCCAGCATGGAGTTCGATGTGAATACGTTAAGTCCGACCTATCGTCTGTTGGTAGGCGTACCGGGACGCAGCAACGCGTTTGCCATCGCCGAGCGGCTGGGATTGCCGGAGCAGATCCTGGAATATGCCCGCGGCGAGGTCACCGAAGAGGACATGCGGGTAGAGAACATGATCGCCTCGCTGGAGCAAAACCGCCTTGGCGCGGAGCAGGAGCGGGAAACCGCCGAGAAGCTGCGGCGCGAGCTGGAGGCATTGCGTGGCCGTCATGAGGCCGAGTTGGAGAAACTGGAGCAGCAGCGGGACAAACGCCTTGAGAAGGCGGAGGCGGAGGCGTCCGCGATCATCGCCAAGGCTCGTCAGGAGGCCGAGAAGATCATCGAGGATTTGCGCCGGCTGGCCCAGGAGGAAGGAGCGGCGGTCAAAGAGCACAAGTTGATCGCCGCCCGCAAACAGCTGGACGATGCCTTGCCGCAGGGCCGGAAGAAGTCCGGGGCGGTCCGCAAAGCCGCCAAACCACCGCGGCAAATCGAATCTGGCGACGAAGTGATGGTGTACAGCCTGAATCAGAAAGGCCACGTCGTCGAGCTTTCCGGAAGCAAGGAAGCGATCGTTCAGCTTGGCATCATGAAAATGAAGGTCAGCCTGGACGATATGGAGCTGATCGCCGCAACTCCGGCAAGCAAGCCGGTACAACGCACGGCTACGAACGTCAAGCGTACGCGGGACGATAACGTCCGCAGCGAACTTGATCTCCGTGGCGCCAACCTTGAGGAGGCGCTGATCGAGGTCGACCGGTTCATCGACGAAGCTTATCTCGGCAATCTCGGACAAATTTACATCATCCACGGCAAGGGGACAGGGATCCTGCGCACGGGGATTTCGGACTATTTGCGGAAGCACAAGCATATCAAAAGCTACCGCCTTGGCAACTACGGGGAAGGCGGAACCGGGGTTACGGTAGCCGAACTGAAATAAGGCCGGAATTTGAAGGGACGGAGAGGAGAGGGCGCAATTGAAGGAAAGCATTGATCCGCTGCTGGAGCAGCCTTTCGGATTGATGGTCGGTTATTTCTCGGTCGCGGTGTTGGAGTTGATCGTGTTTCTTTCCTGCTTTGAGCTGTTCACGAAATACCGTTGTTGGCAAGAGATCAAACGAGGGAATATGGCGGCTTCGCTGGCGACCGGAGGGAAAATATTCGGGCTGGCCCATATCATTCGGTACGCCGCGGCTCATCCGTCCATATACGACTTTATGATCTGGTCCGCAGTGGGTGCCCTGCTGCTGTTCGCAGCCTATCTGTTATTCGAATTTCTGACGCCGGTGTTCCGCATCGATCAAGAAATCGCCGCCGGGAACACCAGCGTGGGCTTTATATCCATGGCAGTTTCGGTTGCGGTGTCCTTTTTGATAGGTGCATGTATAGGTTAGGCTGGTTTAGGGGGAGTAAACGAACATGAAAAAACTGATCAGAGTGTTGTTCGTAGCCGCCGTTCTGTTTATGGCCGCAGGCATTATTTACTTAAGTTATCAGTGAGACTCGAGAGAGCTTATGGAACGCTTAATTTGGCAACGAAAGGACGAATAGGAATGGAAACGACGATCTGCCCATGGTGCCAGACGGAAATCGTGTGGGACGAAGAATTGGGGCCGGAGGAAGAATGCCCCTATTGCCACAACGAGCTTAAAGGTTATCGTACGATGACCATCAACCTCGGGCATGAGGAGGATCTGGAAGAAGAGAACGATGATCATCCTTTTAACGATCGCAAGTCGCTTCATCCTCATGATCTTGAGGATGCCGAAGAGGATGGCGATCTCTACTGGGGGGAGGAGGAGGAAGGCCCTGCCCATTTGGGGGCCGTGCGCCGGGTTGAAGCGTTTACGGCTGCGGGCGGCGATCTGCTGGCCTACGAAACGGGCGTGGAAATGCTGCTGGACGTTCAGGAGGAAGTGCCGGAATGTCCGCATTGCCGGGAGTACATGATTTATGCCGGTAAGCAAACGATGGCGGCGGCGGGAAGTTTCGACGCGGTGGTGCCGGAAGGACTGGATCGCCCGCTGCTGCCGGACTCCGTCAAGCTAAACGTATACGTATGCTCCGCTTGCTTCCATGTAAGCCGTTTTCTTGGAGAAGAGGACCGCATTTCCCTGATCCGTTCCATTAGCGGCGAAGACGACGCGAACTGAATAGGTTGGAATGCTTTTGAGCTAAGCCCTGTCCTCGGTGGACAGGGCTATTTTCATCGAACCGGTTCGATGGGGGGCCGTTGGCTGTAAATGTTGCTCATGGTTCAGCCGTTTTTGGGTATCTTACAGGGGGAACTTTAGTACCTGGAGGAGCGAACTCATGAGAAAACAACTGAACAGCCAGTCCATCCTTTTGCTGATGGTAAACGGATTGTTTGTGCTCGCCGGCGCATTGTCGGGGACGTTCCTGAACGTATACATCTGGAAGGTGAAGCCCGATTTCAACCTGATCGCCTGGTTTACGTTCAGCCAGCAGATAACGCTGGGCCTAACCTTTTGGATTGCCGGAAAATGGGTCAAGGAACGCGATAAAATGATCTTTTTGCGGCTGGGTATCATCGTCTCCGGAATTTTCTATTTGCTAGTCCTGTGGACGGGAAAACATACGGTGGATTACATATGGCCGCTCGGCCTGCTGTTCGGTTCGGGGTCGGGGTTGTTCTGGTTAGCCTTTAACGTCGTTTATTTCGAAGTGACCGACATCGAGACCCGGGACCGCTTTAACGGTTGGGTCGGCATTTTGGGCTCAATGATCGGGATTGGCGGTCCGTGGATTTCCGGCTGGCTGATCTCCGCCAAGCACGGGGAGGCCGGTTACCGGCTGATCTTTACGATTTCCCTCATCGTTTACGGCGTAGGCATCTTGCTCAGCTTCTGGCTCAAAAAACGAAAAAGGGGCAGGCGCTACAGCTGGCTTGAGCCGGTCCGCAGACTGCGGGAGGGAAGCCCCTGGCGGCAAGCGGCGCCGGCATCGGCCGCCCACGGTTTGCGGGAAGGCGTGTTTTCGTTTCTCATCAATTTGTTGATTTTTATCAGCACCTCCGCGGAATGGCGCATCGGTCAGTTCTCGCTGATTACCTCGCTGGTTTCGCTGGTCAGCTTCTGGGCGGCGGGGAAGTGGATGAAGCTCAGCTCCCGTTACTACGGTATGCTGATCGGCGCCGTCTTGATTACCGCGGTGACCGGGCCACTGTTATGGAAAGTGAATTACGGTACGCTGATGTTCATGGGCATCGGAACGTCGCTGTTTCTGCCCTTGTATTTGATTCCGGTCACATCCTCGGTGTTCGATCTGATCGGCAACAGCGAGGAGAGCGTGGAGCAGCGGGTTGAACTCATCGTTTTGCGGGAGCTTAGCATTACCGTCGGACGTATAGCCGGCACGCTGCTGTTTATCCTGGTGTATTCCCTTTACCCCCATATGCGGACGATCACCTGGCTCATGTTCGGCTTGGGAGCCGCACCGGTGCTGAGCTGGCTGACCTTGCGCAAATGGCTGAAGCAGGCAACCAAGGCCGCCTGATGCTATAGACGGGCGGCTAGGCTAACGCAGCGTCCGGTCCGGGGCGGGCTTGGTCGTTCTCGTCAAGGCGAATAAGGCCATGTCCCGGCGCGCAGTTCCGGTCAGTTGATCGACGATCATCTCGGCGGCGATCATGCTGCAAACCGTTCCGTTCCCCCCGTAACCCTCCAAAAAGGTAAACCCGGGGAAATTCGGATGGGGGCCGATATAAGGCAGGCCGTCGCGGGTTTCGCCGAATACGGCTCCCCAGGCGTAGGCTGCTTTTAACCCGCTTTTCGCTGGAAACAGGCGGTAAATCGAGTCCAGCAGCCGTTGGCTCTGATGCGTTTCGCGGCCTTCCTGCAACCTCCCTCCGGAAAGGGACTCGTCCAGGCCCCCCGCCAGAATCCGCCCGTCCTTCGTCGTTCTCAAATAAAGGTAAGGCCTTGCCGATTCCCAAATCAGGCAGCGCTCGAACCAGTCCTCAAAGGACCCGGCCGGTTCCGTCACCGCGGCGTAGGTCGCGGTAAGGCCGGCTCCGCTATCCTTCTTGAACTGCTGCGTATCGTACCCGGTGGCCCAAATGACGTGTTTGGCGGAAATGCTCCCTTCGCCGCAGCGGCAAAGGATGCGGCCGCCGTTTACCGCTTCATGGCCGCGAACCGGGCTTTGTTCATAGATCTGAACCCCTTTTCCGGCTGCCGCCCCAACAAGTCCGCGTACGAACGCGTATGGATTGATCTCTGCATCGCCTTCGGAACAAATGCCGCCCGGGTAACGAAACGGGAACCTGCTTGCGATCTCGTCCTCCGTCCACCAGATGGCCGGAAAACCGAACTTCTGCAAGGTTTCGCATTCTTCTTTAAGCGTCTTGGCATCCTGCACGGTGCTGGCCAGATAAAGGCTTGTGCGTTCGGTCAGGCGAGCCGCTTCCTCCAGGCCGCTTCCAATATGCTTCAAGCGCTCCAGCGCCCGGCGGCTCAGCCTGTAAAAATGCACCGCCGGTTCTTCGCCGAAGGTCCGGATGCAGGAGGTAAGCATTTTGTCGCTGGCATACTGCAACAGACCGGCGCTTGCCAAGGTGCTGCCGCCGGCAATCCGCCCTCGTTCAACAAGGATCGTATCGATGCCCCGTTCGGCGAGCAGATAAGCGCACAACGCTCCGCTGATGCCGCCGCCGACCACGAGAATCTCGCAGTTAAGCTCCCCGTGAAGGGAGGGGTAGGATGGAGCCGTGGGGAGCGTGTCTGGCCAAAAGACATGGCCGGTATGTAGATTCATAGGAATGGTATTCTTCCTTTCGATCTTGTGGGGATTCTATCATTATATCCATCGGGACCTGTTCTAAAAGTGGACGGGGCCCGCGGCATTTACATAACGTAGAAACGGAGGGACATAATAAGCGAAGCATGCAACCACAACGGGAGGGACCAACTGATGAATCATTCGCTAATGCAGCCTTTATCCATGAAAGAGCTGGATTATATCGCCGATTCGATTTCGAATGAGGACATGTTATGCAAATTGTGTACGGCCGCAGCGGCCTTGTCCCAGAACATGGAAATCGGGCAGTCGATGCTGGAGCATATCCGGGTTCACGAGCGCCATCTCCAAATGCTGACGGAATCGCTGCGCCAGCATCAGATGATGGCGCCTACGATGCATTAAGCCGAGGGATCGGCAACCATTACGATAAGTGATTAGGAGGATATACCATGATGAATCAGCCATACACCCAGGAGCTTCTGCCGCAGAACGATTTGCTTAAATCGATCTTGGCCGATTTGCGCCGCACGGTCCGGGAGTATACGACAGCGACGACGGAAGCATCTTGCCTGTCCGTGCGGCAATTGTTTACGGAACTGACCAACAGCTCCTTGCGTTTGCAGGGAGAATTGTACGAGCTGATGAAGAAGCAGCAGATTTATACGGCACCGGAACCGGCCCCACGTCAGTTTCTGGACAAAAAAATTCAGGAAGCGGAACAAACGCAGCAAGAGGTGCATCGGTTTACCCAGCAGCTGACGGCAAGATGGAACGCCCATGCGCATCCGGCGAACGTGGCCGCCCATCAGCCGAACGTGCAGCCCCCTTACTATAATTGAGCACTGTCTTGGCCGCCAGAACGCAGGCATAAGCGTCTGCCGCCGCAAGACCGTCCGTTCCCGAAAGCTTCCCTGGAATGGACGGTTTTTCTATGCAGACGCCGCAAATTCATGTAATATAGGTATTAAATTTATTCCAAATGGAAGCAAACGCTGGAGGATGAGGGATGAAACAACTTAGCGAACTGAAGCTCAAACTGCTGGACCTCCTGAAAGAGGACGCTCGCCGCGATGCGGAATTATTGGCGACGCTCGTAGGCGTTGCGGCGGAGGAAGTGGCGGAAGCGATCAAGGAAATGGAAGAAGACCATGTGATCGTAAAATACGCGACGGTGATCAATTCCGGCAAACTGGACGACGAGAAAGTAACCGCGCTGATCGAGGTGCAAATCACGCCTGAACGGGGACGGGGCTTTGAAGCGATCGCGGAGCGGGTCTACCTGTTCCCTCAGGTAAAGTCCGTTTATCTGATGTCGGGGGCCTACGATCTGCTCGTGGAGGTAGAAGGCCGAAACCTGAAGGATGTGGCAAGCTTCGTCTCCGACAAATTGTCCACGCTGGAATCGGTGTTGTCGACGAAAACCCATTTTATTCTCAAAAAATACAAGCAGGACGGCGTTATTTTTGAAGATCCCGAAGAGGACCGCCGCTTGTTGATCTCTCCGTAAAGGAAGTAATGGCTATGAGCATTCAATCACAGCGTGCCGAACAATCAGGGAAAACGATGACGTCGTATTTGGCTCCCCGGGTCAGGGAAATCCAGCCCTCCGGCATTCGCCGGTTCTTCGATTTGGCCAGCGGGAGCAAAGATATTATTACGCTTGGCGTAGGCGAACCGGATTTTATCACGCCTTGGCATGTGCGGGAGGCCTGCGTCTATTCGCTGGAGCGCGGCTATACCAGCTATACGTCCAATGCGGGAACTCCCGAGCTGCGGGAAGCGATCGCCGAGTATTTGTATACCAGCTATGACGTGAAATATAACCTGAAGGATGAAATTCTCGTGACGGTGGGCGGCAGCGAAGCGATCGACCTCGCCTTGCGGGCGCTGATCGAACCGGGCGACGAGATCCTCGTGCCGGTTCCTTGCTATATCTCGTATTCGCCGATCGCTTCGATCGGAGGCGGGGTGCCGGTTGAGGTTGAAACGTACGCAAGCCAAGACTTCAAGCTGCAGGCCGAAGACCTGAAAGCCAAAATTACGCCGAAGTCGAAGGTCCTTATTTTAAATTATCCAAGCAATCCAACGGGCGGTATCATGACTTACGAGGACTGGCTGCCCATTGCCAAGGTCGTGGAGGAGAACGATTTGATCGTCATCTCCGACGAAATCTATTCGGAACTGACTTACGGGCAGAAGCACGTCAGCTTCGCGGCGATTCCGGGAATGCAGGATCGCACGATTCTCGTGAACGGGTTCTCCAAAGCATTTGCCATGACGGGCTGGCGAATGGGTTATGCTTGCGGGCATCCGGATCTGATTTATGCCATGCTCAAAATTCATCAGTATACCGTCATGTGCGCTCCGGTTATGGGCCAGGTCGCCGCCCTCGAAGCCTTGAAGAACGGGCTCGAGGAGAAAGACCAAATGGTCGAATCCTACAACCAGCGCCGGCGGTTGATCGTCCAGGGTTTACGGGATATCGGCCTGACCTGTCATGAGCCGCAGGGGGCTTTCTACGCTTTTCCGAGCATCGCGTCGACGGGACTCGGCTCGGACGAGTTCGCTCAGCGCCTGCTGCTCGAGGCCAAGGTGGCCGCAGTTCCCGGCAATGTGTTCGGCGCCGGAGGCGAGGGCTTCCTCCGCTGCTCCTATGCGACGGGAGTGAACCAACTGAATGAGGCTTTGCACCGCATGGGGCAGTTCGTCCACAAACTGCAGCAGGGTTAAAAGCAGCCCCTCAAAAGAGAAATGGAGTTAATTAACAATTCTTTCATTTTCTAATTGATTAATGGTCAAATAACATGGTATAATTTGATTTTGGAAGAAGGTTTTAGTTTCTCAGGGAGGGATTTCTTTTGCGCTGTGGTGGATACAACCTGCCATTCGAAAATACTTTAATCGCTGAAGTCAATGAAACGAATCAATGGATGGACGGAGAGAATCGGCCGAATTCACCACATGCAGTAACGTTGGAGGACGAGATTCACCTGCTTCGCCGTAAAATGGAGAAGATTTTTCTTCAGGAAAAATCCTTTACTTCGGATATCGTGATTGAAATCAGCAGTTTATTGGACCTCAAGATCAATGAATTCATGAAAGTCTACCAAAAGAACAAATAAATAGGGTTAGCTCTATACCTGATTTATCAAGGGGATCTTCCGGATCTCCTTTTTGCTATGAGTTCATGCCCAGAGCGGCCTCGATTTATGGTAAGATGGTATTTAGTTTGGTCTTTGGAATGCAAATCTGTATGCAATTTAGGAGGATGGCTTATGCCCATATATACACGAACCGGAGATCAAGGACAAACCTCGGTCATTGGCGGGAGAGTCGATAAGGACGATGTTCGGGTCGAGGCTTACGGATCGATTGACGAGTTGAACAGCTTCGTTGGGCAAGCGGCCGGTTTGACGGACGAGGAAACGTTCGGCGATATGCGGGAGCAACTGCTGCAAATTCAGCAGGAATTGTTCGACTGCGGCTCCGATCTCGCTTACGTCAAGCTGTCCGAAAGCCGCTACAAGGTGACGCCGGGGCTCGCGGAGCATTTAGAAGCCTGGATCGACCTGCATCAGGCGGAAAATCCGCCCCTGGAGAAGTTTATTTTGCCGGGCGGGACGCCGCTGGCTTCGGCCTTGCATATTTGCCGGACCGTGTGCCGCCGCGCCGAGCGACGGGCGATTACGCTTAGTCATGGCAAGGATGTCAATCCGGAAGTACTGAAATATTTGAACCGTCTCTCGGACTATTTCTTCGCTGCCGCCCGTACCGCGAATGCGCGCCGGCAAGTACCGGATATCGAATACATCCGCAGCAGGAAGGTGTTTGGCAACAAATCATGACCGAATATTACGATCCGATCGAGTATCAGGTGACCGAAAGCGAAGAGGGCTGGACGGTCAAAAGCGTGCTGCAGCGCCGGTTGGGCGTATCCCGCAAGCTGCTGTCGCGAATCAAGCTGACGGAGCGCGGGGTGCAGCTCAACGGCGAGCGGGTGTTCATCAGCGTCCCGGTCAAGGTCGGGGATACGGTCAGCGTGTCCCTGGAAAAGGAAACGTCCACGGACATTTTGCCGGAGCCGATCCCGTTCGACATCGTGTACGAGGATGAAGCGCTGCTGATCGTCAACAAAGCGGCAGGAGTGATCGTGCATCCGACGCACGGCCACTATACCGGGACGCTCGCCAACGGCGTCGTGCACTATTGGCGGGAGAAGGGCGAGCAATACCGTTTCCGTCCGGTGCACCGTCTGGATCAGGAGACGAGCGGGTTGATCGCCATCGCCAAAAACGCCTACGTGCATCAGCATATTTCCGAGCAGCTGATCGCCGGGGAAGTGACGAAGAAGTATACGGCGCTGGTGCACGGCTGCCCGGCGGCGACGGAAGGGAGCATCGATGGGCCGATCGACCGCGATCCCGCCGAGCCCCACCGCCGGATCGTAACCCCGTCGGGCTACCCGGCGTTGACCTTTTACCACGTCTCGGCATGTTTGGGGGCGGGAGCCCGGGTCGAGCTGCGCCTTGGTACGGGGCGTACGCACCAGATCCGCGTGCATATGACCTCGATCGGCCATTCGCTGATCGGGGACAAATTTTACGGGATGCCGGGACTCGAGGGGCTGTCGGAGGCGGAACGCGAAGCGGTCGCGGCCTGGGACGGGGCGATCGGCCGCCAGGCGCTGCACGCTTCCGAGTTGGGCTTTTGCCATCCGCTAACGGGCGAGGCGCTGACCTTTACGTCGGATTTACCGGCGGATATGCGGAAGTTGGAGGCGTTGCTCCGTCAGAGAAGTTAAACGCAGGAAAATAGCGGAACAAAGGGGCGCACGTTCACCGAAACGATTGGAAACCACAAAGCAATGGATTAAAACAAATCATTTTCCCGACGGTGAAATCTATTTGGCACCCACACTGGCAGAGCGGCTGAATATCGTAAAAGATGAACTTATTAACAAAAATGTAGTTGCCGGAATAAGCGACAGATGGGATGATAACCAACTTCATCTCGAAATGGGTTGCTTGAGTATTATTGTTCAGGAATACAACGGTGACTGGGATTCCGCAATAAAATATATCAGCAGGTTATGAACATAAATCGCTTAGGAGGATTTTCAACGTGAGCAAGCTGGTTGTTTACCAATATCCGCAATGCGGCACGTGCCGCATTGCGATCAAGTCTCTGCAGTCAAAAGGGCATGAACTGGAGCTGCGTCATATCAAGGAAACTCCGCCGAGCGCAGCCGAGTTGGACAAGCTGGTGAAGTTAAGCGGGCTGGAGTTGAAGAAGTTTTTTAATACCAGCGGCGAGGTTTATAAAGAACTAGGCCTCAAGGACAAGCTGGCGGGGATGACGGGGGAGGAACAGCTCGCGCTGCTGTCGTCGTACGGCATGTTGATCAAGCGCCCGATCGTCACTGACGGAAAAACCGTGACCGTTGGTTATAAGGAAGAAGAATACGAAAGAGTTTGGGGCAAGTAGAACAAGTTTCGCGCTCCGGATCGGATCGCGTGCAGGAAGGTGGTTATGAAAAAACGTGAATTTGGTACAGAGCAGTAAAGATACGATCTTATTGGTGGACGGCATGGCGCTCATGTTCCGCGCTTTTTACGCCTCGGCGGCTACGGGATATATCCGGCGCACGAAAGCCGGCGTTCCGACCAACGCGGTGTACGGGTTTATGCGTTATTTCTGGGATGCCGTGCAAAAGTTCGGTCCGACGCATATCGCCTGCTGTTGGGATTTGGGCAGCAAAACGTTTCGTACCGAGCAGTTTGCCGAGTATAAAGGCAATCGTTCGGAAGCGCCGGACGAACTGATTCCGCAATTTTCGATGATCCGCGAGGTGATGGACAGTTTGGGCATCCCGAACGTCAGCTCGCCGGGATACGAGGCCGACGATTGCATCGGGACGCTGGCGGCCCGGTTTGGCCGGGACATGGACGTGCTGGTGCTGACGGGCGACCATGACATGCTGCAGCTGGTCAGCGACCGGACTAGCGTGATCATTATGAAAAAAGGCCACGGCAACTACATGGTGTACACGCCGGAGGCTTTGATGGAGGAAAAACAGCTGGCTCCGGGGCAAATCGTCGATCTGAAAGGCCTCATGGGCGATACGAGCGACAACTATCCCGGCGTTCGGGGGATCGGGGAGAAAACGGCGCTGAAGCTGGTGCAGGAATACGGCTCGGTGGAAGGCATCCTAGCCAACCTTGGCCAGCTGTCCAAATCGGTTCGCGCCAAAATCGAAGCCGACCTGGACATGCTGCACCATTCCCGGCAGCTCGCGACGATCCGCTGCGACATCGAGCTGGAATGCCCCGTCGATGCCTGCCGGTTCGAACTGAACCCGGCACTCGTGGTTTCTAAGTTCGAGGAACTGGAAATGGCCAGTGTCAGCGCCTGGTTGGGCGTGGTTTAAGCGATGTTTTGAAGGGAAGCGTAATCGACGTCGAATCTTGAATTCAGCCGGGCCTTCCGTCGCTCACGGATTTCAGCCCATTAATCGGTAAAGTAGGGGTCACCGACGACTTGATATAGAAAAGTGCGCAGCTCCGCGCCTTCCTCTTCATTCAAATTGAAGATATGCTCAACATAACCTTCTTCGTCCAGATCGTCGGTGCCTAAAATGGCGGTTCGGCCGTTCTGCAGATCGGCCACCAGCTTTTTCCCGTAAAAGCGGTTGGTGGTCGTGACGGCCAGGTCAAACCGTTTCAGCGAACCGCCGATAAACGTAACGAATCGGGTGGAAGTGCTTTCGGTGCTGTCGGACAGGAAATCAAGTTCTTTATGGGGATCGCTCATTCTTCATGCCTCCTGAAATGGGAATATCTCTGGTTATCTTGTTTATTATACCGGAAACATGCAGGACATGGCACATTGAAAAATCCGCATTGACAGCTTGCCTGAACATGGTATTATTAGGGATAACAGTATACGTTTGGAGGAAGCACCTCTCTTGCGCTTGTCGCGGAGAGGTGCTTTTTTGCGTTTTGCGCGACGTTGAAGCTCCTTCGTAACTGAAGACCAAAGGAGGCGAAAGGATCAATGCGGATCGTGTTTTTGAACAGTTTGGAGAAGAAGGATGACGGGGCTATGCTGAAAGGAGCCCAGGTATGGATCGGCGAGGAGGACGGAGTATGGCGGATGGGTTGGAACGAGCTGAGCGCCGATGGAGGGCAGGAGGATCTCTGGTATGAGGGGGCCTCCTGGTCGGAGATGCTTCATATTTACCGGCATCGCCTGGCGTCCAAACTCGGGGAGGGATTTCGCCCCGTGATGGAAGGTATCTGGGACGAGAAAGAGGAGCTGAGCGGGCGCGGCATGGCCGCTCAGAAGCTGTTCTGCTACAGTGAGATGAACGGGAATGAATCGATGTACAACGAGCTGGCGGCCTGGCGGCGCAAGAAAGCGTCGGCGGAGCGCAAGGCTCCATACTTGATCGCCAGCAACCGGCTGCTGCGGATGATCAGCGTGTTTTTGCCGCGTACGGTGGAAGAGCTGCTTCAGTTGCCGGGCGTGGGGGAGAACAAGGCGAGCGAATATGGCGCCGAGCTTCTGGAAATCACCAAGAATGGGGAGCGGGCCCGGGATTTCCCGCTGGATTGGGTCGAAGGGGCGACCGATCCCGAAGTATTCCGTTCCTGGCTATATAAGCAGAAGGAAGCCAAATTCCGCGTGGAGATGGAGAAATACAGCGTACGCCGCGCCGTCCTCGAAGCATTGGCCGAAGGGCTGAAGGTAGCGGATATTTGCGCCCGGGCCGGCATCGAGCGAAGAGAGGCCGTGGAACTGCTGGAAGATTTGGAGAAGGAGGGCTACAACACCGACGATTTGGTCAATTCCGAGCTGGAGGAAATGCCTGAGGGAGAGCAGACGGCCGTATGGCAAGCCTACGAAGAGCTGGGGGACGCACTTTTGAAGCCGGTGCTGCAAAAAGTGTACGGCTCCGAAGCGCCGGACGGCGGCAATCTCGACATGCTGTACGAACGGCTTCGCCTCATCCGGATCCGCTACCGCCGCCACCGCGACAGCGCCCGGCACGCGGGGTAAGGCGCGGCGTGCCGCAATCGGGGAAATGAGGATAGCCAACCACTGTCCTCGCTTTTCCTTTGCGCTGTTAACGAAACCAGGATTATTAGCGGCACCGCCGTGCGCCGGTTACCGGCAAATGCCAGGGAAAACCTGCAAAAATGCAGGTTATTGCCCCGAAAGGGCTAAAACTGAACTGAGCCTCGTCACTTCATGCAAAAAAGGCCAACGCGAACCCAGCCCGCGTTAGCCTAACTTACTCTCCGAAAAGTGCGTTGAAGTCCAAGGCAGAGAGGGGATTCAGAATCGAAGAAGCGAAGCGTTTCGCCTTTTCCGGCGGATTGCATCCTTTTGGATCGGAAATCAAAGCAATCCGTCGGCAACAGCGATCGTAAGTCTGAATCACCGGCCTGCCCCAAGACTTCGCCGCACTTTCTCCTCTTCATATCCAATCCCGTTTCCGGAAGATATAGAACATGCCTAAACCCAGCACGAACATCACGCCAAGGACGATGAAGTAGCCGTAACGCGAATGAATCTCCGGCATATGGTCGAAGTTCATCCCATAAATGCCGGTGATCAGCGTCAGCGGAATAAAGATCGTCGTAATTGCGGTAAACACGCGCATGATTTCGTTGGCCCGGTTGGCGATGGCGGCCTGGTAGGCCTCGCGTAAGTTGCCTACCAGCTCGCGGAACGTGTCAAAGTTCTCGGAGATCTTTACGGCATTTTCGTAAATGTCGCTGAAATATTTTTGCAACTGGTCGTCGATCAGCCGGAGATCTTTTTTATTCAAAATGTTAATCACTTCTTTTTGCGGACCAAGCACTTTCTTCAGCCACAAAATTTCGCTTCGCAGCCCGATGATTTCGTTCAGGTGCGAACGTTTCGTATGCATGAGGATGTCTTCCTCGAGTTTTTCGATCTTCACTTCGATCCGGTCGCCGACGGTGAAATAGTTGTCGACCACGAGGTCGATCAGCAGATACAGGAACCGGTCGGGCTCGCTGACCTCCTGCTCCCACAGAATCGGCTTCACGGCGCGCAGCTCGTTGATTTTCTGTTTAGTAACCGTAATGATATAATGCCGTCCCAAAAATAGGTTCAACGCGCGCAGAAAAATTTCTTCATCGTCATAACGGATGCTGTTGACGACAATGAAATAGTGATTGTCGTAGGTCTCGATTTTCGGACGCTGCTCCTCTTCGGTCAAGCAGTCCTCCACGGCCAGATCATGCAGCGAAAACAACGGCTGCAGCAGGGCGAGATCGTCCACATCGGCGTCGATCCAGTAGAAGCCCTCCTCCGGAGCGGTGGTGGTCAATTCCACATCCTCTACGGTCGTGAACACGCCGGCTTTGACATGACGGATTTTCATTTGCTTTCACTCCCTTTCCCCGGGCGCTGTCGCCAGGGTATGCTCTTGGTTGGAGCATAGGAAAGAGACCAGCTGTTTGTCCTCGTGAACGCCCAATAAGGCGTTTATGCAAACACCGGGAAACGAAAGTGCCCTGAACGTTCCGCAGGCACCCAGCGGTTCGGTTTCCTATGCAATTGGTCTTCCTGGGTGGTCCTCTGCGGACTCGGGTCGCCTTCCATTCTCGGTTTCACCTCGCTATTTTTCAGGTTGAACGGAACAATCATTCGGCCTCAGCCCGTCTGGGCCTAAAGGCACTTGTCTAGTATAACGCCAGCGAATGAAATGTTTCAACCCAAAAGTATACTATGTACACCGGGCGAAAGCGGTCCATGAAAAGTCGTGTGATTTTTCTCTCAGGTTCTTGACGGAATGCCGCCGGATACATTAAAGTGATGTCAGGGAGTAGGCGCGTAACGCCCATCCTTTTTACCAATTAAATATAGCGAAATCTTATCAAGAGCAGGTGGAGGGACTAGCCCGATGATACCCGGCAACCGGCGATGCATAATCGCAGCGGTGCTAATTCTTGCAGAACCGCGTAAGCTATAAGCTTACGAAGCGGCTTCTGAGAGATGAGAGAGGCGCATACAGGATACGTAATGACCTTTCTCCCCGTGAGAGAGGTCATTCTTGTTATGGCCCGTTCGAAGCGATAGGATTTCCAAAAATCGATGACAAGGAGTGAGCCCACATGCCGATTAAAGTACCGGATCATTTGCCGGCGAAGGAAGTGCTGACCAGCGAGAATATTTTCGTCATGGACGAAAGCCGCGCTTACCATCAAGACATCCGCCCGCTGCGGATCGCGATCCTGAACCTGATGCCGACCAAAGAAACGACGGAGTCGCAAATCTTGCGTTTGCTTGGGAATACGCCGCTCCAGGTCGAAATCGTCCTGCTCCATCCGAGCTCCCATACCTCGAAAAACACCCCGGCGGAGCATTTGGAGATGTTCTATAAAACGTTCGACGAAATCAAAAAGCATCGTTTCGACGGGATGATCGTGACGGGAGCTCCGGTGGAGCAGCTGGATTTCGAAGACGTGAACTATTGGGATGAGCTGAAGGAAATTTTCGATTGGAGCAAAACCCACGTCACTTCGACCATGCACATCTGTTGGGCTTCCCAGGCGGGCCTCTACTACCATTACGGCGTACGCAAGATCCCTCTGGAGAAAAAATGCTTCGGCGTCTTCCCCCATACCGTCAACGATCCGAAGGTGAAGCTGCTGCGCGGGTTTGACGAAATATTCCAGGTGCCGCATTCCCGCCATACGGACGTGGAGCGGTCGGACATCGAGCGGGTGCCGGAGCTGCAAATCTTGGCCGAATCCGAGGAAGCCGGCATCTATCTCGTGGCAAGCCGCGACGGCAAACAGATTTTCGTCACCGGCCATTCGGAGTACGACCCGACGTCCCTGAAATGGGAGTATGAACGCGATGCGGCGAAAGGAATGGTGATCGAACTGCCGGTCAACTATTTTCCGAACGACGATCCGACCCGGACGCCGGTATCTTCCTGGCGGGCCCATGCAAACTTATTATTTTCCAATTGGCTAAACTACTATGTGTATCAAGAAACGCCATATGATATCGACCAGACGGCGGACTTTGTATATGAAATTTAAGGTGGAGGGATAGCAGGTGGGGGAGCATAGAAAAGAATGGCGCATCGAGAGCATTTTGGCGCAAATCGGTTCGATCGAGGAGCCGGTCACCGGAGCGGTGAACTATCCGATTTATCAGGCAACGGCGTTTCGTCATCCGCGCCTCGGACAAAGCACGGGATTTGATTATGCCCGCACGAAAAGCCCCACCCGCAAGGTGCTGGAAGATGCGGCGGCGGCTTTGGAATCCGGCGACGCCGGGTTTGCCTGCAGCTCCGGGATGGCCGCGCTGCAAACGGTGTTTACGCTGTTTTCGCAGGGGGACCATCTCGTCGTTTCGCTGGACCTGTACGGAGGGACCTACCGCCTGCTGGAGCGGATCATGTCCAAATTCGGCGTGACGGCCTCCTATGTGGATACGAACGATCTCGACGCGCTGGAAAGCGTGCGGAAGCCCAACACAAAGGCGGTGTTTATCGAAACGCCGACCAACCCGCTGATGATGGTGACCGATATCGAGGCGGTATCGGCCTGGGCGCGTACGCACGGATTGCTGACGATCGTGGATAATACGCTGCTGACGCCGTATTTTCAGCGGCCGCTGGAGCTGGGGGCGGATATCGTCGTGCACAGCGCCACCAAATATTTGGGCGGACACAACGACGTGTTGGCAGGGCTCATCGTCACCAAAGGGGAGGAGCTGTCCCGGGAGATCGGGATTTTGCATAACTCGATCGGGGCGGTGCTGAGCCCAAGCGATTCCTACCAGCTGATGCGCGGCATGAAGACGCTGGCGCTGCGGATGGAGCGGCACCAAAGCAACGCGACGGCGATCGCCCGATATTTGCAAACCCACCCGCAGGTGGCGGAGGTGTTTTATCCGGGGCTGGAGGATCATCCGGGCTACGCCACGCAAAACCGACAATCGAGCGGCAACACGGGGATTTTCTCGTTTAAAGTAACGGATGCCCGTTATGTGGAGCCGGTGCTGCGCCATCTCAAGCTGATCGCCTTTGCGGAGAGCCTGGGCGGCGTGGAGTCGCTGATGACTTATCCGGCGGTGCAGACGCATGCCGACATTCCGGCGGAAATCCGCGAAGCGGTCGGCGTGGACGATCGGCTGCTGCGTTTCTCCGTCGGCATCGAACACGTGGACGATTTGATCGCCGATTTGAACGGCGCGCTCGAATCGGCCCGGCGGGAAATTGAAGGAGGACAAGGCATATGAGCACGCAGGACAACCGGGAGAACCAATTCGAAACGAAACTGATTCATTTCGGCAACGAGGTGGACGCCGCGACGGGCGCGTCCAGCGTACCGATTTATCAGGCGTCGACGTTCCACCATCACGATATTTTCAATCCGCCGCTGCATGATTACAGCCGCTCCGGCAATCCGACCCGGCAGGCGCTGGAGGATTATATCGCCGTTCTGGAAGGCGGCGTGCAGGGGTTTGCGTTCGCCAGCGGCATGGCGGCGATCTCGACCACGTTTATGCTGCTGTCGGCCGGCGACCATATCATCGTGACCGAGGACGTGTACGGCGGTACATACCGACTATTGACGACCATTTTGAGCCGGATGAACATCGAGGCGACGTTCGTCGACATGACGCGGCCGGAGCAGGTGAAGGCGGCGCTTAAAGCCAATACGAAAGCCGTATATATGGAGACGCCTTCCAATCCGACGCTGAAAATCACCGATATCGCGGATATTTCCGCCTGGGCGCGCGAGCATGGGTTGCTTAGCATCGTGGACAACACGTTCATGACGCCGTACTACCAGCGCCCGATCGAACTGGGCACCGACATCGTCCTGCACAGCGCGACCAAGTTCCTCGGCGGGCATAGCGACGTGCTGGCGGGGCTGGCGGTTGCCCGTACCGATGAGCTGGCCCGCCAGCTGAAATACGTGCAGAACGGGCTGGGCACCGTCCTCGGCGCGCAGGATTCGTGGCTGCTTATGCGCGGCATGAAAACGCTGGGCGCGCGGATGGCGCACAGCGAGGTCAGCGCCCGCAAGCTGGCCGATTGGTTAAGCAGCCGCAGCGACATCGACGCGGTATTCTACCCTGGCCTGCCGGATCATCCCGGCCGCGAGGTGCAGGAGAAGCAATCGACCGGCTACGGCGCGGTCGTCTCCTTCGACGTAGGCTCGGGCGAACGGGCGAAGCGGCTGCTGAACCTGGTGAAGCTGCCGCTCGTTGCGGTCAGCCTGGGCGCCGTCGAGAGCATCCTCTCCTACCCGGCGATGATGTCGCACGCTTCGATGCCGCAGGAGGTCCGCGCAGAGCGGGGCATTACCGACGGCCTGCTGCGTTTCTCCGTGGGCCTTGAAGACATCGGCGATTTGATCGCCGATTTGGACGAGGCGCTGCGCAACAGCTGATACAAGCCAAATATTATAGGAGCCACAGAGGTGGCTCCTTTGTTGTATCCGACGCTGCCAATGGACGATCCCGTCTGTTTTTCTGCCCATGATTGTGTTACGATTGAATTATCATCTTAAATTTTACAGGAATTACGGTTCCCATTCATAGTTTTAAGGAGGCAGTGAACATGACTGCAATCGACGATATATTAGACAAGGCGCTGCAGGGCGGACGCCTGGAGCTGGAGGATACGATCCGGCTGTTCGAATCCGACGAAGTGGAGAAAATGGGGCATACGGCCAATATCCTGATGGAACGCAAACACCCGGAACCGATTACGACGTTCGTGATCGGACGCAACGTAAACTACACGAACATTTGCGATGTTTATTGCCGGTTTTGCGCCTTTTACCGCCGTCCCGGCTCCGAGGAAGGGTATGTGCTCCCGGATGAAGCGATTTTTCAGAAAATCCAGGAAACGATCGACGTGGGCGGCACGGAAATTTTGATGCAGGGCGGGACGAATCCGAATTTGCCTTTCAGCTATTATACGAACCTACTCAAAGCGATCAAAGAGCGGTTCCCGGACATCACGATGCATTCGTTCTCCCCGGCCGAAATCATGAAGATGAAGGAAGTTTCGGATGGACTTTCATTGGAGGAAGTGATCCACGAAATCCATGCCGCTGGTCTTGATTCGCTGCCCGGAGGCGGAGCGGAAATTCTCGACGATCGGACGCGCCGCAAAATCAGCCGTTTGAAGGGCTCCTGGAGGGACTGGATGGACGTGATGCAGACCGCGCACAAAATCGGCATGAACACGACCGCCACGATGGTCATCGGATTCGGCGAGTCGATGGAAGAACGGGCCCTGCATTTGCTGCGCGTCCGCGAAGCGCAGGACGAATGCATCCAGAACGGCTACTCTTCGGAAGGGTTCCTCGCCTTCATTCCCTGGACGTTCCAGCCGGACAATACGAATCTGAAAGCCGAAAGGCAAACGCCGGAATCGTACCTGAAGACGGTGGCGATCAGCCGGATCGTGTTGGATAACATCAAAAACCTCCAGTCTTCCTGGGTGACGATGGGACCGGAAGTCGGCAAGCTGTCGCTGCAATACGGCTGCAACGATTTCGGCAGCACCATGATCGAGGAGAACGTAGTATCTTCCGCCGGAGCAACCTATAAGGTCAATATCGAGTCGATTCTGTCGATCATCCGCGAAGCGGGCAAAATCCCGGCTCAACGCAATACGAAATACGAAATTTTGCGCATGTTCGACGAGAAGAGCACGATCGAACGCGATTTTATTATGCAAAATTAACAAATCCGCTGGCGGCTTTATGGAAAAGCTGCCTTTCATTCCATGAACCGTTTCCGTATATCCGTTTCCTTCCCGCCATATACTTGGAGAAGGAAGCGGAAGGGGGCCAGGTTCATGGATTTTTTTACAATACGCGTCAATATCGGTTCCGCCGAGTCGGAGGAACTGTTTAAAGCATATTTACGTGAAACCGTAGGTCGTTTACATACCTGCAATGTAGAGCTGAGTTACGGCGCTACTCTTGACGGGGGGCTGGAGGCCGTCGTCGGCCGCCGGGCGGAAACGGCAGGCGATCAAGAAACCCGAGAACAACTGCTCGACCTTTTAGCGCGGGGCTTAACCGAATATATTATGGACGTCAAAGAGGAGGAGTTTGTGACCCGCATCATGAATCGGGAATACAGCTTCGCCTCGCAGGAAGAAATGCAAAACGTAAATCAACTGGTGAACAGGATGTTGGCCGAAGACGAAGAAGAAGGCGGGAGGGCCGAGGAACAACGAAAAGCGTTGGTTCAGGAGGCGATACGCTCTTATTTGCGCCAATCACCTATTCTTCATTTGGACGGATTCGCCGTTTTTCGCCTGAAGGAATACGAAGCCAAGCTTCGCGAAATTATCGATTTCGCCATCGACGAGTATTTGCTTGACAAGCAGTATGAGGAATTCATCGGGCTGTTGCAGTATTTCGTCTATTTCCAGGAGCCGTTAACGCCGTTGGTTCATTTGATGCATAAACAAGGGCATGAATTCGCGATCCTGAACGAGAAGTTTACGACGATTCACGCACCGGCTCCCGGCGGCGTGGTGGCGCGGATCGCCGATCAGGAAATGGAGATGGAAGACGTTATCGTCAGCACCTTGATTTCCCTTTCGCCGGACCGCATTCTGATTCATACCCAGGATCCCGACGCGCAGGTCATCACGACGATCTCGCGCATTTTCGGGGAACGGGTGGAGCTATGTCTGCTTTGCCCGCATTGCAAGCTGTTTCATCAGGAGTACCGGCGTCTTGACCAGGGGACGTAACCGGTATCGGACGGATGCAGGGCTCCCTTCGCATTCGGGCGTTTCCCCCAAGTCTCGACTTGGGATTTCCCCCGTTTCTTGACGATCCGGGAAGTTAGCATTATAATAACTTTCAAGTTTAATCTTCACTTTAAGTGAAAATTCAAAAAGTCAGCTTTTCAGCACCAAGAAGGTTGAATGAAGTTAGGGACTGAGTAGCGGAGCGTAGGTGAGCCTACGTGAGCAACAGAAGGCCCGGCTGAATTCAAGATTCGATGTCGAATCTGCTTCATGGGTTGCTTCGTGATCAAAAGATGATTTTTTGAATAACCTCTAAATAGCGTCGACAAAGACATGAACCAGAGTGCAGAGCAGCTCAGAGAGAGGGAACTTGGCTGGAATTCCCTTCGGTTTCGATTTTGGTTTACCCCTTTGTAGCTGCATTCCCGAACCCTTGCGTATTAAGGAATGCCGGTTCATTGCCGTTACCCAATGCCGAATTAAGGGTCATATCCGTTGAGCAGCCTACGTGCGGCGGGATGGCCGAATGAGGGTGGAACCACGGGTATATTACGCTCGTCCCTTTCCGGGACGGGCGTTTTTTGTTTTGTCCGCTTCCGGTGACCAAACAAAATTTTCTAGGGAGGAAAAAAGGTGGCAGTATCTATTTTCTTGCCGGACGGTTCGGTTCGGGAGTATGGGGAAGGCAGCAGTTTGGAGGATGTGGCGGCTTCGATCAGCAGCGGGCTGCGCAAAAATGCGCTGGCCGGGAAAATTAACGGCGTGGCCGTCGATTTGAATGCAAAGCTGGTAGACGGCGCCAAAGTGGAAATCATTACGGGGGATTCCCGGGACGGCCTGGAAATCATGCGGCACAGCAGCGCCCATCTGATGGCGCAGGCGGTAAAACGCCTGTTCGGCAACAAGGAAGTGAAGCTGGGGATCGGTCCGGTCATCGAAGACGGGTTCTACTACGACATGGATCTGGAGCATCCGCTCAATCCGGAGGACCTGCAAAAAATCGAAAAAGAAATGGAGCGCATCATCGGCGAAAACCTGCCGATTACCCGCCGGGAGGTAAGCCGCGAAGAAGCGGCGGCGATCTTTACGGAACTGGGCGATCCGTATAAGCTGGAGTTGATCCGCGACCTGCCGGAGGACAGCGTCATTTCGATATATGATCAAGGCGAATTTTTCGACCTGTGCCGCGGGCCGCACGTGCCTTCGACCGGCAAAATCAAAGTATTCAAGCTGCTGAGCGTAGCCGGCGCGTACTGGCGCGGCAACAGCGACAACAAAATGCTGCAGCGCATTTACGGCACCGCGTTCATGAAGAAAGCGGAGCTGGACGAACACCTGCACCTGCTGGAGGAAGCGAAGAAGCGCGACCACCGCAAGCTGGGCAAAGAACTGAACATTTTTACGTTCAACAATTTGGTGGGACAAGGCTTGCCGATCTGGCTGCCGAAAGGGGCAACCGTCCGCCGTACGCTGGAACGCTACATCGTCGACATCGAAGAACGGCTGGGCTACCAGCATGTATATACCCCGGTACTCGGAAACGTGGACTTGTATAAAACGTCCGGACACTGGGAGCATTATCAGGAAGACATGTTCCCGAAAATGGCCATCGATACCGAGGAATTCGTGCTTCGCCCGATGAACTGCCCGCATCATATGATGGTATACAAGAGCGACATGCGCAGCTACCGGGATCTGCCGATCCGTATCGCCGAGCTGGGCATGCAGCATCGTTACGAAATGTCCGGCGCTTTGACCGGCCTGCATCGCGTACGCTCCATGACGCTGAACGACGCTCACATCTTCTGCCGTTTGGATCAAATCAAAGATGAATTTACGCGCGTGCTTGATCTGATCAAACAGGTCTACAACGACTTCGGCATCCATGAATACCGGTTCCGCCTATCCTACCGCGACCCGCAGGATACGGAGAAGTACTTCCAAAACGACGAGATGTGGAATGCGGCGCAGCGGATGCTCCGCGAGGTTGTGGAAGAAGCGGGCCTGCCGTTCTTCGAGGCCGAAGGCGAAGCTGCATTCTACGGACCGAAGCTCGACGTGCAGATCAAAACGGCGCTGGGCAAGGAAGAAACGTTGTCGACCGTGCAAATCGACTTCCTGCTTCCGGAACGTTTTGAGCTCGAATACGTCGGCGATGACGGAGCCAAACACCGCCCGGTTGTCCTGCACCGCGGTATTCTCGGCACAATGGAACGGTTCACCGCCTTTCTGCTGGAGAACTTCGCCGGCAACCTGCCATTGTGGTTGTCCCCGGTACAAGCGAAGGTCATCCCGGTATCCGGCAACTTCGACGCGTATGCGCGCCAGGTGGAAGACAAGATGCGTGCTGCCGGCATCCGTGCTGAAAGCGACTTGCGCAACGAGAAGCTCGGCTACAAGATTCGCGAAGCTCAGCTTGAGAAGCTGCCTTACATGTTTGTCGTCGGCGAAAGCGAGCAAAGCAGCGGCACTGTCTCCGTCCGTAAACGCGGCGAAGGCGACCTTGGCGCTAAACCGGTGGACGAAGTGATCGCCGAGCTGCAAAACGACATCCGCAATCACGTGATATAGAGATATAGTTAAAATAGAGGTCAAAAAGTTGGCTTTTCAGCACCGAGAAGGTTGGATGAAGCTAGGGACTGAGCAGCGGAAGGCCCGGCTGAATTTAAGATTCGACGTCGAGATGGCTCCCTTGCGTAAGCATCGTTGATCAAAAGCTGACTTTTTGACTACCTCTAGCGTATAAAAATGGGCGCATGTGGAAAACCTTCGGATAAGGGGGAGGTTTTCTCATGCGCCAAATTATTTTGTGGCAAAAAATCGGTAAGCGGTTTTTGCTTGCCGGATTACTGGTTTTTACGATGGCTGCGGATTTGCCGGCCCATGGCATAAATCCGAATATACAAACGATGCAAGCGAATCGGCAGTACCGGAATTTCTCGGAATGGCTGGAGCAAAATCATATTCAACAGCAGCAGGCTGAAAGGGCTGCGCGGCAACGCAATCAGCGGGTGATGATGATCCCGGAACATAAACAGGCCCAGCCTGAACGCAAGAAAAAAGCGATGGAAACGGTCAAGGTGCTCGCCACCGGATATACGGCCGGCTATGAATCCACCGGGAAGAAGCCAAACCATCCGCAGTACGGCATCACGTACTCGGGTGTCAAGGTCCGACGGGACAAAAACACCGTTTCGACGATCGCCGCAGATTTGAAAGTTTTCCCGATCGGCACCATTCTCTATATTCCGGGATACGGTTACGGGGTCGTCGCCGATAAAGGCTCGGCTATTCGCGGCCACAAAATCGACCTATATTTCGACACCACCAAACAGGTCTATAAGGAATGGGGCAAGAAGGAAGTCGAGGTTCAGGTGGTTCGCAAAGGGGACGGCAAGCTGACCGAAGCGATGCTGCGGGAGCTTGGCAAAGTGATGGAAGTCAGCAAGGAAATTCCCGAAAATCTCTGGGACAAAGCGATTTGACAATCGGTTCATCTTTCGAATAATTCACCTGTCCGGTTCGCATAATAAGCTATGTGGTCATCGAGAGAAGACCGCGGAAAACGCCGGCGATACACGAGTTCGCGGCGTATGCGAGAGGGAGGTGAAAGTTCATGGCAAATCAAAAGAAAGCAGCTTCTCCTGGTTACAAAACGCCAAACGAGAAGTTCAACGAGGAATTTGCTGAGGAAAGCACTGCAACCGTTGCACAAAAAGCTAAAGCTTCCCGCAATGCAACGACTCCTGTAGGCAAACAACAATAGTCATAAAGTAAAATCGGAGAGCGTCCCAAGCGGATGCTCTTTCTTTTTTTACATATTTTGGGTTGTGGCTCGGTCCCGGGACCGATCGAGCTTTCCATCCTGCGGCGCTGTTCATCGGCTCTTGCTTCAGGTAAACTGGCATTAGTAAAGAGGCAGTCCATTGGAGGTAAATCAACATGAGAAACGGCTTTTTTGGAAGATTTATTGGCGGAATGGTGCTGATCGGGATCGGGGTTATTTTCCTGTTGAACCAGATGGGCATGACCGATATCAGCATCGGCGAAATGTTCGCGACGTATTGGCCCGTATTTTTGATACTTGGGGGCCTGGTTAATCTCAGCAACGGCAACTGGCGGGGAGGAAACTTTATCGGAAGCGTCATTTTGATCCTGGTCGGCGGGTATTTCCTGGCCCGGAATATGGGCTTCGTATCGCTGGATCCGGGCGATTTCTTCCGGTATTTTCTTCCATTGATGCTGATCATCGGCGGGTTGTACGTCCTGTTTAAGCCGCGCGATCCCCATCGGCGCCACCGGCATGCGGATTTTCCGCCGCCAACACCGCCGCTGGATCCGCCGCCGCCGCCGACGTTCCATCCGGAAATGGAATCTCCGCTGGATTCGATTTTCGGTTCCATGGAGAAGAAACAGGAGCCAAAGCAGGAGAAACCTCGCCAGGAGCATCCGAAATACGGTCATTTCCACCATGGGGGCGTACCGGGGGACCGCGGCTCGGTCATTGAGAAATCCGGTTTTATCGGCGATGTTCATATGGGGCAGGATTATTTCCAATTGAAACCGATGAATATCTCGCATTTTATCGGCGATACGATCATCGACCTGACGAAGGCGCAAATCCCTTACGGCGAGACGAAAATCAACGTATCGTCGTTCATAGGCGACGTCAAGGTGTTTATACCCGACGATATGGATATCGGCATTGTGGCCTCTTCCAGCGCTTTTATCGGCGATTTGAAGGTGCTGACGGAGAAGCAGGGTGGATTCATGAGCAGCGTATCGGCCGAATCTCCGTATTACGGCGAGGCTAGCAAACGAATCAAGCTTATCGTCAGCGTGTTTATCGGTGACGTCAAAGTCAATATGGTGGGATAAACGAGATGATTGTGCAGCGGATATTGAAAAATACGAAATGGGAGCTGTTATGTTATTTTCTGCTCACCGGTAGTTTGACGGCGGTTGCCTTCTATATCGGAACCAACACCGGGGTTATCGTGGTTAACGATCCTTGGGTGTGGATTTACGATATGGCGGGCATCGTCGTTTTGGCGCTCATTATCGGCTATATCGCCGGACGGCGGATTCAAGGCAAAATCGATCATCTCCACTTGAACATGCTGCAGGTGGCCAAAGGGAATTTATCCGTGCGGATGCCGGATACGGTGGATCAGACCTTTAACGGGGTTTATCAGGAATTCAATAACATGACGGATACGATGGAGAAAAAAATGCAGCTCTTGCAGCAGCTTGGCGAGCAGGAAGTCGTGGAAAAAGAGCAGGCGGCGGAAAAAGCGGTGCTGGAGGAAAGAAGGCGCCTCGCCCGCGACCTCCACGATACCGTCAGCCAGCAACTGTTTGCCATACATATGGCGGCCTCTTCCTTGCCCAAGGTGTTGGAGAAAAATGAAGCCCAGGCGGAAACCGTCCTGAACCAGTTGATCCAAATGTCGAACACGGCGCAAAAGCAAATGAGGGCGCTGATCGCCCAACTGCGTCCGATGGAGCTGGTGGGCAAATCGCTGGCGGAAGCGTTGGACCAATGGTTCCCGGACTACTGCCGGCAAAACGGCCTCAAGGGCATCAAAGACATGGATATTCAGGGCGATATGTCGGAAGCTAAGGAGCATCAGCTGTTTCTGATTATCCAGGAAGCGATGGCAAATATCGTGAAGCATGCGGGCGCGAACATGGTCAGTTTATCGTTGCGGGAGGGCTCGCGCCAAGTGGTTCTCAGCATTAGCGATGATGGCCAGGGCTTCAGCAGCACGTATCAGAAACAGGGCTCGTACGGCCTGACGACGATGAAGGAACGTGCCGAAAAGCTGGGCGGCAACGCGGAGATCATCAGCAAGCCGGGCGCAGGCACGACGATTCGGGTGCATATTCCGAAATTCGAGGATGGTAAAGGGGGAAGCCGCGAATGAGCAAAATCAAGGTGATGATCGTCGATGATCATGACATGGTGCGAATGGGGCTCAAAACGTATTTAATGCTGGATCCGGGATTTGAGGTCATTGCCGAAGCCGGAGACGGCCAAGCGGCGGTGGATTTATTGGGGCAAGGCCTGCCGGAGGGGATGCCGGATATCATACTGATGGACCTGATGATGCCGGTCATGAACGGGGCGGAAGCGACCAAGGAAGTACTCAGCCGTTTCCCGGGGATCAAGATCGTAATTTTGACCAGCTTTCTGGAGGATGATCTCGTCGTGCAGGCGGTTGAGGCGGGGGCGGTCAGCTATGTGCTGAAAACGGTGTCGGCGGAAGAACTCATCTATGCGCTGCAAGGGGCTTATCGCGGCATGCCGGTCATGACCGGCGACGTGGCCCAGGCATTGACCCGCGGACTCCGCCAACGCACGGTGCAGGGCGACGATTCGGGGATGACCGAGCGGGAGAAGGAAGTGCTGCTGCTGATCGCCGAGGGCAAAAGCAACAAGGACATTGCCGAAGAACTGCATATCAGCATCAAAACAGTCAAAACGCATGTGAGCAATCTGCTGATGAAATGCGAGCTGGAGGACCGGACGCAGCTGGCGATTTACGCGCATCGTCAAGGCTGGGTGGCGCGTTCGTAGGAGCGTCTTCCAAACTGTCGCCGAATCGCCTGCATGCCGCGTCTCCTCTACAATTCTAGCTTTTATCTCCTTTTTAATTGTTTTTAATGTACGTTTAAGGTTTCTGGTACACAATGAAAACAAGAAAACAAGTGACCCCTGAAGAACGCAGGGGAAGGAGGCAGACCCATAATGGACGATCACAAAAACAAACCAGGCCAATATTTTGGGGAAGACGACAACGAACCTAAACGTGAGGAATCTCCGGAGTCCGGCTCTTCATATTATTACTCTTACGGACCGTTCCAATCCTACGGCAAACCAAACGAGGAATCGAATCCGGGGGCTTCCCACGAACGCAATCAGCCCGAAGAGGTGGAAATCACCAGACCGCAACCGATCAAGCCGATTCCTTCGGCTTACGACCTGATCCGGAACACGGCGGAACCGGCCGGCGGCAATAACGGCGATGGCCGCAACGCGCCGGCCGTGAAAAGCGGGGGCAACTGGCAGTACAGCAAACCGCCGAAGCGCTCCTCGTTCCGTTCGGTTTTGGCCGGCGTGTTAGCCGGTATGCTGATCGTCACCGGGGCGATGTTCTTCGCGGACCGCGAGAATCTGTTTACGCCGGATCAAGCCGCGGCCACGTCAGCGCCTGCATCGGGCGGCTCGTCGGACAACGGCGCCGAATCTACCGGTAAAGCGACGACGGCGGTATATCCCGTAACGGATGACGGCGACGTGACCAATGTCGTCAATCAGGCGGGGCCGGCCGTGGTGAAAATCGAAACCTTGACGGATTCCAGCAAGCAACAAAGCGGATCCAACCCGTACAGCAGCGACCCGTTCTACCGGTATTTCTTCGGTGACGACGCGTTTGGTTCCGGGAACGAAGGCAACGGCGGTTCCTCTTCCGGTTCGGGCCAACTCGTGCCGACAGGGATTGGCTCCGGGTTTATCTTCGACAAAACCGGTTATATTTTGACCAACGAACACGTGGTTCACAATGCGGACGTCGTACAGGTAACGGTTCAAGGTACGGAAAAACCATATGAAGCGAAGGTGCTGGGCAAAAGCTACGAGCTTGACCTGGCCGTCCTGAAAATCGATGGCGACAGCAACTTCCCGTCGATTCCGCTTGGCAATTCCGACAACACGCAGGTCGGCGAATGGCTGGTCGCGATCGGCAATCCGCAGGGCTTTGACCATACGGTAACGGCCGGGGTGCTGAGCGCGAAAGAACGCGACATCACGATCGCCGGCGAGAACGGCGAAAAAGACCGCCAATACGAACATTTGCTGCAAACCGACGCATCGATCAATCCCGGCAACTCCGGCGGACCGCTGCTCAACCTGAACGGCGAAGTCATCGGCATTAATGTGGCCGTTAGCTCCGACTCGCAAGGGATCGGGTTTGCGATCCCGACTAGCACGATTTCCGAAGTGCTCGATAAATTGAAAAACAACGAGAAAATTCCGCAGAAACCGGTACCGTTTATCGGCGCCACGCTGATGACGATGACCGAAGAGGTCGCCAAGCAAATGGAAACGGATGTGAAGGAAGGGTCGATCGTGACCGATATCGTCTTCAAGTCGCCGGCCTATAATGCCGATCTCCGTCCTTACGATATCATTACCGGGGCGAACGGCTCCAAATTCGCGACCAAGGAAAAACTGATCGAGTACATTCAGAAGCAGCAAGTAGGCACGAAAGTGACGCTGAACGTCGTACGCGACGGCAAAAACATCGAGCTGCAAGTCACGATCGGCGACAAAAACGAATTTACCAACGTGCAGTAACAAACGCTGATTTGCCGGCCGAAAGGCGGTAGAGGCGGCAGGGACTACAGCCTGCCGCCTTTTTTGTACCCGGATGCGGCATTGCGGGTGCTTTTGGTACAATGGGATTAACGGATATTGGCATAGAAACTCGAGAAGGAGCGATTTTTCGGTGAGATCGGGAATTTTAGTGATAGATGACGACGAGAAAATCACGTCGATGCTTCGGCGCGGCCTGGCGTTTGAAGGCTACGACGTATTTACGGCAAATAACGGGGCGGAGGGCTTGTCCATGATGCTGAGCGCCGATCCGGATTTGATCATCCTGGACGTTATGATGCCGAAGATCGACGGCTTTGAGGTATGCCGGCGCCTGCGCGAGGGCGGGAGCACCGTCCCGGTGCTGATGCTGACCGCCAAGGACGAGGTCGAGAACCGGGTCAAGGGGCTGGACCTGGGGGCGGACGATTATCTCGTCAAGCCGTTTGCTCTTGAGGAGCTGCTGGCCCGGGTTAGGGCTTTGCTGCGCCGGAAGGAGCCGTCCGGGGAAGCGGGCAGCCAGCGGCTGATTTTTGAGGATATCGTGATGGATTTGGATTCGCGCGAGGTGGTTCGGGGCGGGCAGCGCCTGGAATTGACCGCCAAGGAATTCGAGCTGCTTCATCTATTTATGCAAAATCCGAAACGGCTGCTGACCCGGGATCTGATCATGGATAAGATCTGGGGCTACGATTACAGCGGGGAATCCAACGTTCTCGAGGTTTACATCGCCATGCTGCGGCAAAAAACGGAGGAACACGGCGGCAAACGCATCATCCAGACGATCCGCGGAGCCGGTTATATCCTGAGAGGGGACGCATAATATGTCGATCCGGCTCCGGCTGACAGCATGGTATACCGGGATTTTGGCCGTAACGCTCATTTTGTTTAGCGCGTCATTATACGCTTTAGTCCGGTACAACACGTATCAGGAAGTGAAGAAGCGGGTCGTGGAGCAGGCGGAGCAAATTCTCAGTACGCAAAACATCACCCTCACGCAGGGGTGGGATATGCAGCTTGAACCCGACCAGATCATCCGTTTGGAGGACGCGCGGATATTTTGGCAGCTCAATAACTACGTAAAGGGGATTATTCGGCGCTCCCCCGGTCTCCTGGATCGTGATATCAAGTTCCCCGTACCGGATATTCAAGATATCGGAAAAAACGGTAAGTTTCAAACCGTTACGATCAACGGAAATTCTTATATTTTATATGAAAGGCCCCTTGTGTTGCAAAACACGATCATCGGCCTGCTGCAGTTGGCCGCGGATACCAACGCCGAGGACCGGCTGATGAAGCAGATGCAAACCGTGCTGCTGTTCGGTTCGCTGTTTACGATCATTATCGCCAGCTCGCTCGGGCTATTCCTCGCCCGCAAATCGATGGCGCCCATAGGTAAAATCATCGAGGCGGCAAATGGGATACAGACGGGCAACGATCTTAGCGTGCGGATCGACTACGACGGGCCCAACGACGAAATCGGGCGGCTGATCGGCACCGTCAACCACATGCTGGAACGGACCGAGGGCTTCTACAGAGAGCTTGACGAGGCCTATTCCACGCAGCGCCGCTTCGTGTCGGACGCTTCCCATGAGCTTCGGACGCCGCTCACCACGATTCGCGGCAACGTCGATTTGCTGAAGAAGATGTGGAATCCCGATACGGAAAAACGCGAGGCCATCGAGGAAGAACGGGTGCGTAATTTTTCCTTGGAGGCGGTCAGCGACATCGCCGCCGAATCCGAGCGCATGAGCCGGCTAGTCAACGATATGCTGTCTTTGGCCCGGGCCGATGCGGGGCAAACCCTGAGCAAGGAATGGATCCCGCTTCAGCCCGTCGTGGAGGAAGTGATCCGCCGGGCCCAGTTCTTGCCGCGGAAGGCGGAGTGGCTTCAAGGCGATTTGAATGCGCTTGATGGCGTATCGGTGGCGGGCAGCAAGGATTATTTGCAGCAGATGCTGTTTATTTTCATTGAAAATGCGTTTAAGTATACGGAAGAGGGAAGCGTGACGATCGATGCCGCCCGCGCCGGCAGCCAAATCGGCATCCGTATCGCCGATACGGGAATCGGCATGGACCGCAGCGAGGTTCCGCATATTTTCGAGCGCTTTTATAGGGCCGATCCGTCCCGCGGGGTCATTCAAGGAACGGGGCTGGGCTTATCCATCGCCAAATGGATTATAGACGAGCATGACGGCTCCGTGGAAGTATTGACCAAACGGGGCGAGGGTACGACCTTTATCATCTGGCTCCCGGCTGTCTTTAACGCCCTGCCCGAATAAGCTATAATAGAGTTGTTGTTCAAAAAGTCATCTTTTAATCACGAAGCATCTTAAGATGTGAATTCGACATCGAATCTTGAATTCAGCCGGGCCTTCCGATGCTCACGTAGTCTCCAACTACGCTCCGCTACTCAGGCCCTAGCTTCATCCAACCTTCTTGGTGCTGAAAACCTGACTTTTTGAACTTTTACTAATAGTAGCTCCCCTCCGTCAGGAAATCTGGGGGACGAGAAAGCAGGGATGAGAAATCATGGAAGTCATCAAAATTTCGCCGCGCGGTTATTGCTACGGTGTCGTGGATGCGATGGTGCTGGCCCGGCAAGCGGCCAAAAACCTCGATCTGCCGCGGCCGATTTATATACTCGGCATGATTGTGCACAACAGCCATGTCACGAATTCGTTCGAGGACGAAGGAATCATTACGCTGGATGGGCCGAACCGTTTGGATATTTTGAGCCAGGTCGAGAGCGGGACGGTGATTTTTACCGCCCACGGGGTTTCGCCTGAGGTCCGCAAGCTGGCCCGCGACAAGGGATTGACGACCGTGGACGCCACCTGTCCGGACGTGACGAAAACCCATGTGCTGATCGAAGAGAAGGTCGTAGATGGATACGAAGTCATTTATATCGGCAAAAAAGGCCATCCCGAGCCGGAAGGGGCCGTTGGCGTTGCTCCAGGCAAGGTACATTTGATCGAGAAGGAAGAGGAAATCGAAGACCTGAACCTGACGGCCGATAAAATCGTAATCACGAACCAGACCACGATGAGCCAATGGGACATTAAGCATATTATGAAAAAGCTGCTGGAGAAATATCCGGGGGCCGAGGTGCACAACGAGATCTGCCTGGCGACCCAATTGCGCCAGCAGGCCGTGGCCGAACAGGCGAGCCAAGCGGATTTGGTCATCGTCGTCGGCGATCCCCGCAGCAACAACTCGAACCGGCTGGCCCAAGTTTCGGAGGAGATCGCCGGAGTGAAGGCATACCGGATCGCCGACATCACGGAGCTGAAGCGGGAATGGCTGAACGGCATCGCCAAAGTGGCGGTGACTTCGGGCGCCTCCACGCCGACGCCGATTACGAAGGAAATCATCCATTACCTGGAGCAATATGTTCCGGAGGATCCGGCAACCTGGGAAATCGTGCGCACGGTAAATATGCAAAAGCTGCTGCCGCCGGTTAAGGTCGGAGCGAAAAACAAGGAAGACTAAAGTTTCGCGTTCATATCGTTACGGATTCATAGAACAGGAACCGCTAGGCTTGCGGTTCCTGTTACTTTTTTTTAACCTGTTCTACGTCCTCAAAGCCGCGTCCTATCAACGTTTTAAGCCGATTACCAACATTTGCGGGGTCCATCTTGAGGCGATTCATGTTATACTCCTTATAGAAAAAGTTACAAAAATGTAACTGGCGTAGACTACGACTAAGGAGATGACAGAATGAAAAAATCAACTCGATTGAAACGTTTGGTAACCGGCGGTTTGACGGCGATGCTGGCGGCAGCGGTAATTCTGCCGGCTTCGGCTTCGGCGGCTTCGTATACGACGACAACCTACAGAAATTATACAACCTATACAACTTATGGCGCTAACAATTGGACAAACTACTACTATTCGATCCCTTGGAGCCAGTACTATAAACCGCAACCGGTACAAAGCGGCAGCCAAGGCTCAACCGGCGGCAAGGCGCAAACCGGTACGACGCAAGGCACGACGCAAGGCACGACGCAAACCGGCAATACGCAAAGCGGCACGACGACAGACAAGTCGCAGTTTGCCACTCAGGTGATCACGCTGGTGAACCAGGAGCGGGCGAAGCAGGGCTTGAAGCCGGTGACCGGCGATGCCGCGCTGAACAACATGGCCTTGGCCAAAGCGCAGGATATGAGCCAAAACAATTACTTCAGCCATACTTCCCCAACATACGGTTCGCCGTTTGACATGATGACCAAGTTCGGCATCAAATACAGCTATGCCGGCGAGAACATCGCCATGGGGCAAAAAACGCCGGCCGAGGTCGTGAATGCTTGGATGAACAGCGAAGGCCACCGGGCCAATATTTTGAACGCCAACTACAACCTGATCGGCGTCGGTTATTACAACGGCTACTGGGCGCAGGAATTTGTAGGCAGATAAGCGATGATCTTCAGCGAAAGACCGGAGAGCTCTACTCTCCGGTTTTTTATACATATTCATCACTAAAGAGAGTTTGGTACGATTTTTCGCACAAAACCCCTGCAGCCGGCCGGTACGTGTGTTCACTTATTTAAGATTATCTGAGTAAGGATAGTATCGAAGACAAAAAGGTTCCCGAGGCGCTGTAATATTCCGCGCTTGCCTGTGTTCTTTGGGGTTGACGGAAAAGGCATAATCGGCTATAGTTGCTTTAGTGGATAAAAGCTTAAAAGCACACAAGCGTTCAAGTGAAATAGTGCATGTACGTTAGAATATTGGTTTTTAGCCCGTGAATCAAGTGTTTTTTTACAGAAAGGATGAAGAATTCATGATCGTTATTACTTCAAACCAAACCCCTGAGGAGCGCGTACAGGAAATTATCGCCGTGATCGAGAAGGAAGGACTGCAAACCCATGTGTCCCGCGGAAAAGACCGTACCGTGATCGGGTTGATCGGCTTGATCGAACCGAAGCTTGCTGAGCACCTCCGCCAGATGAAAGATGTAGAGAATGTCATCAAAATTTCAAAATCATACAAATTGGCCAGCCGGGATTTTCATCCGGAGAATACGATTATATCGATCGGAGACGTAACCATCGGCGGCGGCGAACTGGTCGTCATGGGCGGACCGTGCGCGGTGGAATCGCCGGAGCAAATCGACGAGATCGCCCGATTGGTAAAGGCGGCCGGCGGCCAGGTGCTGCGCGGCGGCGCGTTTAAGCCGCGCACCGGTCCGTACAGCTTTCAGGGGATCGGCGTGGAAGGGCTTATCATGATGGCGGAGGCAGGCAAGAAGCACGGCCTGTTGACGATTACGGAAGTGATGACGCCGGAATATGTGGATGTCTGCGCTGAATACGCCGATATTTTGCAGGTCGGGACGCGCAATATGCAGAATTTCGATCTGCTGCGCAAGCTCGGCACCTGCAACAAACCAGTGCTGCTGAAACGCGGCTTCAGCGCCACCTATGACGAATTCCTGAACGCGGCGGAGTACATTCTGGCCGGCGGCAACCCGAACGTCATGCTGTGCGAGCGCGGGATCCGCACGTTTGAAACGTACACGCGGAATACGCTGGATTTGTCGGCAATTCCGGTGCTGCAAAGCCTGAGCCATTTGCCGGTCATTTCGGACCCTAGCCATGGCACGGGCCGCCGCGAGCTGGTCGAACCGATGACGAAAGCCTCCGTTGCGGCCGGAGCCGACGGGCTGATCATCGAGATGCATACCGATCCGGACAACTCGATGACCGGCGACGGCGTGCAGTCTCTGTTCCCCGACCAATTCGCCGCTCTGCTGCAAGATTTGGAGAAACTGGCTCCGCTCGTCGGCAAACGTTTCGATACCCCGAAAGCCGCACTTCAGGTGTAAGAAAACGAGAGTTTTAGCGGCGCTTTTAGGACCCGCAAAAACCTTGGAGCCCACTCGCCATGCGAGGAGTGGGCTTTTACACTTTTTGTCGATTAATTTGTACTCAGTGTAATAATACCTTACATCAGATATAAAAATACCTTACATAAGTATTGACGACTCGACCTCCAAAGTCCTATAATGACGACATAATAAATACTAAAGGATGAACGTTAATCGCAATAACAAGATTTAATGTTCGTGATTTGGGGAGGAAAGAGTATGTCAGCAGAGTTCGTTTTAAAAACAATCAAGGAAAAGCAAATCGAATGGGTGGATTTTCGTTTTGTTGATTTGTCGGGACGAGCGCATCATATCACGCTTCCGGCTAAAGAGGTGGATGAAGATACTTTCGTGAACGGCGTTGCTTTCGACGGTTCCTCGATCCCCGGCTTCCGCGGCATCGAAGAATCCGATATGGTCATGATGCCTGACCATGGCGCGGTTTTCGTAGATCCGTTCACGGCACATCCGACGTTGAATGTGTTTTGCGATATTTACACGCCGGACGGCGATCGTTATGAGCGCGACCCTCGCAGCATAGCGGTCCGCGCTGAAGAGTACCTGAAACAAAGCGGCGTAGGTACGGCGGCGTTTTTTGCTCCTGAATCCGAGTTTTTCATTTTTGACGACGTCCGCTTCGAGAACGGGATGAACAAAACGTTCTACTCCGTCGATTCCGAGGAAGCAAGCTGGAATACGGGCCGCACCGAAGAGGGCGGCAACCTGGGCTACAAGGTGCCTGTCAAAGGCGGTTACGTGCCGGTGGCGCCAACCGACAAACAGCAAGACATCCGCAGCGAAATGTGCCGGCTGCTTGAAGAAGCGGGCATTCGCGTAGAACGTCACCATCACGAAGTGGCGACTTCCGGCCAAGCGGAAATCAACTTCCGTTTCGATACGCTGCTGAAAACCGCCGATAACCTGATGGTTTACAAATATATCGTGCATAACACCGCCGCGCAATTCGGCAAAACGGCAACCTTCATGCCGAAACCGCTGTTTGGCGACAACGGCAGCGGGATGCACGTTCACCAATCGATCTTTAACGGCGATACTCCGCTGTTCTACGAAAAAGGCGCCTACGCCAACCTGAGCGAAACTGCGCTGCATTACATCGGCGGCATTTTGCACCATGCGCCGGCAATCATCGCGTTCACCAACCCAAGCACGAACTCGTTTAAACGCTTGGTGCCCGGCTTCGAAGCTCCGGTTAACCTGGTGTATTCCAAAGGCAACCGTTCGGCAGCCGTACGTATCCCGGTAGCGGCGGTAACGCCTAAAGGCTGTCGCATCGAGTTCCGTACCCCGGACTCCACGGCGAACCCTTATCTGGCCTTCTCCGCCATGCTGATGGCCGGCCTGGACGGCATCAAGAACAAAATCGATCCGGTGAAACTGGGTTACGGGCCGTTCGACAAAAACATCTATGAATTGTCCGACGAAGAAAAAGCCGGCATCCGCAGCGTACCGGGCTCGCTGGACGAAGCGTTGAGCGCGCTGGAAAGCGACTATGAATTCCTGACTGCAGGGGGCGTATTCACGAAAGCCTTCATCGACAACTTCGTAGACTTGAAACGCGCTGAAGCCAGAGCCGTAGCCGTAAGAGTACATCCTTACGAATTTGGCCTCTACTACGATCTGTAAGCCGTTCCGGCCATTATACTGGATTATAATCAAAAGCCGTCTCTGGGAGTATGACTCCCGGGGACGGCTTTTTGTTTGAGCGGTTGAACACGCGATTGGCGGACCCCAGAGACCTTATCTGATTCAAAATCTGGGCTTCAAAATTGTTACGGACTCAGAAGTCCTTATTTGCCCCAATCCTGCAAAAAATCAAGCGTTTCGATACCAATAACGTCTCTGGAGTCCGTTAGGTTGAGAAATAGCCGGGACATCGGCGAATAAGGTCTCTAGGGTCCGCTACAGCAGGATCACTGAGCGCTGCCGCAGGACTCGCGCACGGCGAGCTCGGGCTCGACGACGACGCTGCTCGTTACCGACTGGTTGTGGATCAAATCGTACAGCAAGGAGGCCGCCAGGCGGCCCAGCTTCTCTTTGTTCTGGCGGATGGTGGTCAGTGAAGGGGTGATGTATTTGCAGGCTTCAATGTCGTCGCAGCCGATCAGGGCGAAGTCCTCTGGGACGCTTAGCCGGTGCTCCCGCAGCGCCCGCATAGCGCCGATGGCCAGCAGGTCGGATGCGGCGAAGATCGCCCTCGGCACCTGTCCCGCCTGGAGCATGCGGCACATGGCCGAATATCCGCTGGCTTCAAAGAAGTTCTCTCCGTTGACGAACCAGTCCTCCGTTACCTGCAGGCCAAAGCTGTCGAGCGCATCCCGGTAGCCCCTCTCCCGCAGGTTGGATATCTCCGATTCCTGTTCGCTGCCGATATAACCCAGATCCCGATATCCCAGCAGGTAAAAATGCTCCACCGCTTTGAACGACATCTTATAGTTGTCGGACATAACATACCCGGAGCTTCTCCCGCTTAAAGGGATGTCGACGCCGATGCAGGGGATTTCGCTTTGGTCCAGCGCGCGAATTGTCGGCTCTACTTCCTGGCCGGTCACGATCAAGCACCCGTCCACCGGGTATTGCCTGCAGCGGGCCAAATAATCGCCGTCGCTCCATCCGGGCATTTCGTGATTCAAGAACAGCAGATCGTAGCCCAGCAGCCCCATTTGTTTTTGAAAGGCATTCAGTACCTCCGCGAAAAACGGGTGGGCAAAGTCCACGTTCCGCTTTCCGGCAAAAATCACGCCGATCACCTTCGCTTTTTGGGCAGCCAGCGTTTTGGCCGTATGCGCCGGGATATAGCCGGTTTGCTTCATGACCTCGAGCACTTTAACCCGGGTTTCCGGGGAAATGTCGCTATAGTGGTGTATGACTTTGGAGACCGTGGCTACCGATACACCGGCAAGCTCCGCTATTTGCTTCATATTCATATGGAATCCTCCAATAATCCGACGCTTAATTGTCCGAAAAAAATTTCGTAAAATCAGCATAACGTCCGTGAAGCGAAACGTCAAGATTTTGACAGCTTTTTAACGCTTAAAACCTTTACAAACGGCATATTAAAAGGCATAATGAACTTGCCGAAACCGGTTTCGGATTTGGCTGACGAAGAGAGATGTTTAGGTTTGAGTTACGAAAATTTTCGGAGTATCACTCGGAAACGAAAGGATGTTGTTTATGGAGCCAAAAGGCTGGAGATTTTATGGAAAAGAGGGCGCGTTCCGGCTGGAGCAACCCGAGCTGAACAGTTACTTATATTTTCCGCTGGTGAACGAGGCCGGGATGATGTCCTCGATATCTCCGCACTTGCACGGGCAGACGGCTACGGGCCATAACTCGTTTTTACTGGAGCCGATCTCGGTGGAAGCGTTGCATAATTCCAAAGCGGCACGGAATTTCTGGCTCTATATCGACGGATATGGCGCTTGGTCGGCCAGCGGCAATTCGGCGAAACAAAACGCCGAGTTGTTCTCCGGGTCCAAGGAGAAAACGACCTTGGAGGCCGGATTTCTGTGGCACTCCGTCATTCGGGAAAACGCGGCGCTTGGCCTGCGGGCGGAAACGGTCAATTTCGTTCCCGTCACCGACGACCGGATCGAGCTGATGAAAGTCCGCTTGACCAACACCGGAACCCGGGCGCTGAGCATCACCCCTACTGCGGCCATTCCGCTGTACGGCCGTTCCGCCGACGATCTCCGCGATCATCGGCATGTGACCTCCCTGCTGCACCGGATCTACACGGCGTCGCACGGCGTGGAAGTCCAGCCGTCGCTATCGTTCGACGAGCGGGGGCATCGCGTCAATAAGGCGGCGTACAGCGTGTTGGGCGCTGAGGCGAACGGGACGGCTCCGGTCGGCTTTTTCCCCGTGACCGAGGATTTTATCGGCGAAGGCGGGGCGCTGGACTGGCCGCAGGCGGTCGTTGCCAACGAGATGCCTAAGGCGGAAGCCGGAGTCGTACTGGAAGGCTATGAAGCGGTAGGGGCACTTAGATTCGCCCAAATTGAACTCCAGCCGAGAGCATCGGCTTCGTACATCGTCGCCATGGTCATCGCCGACGACCGGATCGATGTGCAGCGGTATGCCGCCGATTATTTGACGGAACGGCGTTTCGATGATCTGCTGGAACTAAATCAAGCCTATTGGCGCGATAAACTGGATGCCATTTCTTTTCGCTCCGGGGACGAACAGCAAGATCTGTGGATGAAGTGGGTGACGCTTCAGCCGATTCTGCGGCGGCTCTTCGGCAACTCGTTTCTTCCTTACCACGATTATGGGCGGGGCGGCCGGGGCTGGAGGGATCTGTGGCAGGATTGCCTCGCTTTGATGGTCATGGAGCCCGCGGAGGTTCGTTACCTGCTGCTGAATAACTATGCGGGCGTCCGCATCGATGGAAGCAACGCGACCATCATCGGCACGAAGCCGGGCGAATTCATCGCCGACCGCAACAATATTCCGCGGGTCTGGATGGACCACGGCGCATGGCCGCTGCTGACGACGCTGCTGTACATTCATCAGAGCGGGGACCTGGATTTTTTGCGCCAGCCGCAGACGTATTTCCGCGACGTATTCATTAAGCGCTGCCGGGAACGGGACGAGGCCTGGTCGCCGGAGTCGGGCAACAAGCTGTTGACGAAAGACGGTCGGGTTTATGAAGGAACCATCCTGGAGCATATCCTGCTGCAAAATATCGTACCGTTCTTCAATGTGGGCGAACGGGGGAATATCAAGCTGGAAGGGGCGGACTGGAACGATGGTCTGGATCTGGCGCCGGCCCGGGGGGAAAGCGTGGCGTTTACGGCGTTTTATGCCAGCAACCTGCTGGAGCTGTCCGGGCTGCTGGAGCATCTGCAGCGTACTTCGGGCGAGGACGTCATCGAGATTGCCGAAGAAATCGCCGTTCTGCTCGACAGCTTGAATGCGCCGGTAACCTACGATAGCATCGCGGATAAACAGGCCTTGCTTAACCGGTATTACGAATCGATCGTGCCCGCGGTAAGCGGACGCAAGCTGAAGCTCGATATCCGAGAGGTCGCGGCCGATTTGCGGCGGAAGGCCGAATGGGCCGTCCGGCATCTGCGGAAGCAGGAGTGGATCCGGAGCCAAGAGGGATATGAGTGGTTTAACGGCTATTATAACAATGATGCCGAGCAGGTGGAGGGCGATCATCCGGAAGGAGTTCGCATGACGCTGACGGGCCAGGTTTTTGCCATCATGGGCGGGATTGCTACCGAGGAACAGGTCGGCAGAATCACGTCCGCAGTCGACCGTTACTTAAAGGATGACCGGATCGGCTATCGGTTGAATTCCCGATTTGGCGGGATCCAGCAAAACTTGGGCCGGGCGTTCGGTTTTGCTTTCGGTCATAAGGAAAACGGAGCGATGTTCAGCCATATGACGGTCATGTACGCCAACGCCTTGTACAAACGCGGGTTTGTCCAGGCGGGCAAGCAGGTGCTGGATTCCGTCTACGAGCTGTCCGCCGATTTCGCCAAAAGCCGGATGTACCCCGGGGTACCGGAATATATTAACGAACGGGGCCGCGGGATGTATACTTATTTAACGGGATCGGCCAGTTGGCTGCTGCTGACGCTGCTGACGGAGGTTTATGGAGTAAAAGGGCACTATGGGGATTTGCATCTGGAACCGAAGCTGGCAGGCGGGCAGTTCGATGCGGCCGGAGAGGCGGCGGTGGTCACGATATTTGCCGGACGGAAGCTGGACGTCGTGTATCGAAACCCGCAGCTTGCCGATTACGGCGAGTACCGGATCGACGGCCTTACCCTGAATGGCAGTCCGTTGAGCTGTACCATCCAGGGGCAAGGCTGCCTTATTCCGCGCCAGGTTATCGAGGCGTTGCCTAACGAAGCCGTTCACCGTATAGAAATCACGCTAGCCGTGTAAAGGACAGGAAGGGATCGGAATGGCATTCGAGTTGAAAAACGATCATTTGATCGTTGAAATTGCGGAATTGGGCGAAGCTTACCGGGGACAGCGATTTGATTGGACCGGCTTCATCACCGGGGTGAAGCTGGCCGAAGGCGGGCATCGTTTCTGCGTGCCCGAAAGCTTGACCCCCGGATCGGGGACCGGGGGCAGCGGATTATGCAGCGAGTTCGGCATCAAAGAAGCGATCGGTTACGGCGAAACGGAGATCGGCGATCCGTTTCCGAAGCTGGGAGTCGGGCTTTTGACGCGTCCGGACGCTGCGGAATACCGCTTCTATCGGGAATACGACTGCCGGCGTTTCGAGACGCAGATAGAGCAGGAGCATCCGCAGCGGATTTGCTTTACCGCCTTGCCGATGGAATGCCGGGGGTATGCCGCTCGGGTGCAGAAGACGATCGAAATCAGCGGCAACCGGCTGACGGTTGAATACGCGGTGGAAAATACGGGGAGCAAGCCGATAACGACCGATGAGTATTGCCACAATTTTATCGGGATCGACGATCAGCCGGTCGGTCCGGAATATGAATTGAATTTTCCATTTGCCTTCAAGCCCTGGAGCGATGATTCGGCGACGATGGAGGGATTGGCGTTCAAAGGAAACAGAGTATCCTGGGAGCGCCGGCCGATCAAGGATTTTTATTTCCGTTTGGAGGGCTTTGACGGGCAGGCATATCCGTGGCTTTGGGAGCTGCGGCATCGGCCCAGCGGCGCCGTCGTGCGCGAACGGAGCCGGCTTTCCGTGTCCGCAGCCGCCGTCTGGGGGCATGGCCATGTCATTTCCCCGGAAATGTTCGTGGAAGTGAATTTGGCGCCGGGCGAACGAACGAGTTGGACCCGAATTTATGAGTTTAGCGTGGAGTAAATGTTTAGTCCCTTTCCTATGATGAAGCGTTAATGTGTCAATTCTGTAAACTAGCGCATTTTTACGAAATAACAGCTTGCTGGGGAATCGAATAGTTGCTATGATAATCCATAACTATATTTCGATAAACCATACATGAAACGTGAAAGGAAGGGATGGGGAGCAATGAGTAAGAGAGCTTTTAACTTTAATGCAGGCCCGGCCGCGTTGCCGCTCGAGGTGCTGGAGCGCGCGCAGGCGGAGTTTGTCGATTTTCGCGGAACCGGCATGTCGATCATGGAGATGTCCCACCGGGGCGCCGTTTATGAAGGGGTTCATAATGAGGCGGCCAGCCGCTTACTGAAGCTGCTTGGAAATCCGTCGGGCTATCGGGTGATCTTCCTGCAGGGCGGAGCGTCCACGCAATTTGCGATGCTGCCGATGAACCTGCTGACGGTAGGCAAAACCGCCGGTTACGTGAAATCGGGCAGTTGGGCGAATAAAGCGATTAAAGAAGCGAAGCTCATCGGCGAGACGTTCGTCGCGGCCACTTCGGAAGAAGACAAGTATATGTCGATCCCGGACGTGGGCAACCTGCGCCTTCCGGAAAATGCGGCCTACGTGCATTTGACCTCGAATGAAACGATCGAAGGCACGCAATTCCAGCAGTTTCCGGATACCGGCAGCGTTCCGCTGATCGCGGACATGTCGAGCGATATTTTGTGCCGGCCGTTTGACCTGAATCAGTTCGGCATGGTCTATGCCGGCGCGCAAAAGAACCTGGGGCCGTCCGGCGTGACCGTCGTCATCGCCCGCGAGGAGCTTCTGCGCGAGTCGCCGAAGCATCTGCCGATGATGTTCCGGTACGACACGCATGCCGAAAACAACTCGCTGTACAATACACCGCCATCCTTTTCTATTTATATGGTTAACGAAGTGCTGAAATGGATCGAGGAACAAGGCGCTCTCGAAGGGATCGAGAAGAAAAACCGGGAGAAAGCCGATTTGCTGTATCAAGCGATCGATGCCAGCGGCGGATTTTTCCGCGGATGCGTCTCTCCGGATAGCCGTTCGACGATGAACGTGACGTTCCGCCTGGCTTCCGAGGAGCTGGAGAAGCTGTTCGTCAAAGAATCGGAGCAAGAAGGCTTCATAGGCCTTAAAGGACACCGCAGCGTCGGGGGCTTGCGGGCTTCGATTTATAACGCGGTTCCGTATGACAGCATTAAAGCCCTGGTTGATTTTATGAGCCAGTTCCAAAAAACGCACGGATAATCGTTCGGTTCGGGTAAGCCTGATTCATCGAAACGCGACAGAACCTCCATCTCCGCTTGCAGTAAAGCGGGGATGGAGGTTTTTTGCCCAGGATAATTTGCTATAATGGAACAAGTGCTGTCTTAGCGGGCAACTTTATTTTTGGACGAGGAGATCGATCATCATGGCATTACATATCGTACTGGTGGAGCCGGAAATACCGGCCAATACGGGAAATATCGCGAGAACCTGCGCGGCAACGGGAATTCATCTGCATCTGGTGCGCCCTCTGGGGTTTCGGACGGACGACGCAACGCTGAAACGGGCCGGGCTGGATTATTGGTACGCGGTGCATATCGAATACCACGACTCTTTTCAGGAGGTTGAGGAGATGTACGCCGGCAGCCGCTTTTTCTTCGCGACGACGAAGGCAAGCAAGCGGTATACGGATTTCACTTACCGCGACGGAGACTTCTTCGTATTCGGCAAGGAGACGAAAGGGTTGTCGCCGGAGATTCTGGCAGCCCATCCCGAAACAGTGATGCGCATGCCGATGACCGACAAGGTTCGCTCTTTGAATTTATCCAATTCCGCGGCGATCATCGTTTACGAGGCGCTGCGGCAGCTTGATTTTCCCGGAATGCAGTGAGGCGGGGAATAACCAAAGGAAATTCGATACATGGACCAACGTACAACGGAAAAAGCGAAAATGCTGCGCGGAGTTCGGCAAACCCGTGACTATAGGCGATAACGTTTGGATTGGCGGCCGGGCCGTCATCGTGCCCGGAGTTACGACCCGGCGATAACGCGGTGATTGCGGCCGGGGCGGTTGTGACGAAAAATGTGCCAAGCGGTGCGGTGGTAGGGGGCAATCCCGCCAAAATAATTAAAAACGTAGAAATTTAGCAGGAATCCTGAAAATGATAGCGAAATATAATAGATTAGGTATTTGGTTCTATTTTTACATAACTATTCTTTTCAGGAGAGGTGTACAATTTTATGAAACCTGCTGGTGTGGTCCGTAAAGTGGATCAGTTGGGTAGAATCGTGCTGCCCAAATCGCTGCGCAAAAGATATCAAATGAACGAGGGCGATCCCGTCGAGATTTTGGTGCAGGGCGATCACATCATTTTGGAGAGATACCGGCCGAAATGTGTGTTCTGCGGATCGATGGAAGGCGTTAGCGATTTCAAAGAGCGCTCCATTTGCAATCAGTGCCTGGTCGAAATGAACCAACTGTCCTAGTCGTTTAAAGTCAAGTGTCCTGATGCAGACCTACCCGTTTTCCAATAGGGGGAGCCGGGTTGTTATAGGGTGATGGTGTCGGATGGGCAATAATAAATAAGCTTCCCGCGAGGGAAGCTTATTTATTTTACAGACCTTTAGTTTTATCATCGTTGTAGGATGCCGTCAAAATACCGCACAAAAACAGGGCCAGCACCAAGGCAATGATCCAAAACGTTAAAGAGAAAGACAAAGCCAACACCTCCACGTTGTACTCCTTCTCTATATTATACCCGCCTATTCCCCAAAAATAAATCATTTATATGATATATCTCATAGACGAATTGGGAGCGGGAGGCGAAAGGCACGCTATCTAAAAAACAGGAAATGGGTAGGTACCGGGCGGAGCGCACCGTCGGAAGGATCGTTCACGACTCGGCCATTGACCACCAGGGACGAAGAGCCCCCGCCGTCCAAATTGTAGGCATCCTGCACGCCCATTTTCCAGAGCTTGTTCTGGAGCTCGGCCAAGGTTGCCCCGGAACGCCCGTTTTCATCGTCGCCGTCGACGACGAGCACGAGCAACTGATCATCTTTGTAATTTCCGATCACCGTGCGGGGCGCGCGCAGCGGGGAGGACTGCCATTTGGGCGGAATCGCCGTTCTCTGGCCGTTCTGCAGCAGGATGGGTACGAAGGAAGCGCCGAATTGCGGCTGCAGCCGGTCTAAATCCGCTTTACGCTGGAACTTGCCGCCGATCAGTTTGCCGGACTTGCCCAGTCCTACGAAAAACAGGTCTTTATAGGTCGGCTCGAAGCCGTTTAGATATTGGCCGTTTAACACCGTGGTGCTGAGCGGATAACGCTTCCCCCGGGAATCGGCGAAACCTCCGGCATTGATGCCGGCAACCGCGCCGTACCGCTGCACGGCTTGCTTCGTCGTCTCCGCGCCGCCCAGCTTATCCTTGCCCAGCGTCATTTTCATGGCATCCGGGGATTTCAACCGGATCTTCATCGCGTATCCGCGATAATTGCCGGGGTTGATTTTGTATAGTTCGATGCGGATGCGATCGCTTTGAATCGTTTCGTAAGCCGTTCCCAACCTGGACGTAATCCGGCGATTGTATATCGATTCGGGCCGACCGGCCGCCGTCGTTGCCGTGTGGACGATGGAACTCATCGTCGTCGTCGTTTTACGGTACAATTCGGCCGTTTGGCGAATCGAGGATAAAGTCGTTTTGGCGTTCGCTTTGGCCTGCTCGAGGCCTTTGGAAATGCTGGCGGTCGTCTGCAAAATCTCGGCCTCAGGCGTCAGCTTGTCCCGCACGCTGTTCCATTCAATGGCGGCTCCGCTGATCAGCATGGCGATCAGCAAGCCAAGCAAAGGGCCGGTGGCCAGCAGGAAAAAACGGTTGATTTGTTTGGCCGGCGTGATCATTTCAATAAGTCCATCTGCTTCTGCAGTTTGGCCAACTGCTGCTTGACCTCATTCAGCTGCGAATATAATTTATTGCTGTTGTCCGTTTTTTCGGTGCTGTTGTCTTTGGTAAACTCCAGCAATTCGTTGAACGTATCCACCTTGCTTTGCAGCGCCGTCACTTCTTCGGACAAGGCGGTTAGCTGGGCCGTGTAATCCGCTTTCATCAACGCCGTTTCGCTTTGCCATTTGGCATCGAGCTGCTCGACCATCGAGTGCTTCAGATGATCGCTATAGAAATAGGCAGCGGTGATTCCGGCGCCGATCAAGAGAAACCAGATGAGCAGAATCATGGCTACGGAAGGCCTCCGCGTTTTCCTGCTGCGCATCGGTTCGTTGACGGTTGCAGGCTCCGTAGAATAAGACATGGTTAATCACCTCAAAACTAGTAGTGCGTGTTCAAAAAGTCGGGCTTTTTGAGCAACCGTTTAGATGGAAGATCAAAAAGTCGGGTTTTCAGCACCAAGAAGGTTGGATGAAGCTAGGGACTTCTGGAGCGGAGCGTAGGCAGACCTACGTGAGCACCGGAAGTCCCGGGTGAATTCAAGATTCGCCGCCGAATTCTCTTCATGCTTTGCCGCGTGATGGAAAGATGACTTTTTGAGCAACCTCTATTATATGCAGTTCCCATTCTATCACGGCGACATATTGTTGGCAAAATCGATAGATTCGGCGGGCCTTCGCCAAATTCTGCATTTCGCGGTTCGACTCGGTCCCCGTTGTCTGGCAAATTTGTCCTGAGGTACAATCACCGTAACATATAAAGGAAACGGGGTGCGCATGTGGATACGGGGTTGGAGATGCTGAAGCGCCGGCTTCCGCCGGCCTTTGCCCGGGAGATCGAAACCCGGCAGCGGGACGGAAGCTTGATTTCGTTGGCTGGCCCGCAGGGGGACGGAGGCGGTTGGCCGCCGGAGCGGGAGAATGGAGCGGCCGGTGGCGGAAATAGCGAAAGGCAGAGCGAAGGGAAAAAGGGGAAAGCGGAACCGCCGGGAGACGCCGTCGCGCCGACCGAAGGAGTTGGCACGAAGGAATCGGCAGCAGGCCAAGCCGATTCGCTGCCTGGTAAGAAGAAGGAGATAGACGGGGATATCCCGCTGCTGGTTTGGCTCGCGGCAGCGTATCGCGAAAGCGAAGTCGGGGGGACGGACCCGCAGCAGTTGCTGCTGGCCGAAAGCGCCGACGGGGCGCTGGACCTGCTGCTGCGGGCGCTGGTGCCCGGCGGCGGGGCGGTGCTCGTCGAGACGCCCGCCTCTCCGGAGGCGCTGGAGCTGATGCGCCGCCGCGGCATCCGGGCGGTCCCGGTAGCGTGCGACCGGGACGGCATGCTGCCGGACGATCTGCGGCGAAAATGCAAAACGGCCGGGGGGCAGCCGGCCTTGGTGTACGTGACGCCGCATGGCTCGGGCCCGTCCGGCCGGGTGTGGAGCCGGCCGCGCAAGCTGGCGCTGCTCGCGCTAAGCGAGCGGCTTACGCTGCCGATCGTGGAAGACGATACGGCGGGAGAAACGATACTGGCGTTGATCGGCAAGGCATTCGCTGCTGAGGAACGCAACTCGGCCGTGGAAACCGCGTCAGCCGAGGAGCGAATGGAGGAGGTTGGGGAGCCGGCAGGCGCGGAACCAATCGGCGTGGCGGCGGGGCCGGTGCAGCCGGCCCCAAGGGAAGTACAGGCCGGGCTTGCTGAGCCTAGCCTGGATTCGTTTTGCCGGTTGCGGCAGCAAGCGGGATGTGGGGGAGCCGAGGTGATCGGCATCGGCTCCCTGGAGCGGACGCTGACGCCGCAGCTGCCGCTCGCGTGGCTGCGCGGCGAAGCGAAAACGCTGGAACGGCTCCGCCGCGTTCCAGCGCCGGGCAGCTCCAGCGCCGCGGGCGTTGGCATGGCCGAGCGAGCCGGGCGGCTTCACGCCTGGCTGGAAGTAGCCGTCGGCATTTCCCCCGCGCCTGCTCCGTAGAACATCGTTTCGCCCACCGCTTCCCCG
>NZ_JBNYYG010000027.1:0-69992 GCF_050565405.1 Paenibacillus macerans | reverse complement strand
GTCGACTGTTTTTTTAACATAAGAACTTTTTAACGAGTAGCAACCCTTGAGTAGGTTAACTAGCTACCTTTTGGGACAGCCTCTTAAAACACCAAATTTATGCCGAAGGCTCTTGGACCGTCGGTTTCCCGGCTTCCAGCAGCGCCCGATTTCGAACGAGAAAGAGAGAAAGCAGCAGCATCAACAGCCCTGTACCGATCAGCAGCCATTCGATCGCAACCGCATCGGCCGCAGGACCGAAAATCAGCATGCCGATCGGCATCATGGACGTGGAAATCATGCTGAACACGCCGAAAATCCGTCCCATGAAGTTCTCATCCACTTTTTCCTGAATCAACGTCATCAAAGGGGTATTAAAGGCCGGCATCGCGACGCCAAAGATCGCCATGAACAACAGATAGATCCAGAATACGGGAACGACGCCGAGCAAAAAAGTGCAAAGGCCCATCAGTAGGGTGGCGAAGGTCATCGTATGAATTTTATTCTTGAAGCCGCCCCAAGCCGCAATCAATCCTCCCCCCGCCATCATTCCGATGGAAAAAGCGATTTCGATTGCGGTTAACCGCCAGACATCATCGCCGAACGTGCGCGTGACCTGCAGCGGCGTCAGAAAGGCCGCAGGCGCCATCAAGACAAAGAAAAAGGCCATAAAGACAAAAAACGATTTCAGGTAGGTCTGCCGGCCGATATAAGCCATGCCCTGCTTCAAATCGTCGAAATAGCCGGTCGTCTGCTGCTCCGCCGCCTTCTTGTGCACCGGAATGCGGAAAAAGAGCAGCAACGTCAGGATCGCGATCGCCGCGGTCACAACGTCGATAAAGAAGATCATTTCAATCGAGGCTACCGTGAGCAGCGCCGCGCTGACGATGGGAGACACAAACATGATGGCCGCTTGCAAGCTGCCGTTCGTCCCGTTCACTTTCGTCAGCTTATCGCTCGGGACGATCTGCGGAAGAATCGCTCCGACCGCCGGCGTCTGGATGCCCGAACCTAGCGCACGGATCCCCGCCATCACGAAGAGCAGCCAGGTTGCGTCGTACCCCATCAGAAACACGATCGCCAGGATCAGCGTAGCGAAAGCGATCATGCCGTCCGCCAGCATGATCAGGAGCTTGCGGTTAAACCGGTCCGCCCAAACCCCGGCCACCGGAGATAAGAGGAACGTCGGGATAAAACCGCAAATAATGTACAACGTCATCATGATTCCCGACTTCGTGTTCAGCGTGATATACCACATGATGGCATACTGAACAAGCGAGGAGCCAAACAGCGAAATCGTCTGGCTGCTTAAGAAGAGTACGATATTCCTTTTCCAATTTCCCGTCACCTGATCGGTGCCCGACCTGTCTGCGTTACTCACGGCCATCCCCTCTCTATTCGCAAAAATTCACCGATTTCATTATATGATATAATGCTATAATTTCCTAATCCGCGGATCCTGAATCTACATTTTCGCGTTCTCTTCTTTCGCCATCGAGTTAATATAAAAAGCCCCCAGCACGGAGCATAGCAGGAATGAGAAGAATGCCATGGCCGCGGCCTGCTCGCGCTCCTGAAAGACGCTGAACACCTGCTGCATCGAAACCCCGAGCATTTGCGGCGAATTCGCACCGAGCAGGAACGGCGCAGTAAACGAACCGATAACCCCCATGAACACGAAGGTCAAGGCGACCAGAAACGTTTTGTACGAGAGGGGGAAAATAAAGCGCAGAAACAGCCTAAGTTTCCCCGCTCCCACGTCCTTTGCGCTTTCGATGACAGAAGATGGAATGCCGGCCAGCGCGGAGCTGAGCAGCATGGTCGTAAACGGGATATTAAACCAAAGGTTGGCGATGATGATCCCCTTTTCGTCAAAGATGATGCGCGGCAGCACAATGCCGATTTCCGCCAGCAGGCGGGCCAGCCAGCCGTGGTTGCCAAGTAGATTGATCAGCCCGTAGGTGGCGATGACGCCCGGGATGAACAGCGGAATCATGTAGGTTTTGCGGATGAGCTCGACGATCCGACCGTTGTTAAAACGCATATATAACGCCAGCGCATAACTGATCAGCAGCTCCTTCTTCGAAATAGATCGCATTCGTAAAGGCGATCATCGTGTTGACGCCGTGCACGGGCTACGTCACGAGTTCCCATACCGCTCCGACGATCCGGTGAACCTGCGCGTATTGACGGATGCGCTCGCCCCGGATCAATACGAGATCGTGACGGCCACCAGCGGCTCCTGCTGAACGACCTGATCGACCTGACCCGGCTGCGGGAGCCCGCGTCAAGCAAAATAGCCGACTTCGGCCGTCTCCCTTGAGCACGATATGGCTCGAGGGAATATTCAAGGTATAATCCTTCCCGTCCTGCGGGGTGACGCGGTACGTCCCTTTGGGCAAATAGACGACGTCTCAGCCGCGCGCGGCCGCATCGTCAATCGCTTGCTGAATGGCGCGCGTAGCGTCTTGACGTCCGGTAGGGTCCGCATGGTAAGGCGCTTTGGTGACGTTAATGCCCCGGTTTTTGTTCACGGCAGGAATCGCCGCTTCCCCCCCGCCGGTAACCGGCATAGGAGAAATCGTGCAGGAACTGCCCCTTGGCCGTCTTATATCCCGGATACCACTCCCTCCAATCTCCTCCATTTATTTAACCGGCAGCGCTTGGTTGAACCGGTCCAGGGACTGCTGCTGGATTTGAATCGCCCGGTCGATGCCCATGGCCTGAATCTGCTCCACATAGCCGTCAAACGCCTCCAGCGGTTCGATTCCGAAAATGATCTTGAGCGACATCTCATCCACGATGCGGTTGACGTCCTGCATGATGACGGAAAATTCCGTGCTCTCCGCTTCGGTTTTCGGCAAGGTCGGCAGATTGTGGAGCGCGGCATCGGTATCGGACCATAACCGGATCGCCTCCTGCTGCTCCGTCAGCGTGTAATACTGCTCCATATAACGCACATCCTGCACGAAAGGGCCGAAATAACTGGCCCGGGTATACATGGCAAGCGCTTGCGAAGGCGCCCAGCGGTCCGGGTTGTTCAAGATGAGATCCGTATAAGCGGGGTACCCGCCCTTCATCTCGTAGCTGACCCCCTCGATGCCGAAGTTAAACAGCATATGGCCTTCCGGGCCATAGCCGTAATCCAGCATGCGGGCCGCCTCCTCCACGTGGCGGTTATTCGCGGAGATCGCGACGCCTCCGCTTGCGCCGACGGCCGGGGCGAACTGGCCGAACTTCGGGTGTTCGCCTTTGTTAAACACGGGATACGGCGCAGGCGCCAATTCGGCAGCCGCATCCCTCGCTTGAAGAACAGGCAGCCAAGTCCCGATGCCGGCCCCGGCGTTCCAGATGCTCGCGCCGCTCCGGCCGAGGATCATGTTCGTGTCCTGCGTCTCGGAATCGACCGCCGCCAAATTGGGATCGATGAGCCCTTCCTTGTACCACTCGCGGAACAAAGCCAGGAACTCCTTGTATTCCGGCTCTATGACGCCGAATTTGACTCGGCCTTGCTCCTGGTAGAAGTCCTTTTTGATCCCGAAAGCGCCGATGAATCCGCCTCCTTCAATGCCGAACAGCGGATTCGGCACGCCCAGAAACGTCAGCGGCGCTTCGGCCCCTTTTCGCTCCTTGAAAGCCTTCAGGACGTCGTGCCACTCGTCGATCGTGCCCGGAACTTCGAGCCCGAGTTCATCGAGCCAGTCCTTCCGGATGATCGGCCCCTGGTAGGTGCGGAGCCGCTGATCTCCCTGAATGAACGGAAAAGCGTAATAGCTTCCGTTCGCCGTGCGTACCTGCCGATCGATGTCCGGATGCTCGCTCAGGTACTTTTTCAAATTCGGGGCAAATCGATCGATGATCTCGTTCAGCCTCAGAATATAACCGTCGCTGATCGCCTTCTCCGGGCCGCCCGGGTAATGGATCCATTCGTACTCGATCAGGTCCGGCAGCTCGCCGGAAGCCAGCAGGATGCTGATGGCCTCCTTGCCCTGATTGGCGGGCGGCTGGATGAACTCCAGCTTGACCCCGGTTCGCCGCTGCCATTCCTGGAAGAACGGCACCTCGCTGAATCTCGGTTTAATGCTGGCGGCGTTGCCGTTCAGCTCCGCCCAGTAGGTCATGGATACCCTCTCTTCCGATAGGCGTGCCGTGTCCGGCTGCCGGACCGGATGACCCGCCGAAGCAGCTTCTTGCGCGCGGGATTGCCCTTCGTTCCGGTCGCAGGCGCCCAGCAGGGCAACCAGCATGAGCAGCATCGCCAGCAGACCTCGGGCAGCAGACAAGCCGCGTCTTCCTTGGCCTTTTCTCATCATTCATGGCCCCTCCTTCCCGTCGATTCAACCGATCTCCTTATACTTGCCGGGCGTAATGCCCTCGTACTTCTTGAACACCCGAATAAACGTCGCCGCATCGTTATATCCAACAACCCTGGATATTTCGCTGATCGAATCCGGCTTCGTCCGCATGATCTCTTTGGCCCGTTCAATCCGGCACTTATGGATGCTGTCGAGCAGTCCTTCGCCCGTCTGGTTCTTGTAAAGCTTGGACAGATAGCTGCCTTTCATGTCAAAATGCTCGCCGATCGCATTCACGTTCAGATTCACGTCGCAGTAATGGCGTTCAATATAGTCCGCCACTCGCTCGGCCAGGCTCCGCAGCGAATCCTCCCGTTCCCGCGATACGTGGCTTGCCCGTTTGTCGGCAGCAAAGACGCACACCTCTTCCAGTAAAGCTTGCAAAGCAGACTGCATCTCCTGTACCGTATCGCAGGACAGAATATCATCGATCCACTGCTGGTAATCGGCCAAGCTGCCGTCATCGTCATGGCCGCCCATTTCGTGGATGACCTTCATCATCGTGCCCACCAGGTTGAACATGAGGCATTTGGCCACGGTCAGCGACATGACCGGTTTGTCCAGATTCCGCTTCGTGATTTCGTTCATATAGGCACCGGCCCGGCCGGTATCGCCGGCTCTGATGAAATTGATGAGCTGCTGCTCTACCTGCAGCGGGTAATAGTAGCCATACGGAGCGTCCGGCGCCGCTTCGCTTTGAATATCGCGATAGGAGATAATGCCTTTTTTGCCCAAGACCATCTTATACTCCATCGCATCCACCGCCTCCCGGTAAGCTTCGGCGATGCCGATCCAGGAAGTATGCATGCCGCTGATCGAAAGGGTCAGCTCCATGTCGTACCGCTCCAGAAAACGCTGCGCTTCCGCCGCGATCTCGTACAAATCCCGGCTCCAATCCGAAGAATCCGCTTTCAAATTGACCAAGCACACCATCATGTCGTTCACCTCCGCGACGTACCCCGCATGCCGGCGTCCGGAGGCAAGCTCTTCGACGACGTTTGAGATGATGAGCTGGATCAGCTTGCTCCTTTCGTTCAGATCAATGCCCGGCAGCTTGGCGTATAGGCTTTCCTCGTTTTCGACGGCAAACAGGATCACGGCAAAATCCTGGGAATGCAGCGGCATATGAAAAGAACGAAACGCCTCCTCGTAAGGGACCAGAGTGTCGGTTTTTCCTTTTAACAGCCTATAGATCATATTGGAGCGCAGCACCTGCTGGTGCTTCTGAAGCTGCTGCGCGATCTCGTTTTTCTCGGTCCTCGCGCGCAGGATCATGCTCTGGATGAACCGCAGTTCGTTAGGCTCGCCGGGTACGGTTTGCGCGCCCTTGTCGGTCAGCGATTCCACCAGCTGTTGGATCGGAGAATAATTGCGCCGCATGAAGAACCAGGTCAGAACGCCGGCGCCGACCAGGCTGACCAGGATGCTGATATACGTAAAATTGCGGACGTAGACGGCTTTCTCCCAATACAATCCGCTCGGGATGATTAAGGCATACTTCAATTCGGAAACCTCGGAATCCATGTAGAAGAGTTCCGAATCCCCCGCATGAACCGTTTCGAGCCGGACGCGGTCGCCGTCCATGAACGGCAGCAAATCTTCGGATCCGTCCCGATTGGTCATCAAAATTTCGTTATGCTGATTCAAGATCAGCAAGGTGCCGCCACTGAAGCCGGAAATGCCCTCAATCGCCTGCCGGAACCGGCTCGTATCCGCCATGACCACGACCGCTCCCGTCTCTTGGCCGTTTAAATCCTTAGGCAGTTGCGTGATATAGGCGATGGAGGATTGGTCAGGTCCCGCATTCAAGTGGGGCAGCAGCACGAACCGGTTTGTCCCCGGCTCCAGGATGGCATCCTTCCAGGCCTCAAAGGTTATCGCCCCGGTGCTATGTATCGTATGGAAGGCCGTCGGCAAATCTCGAATATTGCCCGCCCGCAGAACGGAGCCGCCTCTCTTCCAAACGACGTAAAATTCGTCGATCGTGGCGTACGACGTCTTGTACAGACGGAATTCCTTGACGAGCTGGTAGGCGGTATAGGGCGCTTCGGCTTCGGGCCGGCTCGAGTACATCAGCGTCTGAAGGACCGGGCTCCAGGTCATTTCCATGTCCAAGCGTTTCATCAGATCGATCTGGGTGTCGATCGTATAGCGCATCTGCTTCAGGAGCGAATCGTTCGCCCGGTGAATTTCGCTTTTCAAAGCCTCATTGGCCTGAACGTAGATGACCAGGCTGATCAGGATCGGCACGATTAAAACGGCGCTGTACGACACGAGCCAGGTCACAATAATGCTTTCCCGTTTCCGCCACAAAGATTGAATGCTCGGCATCCGTTCATCACCCGTATCTTCCTGGATTGTCTATGCGTAGATTAGGACACTATTATAACGGCAACGGCGGGCCCTCGCCTATAGATAAAAAGTTCAATTCGATTGACAAAAACGCAAACCGCCCGAAGGACAACGGATCGTCCTTCGGGCGGTGCCTATCGATATTGCATGCCATGGCCATGGATTCAACCTTTCAAAGAACCGACCATAACCCCCTTGACGAAATAACGCTGCAGGAAGGGATACACGCACATGATCGGCGCGGTGGCCACGATAATCGTCGCGTATTTGATCGTCTCCCCGATCTGGAAGCGATCCCCGGCGGAGGCGCCCGCCGACATACTCTCCGTCGAATTGGCAATCAAAATTTCGCGGAGCACGAGCTGGAGCGGGAATAGCTCCCGGCTTTTGATAAACACCGAAGCGTAAAACCAGCCGTTCCATTTGTCAACCGCGTAATATAAAATCATCACCGCGATTACGGGCATGGAGAGCGGGATAATGATCCGGAACAGAATCGTAAAATGATTCGCGCCGTCGATCTTCGCCGATTCCTCCAGACTGTCCGGGATGCCCATGAACGAAGTCCGCATGATGATCAGATTAAACGTGCTGATGGCAAACGGAAGAATCGTAGACCATAACGAATCCAGCAGCCCCACGCCCTTGACGACCAGATACATCGGAATCAGCCCTCCGCCGAAAAACATCGTGAACACGATGATGAACATAAAAACCTTGTTCCACATCACGTTCTTGCGGGACAACACATAAGCGCCCAGCGCCGTCATAAAGAGATTGACGATGACCCCGAAGACGACGATAAACAAAGTGTTGCGAAACCCGATCCCGATGCCCGGGTTGGCGAGTACGCTCCTGTAGGCCTCCAAACTGAATCCGACCGGCTTCCAGAGCAATCCCTTATGGGCCAGCAACTGCGCCGCGTCGCTGAACGACGCGAACAATACATAAAGGAGCGGATACAGGGTGGCCACGACAAGCAGCAGCATCAGCGCATAGTTCACCACATTAAATAATCGGTCCAACCAACCGCTTTCCGTTTTCACGCTTTTCACCTCACCATAAGCTGTTTTCATTCACCTTGCGGCTGATATAGTTCGCCGAGACGAGCAGCACGAGATTAATAACCGAGTTGAACAAACCGACGGCCGAGCTGTAGCTCCAGCCAAATTCCAGCAAGCCCTTGCGGTACACGAACGACGAGATGACGTCCGCCGTCTCATACGTAACCGGATTGTAGAGCAAAATGATTTTCTCGAAACCGACGTTAAGCAGATTTCCCATCCGCAAAATAAACATGATGGTGATGACCGGCAGCAGCCCCGGCAGCGTAATGTAAACCATCTGCTTGAGCCGGCTGGCGCCGTCCATTCGCGCGGCCTCGTATTGCTCCAGGTCAATGCTCATCAGCGCGGCGATATAGATGATCGATTCCCACCCGATGCGCTGCCAGATTTCGGACAAGACGTAAATCGGCCGGAACAGCTCCGGCTTCTGCAGCATGGCTTGCCCGTCATAGCCGACCAGCATGAAGAGCCGGTTGATCAGGCCGTCCGCATTGGTGAAGTCCGTAATGATGCCGCAGATGACCACCAACGAAATGAAGTACGGCATGTACGTAATGGTCTGCACGACCCGCTTGAAATAGCGGCGGCGTACTTCATTGATGAGCAAGGCCAGGATGATCGGCGCCGGGAACTCGAAGAAGAGCGTATACAAGCTGATCAGGACGGTATTTTTGAGCACCCGCAGGAAATAGTAGCTGCCGAAAAAATCCTCGAAATGCTTCAGTCCGACCCAGTCGCTGCCAAGAATGCCCTTGATCGGGGAAAAGTCCTTGAAGGCAATGACGGCACCGTACATCGGGCCGTAATGAAAGATCAGATAGTAAGCGACGACGGGAATCATCATGAGGTACAGGTACTTGTTCATCCTGAAATCCCGGACGAAGCGGCGCTTGAATGACGTTTGTTTATTCATGGCGTGTTGGGTTTCACCTCGTTTCCATCGGGAGGGCGGCATACCCTCCCGTCTCCCTTTTTACCGGTTGTTGTAACGCTCCAGCGCCGCGCCTTGAATCTCGATCGCCCGTTCCAGACGAAGCGACTTCATTTTGTCGACATAGCTTTCGAACTGATCTACGGACTCCTCGCCCAAAATAATCTTGATGGTCATCTCGTCTACGAGGGTGTTGATGTCATTCATGATCGCTGCGTATTCCGAGCTTTCCTCGGGCGTCGGCGTGATTGACGGCAGCTGATATTTCTCGGCATCGGTATTTTTCCAGATCTCGATGGCATCCCGCTGGGTTTGCCGCGCGAAGAATTGCTCCGCGTACCGTTTGTCTTGAACGAACGGCCCGTTATAGCTGCCGCGGGCATATAGCGAGATCGCTTGCGCGGGCGCGAGGTTGTCCGGATTCTTCATGAGCAGATCAGTGTATTTCGGATAACCGTCCACCATCTCGTAGCTCACCCCTTCTTCCCCGAAGTTGAAGAACATATGGCCCTCCTCGCTGTACCCGTAATCGAGCATCCGAACCGCCAGCTCCGGATCTTTGGCCGCCGTCGTAATGGCGACGGTGCCCTCGGATGCGTACCCTTGGTTGCGCTGGCCGAATTTCGGCTTATCGCCCTTGTTCAGCACCGGATAAGGCGCCGCCACGAGCACCGCCTTCGGATCGTTCGCTTCCACGAGCGGCTGCCATTTCCCGATGCCGCCGCCGGCGTTGCCGATCGTGGCTCCCGTGGCGCCGGAAGCGATGTTGCTGTCCAGCGCCTTCGTATCGGCCGTCGCGATATTTCTGTCAAGCAATCCTTCCTTGTACCAATCCTGGAACAGTCTTAAATATTCCTTGAATCCGGGTTCCGCGGGACCGAATTTGATTGCGCCGTCCTCCTGGTAAAAGCCTCGATTCACCCCGAAAGCGCCAAGGAACGCGCCGTTGCCGGATTCATTAAAGAAGCGCGGCTTGCTGACCATCGAGAGCGGAGCGGCAGCTCCTTTCTTCTCTTTGAACGCCAGCAGTGTCGCGGTCCATTCGTCGATGGTTTCCGGCACCGGCAAGCCCAGTTCGTCCAGCCAGTCCTTGCGGATGATCGGCCCCTGGAATACCCGCAGATACTCATCCCCCCGAATGAACGGGAACACGTAGTAGCTGCCGCTATCGGTTTTCACCATCTTGTCGATGTCCGGGTTTTCCTGCAGATATTTCTTCAGGTTAGGCGCATATTTATCGATGAGGTCGTTCAGCCGAAGAATGTACCCGTCTTTGATCGCTTTCTCAGGTCCGCCGGGAAAATCGCCGATAAAGTTGTATTCGATCATGTCCGGCAGATCTCCCGAAGCCAGCATAACGTTCAGCGCCTCGCGGACCTGACCGGTCGGCGGCGCCGTAAATTCCAGCGGCACGCCCGTCTTCTCCTGCCATTTTTGGAAGAAAGGAATGTCTTGATGCGTGTTTTTGACGCCGATCAGGTTCCCGTTGATTTCGCCCCAGTACGTGAGCGTCTTATCCGTTTGGATCGGATACGTCGTCGCTTCCGTCCCGGCCGCGTTTCCCGGATCGGCTCCCCCTTGATTCGCGTTTGCGTTGCCCGCCTCCCCGCCGTTCGAACACGCTAGCAGCGTCGTCCCGAGCAGGCTGATCGCCAGACCGGTCGCTACCCATCTGGCTATGGATCTTGTTTTCATGAACATCCCCTCCAAGCTTTGGTATGGAAATCATTCCATTCCAAGCATACGGGCGGCCGCCGGCCGGAGATATGGGCAAAAGCTCCAATGGGATGTTGATTTCGTTGGGTGCTGGGTGATGATTTCTACAAAGGGGTTGATAAAAAGTGAAAAGGCAAGTTTTCTGAATAGTCCGGCAGCTCAAAAAAACAAGCGAGCTCCAGGGAAACCTGGATACTCGCTTGTATGGTTATTCGCTTGTCTCCTTCCGGCCTCTTTGCCATGCTGTCTTTCTTCGCTGACTTCTCAATTGGCTCAATGCGCTAACTCTTTCTTTAGGTCAATTGCTGCGCAATCTACCAGACATTACTTTCTAAACTCAAGCTTGCGTTCCAATTCGGCCTTCTGACGCAAGTGATGGCGAAAATGCATACCTACCAAATCGAACCACTCCCGCGCGTTTAGCCACCCAAATCCACCATGTCGAACTTTATAATTTGGATTTATCGTATCTACTTTCTCTTCCCATTCAGTCATTCTCTTAAGTACTATATCCAGTCCGCGCATTAGGTCGTCTACGGTTCTGGAATTGCTTGGTTCATCTCCAAATCCTTCCGGCAATTTAATTTTTACCGGAGGAAATGAACCCGCTTGAAATAATTGACTTCCGGCCTCTGTCTTTCCTTGCCGCTGTTCTTCATTAGCGGACGAACATTTTTGCGCTTGATCGAGATAATCGAGCGCCGCAAGAATTACATGATCGTACATTTGACCGAGAGACCAGACCCCTTCCCCTGATACATATTTTAATTCGTCGATGGAGTAACGCTTGAGATCGATCTTGTACAATTCAATGAATTCCGAATAATTCAATGAGCATCACCTTTCCGTATCGAATATCATAAGATTCTATCATTTGTATTTAATTTCCTTTAAGCCTCCGCTTTTGACCTTGCTTATTTATCTGCTTCAACCGCTATAGAGTCGATGATATAATGATTGCTGAATCAGATTCAGAAAACGGCAAAACGTCCCTGTTTTTATCACATAAGCCACAACCTAAGGAGACTTAATTACATGGAGACGAACCAAGCCTACTACCGTTCCATCCTGGCGGCTTACCCGCTGCCTCCCGTATTGCGGGTCGAAGAGCGCGACAGCGGCATGAACAATACCACCCGCTACGCCGTCCTTGAGGACGGACAGGTTCAGGTTCTGCGCATTTATGAAAACCACCGCTCGACCCGAAAGCTGGCGACCGAGCACGAGTTGCTTCTTCAACTGGCACGACAAGAGCTGCCGTTTCAAATCCCCTGCCCGCTGCGCACCGCGCAAGGCGCCACCTGGGCGACCACGCCGGACGGAAAGCTGGCGGCCGTGTTCAGTTACTTGCCCGGCGCGAAGCCGGCCGCCGACCGCCACGACCTCTCATACGCCTACGGGCAGGTTGCAGGCCAACTAACCTTGGCCATGGAAGGGCTGCGACTTGAAGCCGCCCCCTCTTATCCACCGTATGATGAGCTGCTCGGCCCGGACACGGAAGAAGCGGCGGTGAGCGCCCTCCGCCTTTATAAGATAGATCCGGCTCTCACCGCGCTAGCCGGAGAGGCCGGCTTTCTGCTGGACATCCTGGATTCGTTGTCCAGCCAAGCCGAATCTATCCGCCGCTTGGACCGGCAATGGATTCACGGCGATTTCTCGTACTCCAATGTCCTGGTGGAGGATGGAGAAGTCCGTGCCGTGCTCGACTTCGAGTTCGCCACCCGCGACCTCCGGGCGATGGAACTCGCCGTCTGCCTGGCCGAACAGCTTTCCGCTCCCGGCGGCCTCTCGAAAGCCGTAGTGAAAGAATTGCTGGACGGCTACCGCAGTGCGCGCGCACTGGAGGCGGAAGAGCTGGAACTCTTGCCCGAGTTGATCCAACTGCGCAAGCTGGACGTGTTCCTGCATTTCCTGCACCGCTATCAGGCCGGACTCGATCCGGTTCACGTCCTCCGGGACCAGACGAGCAAATCCGCGGCCGTATGCCGCTTTATCGGCTCGCAGGCCGATTGGATCCGCAGCCTGTGAGCCGGATGGATCATGGAGATCAAGATGGAAAGCGTAGAATTCACATTCTGCGCTTTTTTATATGTTCTTTATATCGACTGCATATGATCTTTATTTCTATCATGTAGTATTCCCTTTGAACAGTAGAAGGGAAAGTGAATCATGAAAAACAAAGCTGTCAAAAGGGTGTATATTTTACTGCTATTATTCGTTGTCATGCTTATAGGAATTAGAATGGCTTGGAGCAGCGGGTCCTCCGTCGTAAAGCTCCCTTCTCCCCTGTCGGAAACTAATCAGGTCGCTCCATCGAAATTCCGGATCGTGATCGATGCGGGCCATGGCGGCAAAGATCCGGGAGCAACAGGAAACAGCGGAGCCTATGAGAAGGAGTTTAACCTGTCATTGGCACAGCATCTATACCAACTGCTCGAGCAGGACCCTATGTTCGAAACGCGTATGACCCGTGAGGACGACCAATTCATTGAACTCGAGGATCGAGCGGCGATCGCCAACGATTGGAATGCGGATGCGCTGGTTTCAATTCACGCCAACACGTACGAGGATCCGTCGGTTTCCGGGACGGAAGCCTTATATTATCATAACAATAGCAAAGCGCTTGCCGGGACGCTTCAGGAACAGGTCGCAACAGCGCTGGATATTCGGGATCGCGGCGTGAAAAAGGAACAGCTCGTTATCTTGTCCAAGGCGCAAGTGCCGGCAGTGATCGTGGAGATGGGCTACCTGACCAATCAAGAAGAGGAGAATAAGCTGCTAAGCAGCGACGGACAGGATCGGGCGGCCCGGGCCATCGTGGAGGGGTTAAAGAAATATTTTAGCCAACGCACTCCACGTAACCATACGCTAACTGAAGAATTTAAAGAGGTTCCGCCGGCATCCCTGAATCAGGATCATCAGCAAATTGAAAACAAAATCTATTTCAACGGTTCGGCAAAGGACGGGAAGCAAGTGGCTTTAACGTTTGACGACGGTCCGGATCGTATCGTTACCCCCAATATTCTGGAGGTATTGATAGAAAATGACATTAAGGCGACCTTTTTTATCTTGGGAAATCGAGCCGAAGCCAATCCCGACCTAGTTAGGCGCATCGCCGAGGATGGCCATGCCGTCGGCAACCATTCCTGGTCTCATCCGAATTTTGACGAAATCTCGATGGACGAGGCGATGAAGGAGATCGAAGATACGCAAGAAGTGCTCGAGGACGCGATCGGATATCGCCCCAGCCTGTTTCGGCCGCCCTACGGCGCACTGAGTGACGATAAACGGGATCAGCTTCACCAAATGAATTTGGCAGTGGTCAACTGGACGGTGGATACGATGGATTGGTCGGGGAATTCCTCAGAGGAGATCATGAAGCTGGTCCACGAGCAATTAAATCCCGGGGGGATCGTATTGCAGCATACCGCCAATGGAAAAAACCATCTCGCCAATACGATCGAGGCGCTGAAGCAAATGATTCCCGAACTTAAAGCGGAGGGGTATTCCTTCGTGACGGTTTCCGAGCTGCTGAATTTGCCGGCTTCGCAGTCCGACTAAATTGGATCCGCAGTCTATGATATAATCATGAGCAGCAATACGAAATGGATTAACGGGCGGGGATACCTATGAAACTGGAGCGATTGATCTCCATCATTTATAAGCTGCTGAATCACGAAGTTTTGTCCGCCTCCATGCTGGCCGAAGAATATCAAGTTTCCCAAAGAACCATCTATCGGGATATTGACGCAATCTGTGCCGCGGGCTTCCCGGTCGTATCGTATCAGGGGACGAACGGCGGATACGGCATCATGGACGGATATAAAATGGATAAAAGCCTGCTCGGTTCGTACGACGTCGCCTCCCTGATCACCGTGCTGAACAGCCTCTCCTCCGTGTTTGAAGACGAGCGTGCACAGGGAACCATCGAACGGCTGCAGACGATTGAAGCGGATCATCAGACTCCCAGCCTGGCGGTGAACCTGGAAACCCGCCGGACGGATCCTGACGTGCTCCCTCTATTACGCACGGCCATTACGCAGCGAAATATCGTCCGTTTTGACTACATCAATGCACAGAACGAACGCACAACCCGTGATTTGGAACCGATCCGGCTTCATTTTAAATTTGGCAACTGGTACATCTATGGTTTCTGCCGGTCACGGCGGGAATATCGAGAGTTCCGGCTCTCCCGGATGATGAATGTGTTCCTGGCGCGGGATACCTTTCAGCCGCATCAAGAGGTGCCCAAAGAGGCCGACTCTTCAAAAACAGCATGGGATGGTGAGACAGAGGATGTTGTGATCCGGGTGAGACCCGAGGCTTTGGCGGAAGTGATGGATCAGTTTCACCAGGCGGATAAGCAATTTCATGCCGATGGAAGCATGACCGTGCGAATTCCCGTATATCAGCCGCTCCGCGCACGATGGCTTTGGACCATTCTGCTGAGTTTCGGCAGCGGCGCCGAAGTCCTCGAGCCTCCTCTACTTCGAGGCATGATCAAAGAACAGCTGCAAAATGCGATCAAACTTTATGAAGAAGTATGACAGACTGTTGTCATACTTCTTTTTTTATAATCTGGGTATCAACAAAAACAAATCCATAGCAAATCAAAAGGAGACGATACGAATGACGAATCATCCAGCAGAAATGTACAAATACCACACTTGGGCCAACCAAACGATCCTGGGGAGAATCAAGGAACTCCCGTCCTCCGTGCTGAGTCAAGAAGTGAACAGCTCGTTCCCCACCATCGCCCATGCCCTGAGCCATATCTATGCGGTAGATAAGATGTGGTATCTGGTATTGACGGCTACGGGGATGCCGGAGGCGTTTCAAGCCACGAGACCGCTAAATGAGCGGATCCTGGATTCGGTGGATGAATACGCCAACGCCTTTGAGGAGTTAGCCGAACAATACCGACATTGGTTCCGAAGCCAAACCGACTTGGAGCAGTCCATTCTGCTTGATAATCCATTCGCCGGTATCCGCCAAACCCGCTTATCGGAAATGGTGCTGCATGTTGTCAATCACGGATCTTACCACAGGGGCAATGTTTCTACTATGTTGCGTCAATTGGGCCACGCATCCGCCATGAACGACTACGCCCTTTTCTGGTATCAGGAACCTGAGGCAGCCATGAAATGAATCTATGGAAATCGAAAATCTAATTCCCGTAAAATCGAGAGATGAATTGAGGATTTGGCTGCATGAGCATAGCAAGACAGAACAATGTTGCTGGGTCGTAGCTAGCATGAAACCCAACCCGGATACCCTCTTATATTTGGACGCGGTCGAAGAAGCGTTGTGTTATGGATGGATCGATAGTATCAAGAAGAAAACATCCGAAACGGAGCTGGCGCAGAGACTATCTCCCAGAAGCCCAAAAAGCTCATGGACCGAATTAAATAAAGAACGCGTCCGCCGCCTCGAAAAGCTGGGGTTCATGACAGACGAAGGAAGAAAGTCACTTCCCGATATGGACCCCGATTCTTTCAAAATAGACAAGGTTATAGAACAAAGGCTACAAGGGGAACAGCAAGTATATGAGCAGTTCTTGGCCTTTCCGGCTCTTTACCAAAGAGTTCGGATCGACACGATCCAAAGCGTCAAAAACCAACCCGAATTATTTATGAGGAGATTAGACAAATTTATAACAAACACGAGAGAAAATAAAATGTACGGTCAATGGCATGATCATGGGCGCCTGCTGGAATATTAGGGGAGCCAGATCGAATAGGGAGCATGGAGTTCCTTATTATTCTTAAATGCTGGAAATAATTAACGAGCCGCGGTTTACCGAGGCTCGTTGATTCATTAAACTGCCTACGCCCGGGCAAGCTTATCCGGGTTGCGTACGGCATACATTCTGGCAAGCTTTCCGCGTCGAAGTTGTATAAATAGAGTGGCTACGGTTTCGTTTCCCGAACGGATTACGATACCGGTTTCACCGTTCAGAGGAGCAGCCTCGAAGTGAAATTTCCCCTGAATGCTCTGGAACCCGTCAAGCAGCACTCGGGCCACCTGATCGCGCGTTTGTACCGGGCGCTTGAACGCAAGTACTTTGCCGCCTCCATCGGCGACAAACATGACGTCTTCGGTCAACAAAGACATCACATGATCAACGTCGCCTTGCTCGAGGGAGATGAGGAACCGGCTAACCCATTCCAATTCCACCGTTTCGGCCGCGACAGGCTCATCTTCGGATATTCCCATCTTGCTTCTTGCCCGGCTCATCAGCTTGCGGCAATTCGCCTCTTGCTTGCCTAGCAGTTCCGCGATCTCGGGATAGTCGAAACCCAGCGCTTCACGCAGGACGAAAACCGTCCGCTCTGTCGGCGTCAATCTCTCCAACAGTACGAGCATGGCGTAAGACAGCAGATCGCGGCGGACGACCGTTGTCTCGAGCGTATCCGTCTCCGGCGTCCGAACCGGTTCGGGGAGCCACGGACCGACGTATACTTCCCGCTTCTTCCGCGCCGACTTCTGCTGATTGAGGCAGTGATTGGTCACCATTTTGCACAAATACGCCTTCGGTTTCTCCAAACGTTCGGGGTGCGCGTCGAACGACTTAAAAAACACGTCCTGCACCGCATCTTCCGCGTCTGCCGCAGAGCCGGTCAACTGATAGGCAAGCGTGAACAGCAGTGCTCTATATTGAGCGTACAGCTCTTCCATTCGCTGTCTCTCCTTTTCCGAGCGATTAGCACTTGGTCTCTTGATTTCTATCGAAGGTTACTGCCTGCTTTCCAAGCAATATTCCTCAATTTCCACGCAGGTTTTCCCGTTATGATCATATTCAGTCCCCATTTGCGTCCCCACACTAACCCATGATGCTCCCCCAGGCCGATACAGAAGAAATCCAACGGTACCGATTTATGAACCGGCGCAGGGCGGCCCTCCAGATCGGCCATCACGATTTTCCCCAATCGATCTGCCTGTATCCCGCCTTCTTTGCACGTCATCTGATCCGCCTTGCCGGTTCTCGGATCGACGATTCTCGCGCAGTCGCCAATGCTGTATACGCCCGGCGCCCCTTTGACGCGATAGCATTCATCCACCAGCACTTGACCATCGGGAGTAAGCGGCAGGCCCATGCTGCGAAGGGCCGGATTCGGTATCAGGCCAATCGTCCATATACATAGGCGGGCAGCCAGGCAATCGCCATTGCTGAGCGTCACCACGCCTGCTTCCTCCCGCACCGCCTTACGATGATGAAGCACGGTCACGCCGCATCCGCCCAGCGTCAGTTCCAACTTCCGGCCGACAATATCCGGCGCTTCCGGAAACAGCCGCTCCTGTGCATTCAGCAGATACACGGAGACATCGGACGAATTCAATCCCAGCGCCAACGCTTCCTCCCGCATGGCGAGCGCCAGTTCGGCGGACGTCTCGATGCCGCTGATGCCCGCTCCCGCAATCGCTGCCGACATCAGTCGCTTTCGTTCTTCCGGGTTCGGCTCATCGGCAGCCTTCCGCAGATTGGTACGCCAGCGCTCCCGGATATCTGCCGCAGCCTGCGGGTCGGTCAAAGCGATGCCGCCCTGATCGGGCTCCGGTCGCCGAACGATGCTGCCGACCGCCACAACTAGAAGGTCATAGTGAATTCGGGCATCATTTCCTTGCGAGTCCGTATAACGAATCCGTTTTTCCCCGCTATCCACGGACGTGACCGTCCCCTGCACGAATTCGACGCCTTCCGGAAACCAATGTCTCCAGGGAATCATAATCTCTTCCTCGCCTACAGCCGGCCGGAACAACAGCACTTTGCGCACATGACCGGGCTGTTTATCGATCAGAACAAACCGAATCCGCCGACCGTTCGCCATGCCCTGGGTCGTTTCCTTTAATATTTTGAGCGCCCCAAGCCCTGCATGGCCACCTCCGATGATGATGCATGTCAAGTCGTTCATCATTCCTCAGCTCCTTTTACGTTTGCACATATAACAACGTAAAGCTCTGATTTGTGACATCGGAAATTATCTTGAGTAGTACTCCCGCTGTCCTAAGGTGTAGCCGTTAAATTGAAAACGCTCTCCATTTTCTTCGTAATAGTTTCCTTCAGCGCTTCATCCGATTTGATATTTCCCCGCATACTCTTGTCTGGCCATATCCGTATATTTCCTGATAAATTCACCTTTTGCATCTGTATATCCATCTCTGTTATGAGGATATTTTTCCTTCAAGGATACTTTCAGTTTCGCGTATTCTGCCGCTATATCCGGATGGGTGAATAAATAGTCGCGAAAGTACAACTCGCCCCAGTCGTCCGGATGCCGAACATGGATATGTACTGCCTGCCCTTGAAATCCTTTAGGTGTATAGCCTTTTAAATACATGATGATATCGCGCTTAGGAGTATTGACGATATAACCGGCATCCAGCAAAGTTTCCGTTGCTTTTTCAATATCGGTGTCTTCCTTTACCTCCAACAGGATATCCACGGTCGGTTTTGCCATAAGCCCCTCAACGGATGAGCTGCCGATATGATTGATCCGTACAATGCTATCGCCGAAAACGGTATGCAGATACTTCTTCTCTTGTAAAAAATATATTTTCCACTTTGGATTATAGGGCTCCAGTAGAATGGGAAAGAGCTGCGCAAGCTCTTCTTCTGTTACCAGGGAAAAATCTTGTTTCATTGCACACGCCAGCCTCCTTTTGTCATATGGAAATCCACCAGAATACGCCGAAGCGGTCGATCAGGTTTGCAGTTTAGCATTAATTCGCAGGAGCCGCATGTTCATCCGCAGCCTCTTTCTTCCCGTTTTCCCGCAAAAAACTTCCGAATTTGCGCCGTCATGGATGCACTAAAAAAGAGGCCTAAGCAAAAATCTCTTGTTTAAAGCCTCTTTAGCATTAGTTGTTATTCAAATTCTTCTTGTACTGCAAGGGCGACTGCCCAACCGCCTTGCCTTATCGGGAATAGATGATTTCAATTTCTTTATGCCAATGAGGATAGACAATCGTCATACCGTCATTCAAAAATGTTCTAAACGGGATGGGATCCTCAAACTCCGGAATTTCCAGATAATTACTCATATCCATTTGACTCCCCATATGTTGGATAAGCTACTGCTACTCTTATCATAACGGGAAAAAGGAATAAATGCAGCAGCGGAGTCAATATTCCTGCCATACGTTTCGTCATACCTTTGCGAGTAAATACTTAAGCAATCCGCACGTATAGTGGAAGCTTTTTCTCACATATGAGCAAGAATATTAATTATTCAAAATTGATTCTATTTATCTCTTATTTGTTTTTTTAGTAACATTATTTGACCAATATGATATGCATTATGGATACATAAATTTGACACCACTCCCCACCAAGGAGCGTTAAAATATGCAGGAATTTCTGTACTAAACTTTGATTCGTCACATTCTTCAAGTGCCTTTCTCCAATTGCTAAAAACTTTCTGAAGTCTTTCCAATGTCTCCTTCCATCTATTTTCGTTAATACTATCCGGCTCCAAATAAAAAGTTTCATCGTTATTAAATGTACTGTTTATTAAAAATTTCTCAGTGTTAAATCGCTCAAGCCACTGCACATTCCAAAAAATAAGATGATTCACAATTGACCAAATGGTTTGTTTGCTCTCATTCTCTGATGCTGCTTGTTCATTCGCGATGTATGTTAAAAGAGCTACGGCAAATGTTGCGAATGTTTGTTCTGCTTTTATCTTTATACAAGCTACTTTCAAGCCCATAGGAGTCGCTTAAAGACCGAACACCTACCCCAGCACTCTGGAAGGTAAAATAAGGGCGCGAATTCGCTCGTGCCCTTTTCCTTGCTTTTCTATTATTAGCTTAAGTTCACTCTGAACTCCCTTTCACTGCGCATTCACCACATCGACGATGCTCGTTCCCGCAACTTTCTTGGTCGGTGCGATCACTGCCACAAACGTCGTGAGGATGGCCGCCATAACAGCGACCGCCAAAACCGGGATCGGCGGCTGCCAAGGATCGCCCCAGTTGGAGGTGATCATCATTCCATAAAAGAAGCGATGCAGCAGCAATCCCAAAATACCGCCTACCAGACTGCCCGATATCGAGTAAGCGGCGGCTTCGGCCGTAACCATCCTTTTCAGTTGTTTGCCGGACATGCCTACCGCGCGCATCACGCCATAGTGGCCCATGCGGCTGGAAACGCTGGCGGTTACCGTATTTAGGATGTTAATCAGCGCGACCAGCGCAATCACCAGCAAGAACCCGTAAACGAAAACCGCCATGGCGTAATAGGCCGAGCGAGTTTCGCGGTTGCCCTGCAGTTTGTCGAGCAGCCGCATTTGCGGTGTGATCAGGCTTCGGACCTGGTCGGAAATATCCTCTTCGACTTGCATGTCGATAATGGCGTAGTCCGACATCCCGGTCAGCGCGGTAAAGGTGGCTTCGGAGCCAATCAGGATCCATTCGCCTTTCGTGGCCACAAACGGCGTGTCGGAGAGGATCCCGGCAACTTGAACCTTAGAAGTTCCCCCGGGCAACCAAAGGGTAATCGTGTCCCCTACCTTCCATTTCAAATCTTCCGAATAACTGACGAATACCCCGTTGCCGTTTTGCACCTGATCCCTATTTCCGGAAATCAGTGTGTCTTCCGCCCATTGAAACTGGGGTTCGTCATAGGAAATCAACGTAACCTGATTGTCCCCCTGTTGGTGGCTGGCCGGAATATCACGAGAAACCATCCGTCCATAGATATTCTTGATATGCGGAAGCGCCTTGGCCTCTTCCATCAGGGAGCGGCTAAGCAAGACGGAGTCCTTCATGCCCGTGATGGAGATATCCGGCGCGTAAGGTTTCAAAGGCCTTAAGGCATGGCCCATGAAGGCGATCAAGACCGTGAAGCATAAGAACAGGATGATACTTAGCGCAAAAGAACCGGATATCAGCACCATGCTCCTTTTATTGGATAAAGCGTGCCTAAACCCCATCGCCGTATCCACGCGAAACCATTTGGTGTTCGCCGCCCGGTGGATAGGTTGATGATTCGCCTGATTGATATTTCCGGTTACGGCCGCTTGCGGAGATACCTTCGCCGCCTTTTGGGCCGGCGACCTGGAAGCGAGCATGACCACTAAGAACCCGATTATCGTACCGGCGGCCATAGCAGGCCAGCTGATTTGAAACACCGGCATTTCCGGCAAATACTTACTATTCAAGGCGTTCAGGGATAAAACCGCCGCCCACATCACGCCGCATCCGGCCAAGAGCCCGATCGGGATCCCTTTCAGGCAATACCGCAAACCTTCCCGCCGGATATACCGTTTGATTTGCTTTTTCGTGGCGCCAAGACAACGCAGCAGGCCGAAAAATTGCGTCCGTTCCAGCACGCTCATATTAAAACTGCTGGCAATCATAAACGTCGCGGCCATCGTAATCAGGACAAAGAGAATGCCCGCCGTAAGGTAGAGACCAAGCATCGAACTGTCGTTGCTTTGTCCCATCAACCCAAGCAGGATCAGGTTCGTGGAGACCTGTTTATCGGTCAGTCCAAACTCCGCTTTGATCGCGGAAAGCGCCCGGTTAATGTTCACGTTGCTTTTAAACTGAATATAATAATATTCTTTTTTCTCGGATGGAAACGCGCGAATCCCTTCCGTTGACAGATACAGGCCGTGGGAGTCCGTCCCTTTCAAACTGGAAAAATCGTTGTACGTCCCGGTAATCCGATATGGCCGCTTCTGCCCGTCGCTCAAAGCAATTTCGATCGTATCCCCAAGGGATAGGCCGAATTGCTCAAGAGCCGGCCGGTCAAGCAAAACCTCCTGTTCGGTAGCCGGGTACGCTCCCTCGGCCACAACCAGATTCATCTGTTCGGCGATATCTTGTTCGCCGCCTTGAATGAGCAGTTTTTTTCCTTGAAAAACCGTATCCTGGGCCATCCCGACCCAACCCGATACGTTCACATCGCTCCGGCCGGCGATTTGCCCGGCGGTGACGTCCGAGATCCCCGCAATGACGGCATGGTAATTCCCTTTTTGCCGGATATTCTCGTTGATTTGGGCTTTCACGCTCATGTCGGCCATCCCGAACACGGCCACGACCAGCATCACCGAGATGGCGATGCAAACCACGGTGAGCCGGTTTTTCTTGCGATGGACTTTGGCATGTTCCGAAACCAAACCCAGATAGCTTTTCATTCGGCATACACTCCTAAATCGGTAAGCACGCCGTCCGACACTTGCAGCACCCGATCCGCCGTCGAAGCCACGCTCCGGTTATGCGTAATCATGATAATCGTCTGCCGATAGCGTTTGGATGCCGTTTTGAGCAGGGAGATGACCTCGTTGCTGTTTTGGCTGTCCAAGTTGCCGGTAGGTTCGTCCGCAAGGATCAGCATCGGGCGGGTAATCAAGGCGCGGCCGATCGCCACGCGCTGCTGCTGTCCGCCGGATAACTGGCGGGGCAAATGCTTGCGCCGGTCCGTTAAGGACAAAACGGCCAGGATTTCTTCCACATACGCTTGATCCGGCTTCTTATAATCGAGCAGCAAAGGAAAGGTAATGTTCTGCTCTACATTCAGTTCCGGGATCAAGTTAAACGCCTGAAAGATAAAGCCGATATTCCGGCGGCGGAAAATGGTCAGTTTCTCGTCCTTCATACGGAAAATATCGTTCCCGTCGATCTTCACATTACCTGACGTGGGCGTATCCAGGGCTCCGATCATGTTCAGCAGCGTGCTTTTTCCGGAGCCGGACTCCCCGACAACCGCGACAAACTCGCCTTTGGGTACGGTAAAGCTTACATCTCTCAAGGCGTTCACGGCCGTTTCGCCGGTTCCATAGGTTTTATATACGGAATTCACTTCCAGCAAATTCAAATTCGCTCACTCCTTTCTATTACGGAGTTTACTATTCGCGGCTTACGCTCCCATGAATCCCGGCTTACGGTTTCGTAAGGTTAAGAAAACTCAGCACAAAAGCGGTGCCCTTCCCTACTGCGCTGTCCACCGTAATATTGCCGTCATGCGCTTCGACAATGGCCTTGGTCAGCGGCAGGCCCAGGCCGATGCCTTGCGTATCTTTCGAAAAGCGGCTGCGGTAAAACCGCTTGAAAATATGGTGGATATCTTCCGGGTGGATGCCGCTTCCGTCATCCTTGACCGTAATTTGCGTCATGGAAGGCAACTCGTTCCACTCGATGGCGATATGACCGCCGGCTTCCGTATGGTCCAGCGCGTTTTTCACCAGATTGCTTACGGCTTCCAGAATCCAGCCCCGGTCGCAAACCAGTTCGGCCCGCGGCGGTCCCGACAGGGTCATGGTTTTCCGCTCCAGCTTGACGCGCGTTTCAAAATGCAGCCGGAGGTCATTCATCAGATCGGCGATGTTTTCGGGGTACTTCTCGAGCATAATCGAACCGGCATCCCATTTGGTAATCTTCAACAGGCTTTGGACCAGCGTTTCGATCCGGTCGATTTCCCGTTCCGACTTGACCGCAAATTCCCGCAGGGCGGCCGGATCCTCGCTATCGTCCTGCAAGAGCCCATTATAGATATTGAGGGCGGCCAGGGGCGTTTTTAGCTGATGAGAAATATCCGAGATCGTGTCCTTCAGGAACTCTTTCGTTTTCTGCTCCTTGGCGGCATGCGCGTCCAGCGTCGTAGCCAGCGTGTTCACCGCGTGAAACAACTTATAAAGGCTTCCTTCGCTATCGCATTCGATGCGTGCCTGGGGGTTGCCCGTTAGGAAACGGGAGATTTGAGCAACAGCCTCCTCCATTAAGCGATCCTGTCTTTTAAAGTACAAGAAGCAGCTCCCCAACACGCCTGCGGCGATCAACAGCGAAAGCAAGAAAAGGCCCAGATGCATAAAGCCGCTGGACGGCCAGATCACAAGCTGGGACAACCCCATAAACAACAATAAGTGGCAAGACAGAGAAATAAACAGCTTTTTAATATCCTGATTAGTAAAAATGCGCATCATCCCACCTCAATTCGTCACCTTCCACTTATAGCCCATGCCTCTGACCGTCAACAGGATTTGCGGATGATTGGGATCCTCCTCGATCTTCATGCGCAACCTGCGTATATAAACCGCCAACGTATTGTCATCGACATAACTTCCCTGGCCATCCCACAGCTTGTCCAGGATCATTTCTTTGGAAAGCACCTGATTCGGATGACTCATGAGCAAGCAAAGCAGCCTATACTCCGCGGCCGTCAACGGCAGAGCCGTCTCGTCCTTATAAGCTTGTCCCTGCAGCAGCAGCACCTTGATGCCATTCGACGTCATTTCCGCCTCCGCCGCGCCAAAATCCTTCGTCCTCCGCAGCACGGCATTGATCCTCGACACCAGCACCCCTAGCTTAAACGGCTTAGTAATATAATCGTCGCCGCCCATATCCAATCCCATAACCATATTCACTTCCTCGTCCGACGCCGTCAGGAAAACAATCGGAACCTTCGAAACCTGCCGCACCTTCCTACATACCTCAAAGCCGGAACCGTCCGGCAAGGACACATCCAAAATCAGCAAATCATATGTACCGTCCGCTTTCCCTTCCGCAAAAAGAGCCTCCGCCTCCCTGACCGTCCGGGCCATATCCAAATCAAACCCTTGCTTCTTCAGCGAATACGAAAGCCCGTCAATTAGGCTCAAATCATCCTCCAGCAGCAGGATTTTGTTCATTATTTCACTTCCCCCTCGTGCCCTCATCCTCTAATGAACAGTAGAGAACTTGCGGGGCTCGTCCGATACGTTGTCGGCGACATCCCTCTTTTGGACGTAAATTGTTTGATGAAGTAGGTGTCATACTCAAATCCGGTGGCGCGCGCAATATCATTCAGGTTCATATCCGTATGGGTTAACAGATCACCCGCTACTTTCAAGCGATGCGACAGCAAATAACCGATGGCGGTAGTTCCGCATCTTTCCTGAAACATCTTATTCAGACTCACGCGGTTCAAATGAGCGCACTTCGTCAAATCTTCCAATGATATCTTTCTCGAATAATGGGTATGTATATATTCTAAAACCAAGTCAACAGGCGATTGTTCGCTGTCTCGATTTATATCCTCAAGCATACCTAAAATTTGGATAAGGTATTTTTTGATTCTGCACCTCCACCGTTCATCACTTTGCGCCTGCACTTCCGTGCCAAGGATAAAAAACCATTCAAATAAAAGCGGATACGCTTTCTCGGTTATGCGGGGTACGCCTGGATAGGGATGATCTCTTTGAAAAAGGGAAAGACCCGTTTGTGTTCTCGGAGGATTCGGAAGGTAAACCTGCGATTCGGAAAAAGTTACGCTGTTCAGAAATGCGCGATGAAATTGAAAGGATTGCGCGGCAACGTTTTGCTTCTCCATGACTTTCAGATCATCGTCTTCAGCAAGGCAAAGGACGCCGGGAGCGGCAATCGATATGGGACGTTCATTCAGAAACCCTTTTATGCTTCCCGACGTAATGAAAATCAGAGAAAGACGTTCAGGATAAGGTAGTTGACAAAAATCCTCTGCTGCAACAAATTCAATGTTTACGGTACGGTTTTTGTATCGGTCCAATTGCGGCACGGCAGTCACCTATCAAATAGTATAGTTGGATGTTTCGTTTATGCCAGTGTACCACACAAGCTTGAGGGATATAATTACGATGTATTAAGAAGAGGAGGGAAATCGTTTTGACGATTGAACGTTTTCACATTCACGTCTCTGATGAAATCCTGGACGATCTGCAAAATAGACTCCAACACATCCGTTGGCCGGATCAATTAGAAAATACGGGTTGGGAACGGGGCACGGAATTAAATGACTTAAAATCGCTGGTTTCGTATTGGAGGGACCATTATGATTGGCGCGCACAAGAAGCCGAGTTGAACCGCTTTTCCCAGTTTCGCTGCCAGATCGACGGGATCGACGTGCACTTTGTGCATGAACGCGGTAAGGGACCTAATCCTTTACCCCTGATTCTTACCCACGGATGGCCCGACAGTTACCTTCGTTACCAAAAAGTCATCCCGCTGCTTACGGATCCGGCCAGCCATGGCGGCAACCCCGAGGACGCTTTTGACGTCATCGTCCCTTCATTGCCCGGCTTTGGATTCTCCAGCCGTCCTAAACAATCCGGCGTCAACAATTTTCGTGTCGCCGACATGTGGGTTAAGCTCATGGCCGAAGAATTAGGCTACCAAAAATTTGCTGCCGGAGGCGGGGATATGGGCTCCGGTGTGACCCGATACCTGGCGGCAAACCATCCCGAACGGTTATACGGAATCCATCTAACCGATATCGGGATTATCCGAGATCTCATAGCTGCATCGGATCAGGCCAAGCTTTCGGAAGAAGAACGGCAATACAAGAATAAGGCTTCGGCATGGATTGCTCAGGAGGGTGGCTACATGTCCATTCAATCGACGCGCCCCCAAACGCTGGCTTATGGACTTTCCGACTCGCCCGTAGGTTTGGCCGGTTGGATGATGGAGAAATTCCGGGCATGGAGCGATTGTAACGGCGACCTTGCGCAAAAATTCAGCGAGGATGAACTCCTTACGCATATTATGATGTATTGGGTGACGAACACCGTAGGATCGACAGCACATATGTATTATGAAAATGCGCATTCTTTGCCGCCACTCGGCTACATCAAGGTTCCGACAGGCCTTGCCCTATTCCGGGCAGATATCCTGTTGCCGCCCAAGGAATGGGCCATGCGCAACCTGAATATAACCCGCTGGACTCCGATGCCCCGCGGCGGACATTTTACCGCTTTGGAGGAACCGGAGCTGTTAGCCGATGACATTCGCGCATTCTTCAGACCTTTTAGAACGAAAAGCGAATGAATCGGAAGCGTTGCGAAACGAAAGAGGCTAACCGCTCGGTTAGCCTTTACCCCTTGTTTATTTCCGCTCACCGAAAAATAACCCGCTCACTCGCTTAGCGAAGTCCTCGATACCGAAGGTTGCCGTATCAATCCGGTTATACCAGTTGGTTACAGTTTCCAGCATCCATGACGGAACCTTTACCCCGCCGATGAGCGGATAAACGTGCTGATACGCCCAGACCAAGTGCTCCCACCTGTTGTCGTTGCCCTCTTTGATATATTCCGAAACATCGAGGACTTTTCCCCTTCCCTCTTGCAAGAGGACGTTCTTAAGATGAATGTCCCTTGGGTTCAGCCCTTGACTTCGGACGAACCGACGGGCTTCCTCCACGTCCTGGATAGCTTGCTCGGGAACCGGTACACCTTGCAGAAGACAATCGTACAACGTCATACCTTGTTCTAAACTTAGAACCAAATAATTAGGACCAACACCATAACACCTGGGAAAATAACTCGACCCTTTTAACCGATCATAGATCCCTGCCTCAACATCCTTCTTTTCTAAAGCCTGCGCGGTATACACTTTATAAGCGTAATCAGGGGTGGCCGGATCATAAAAGACGGCAGCATCCGTACCGATACCGATGCAGCGCAAATTTTCCGGAAACCGGATGACGGAAACCGGCTTATTGTTTTCTTGTCCTTCCAGTTCAACAAGCCTTAATGCTTCCTCCGCTTGTTTCCAATCCGAATTCATATCATCCACTCCTTTAGGCGAGTTCATGGGAAAAGCCTCCCGAAAAGTTACCGAACACTATGCCCGTTTCAAAATGTTACCGTGATATTGTCGTCATGCGCAGCCTCTCTATTTATTATAAATCACCGGAGTTTTGAATTCCCAATATTTCCGCAGCTTATCATCTGTCTCCAGTTCAGCCATCATATCGTACTCATCAGTATGAGCTTTACCCTTTTGTCAGTTTACAAGGAACTACACGCAGACCGTGAAACGGGCTGTTGACAACAAACGGCGATATGCTCCCGAAAAGGGTAGCATACCGCCGTTTGTTGTGGGGGAATCCAAAGGGGGCAACGCGCCTTTGGGTCTTTGCGAAGCAAAGTATTGTGTGTTATACGCTCTGTCGGCGTTGCCATGAAAACGCCTTTCGCTGTTCGGGTTTCTCTGTTCTTTGGAGGAGGCCGGGGTGCGGGGGCAAAGCCACCGCAAATGCTAACGATTGCCACCAATCCAGCCAGTCAATGGGTTTAAGAGTGGAGATTTTGCGCCAGCAAAATACTACTCGCCCTTTGACTGGCTGGATTGGCGTAGCGGTCTGATGTACGGGCCATTCTGCACTTGCTCATTCATCTGATATTTCGAAGGAGAACTACGCAGGATGCTTATTTAACCATTAAGATATTTTCTTAACGCGCAGTCAGCCCATGTTATATCTTTATAAGCATCATGGTAAGCACGTTGTTCTATAATATCTTCGGTTATAATCAAAGCCGCGTTGCTTTGTGTGTCAAGTACGCGCCAGTTGTAACCACCAAATGATAGGATTGAGTCAATTTTAAAATATGTACATCTCATTTATTTTTCCCTAATCGGAAACAATAAATCCAACTGCATATCTTCCATTTTAAATCCGTGTTTAGAATTACCCCAGTAATTCAATTGTTCTTCAAATCCCTGCCCCGAACCAGTTTCGTCTGGCGTCCATCGAGGTTCGCCCCACGCGTTATCGTATTTGCCGCTTGAATTTACCCATTCCTTCAGAAGACGCCAATCCTGAAAGTCCCATGCTCTCAACACATGTGCAGCGTACATACCGCCGTTGAACTTCCGCTTTATAAGCGGTTCGGGTACTTCCATGTCGTCGGGAACAGAAACCCATATTTCATAAGCATGCGACGGCTCCCCTACGCCTATTTTCCCATCGGAACAGTCAAATCCGAACTGACGTAAATCCGGCTTGATTTTTGTCAGACCGGTTTCCATGACGAACTTATTGATTACATCATTTGCAATTCCCTCGCATCCTTCGCCGCTCGCGCAATAAGCTGCTACGGTCATTGGCGGCAGAAAAATAATACGCACGTCTTTGTCCATCATTTGGCTAAGCGTTTCGCTTGCATTGTTCAATTCTTCCATTGATAATTCCTCCTTGAATTCCTTAATTTGATTATTAGGAAAAGAAAGAGTGCCTATAATAGAAAACAAATCTCCGTCGCCGAGTAATTTTAAATTGACATCGGCTTTTTCGTTAATTTCCTCCGCAAAGCGCATCAATATGGATTTGACCGTAGAAAGTGCCGTGATTTCCTTATCAAGCTGACTTATATTCTGCCTAAAAATTTCTACAATCTGAACTGCATCGGAATTATTAAGTATGCTTATGATTTGCTTCACGGGAACACGCAGCTTACGTAGGACTATTATTTGCCGTAAACGGATTACCGCGCTTTCGTCATAATCCCGATAAACATAATCGTCTTTCCGCAGGCTCTGGATTAATCCCACCTGTTCGTAATAACGTAGCATTCTTGTAGAAATTCCGTAATCCTTTGACACTTGACTTGCTTTTTGCAGCTCCACGATGTAACCTCCTTTCTTTTTCCTTAACCTAATCATAAAGTACGACACGGTGTCTGTGTCAAAGGGGTTTAGGTTCTTGTACGTCTTGCGAGCTTCATCCAACCTGCACGGGTCTGATATACTTAAAAAATTGTTCCGGATTATAATAAAAATAAATTATTCTACCGGGGGAAGTATCAAAGCAGTAACCAGAGCCTGTAAAATCAAAAGTTGCCATTGCCTTTTCCATCTTTTCCTCCACACTACGATTTTCCTGCTCATAATCGAAAGGGCCATGTTCAAAAACTATGTACTCGGCCTCGGGAACATCGATCATCAGCATTTGTGGCGGTACTTCGCCTTCATAATCAGCAGGGAGTCGTACCCCCCAACACTCTGTACGAGGAATCCCCCAATCACAGAGCCTCCCGTCCGGGTCATTGATATACGCCATAATCTGACCGCTGCTGCAGTTAGGCTCGCTTTCACCATCGTCATCCAATTTGCCCTTGATACTATCAAGCAAACCGCAAATGGTTTCGCAGTCCTGCCCCGGTATAAGACTTTGCTTTTGCCAAAAATCCCAATACCCATTGCTCTCATAGTTTTTAATGTGCAAAAATTTGTGTGCGGGAATGGTTATAAAATAAATCTTAATATCATCCGTGGATTTCATCATTCCAATCTCTCCTAATCCGAAAAAGTAACGGTCGAAAGGGTGTATTTTTGTGCGAAGAACGACAGGCTTAGGCTTTTTTCGGTATTCGCTCGGAGTTACGCCATAGGCCCCCTTGAAAGCTCTGGTAAATGCTTCATGGGATGAAAACCCATAATCAAAAGCAATATCCAGCATGCTTTTTTCACTATCCCGAACCTCTTTTAGTGCAAAGGCTAATTTTCTATGCCGCAGATAATCCCTAAATTGCATACCCGATATTTCCTTGAATTTTCTCGTAGTATGAAATTCAGAATAACCTAACTTGCGAGAAAGAAATCGTAGCGTTATTGCTTCACCGTTACGATTTTTAATACACTCGTCAATTTCATCAACGATGATTTGGATTTGCTTGTGCCACTCGTACATTCGTCTGTTCACCTCGTTTCAACCACTCTATAGTCAATATAGGGCAATGGAAATGGCATTGCTTGATTTTACTTGCGGATAAGAGAGGATATATTTTATTCCTTAACTCGCCTAATATAAATTTTCAACGCTTACACAACATCAAACACTAAGCGCAGATAAGGAAACTACTCTGCCTTGTCTAAGCAATTCAGCGATAACTTCAAAATACGATAAGTCAGCTTGGCCGGCAACTGCAGAACAAGGTAATCTTTTTTAAGTAACATTCCTACCTTTTAATTATTTCATTGCTGTAAAGATTTTGCATACGTAGGCTTCTATCGATACCTATTAGAAAGGCAATAATAATTACAGCAATTACTATTATTAACAGTTCCATAACTCCCCCCGCTTGTTCATTATGCGGACTGCAATGATTTTATTTAAAATATGATAGTAGATCTAGTACCTCCTATTGATTCCTCTAACATTGCCAACGTGTTCACCGTGTGGCAGATTTGTGAGATGGCTTCCTCCATCGTGCGATCCTGCCTTTTAAAATACAAGAAGCAGCTCCCCAACGCACCCGCGGCGATCAACAGCGAAAGCAAGTCTCTCTATTTATTATAAATCACCGGAGTTTTGAATTCCCAACTTTCCCACAGCTTACCATCCGTCGCCAGTTCAGCCATCAAATGACTTACATTGATTCGGCTTGTTTTACCCGCATTGAAAATGGGGCTTCTTACCGGAGATTCACAAACTTCATATGGACTCTCTTCATCCTGATTGACTAAGGTATCCGGCCGTACGGCAATCCACTCGATATTTTCGTTTTCTTTACCCATTTTGGCAAGCAAATAATTTGCTGCCTTAACATTATCTCGATGAGGAGGAAGCAAGCGATTTAGTAAGGATAAGATGATTTTTTCTCCCGGTGAATTTGTCTCTCCCGATGCCGTGTTCGTATAACCTGTTGTACTCATCAGGATGAGTTTCACCCTTTTGTCGGCCCTTTTGGGGACGGTCTCACAGATTCTTTTGATTGCATCAAATACCAAATAACGAGGTTTGCCGAACATCCCTTTGAGCGTAAGATTGTGACCAAGACAGGAGATTATGACATCACAATCACGTAGAAGCTGATTCATATCAGCCTCATTTAACTCGTTGATATTCCCCTTTACGATCTCCACTAATGGATGTTCTTGTACGTCTTTGGGGAGAACCGCACTTTCTCGGATGAGCATCCGAGTATGGATTTGTCTTTTGATAAATTGCCTGACGACTTGTTTGCCGGTAGCACCGCTTGCCCCAAGCACTAATACTCTCATATTCCATCTCCGTTATCATTAGATTTTATTTCAACTTGATTGAATCCTCTGAATATTAGAAGTATAGCGAGAAACATCTCGCAAATAGCTATTGGCTCATTTAGGATAAAGTAGACCGGGCTCGCTAATTTGATGATGTTCAACATCAACAGTAACGTAGCCAGAAGAGTTAAGGCAGAACCGATTATCCCCCTATCGAGATCCACCTTGGGATAAGTCTAATTTTGTATAGACCATACTAGAGGATCAAGCCGCCAATACTCCAGGGCAATATCATCCCTATATGATCCAAAATATCTCTGCCTTGTCTAAGCAATTCAGCGATAACCAAAATCCAATGCGTCAGCTTGGCCGGCAGCTGCAGAACTCTGGCTCAACCTACAGCCATTGCCGCTTGAAAAAAGGTTGCAATCAAAACTTGCCTTTCAATCTCCGACAACTTTACAAGGTAATCGGAACGTTCTAATGCAGGTTTACCCGATGATCAGCCAGAGTGTTTTTATGAATAGTATATTTGCCGCAAGGCATGACCGAGTAGATACTAAAGTAGGGTTCGAAATAAAAAAGGCCCAAGCCTTGCCTCTAGGCATTGCTTAAGACCGGAGTAGGTTATATCAGTCCGAGCTCTCTGGCGCGCGCGATCGCTTCGGTTCGCCGTTTAACCTGTAATTTGTCAAAAATGTTGCGATTATACCCCTTCACTGTACTTAAGGCCAGGAAAAGCCGATCCCCTATTTGTTGATTGGAGAGGCCTTGGGCGATCAGTTGCAGAACTTCCAGTTCACGCTCGCTTAAGCCATCGATTAAAGGCTCGAAGCGGATGGGGGGACTGTGAATAGCGAAATCATGGAGCTTCTGTCCATGATGCATGTGAGATAGTAAAAACCCGGTATAATCCGGCTGGATGCGGCGGGTAGCCGCTTCCGTCAATAAATCAAGCATGGGCTTCCCTTCGTCTACAAAAAGACGAACGAAACCCTCATTCTCCGCTAGTGTCAAAGCCTCATTTAATCTTTGCAGCGCCCTCTCCATATTGCCTTGGACCTGAAAGGCCAATGCTTGGAGTACAAGAAGCTTAAGCTGTTCGTTCTTCCATTGCTTTGCTTTCGCTTGGTCATACAAAGGACCCAGTATGGCCAGAGCCGCTTTTGCGTTCCCTTGGATCATATGGATTCTTGACTGCAGAACAGGCCATTCACTAGCTTCCAGATGCTTTACGGCTTCCGGAAAGCTGCCGCGATGAAGAGAAATAAGCAGTTCCAAGTGTTGAACTTCGCCCAAAAGATGAGTAAAGGATCGTTCTTGCACTTCATGACGAGCTTTAGTTAACAAAGCTTCCGATGCCGAAACATCTTGTCTGGCGAGTTTCAATTTTGCCGCAAATAATTCACTAGCGGATAGCCTATCCGTGTTCTCGATCTGCTTGGCCAACAGGATACTCTGCCCTATATGCTGTTCGGCTGCCTCCAAATCGTTCCATTCATAGAAAATTCGAGCCATGCCTAAGTATGCGTCACAAGCGGCCGGCAGTGGCGGTTCGCCAGCCAGCTCAATGACTTGTTTATAGGTTCGCACGGCCAGGTTCAACTGATTGTCGAGCTCCTGGATCTGGCCTGTACCTAAAGTAGCCATAAGCGTAATAATCAGGTGTCCCATTCGCTGACTTATCGATAAGGCTTCGGTATAAGCTCGTCTGGCGGCTGCGCGATCGCCCTGCAGCTGGTAGGCAACGCCTAACGTCCAGCTTGTCGCTGCGCGCACAGGCAGATTATTCGGATGCAGATGCTCCAGTGCGAGAAGGGATTGGGCAATAATGGTATCCGTCTCGTTCCGAATGACTCCAAGCGTGGCCCGGATCGATGCCATATGCCCGATTAGATCATGATCTGCCTCATCGGGATCGATAGGTTTCATGGCCGCTTCGGCAGCGGATAGTTTTTGTTCGATCCCGTCCACTTGGCCGATCATCAATAAGGCAGAGGCATAAATCACCCAGAGCGACGGCCGTTCGTTCAGCGTGGACTCGTCCTGGCGCTTCAACCAGTTTAATACAGGCTGAGCGGCGCCGCGAAAATGTAGGGGCATTCCCCTTCCTTCGATTAGTGCTGCGGCCCGATCCACATCTTGAGCCGCCGCAGCGTGCTGAAAAGCTTCGATCTCAAGGTCATTCTCTTCAAACCAATGGCTTGCCCTGGTATGTAGAACGGCGATCTCCTCGGCCTTGTCCTTGTTGGCATGATACAAATGCTGCCGCAACAAATCGGCAAAAAGATGATGGTAACGGTACCAATGACGCTCGCTATCCAACGGGATAATGAAGAGGTTGGAACGCTCAAGGTACGCCAGAATTTCAACTCCTCCCATCCCATTCTGCAGAACGGCATCACAGAGGGAGCCGCAAAATCGATCAAGAACGGAGGTATGCAGCAAAAAGGTCTGAACCTTTTCGGACTGCCGCATAAGGACTTCCTCCAGTAAATAGTCCAACACAAAACGGTGGCTGCCGGTAAAAGACGAGATGAATTGGGTCGTATTCGAACAGCCCTGCATCGAGATCGCAGCTAATTGCAGCCCGACAATCCATCCTTCTGTACGTGCCTCCAGAGAAAGTACCTCTGCAGATGATAAATTAAGCCCCATGATTTGGTTAAAAAATAACGCCGCTTCATGCCGGGTGAAACGCAGGTCGTTTCCGCGCAGTTCAGTCATTTGGTTTCTTGCCCGTAATCTGGCGATCGGCAGCTGCGGCTCTTCGCGCGTCATGAGGATCAAATGCATCCGTAAGGGTTGATGATCGATCAGAAAAGACAGCGCATCATGCACGGATTGAGATTCAATGACGTGATAGTCATCAAGCACGAGAATAAATGGATCTGAACCGGAGGATATTTCATTCACTAAAGCAGTTAGTATGTATTGGACCGGCAACGGTTGCGGAGCTTGCAGCGCTTTCCATACACCTTGGTCGTTAATGTTAGCGATCTTCTTTATTGCAGCGGTAAGATGAAGGAGAAATCGCCCAGGATCATTGTCACCCTCATCCAGCGACAACCAAGCGGCCCGACGTCTGCAATCAGCCAGCCACTCGCTGACCAACGTGGTTTTACCATAGCCTGCAGAAGCGGAGATTAGCGTTAGCTTTCCTTGCTGCCCCTCATACAAGCGTTCGAACAAATGCGAGCGTTGGACCACCTTCGATCGCGCCGGAGGAATATGCAGCTTTGTGGTTAATATAGGGATGTTCATTTTTTTCACTTCCTCTTGGCTATCGCTGATGTACTCCTTCGAGACTATTACAGGTTGTATGCTTTTGGGAATTGAACATGATTTTTTCTCCCATATGCCTTCGATCTACTTTCAATTGATTTCAACTCTATGTTTGTTATAGTAAAATAAAAGTATCATAAAAAAGATTTGAGGTGTTATATATGAAATGGCCTAAGGTTAGAAAACAGTTTCCTGATCGTTGGGTATTATTTGAAGCCATCTCCGCAAAATCCGCCAATAAACAGCGGCAAGTTGAGGAACTGGCAGTTATTTCTGATTTTGATGATACGAATTGCGCCTGGCAAGCCTACAAAGAACACCACCTTGCTGATCCCAGTCGGGAATATTACATTTACCACACCTCACATGAGCATCTTGAGATTATTGAGCAACCCTTTACTGGAGTACGTGGCTTACAATGAAGATTGTCATGAAGAATGGTCTGCCGCTTGTTTCCGTTAAATTAGGCTATAAATCTAGCACGATTACTCTAGAAAACGTTCTCCTCGACACGGGCTGTGCAATTTCGGTATTTGATACTGACATCATGTCTACGATCGGTCTCATGATTAACACCGAAATCGGCAGAGCTGTCCGAATGTATGGGATTGGCGGCAAAAGTGAACTAGCATTTCAACAAACAGTAGACGAAATCTCTATCGATTCAAACAATCTATCAAATTACACTTTACAATTAGCAATGACAAAAATCCCTTACGGTTTTGATGCAATACTCGGGGTTGATTATTTCACAAGAAGTCAAGCAATTATCGACTTCAAAGACTTTGTGGTTTATTAAAGCAAAATCACTTTATCCCCCGGTTCCTCCCTTCATTTTGTTACGCCCCAACTGCTCTTGCTCAGCACGAACTACTTCATTCGCCCGTCCCAAACCTCGATCATGTTGCCGGCATGAAAAAAAGCATGATTTCGCTCTTTACCGACCATCCAGATATGTATGTTGTGGACCGGCACAATTTTAAAAAGCTGATGAATCAAGGGCTTTTCTCAAACTGAACGAGCTTGAAGGCTCGCTAGATCCATCTTTCGCAGCCGATAAAATGGTCTGGGGAGAATCCGAAGATGACTTGGAGGAGCACCTTTACGGGATCGATATAAGCGATAGTCGCATATTTAATCACGTACAAATCACCGGCACAGTAAAAATAGCCGTGATTCGAATAGATGCTACAAATCAAGAAAATACCTTTAAACTTATGAAGAGGCTAATAAAATTGTCGCAGGCTCAAAACGATGGGTTTCGGGACAATAAACAAGATTCCTTCAATCCGAATACGGCCACCAATAATCAATTCGAAACTTGAAATGGTAAGCCCCGTTTCTTCTTTAACCAAGGCGTCCCATTATCTCCTATTTCTCAAAACATGATATAATTTTAGAGATGAAATACTACGAATGGGGTGATTTTATGCAATGGCAGGAAGTTCGTACGGTTTATCCCGATCAATATGTACTGCTCGAAATTCTCGACTCCTATATGGAAGATAACATTCAGTACGTTGAAGAGGTAGCTCTGGTTCGAGCCATTCAAGACCCCTCCGAAGCGACCAAAGAGCTCCTGAAATGCAAGGACAACAACATCGTTTACCACACCGGCCAAGAAAAAATTGCGATCGAGCTAAGAAAACCTCCATTCTATAGGAGCCGATAACATGCGGATCGAATATATCGATAACCTGCTACAAACCTCCATGACGATCCGTTATAAAGGACGCTCCTTGACCATAGATCATCTATTCATCGATACCGGAGCAGCCCATACTCTCATTTCTTCCGATTTCGCGGCACAGATCGGTATTCACTTTGAAAATGGAGCCAAACTTGTACGAAGCTTTGGAATTGGAGGAGATGAATACTCTTTCCAAAAGCTGATCGATCAAGTTCAGCAAGGTGATTACATTATGAACAATACTTATGTTGATTTTGGTGTTTTTCATGAGGATATCGATCAAATCAATGGGCTTGTTGGGTTGGATGTTTTGAAGAGCGGCAATATGATTATTGATATGAATCGTATGGAAATTTATTTGGCAACACTTAGTTACGAATAAATTGGGGTCAGTAAAATACTAGGTTCCCTTGGTAAACTTTCAGTTATTCTAGTAGTTTTTAGGTTTAATAAGGTGTTTAACAGATTCACTATATCAATCATTTACAGATCAAAATTTGCTTGGGATTCGTTTTCAGAGTTATTAGATTTCTCATTACTAGATTTCCATAAATTAGTTAATATTATAGATTTGAAAATCTCCCTCTTGTTATGTCCTTCACAATAGCCAAACTTCATATACTTTGTTTTTTTTCTAATATTGTTACATGCTCTACAAATATAAAACCCTGATTGGGGGACCTTATCTTCTGTTGTGAAATATCCTCTTGTTTTTCCTATTTTCTTAAGAATAGGTTCTAAAAATTTGGCGGGAATCAGCCCAATTCCTGATACTGTTGTAGAAACTGAAATAAAAACTACAACAATAAATAACACGTTCAAAATAGGATTATTTATTATTGTGGTATCCTTGTTGAGATAATAGTATAAAAAAATACTAATTATGCATGAGTAAAATATTATAGTAATACCAACAAAAAATTTACCTAATACTTTTAAAATTTTTTCATACATTTTCTCTACATACTTCTTTTTATAGTTCTCGAAGTGATTATTATAGACTTCTTGAAGTTCCGTAAATTCCTTATTAAATCTGTTTATCACATTTCCTCTTAAAACTTGATATTCTTCATCCTCAAAAAAATTATTTCTTTTTTGTTCGAAGATTATTAAATCTGTAATTTCATTTAGTGTCTCAGGATTTAAAAGATAGCCGTACTTATTCACTATATTTGCAACCTCATTGTTACTTAGAGCACTTTCTATACTCTTTGAATAGAAGGTTACTTTCAGAGGAAGATAGATGTTCTCGAGTTTTTCCCTAAGATTTTTTTCAAAATAATTTCTTTCTTCATTTCTATTTTTGTTCGTTGTTACTAAAGTCGAGACTATCAATGCCGCTAATGCTATAACCCCAGAAATAATTGAAGAAATAATAGTAGGTGATAAATCTTTCATATTCTAATTTCCCCCCATTGACCGAAAAGATTAACTCGAAACGTTCTTCTCTTAGATTCTTTTAATTTAATAAATCCATACTTTTCGGCCACTTCTCTATTTCTTAAATTGTCTTCTTTCAACGTTATGCTTCTCTTCATATTCATTTAAATCGTCCCAAAGATATTCCATGTACTTATCTAACTCCCTGATCTTACTGCACCCAATTAAGAAACTTTCTGGCCCTATCCTTGCTCGATCAGAATCGAGTTGTTCCCACAAAGCATATATTTCAAATGGATTGTTACTTTTTATTATTTTTTCAAGTTTTTCAAGCAATTCAAATTCTATTTCATTCATTAAAGAATAAGTAAGTTTCTTAATTTTATAAATAGCTTCCTTGAGACTTCCAATGTTGGGCAACTCATTTTCTTCATTATTGTATGGTGCATCTAGTACGTTGGAAGAGATATCGTACACTCTATATATAAAGCCCTAAACTAATTCTTCCTTTCTAAACCAATATTGAGGATAGTATTTATCAATCAATTGTATAATTCTATCAATATCAAAAAATGTAATGATTCTATCCAAATATAAGGAATCCAATTAACCTGATATGCTTTCCATTTGCACCTTTAATGTTACCCGCACTAATAAACCAACATAGGTCCACTTTATTAGTTCTTCCTGTATAAATATCCGTATATGGTTGAGATAAGGCCATTTTAATTTGATCTAATGCCCTTCGAGCAAAATTATCATGACTTACATTTCCGGTAACATCATTCATTGTTACTACAGCTGCATAAATTCCACATCACCCCAAGGTGTCAAAGAACGAAAAATTATATCTTTCCCCTTCTCATAAACCCCATGATTATCTCTGACATCATTAAAACCATTGAATTAACAAGTGGTATTAATACATTACTTCGAAAAGTTCTCTCGTCTAGAGATTTCACAATTTTTATTTTTTCTTCATATTTCATTTGGCTCCCCCTTCACTGGTACTTTCTAATTAATTTTTGGGATATTATTCTGGTATTCACATATTCCGAGAACCCATAGTTAGCGTCATCGAAAGGTTACGAGATTTAGCTCTATTAACTAGGTTGTCATATGGAACTTAGGAACATACCCTAACTAATTTTTCCTTCCGTTATTATATTCTCTAGTTCAGTATAATGATTAAGATCTAGTTCTTTAATTAACTCTAAAACTTCAACAACAATATTAGAGCTTTCAGCCAGTAGATTATCAATAGTGTTATCTTCAAACTCAATAGTCTCATTATGAGAATATTTATTGATAAATCTATAAATTCTTTCGCGCCGAGTCCTGTCTGATATAGCATCACTCACCAGTTGATTAAAACTACGTCTCTTTTTAGGGAATTTAAACGATAAAAAGCTTTCAAGTAATTTCCTGCATAAATTAGAAACAAGGAAAGCATCGTCAAGATTTAAGTCTGATTTATTTTTATAGTCATAAATTCTTGAAAATACATAATGATACTCTGAATTATAGTTTAACAAAGCTGAATTTGTGTTCTTTATTTGAGATCCTCGTTCATCCCCTGAATGAACAGTTTCTATAGTATAAAAACTAGATTTCCCCTTTCTATCACGAAAGCTTAACCAATCTCTTAACAATTTATAAAAAACAAAATTATGTGTTAATATAAAGAGTTGGTGCGCTTCATGAAACTCGTTAATTAGAAATGAGTAAGCATGAAATAGATTGTTTGAATCAAAACTAGAAATAGGATCATCGATTACAACAATGCTATCACTTATTTTATTTCCGTTTTCCTTTAACTTAACAATAAAATACACGAAGGCGATTGCAGTCTTTTCTCCCTCACTTAAATTTTTAGCCAATCTATTGTTCCTGATAATTCGATATCCTTTATCTCGGTTATCGAATCTAAGCGATAACTCACTATGACCCAGGAAACTATGAATGAGCTTATTAAAAACCGAAGCTCCAAATACTTCGTTAGATAAAAGTGATTCCAAATCAGCTACCTCTTTATTATTTGCTTTAATAGAGTTTTCGATACCTCTCTTTTTTTCTTGTTGATTACGAATCTTTGTTTGTCGACTGATGAATTTAAAATCATCAATGGCTTTCAACATAAAATGGTACTCGAGCATCTTCTTCAAACGGTCGGTTTCCAATTTAAAATTATTTGTTTTGTTATTGTGAGATTCAACAATCTTTTTTATTTTCCCCAAACTTTTATTGTATGTAAGAAATACGCTCTCATCAAAAGTTATTTCTTGAAAGTTCGTATTAAACGGATCTTTTATTTTTTGTTCTATGATCTTGTTCCAAGAGTCAAGTAAATCATTAATTTTATTCGTAATATTGATAATTTCATTAACACCTTCATTATATTCATTTTTTAATTCCTCATATAAAGCAGAAGTTACCGGCAATTCACCTTTAATTCTATTTAATAATATCCAAGAATAAGCATTGTTTAATTTGTTTAGAAACTCTTTATATACATCGCTGAAATGATTATCTAGTTCCTGAATCCGTTCTTTGGGTAAATTTTGACCACAAAACTCACAATTAGTGCTCCTATTATTTTTATGTAAATGGTAACCTTCTTCGACCCATTTATTTATTTCCGAGTTATTTCTTAGTCTCTCAATACTATATGTAATTACACTAGTCTTAATAAGCTTGCTTAGTCTACCAGCAGCTTCTTGATAATTCTCAATTGAAAGACCACTAACTGATAGGTCAATAGTATCTTTTGATGTTGGATTAATAGAGGTAGTTATTTTTGCGACTTCATCTTCACTTAATACTTTGAATTTCGTTGAGTGATCAATGTTTGTAATAATTCCTTCTAGTTTTGTCTTGTTATAATTAAAATAGTATCGATCGCTAGTATCAATAACTTGAAAATGTTGTTTGATTTTTTTCGCGGTTGCAGATAAGAAAGAATCAATCTCTTTATTCTCATTATCTATACTGATTCGAAGTTGTTGTTCTTCATGAAGTAGTTCCTGCCTTTTTTGTATTAGTTTTTGGAGACAGTTGTGTTCATCAATCTTTTCTTCTGAGATTAATAATAAACTCTTGAGTGACTCGTTCCAGTTAATGTTTTCTCCAATAAATTCTTGATTAAAAACAAAAATTTTTCTAGAAAAATCAACTAAGTTGTTCTTGGTAATGACTAATCCATCTTCCAAGATAATTTTAAAATCAGAATTAATAAATTCTTGAGGAATAGCCTTCTTCTCTAAAATATTGAACAATCTTGATAAGGTACTCTTCCCACTACCATTCCAACCATAGAAGAGATTAAACTGTTTAAAACAGCATAACGTAGCATTTTTTGAGAATGCATGATAAATACCAAAATTATTAATTTCTTTGATATGATCAATCATTAGTTCCCCTTCCTTCCCTTAAATTAATACCATTAACCTATTTAGGCATTGCTATAGAGTAATTTGTCAATTTATAGTTAATAAAATCTCGTTAAGCGCTATCTAGAAATCAATAGGATAGCAGGGGTCGCGACTGCAGTTAGGTTTGATCCACAGGGGGGGGGGTGCCTGATTCCATTGCTCAGTTTAATCTCATCGGGCGAATCAAGGAGCAATCAGACTCCCCAGCGTGAATATAATGTTAGTTGAAGTCATTTTCTTTCTTAATTTGCTCAAACATTCTTCTATAATCATCTCTAGTCATGAACCTACGTGGTACTGTTTCTTTCTCTAAAGCTTTATTCCATACTGATGTTATTTCGTCAAGAGTAATCACGTCACATTCAAGCATTCTATCTGAATACCTTGTAATTATATCCGCCAGCAACGCATAGCACATTGCGACTGGATGAGGTAACGTTAGCAATTCAGTGTTATTTTCACCTTCATAAACAAGGAATTCTCTTTTTCTTAGTATGTATGAATATGCCAGTGATCTGTATGTTCTATGGTTAAGTTTTGATAGATCATTATATAATTCTTTATATGCTCGAGAGATTGTCTCACTAACAGTAACAGAAACATAATTACGAAATACTCTATTTGGAATAATTTCATTGTCATACCAACTCCTTAAGTGCTTTTCTTTATCTTTATCCGAGCTAGAGAAATACGAAGCCAAGTCAATTGTCTCAACAACATCTCTGAATAATCTACAAGCCAACCTATGCTGTTTGGAATCAATTAATTTAAGACAATCGTTTATTGTCTCTATACCATCAACAAAAAGCATCCATATAGCTTTGTCTGCTGTTCGATCATCCCGTGGGTATTTTCCATTATTCTTCATTAGAAAAGCGAAGAGTTCGCTAATCAAAACTCTGGCTTCTCTTGAAAACTGTTCCTGAGCTTCGTATTCATACGGATTTTCATATGCTTCCTGAGGTGATCGTCCCCAAATAAAACTTGTCATTTATTTCATCCTTTACAATAATTTTGCCTATCATTGTTGCATTCACGAACCCGATAAATTAAGGGTGCATCAACATCAAGTGGCTTCATCACTTAGCCTTTCAGGGTTAATAGTTGTTCGACTCTTCAGTTCTGGAGATCCAAAACCAGAGGCCGCTGCATGAATACTTCGTTATACAACATCAACATTACTTAAAGAGAGACCTCGATAATGTTTAAGTAATTCATAGGATACCTCCCCTATATCCAACCTATTAGCAACTTCTAGTGCCATTAAGTAGTTCTCATAATCAAGATGTTTTAATAGCAATTTTCTTTTTTTAGCTTTTGAACATTTAGAATAATATATCGCCCACATAATAGTTGTATTGTCTTCCTTAACAAAGTCGGGGACTTTCTCATCAATTAAAAATCCAACTATCTCAGAGATTCGAGATCGAAGCTTGCCAGACATTAGAACATCATGAGCCCAATCAGTCACCTGTCCATTTTTCACTGGATATCTCAGCAATCGATTAACAATGTGTTCTGACTCTAGATAGTTGTCGATTAACCAATTTATATGTTCTTCATCTAGTAGATGATCTTTTATATATGTACTAACCGCCCATTGAACCTCTTCATTACCAAGAAAAATAAATTGTTGGTAGAGAAAGAATAAATTCCTTAAAAGCTCTTTATTGTAAGGTTCATCAGGCCTGCGACTTTTATTCATTTTTTTTAGAATTTTTAAACATTCCACTCTTCGAAATCTTCTATTTGAAGCAATATCATCAACAATAATTTTCACAATATATTCAATTGATTATTATCAAATGAAATCGACTTTAATAGATGCCGTTCATTATAAATATCAGTTGTTGTATTCACAAACTTTCTTAGATATTTACTGGGTGAGTAATACATTCGTATTCGTTCAAGTTTGTTTATGTGTTATTTTACTTCATTGGCATCCATGTTTCTTCCCCCCAGCAAATTAGTATGATGTCCTAACATAAATTTTTAGGATAATTGTTTAAGTCGTAGAAGCCCATCAAATAGAAGTAACAACTTTATTTAACTAACCCCGTAAGGGTAGTCCGTAATTCTATTCTGCATTTGGAGAGTCACCCTGAAACGTGGATATACAGTGTTAGTCGATGTTATTTTCTTCCCGTATCACCCACATAATTATTGACCGTCGTTATGTAATTCATCTTTCTTATAAAATTATCTCTTAATTCACTATTCATCCTTTGTTTTAAAAGATCTAAATAGTGTTGGTATTCGCTTAATAATTCGTCTTTAAATTTAATTACGTCCAGACGAATGCCGTTATCAATTTCGGTAACCATATTCTCCTGATTAAAAGAAAGTTGTGTATTTCGTTTTGTTTGTGCTTGATGAAGTATCCCATTTCGGATGTCCGAGTAGAAAAAACTAGCAGTTCTACACGTAAAATGCCGACTGAAGAAAAAGCTTCTAGTCAAAAACTTCACAAACGCTTCTTTATGTCCTCTAAAAACCGTTATGTCAAGTCCATTATAAAACTGATGAAGAGTTTCTATAAGCAAACAACATAATGCCATGGAACTAAAACTGTAATCGATATATCTATTATCTAATCTAATGTTATCCGAGTAATGCTGAATTAATAGTAGAAATCTCCCTTCAATTCGATCGGCAAATATATCAATTGCTTTATCCCAATCCTGATCATTACTATTTAAAGACAAATTCAAATCCAGATAGTCTTCCAAAATATATTTTGGTGATATATAAATTTCATTTTGATACATACAATTCTTCCTTTCATAATTACAATAATTTCGACTAACCCTTTATCCAAGAATCCGCTAATTAATGAATAATTCGAATTTTGGTTAGTCCATATGACCCATAGTCATATTCTACTACAAATTGGAATAATATGACGATTGAATAGTTATTTGCTCGAAAATAAAAAAGCTTCCGCTATTTTGAGTTGCGAAAGCATTTTCTATAATAGACTCACACAAAATAATTAATAGCTTTTTCAGTCCAACTTCCAACAATTACTTCCCTACCTTCCCCTCCCCACAAAACACCTCCATCATCACCAAAGCCCCCATCTTAAACCCCTGGACAAAAGCCTCACTTATAACCATGGAATTAGACTCACCGTTCAGATCCAAAATTTCCTCAAGGGCTGCGAAATCTCTCTCCGAAAATCTCTGTTTAACTTCCTCCATCAAATCGGAAATCTTTCTATTGAGCGAACGATATTCGGGATCAGTGGGGACAATACGTTCTTCAGGGTTCAGATTGCCGTAAAATAATTCTTCTATAATATTCTTCATTAGCTTGCCCTCTTTTGTTTTTATTCAAGTAAGGAGTAGCTTATTAAACTCCCCCAGACAAGTTTAACCTAAACGATTAGAGCAAGCCGAATTTTATGCGATATTTGCATATTGTTGTTAATACCATACTAGTAGCGAGGGAGCGTCCTTTTTTGTTCAACAAAAATTCTGGAGAGTTTAAATAAACCAGACTTTTCCAAAATAACTTATGTTAAAATGGGCGGTATAAACAAATCTAAAGGCTGGGGATGGACATATGATTACTGTTAAACCACTGGAAGGTCATGAGTTTGATTTTTTTATGGATATGCACTATGAGTCTATTCACATGTTGCAGGGGAAACCGGCAAAGCATGAGCTTTTGAATGCTCCCCATCTTAAAAAATACCATGAAGAATGGGGCAGAAAAGGAGATAGAGCGTTCGTTGCACTGATGAATAATCATCTTGCTGGGGCTGTATGGTATCGATTGTTCAACGAAACGTATAAAGGTTATGGGTTCGTCGATAGCAATACGCCAGAGCTAGGCATCGCAGTACATTCAGAATATCGAGGAACCGGAATCGGACGAATCTTAATGCATGGAATCATAAAGCAAGCAGCGAATGATGGATACAAATCGCTTTCCTTGAGCGTCGATCCTCAGAATACTTCCGCCGTGAAGTTATATCAGAAATTGGGATTTGTCTATTGGGGCCTTTCCGGAACTTCATGGACCATGAAACTCGATGTTCACTCCCGTTAAACAATGGATTCTGGTTGGTTTATCCAGCTTGCGAAGGTACTTGGTCGCTTCCGTACTTAACTCAATTTCGTAATTCATGCTCGAAATCCTTGAGGCGAATGGTTTTCCCTTGTTGGAACTCTAATTCCGCTTGCTCAATTGCCTTTAGGTCATCTTCTGTTAATTCTTCATCATCGAAGGGGATATGGGTATCAAGGGGATTACTAATGAGGCGTTTTAAGAAATCAGCTACGAGCGGGATATCTTGATCTGGTAATTGTTGAATGAGATTAGCAAGATCTTTCTTGGATACAGCCATTTTAACAACCCCTTTCAAGAACTAATCATAACCATTATAGCATCAGGTAACACCGTATTCACGCATCGGGTCTTCGTGGCACGCATTAAAATCCATCGTAATTCCCTCCGCTGACCCTACCGTCCACATGCTACATTCCTTTAGTAAAAAGCCCTTCGATTTTGTTGAACATATGGCCATCCACCATTCAAAATAGGGCTGGACCAGGGTATAACCCCTGCTCCAACCCCTTTTCTTTCCCTCCTTACGGCTCAACCCCCCATACAAGCTGACCGTTCATATACCCGGTAATCTGTTCATGGTTGGCGAACTGGTTGCCGGAGGCTTTGAATGAGTAATCGTCAGCCTGGTTGTAGTTGGACCAGTCGGTTTTGGAGAAGCGGGTTTGAATTTCTGCGCTCTGGCCGGGATTCAGCGTTCTGGCCGTGCTCGTAAAGCCAATTTCCAGAGCATAATCGGCTCCGGCAACCGGGGACGCCAGTTTAACGAAATGGCCGGTTACCTTCTCACTGCCGATACTGGCCCAGTCGCACCAGAAGTTCTGTGCCTTTTCCCCGTCAATCGTATAGTAATACCGGAGTTTTACATCACTTAACGGAATCGCCGAATCCCCGGTGTTGACGACTTTGAACTTGGGTGAAATTCCGTTGGTGGAGGCACTCGTGTTGCCGTTAAAGGCTTGGATCGTCAAGTCTCCCGCTGGTACGGGAACGCTGCTGTCCACTACATTGACGGTAAGAACCGCGTTATTCCCTCCGCTGAAATGAAAGGTGATCGCATGCTGGCCCAGCGGCAGCGTGGAAAGATAGGACTTGCTCAGAACGACGGCAGCGCTTGATGCCGTATAATCCTGGCCCGATGTTAGCGTAACATTTCCATTCGTTAGGCTTGCAAGCTGGTGCCCGTTTAAAGCAAGGGATACGGAAATATCCTGCTACAGGTTTGCCGCTTGATCAAAGGTCGCATTCGCGGGCGAAATGGACGCGCTTGGCGTGGAGTCGACAACTTTGACTTTTAATACGGGATCTTGTCCTTGATTAAAATCAAAGACGATCGAATGCGTGCCAACCGGCAGGCCGGCCAGAAATTCTTTCCTCAGCAGCAGCGTACTTCCGTTCAAGGCATAATCCTGATTCGCGGTCAATGCATTGGAGCCTGCCCGGAGAGCGGTTAGCGTATTGCCGTTAAAATTCACGGTGATGGCTTTATCGCTTTGAGCCGGCGTATTTTTGTCAAATTCGACGCTTGTCGGTGTGATGGACGCGCTTGGGATTGAATTCTCAACCGTTAAATCGGGCAGCTCATCCAATGTGATGACATAGTCGCTTTGATAAAGCGTCTTCAGCGTGGCCGGAAAATTAAAGGCGGAACTCATGAGATGCTCGCCATACCAGGGGCAGAAGTAGAGCCAGCCCGCTTTTTCCTCGGTCAGATTCTGTACGCTTGGGACCGTGTCGTTCTCCGTCATGGCCACCATTTTCGTGCCGTCGGTTAAATCCACAAGCTGATAGAAAATCGAGGTAATGGCATCCTCATTGGGTACGCCGGACAAACCGTCATAGCGGTTGTAGATCGTATTGTATTTATCATAGCCGACCATATCCACCTGATCGTCGCCGGGATACCATGCGGGAGAAGTGCTATACACGTAGCTGTTATAGGTCCAGATCAAGTTATGCAAGCCGTACGTCTCCGTCAGTTCGGTATAGAGCAGATCCCACAGCTCTTTGTATACCTCCGCGCCTGCCGACGCCTACCAGAACCACGCGCCTTCCCCATTCAACCCGCCGTTGCCCTCCGCCTCATGATAGGGACGGAAAATCACCGGCACCTCGTTATTTTGCAGAATCAGCAGTTGTTCCGCCAAATCCTCAATCGTCATCATCACGTATTGATATTCCTTCGTACCGGGAACCACCGCATTGGCTGTATTAAAATTGGTTTCCGTCGGCTTGTAGGTGGCGTCCTTCCAATCCACAAACTGTCCAAGCTGATAGGCGGTGAAATTTCGGGGCACATTGATATGCCAGCTGGTTGTCGCGATCCCGCCCCGGTTATTCACCCAGTCGATCATCCGGTCGGTGGTGCCGTCCTCCCAACCGTAGAGCGGATTATAGTTCATTAGATCGAAGCCGCGGATGGCCGGATATTTTCCGGACAAATTGTAGATCCAATCAAACTCCAACTCATAATTGCCGTTATTGCCGCTTCCGTAAATCTCTTGCTGGCCGGAGATTATATGGTTGCCGTAAACCTCCGTCAAATAATTCATCAAAACCTGCGTTTCCGGTGTAGCTTCGGGATCGGTAAGAACAGGCTGCACATCCAAGGGATCAAGATCGGCGAAATCCACGGTGAAGGTGTCAAAATAAGCGAATCCCCAACCGGACTTCAGTTGTATGGTGTCGCTTCCTGCCTTCAGCTTATGAAAGCCAAAATCAAATCCGACCACGCGGTCGTGTAGGGCAGCATATACGAACCTTTGGTAACGCCGTTAACGGTTAAATATTGAAGCCTGCCGTCAGGACTCAGCTCCTGCATATATCGGGTGGAGATCGCATACATGCCGGTTTCCGGGACGGTTACCGTAAACGTGATGGTGCCGGAGTTCTGCATCCAGACAAATCCGCTCCCCGAGAATCCGGGCTTGGGTTGTCCGTAAATTTCTGTCGCCACTTGAAGATCGGAGGTGAGTTGAGCATTTTCGCTTTCCATCGTGAAAAGTGCGCTGTCTGCATGAACGGGCGCTGTCATCAATCCAAGCAGCAAACTAAATACCAGAGTAAATGCCAGCATCATTGCGCTTGCCTTTCTGAGCAAACCATTCATTTCCATCTTTCCTTTCCATGTAAAATTTGATAAATAATTTAGCAATCTATAACTAATGGATACGCTTTCATAGTCAACATAGCGTACGTTCCAAAATATGTTCGAAGACCAAATTTCACATTTTACTATCCTGTGACTTATCTCTGTTATCATGAACTGTGACAAGATGTTAATCGTTTGGGAGGAATTAGTAATTCTTGATAGAGTAAATATGAAGATGATTAGGTAATAAATATGTACACATAAGGAGATAAAACTATGGCAAAAAACAAATTACTAAGAATGGACAATGTTGGCATCGTTGTAGAATCCCTTGATGACGCGATCCCTTTCTTCGAGGAGATTGGCTTGAAGCTCGAAGGGCGAGCAACTGTCGAAGGTGAATGGGCTGGTCGCGTAACCGGGTTGGGTTCACAGTGTGTAGAGATTGCTATGATGGTTACCCCAGATGGCCACAGCCGACTTGAACTTTCGCGATTTCTCACCCCGCCTGCTATATCAGATCACCGAACTGCTCCTGTAAATGCCCTCGGTTATCTACGCGTCATGTTCACCGTTGAAGACATTGACGAAATGGTATCCAGACTCACTAAGTATGGCGCTCAGCTCGTTGGCGAAGTGGTTCAGTACGAGGACTCGTATCGGCTCTGCTACATTCGTGGAAATGAAGGACTTCTAATCGGTTTGGCGGAGCAACTCGGTAATAAATAAGTGACGTTTAAAAGAAGACTTAACTGAAATATACATTACTAGAGATAAACACCGCATTCACGCTCCGGGTCTGGGCGACCCTCGATCCCGGAAACAAGGAACGAGGAAGTAATTGCCGGGACGCATCCGCACCGACTAACCGCATCGCGGCCGGCAGCAAGCTGCCTTAACTCGGTGAGACTACGTGATGCATGAACTTTAACGGAAATCAATGCAAAACCAAATTAAAGGGACTCAACTAACCTAGCCAAATGAAAAAAGACAAGCCCAAGTTTGATGCTCAATGGGCTTGTCCATATTCGCGGAACACAAAAATTAAAAAGACACTGGAACCCCAAGTGCCCTTAAGATTTATATACATCTCCGCGCGAGCCAATTCTAATGACAATAATGATAAGTTCATTGTCTACAATAGAGTAAACCACTCTGTAGGATCCGACGCGAAGTCTGAATTGATTTTCTACTCCTTGCATTCTTTTGATATCCAGCTCTGGATGTCTGGGATTTTCGGATAGAATTTTCAGATGATCAAGAATCCGATTTCTCGTTGAAGAATTTTGCCTCTGAAGATACTTATAGGCATCCTTAAGGAATTTAATTTCGTATTTCATGTTCAATATCCTTAAGACTGATTAATTCACCTTTTAAGTAAGCTTCGCGGGCTTTGTTAATGGCATCCAAGTCATCTTGAGTAGTTGGCTCATCATCTAAAGGAATTTCCCTTTTCGTTGAAGTTTGAGAAAGACGTTCTACAAGCTCAGAGACCAACTCAAGGTCTTTATCGGTTAACTGACCTAATAGCTCATGAAGTCGTTCCTTACTAATAGCCAATTCGCCCAACTCCTTTCAAGAATTAATTGTCACCATTATAACATAGATAACACCGTATTCACGCATCGGGTCTAGCTCACTTGATGCCGGCGGTTGGATTAGAAGTGCCACGTTTGAATTTACTGCAAGAGACCCGCGTCTTATACCAAGACGCGGGTCTCTCTTTTTTATGAAATCAAATATTACGCTGCCCCATCCCCTACTTCAACTGCCACAAAGCAGGCACATTGGCCGGCTCCCATCCCGGAAGGGAAGTATGCGCTTGGATGCAGGTATAAACGCTGCCGTTGTAGGTTACCTGGTCATTTACGCTATAGGAAACCCAGGGCTGCCATGGTTGAGCTTCGCCCGGGGTGTCCTGTGCTGCCGTTTTTCCTTGGACGGAGGCGGCCGCGGAAACGTTGCCGGCGGCGTCTTTGGCGGTGACGGTAAACGTGTACGTCGTATTCGGAGACAAGCCGCTGATGGTCGCCGTGGTACCGTTGACGTTCACGCTGCCTGCGCCGTAGGCGACGGAGTATCCGGCGACGCCCACGTTGTCCGTGGAAGCGTTCCACGCCAAAGTGACGCTATTCGGCGTAGTCGCAGTCACGCGAAGTTGGCTCGGAGCGGTTGGCGGCGTCGTGTCGGGATTCGGGTTGGGACCAGGTCCCGGGTCCGTCCCGAGACCGTCCAGATAAGCCCGGTGAGAGCGGGAAAATTCATAGTTGGCTACTTTGTCCCAGTTGATCGACCAGGTCATCAGACCTTTGAAGCCGGGATAGCCTTGCGGATTGCGCAAGGTGTAGCTGCCGCCGAACGATTGGCCTTTCATGAGATAATCTAGCGCCTTGTGCACATTGGCCGGCGTCGTATAACCGCCGCCCGCCGCCGCTTGCGTGGCCGGAAGGCCGATGAGCAGCTGTTCCGGGCGAAGCGCCGGGAATTTATAATTCGCATTGCCGCCTACGTTAAATCCCTGCAGCAGCATTTCGGCCATGGCCACTTGAAAATCCGCCGTGCCTTGAGCATAGGATTTGCCGTCAAGTCCGGTCATCGGGCCGGAGTTGTAATGCTGAACATGCAGATAATCCAATTGCTCGCGCAAAGCGTAGATCACCGGCAAATAAGCGCCCCAAGGACCGCCGTACGCCACATAGCCGCCTTGCACGTACGCCGTTTCCGGAGCCATGGTCAGCATGAAGTCCGAACCGTAGCTGTTCAGAATGTCCCGCACCGCGGAGATCAGATTCACGATTTTCGGCGTCGTCGGGTTTCTGAAGTCCGCGTCGCCGCCGTTCAAGGACAACGAGCTTCCTTCCAGATCAATGTCCAAACCGTTAAAGCCGTAAGTGTCGATAATCCCCTTCATCGTTCTGACGAAATTTTGCCGAGCCTGATCGGAAGACAAGTCTACGGTTCCGTTGGCTCCTCCGATGGAGATCAACACTTTTTTGCCTTGCCCTTGCAGTTGACGGATGTCGGCCTGAAATTCGCTTACGGAAGCGTTATAAGGCTGAAACGCCATATTTCCGCTTGTCGATCCCCCTGTCGGCTCGGCAAACGCTACCTGAATGACGTCAAAATCCGGGGAAACCTCCCGCAGCCGAATATTGCTGGAACCATTGTCGAAATTGTGCCAGTAGCCAACCAGCTTGCGGTCTCCCGCAGCTCCGGCCGGCTTGCCGTCAACAAATGCGGAAAACGAAAATAGCGGAACAATAAGAGCCATAGCGAGCAACCAAATACTTGATTTACGGAATACTTTTGCCTGAGTCAATGTTTATTCCTCCCCGCAGTTTTAATATTGCGGCTCCCAACCAGGGAACCGAAACTATCGGTCTGTCAGTCGGCCTCCTTTTCCATAGATCGTCAATCTCGTAAAATACCCCTAAAAAAGAGATTGCCATTGATATATTTTACATATTTCTCCATAGTTCCTGCTATATTTTTCTAAAATATCTTAGTTATGAGAGATATAGGCGAGATTTGTGCTGCGTATCTGTCGGAAACCACACTCATATAAAGGCTTGCGAGAATTATGACAAAAGAAGAAACTATGAACGTCTCGACACCTTGGCAGCACCAAATTCTTCATCCAATAGGCGTCCCGCCCGTCGAACGAAAAAAAAAGCGGCTCGGAAAGAGCCGCTTGCAGGAAATTTATAGAACGGGATGTATTGATCATAAATGCAGCGGCTCTGCCGTCCGTTTGCGGTATTCCTTTGGCGAGAGCCCTGCTATTTTGTTGAACATATGCGTGAAGTAATTGGAATCGTTGAAGCCGATGGCCTGGGCGATTTCGAAAATTTTCATGTCGGTGCTTTTGAGCAGAAGCTTCGCTTTCTGTACGCGCAGGTTTTGGATATAGCCGGTGACGCTTTCGCCGGTTTCTTTCTTGAACAGGTTGCTGAAGTAGCTGGGGTTGAGATGAACATGGGCAGCCACCTCGGCCAATCCGCATTCGTCCATGTATTTCTCCTCGATAAACCGGATGGCTTGCTTGACCGGATTGTCGTTCTTGCCGGCAAGCCAATGGTTATGGGAACGCAGGAATTCATGGATGTAGACTTGCAGCCAGGCCGCAATCTCTTCGGGCGTCTCGCATTTGTAGACGGAACTCCACTCGATGGAACGTGCGGCCATCCGCCATTCGGGAAACTGTACTTGCACCAGCCGGAGCAGGGCCGCGGCCAGAAGCAGGGCTTCGATTTTGGCGGTTTGCGGGGGCATATTGCCAATCCGCACCACTTGATCCAGAAGCTCCTTGTTCAGCCGGCCGTTGTCTCCCGACATCAGCCAGGATACGATTTCCTTCTCCTTTTCGTAAAGCGCCGTCTGGTTAAGCAAAGATTCATAGGCCGTACTGCGCTCAGAGGCCGCCTCCCGGCCCGGTCCGTCGCAATACCGCTCGTAAGCCTGGCGCAGGTCCTCCGCCGTTCGGCATCGTCCTTGTCCGCTGCAGGCAAACGCCAGTTTCAGATAATGCTGAATCGAATCGGTGAGCGTCTGCAGCCAGGGAGAAGGCATTTCCGGCCGGGAAGCCGTCCGGTCCGCCAATAAAGCCCATTCCGATGAACTCAAGGAAAAAAGCCGGAAGCCGCCGCCATACCATTTCTGCAAATGCTCCCTGACAATGTTGCCGAGAGCAAATTGCAATAGCGGCATATCCTGGGCGGAATAGTGTTTTTCCGCGGAAATATAGGTGGGGATGCTGAGAAAGTAAAGCTCGCATTCCTTCATCCGCCCGAGTAAAGCCTCCACCTCTCCGTTGTTGCAGGACATGCCCATAATCGCCGAGCGAAGCTGGCTGTCCTCGTGCTGGCGCTTCCAATCCTCCACCAGCCGCCCGGACTGCTTCTCTTCGATCAGCCGTACATAGGTCCGGTCGAGCATGCTTAATATATCCGCTTCTACGCAAGGTTTCGTGATAAAGTCCAGCACTCCGAACTTGAGGGCGGACTGGGCGTAAGCAAAATCCTTAAAGCCCGTGATGATCACAATCTTGGTCCCCCAGCCGCGGGCCTTGATTTCCTCGGCCAGCTCGAGCCCATCCATATGGGGCATGCGGATATCGGTTAACAGCAAATCCGGGATGTTTTGCTCCATCGAAGACAGGGCGGCCCGGCCATTGGCCGCTTCTCCCGCCACCACCCACTCGTCGGACCGTTTCCCGGCCAGCTTGAGCAATCCTTTGCGAAAATTCGGCTGATCCTCGGCGATAAACAGCTTGGCTTTCATCCGTTTCCCCCCTCTAAATACGCTTGCGGCATCGTCTGAATGGGAAGCCTGATGTGAACGGTCGTTCCTTTTCCCTTGACGCTAGCAATTTCTACTCCGTAAGGAGCCCCGTACACCAACTCAATGCGCCGCAGCACGCTTTTAAAGCCGATTCCGGTTTTGTTGTTCTCCGGCAGCGCATCCTTAGCTTCAGTCAAAGCATATAAAGTGTCGTTATCCATGCCGCAGCCGTTGTCAGCCACCTCGATATGCAGCGCTCCATCCCGTAAAGCCGCCTTCACCCTAAGCACCCGGTCTTCATCCATATCGCGGAAGGCGTGCACAAAAACATTCTCCACCACCGGCAGCAGCAGGCATCTCATCATCCGCAGACCCAGCAACGATTCTTCGGCCTGAATGATCGTTTCCATCTCGCCGGTAAACAATTCGGTCTGAATCTTAATGTAATTCCGTACCTGCTGCAGTTCTTCTCCCAGCGTCGTATCGGTCTTGACGGATTGAAGCGAATACTTCAGCATCTCCGAGATGGCGTTGATCAGCAGAGCCGCCTCCGCCTGATCGTCGTTATACAGCTTCCAATACAGTTCATTGAACAGGTTATGCAGATAATGAGGATTCAACTGCGCCTGAATCACTTTTAATTCCGATTCCCGCTGACTGATCTGGGCCAGGTACACTTTGTTGATCAGCGTGCTCACTTGCTCCGCCATGCTGTTGAAGCTCTCGCCGATAAACCCGAGCTCATCGCCGGAACGGACGCTGATCCGGGCCGAGAAATCCCCCGCACGCAATTTGCGCAGCCCCCGCATCAGATCCGCCAGAGGCTTCAGCAGGGTTCTGGTAGAAATCGTAATCAGCAGCGCGCTAAGAAGCACAACGCCGATTCCGGCAACCACAAAGATATGGATGATGTCTTTGTTTTTGCGTTGAATCTCCTCCAGAGAAACCCCTCCGTATAACGTAAAACCTGCCGGTTCCAGACGATGGCGGACAAATAAATAGGTGACCCCATTCATCTTGGCATATTGGGGATCGCCGGCATCGATCAAGCGCATGAGCTGCGCCGTCTCCTCCTGATCTGTATTGGAGTAGAGCATTCCTCCCAGAGGCTCCAGCAGCAGCACCTTGCCGTTGCCGTTCGCCGTAAGATCCCGTAGCACTTTGGATACCAGGCTTTCCTCCATCACCACCACCATGGTTCCATACGGGATCAGCTTGTCATTGAGCATCCGTCTGGCGGCGATCAGCACCGTCCGGCGTCCGCCGGGATCGACGGCGCTGGGCAGACTGGCCCGCCCCCAGACCAAATTCCCCCGATGCGACTCCAGCTTGCCCATCACCATGGCCATTTCTTCAGGCCCGGGTTTTCCTGACGCCCCATTTTGGGAGAGAATAGCCAAGTCTCCGTTTTCATTGAACAGAAAGATGGAACGGATCGACGGCGTATCCACTTGCAGCGTGATCAGTTGCTCCTCCACGTACTTACGGTTCTTGAATTGAGTATAGAGATCCCCTCCGGGATCGAGGCTTTCTGTGACAAACAATTCTATTGAAGGGTTCAGGATAATGGATTGGGATACCCAGCTTACCTCCTGGAAGGTGAGTTCCAATCTGGCCAAAGCCTGTTCATTGGCAATGGAGAACTGCTTGCTGATCTCGTCCTCCATCAATTGGACATTTAAGCGGTAGACCAGCCACCCCGCTAAGGTGAAGGCTAATGTGACCATACACGAGAGCAGTACAATCAGCTTCAACTTGAAGCTGCCCTTCATTTTTCCGGCAATTCTCCCCGGCCAGCTTATCGGATTCAGTCCGGCTCCCTCCCCGAAACGATGATGTAATCCGATTGTAAACCCTTTCATCGTAATTTTAAAACAAAACTTGGCCCGGCTGTTACCGGACCAAGTCCTTATTTGCTTTTACTTTAGTTGAGACCGGACCATTTCCAGTACATCATCGCCCAGGAAGGCCGTTTCTTTGTTTTCTTGATACCATGTATTCATATATTCCTCGATCTGCTTGCCGCCGCCTTTCTCCCAGGCCGCTTTGGCATCCGCAATCGCTTGCTCGGCCGTATATTTGGACCCGCCGATGATTCCTTTGACAATGATGTCTTTCACTTCTTTGTCCACATTGGTATTGATAACGACCAGGTCGCTTGGCAGAACCGGCATATGCTCGTAGTGACTTAGAGCGGGATATTTGGCGTCCGGATTGAGCAGGAACTGGTCGGCTTGCTTCATCATCTCCAGCCCCGCCTTCTGATCCGGATCCTCCACATTAAATGCCGATACGGAGGTCAAAAATTCATTCTGAGGGAGGGAATAGAACATGGTATAGTCCGCAGCCCAGTCCACTTCCTTCGTATTCTTGTCGGGATCAATCACGACGGGCGCACCGTCCGCTCCCTTGTTCCAATGTTCTCCCTCCAGCCCCTTTCTCAGCGTCAGCGCCGTATCCGGCTGGAGCATGAAGTTGATATATTCCATCACCGCCTTGGGATCTTTGGCCGCGGCATTAACCACGGTCGTCATCTGAATCGGGTTGGTCACGTGATGGGTAAACCGTCCCATAGGCGACTCGGGCTGCATCATCGGGGTAATTTCCGCATCCGGAACCACCCTCCTGATCGTCTTGATATCGGTAACCGTACTCTCAAACCAGTTATTGATTTGCGGAGGCAGGAAAACGCCCACCTTGCCGTTCAAATAATCCTGCTTTGCCTTGGAGCCGTTCGTGTCCGCCAGGTAATCCGGGTCGATCAGTCCTTCCTCGAACAGTCTCTTCTTGAATTTCGTCGCCTCCAGCGTATTCTCCCAGCTGCGGATGATTTTATCGTCAGCCGAGATGGCCCAGCCGCCCGCGCCGAACATGGAATCCACCATGCCGCCGGAGGTATAGCTGATATTCGTTCCGTACGTATCCTTCTTGCCGTTGCCGTCGGGGTCTTGCTCTACAAAAGCCTTCAAGACTGTCAACAGCTCTTCGGTCGTTTTCGGCACCTCCAGGTTCAGCTTTTTCAACCAATCCACCCGGATAAACGCCACGCTTTGCAGATGGGGCTCGTTAATTTTGCCGATTTCGTAAAGCTTGCCGTCCGGCTTGGTGCCCACCTCGCGCAGCTCAGGATACTTCTCCAGCAATTTTTCGTATTCGGGGGCATACTGCAAGTAATCGTCCAGGGGCAGCAGTTGCTTCTGCTGGTACAGGGAATCCCGGAAGCCCGTATCATAATCATTGACCATATCCGGCGCACTGCCTGAAGCGAACATCACATTCAACTTCTGGACCGCCTCCGACCGAAGCACAGGCATAAACTTGGCCTCGACCGGAGAATGTTCGTTGATCCATTGGGTCCAGCGGTTCTCCTCCACGGTTCCCTCCGCGGCCGGGATATTGCCTCTGTCATAGTTGGACACGGTAATGACGGGTTTATCTCCGCTTCCTCCCCCTTCTTTTGGCTGGCTGCAGCCGGCAACCCCCGCCGTCAACACGATAGCCAGCAATGCGCATGACCAGACCCTTTTGTTCCACTTGGATGTTTGCTCAATCATTTGCAAGCTCCTCTCGATCTATGATCTATAATGAATGGAAGTGTTGCCGCTAACCTTTAATGGAACCGAGCATGATTCCTTGAACGAAATACTTTTGCAGAAACGGATAGACCACCAGCATCGGCACCACCATCACCATAACGCCTACCGCCTTCAGCTTCTCGGAGATTAGCTCCTGCTGCTGCATGATATCCATCGCCATCATGTTGTCCATGCTCTGAATCTGCAGCATGCTCTGGACGACGACCGTGAGATTCTGCAGTTCCGTCCGATTGATGTAAAGAATGACGTTCACGAACATGTTCCAGTAACCGACGCCGTAGAATAACGTCAATGTGGCCAGCATGGGCAGGGATAAAGGCAAAATGATGCGCAAAAGCAGTTGCATCTCTCCGCAGCCGTCAATCTGGGCCGATTCCGTCACTTCACCCGGAATGTTTTCAAAGAAGCTTTTCATGATCAGCATATTATAGGTACTGACCAGCCCAACGAACCATAAGGACCAATAGGTGTTCGTCAAATGCAAGCTGTTCATCACCAGATAAGTGGGAATCATGCCGCCGCTGAACAACATGGTGAAGAGCGCGGCCGTTGTGAGCGGCTTGCGGGCATACAGATAGCGGCGGGACAACGGATACGCCGTCAGCACCGTGGTCAGCATGCTAAGCGCCGTTCCGCCCAATGTGATGATGACGCTGTTGCCAAACGCCCGCAAGGCCGGCGTGTTCTGAAAAAAATATTCATAAGCGGTGAAATCAAGGCCCACCGGCCAGAACCAGACTTGTCCCAGATCCACCGCATGCCCTTCGCTTACGGACAAAGCGATCAAATGCAGGAAAGGCAGAATGCAGGTGAGTGCAATGATTACCAAAACCGTGTGCACGAAGACCGAAAAAGCCTTTCCGCTAGCCGACTCTCTCAAGTGCGTTTCCCTCCCCTAGAATAATCCCTGGTCGAATTTCCGGGCCAGTGCGTTAGCCGACAACAGCAGCACCAGGCCGACAAAGGACTCGAAGAGGCCCATGGCCGTGGTCAGACTGAATTGGGCCTTCTGCAGCCCCACTTTGTACACATAGGTGCTGATGACCTCGGCTTTTTCCAGGACCGTGGGATTCTGCAAGTTGTAAACCTGGTCGAACCCTACCTCCATCAGGCGGCCCATGCCCAGGATCAACAGAAGGATAATCGTAGGACGGAGACCCGGCAGCGTAATATGCCAGATCTGTCGCAGCTTGCCCGCGCCGTCCAGGGCGGCGGATTCGTACAAGCTGGGATCAATGGACGAAAGGGCGGCGAGATAGATAATGGCGCCGAACCCCATTTCTTTCCACATCCCGGAGCCGATAAAGATCGTGACCCAGGATTCGATGCGGTACAGAAACGGCACCGGCTCCATTCCCCATTGCTCCAGCAGCTTGTTGACGGTGCCGCCGTCGATCGAAAACAAGGTGAGAACCAGCCCCGCTATGATGACCCAGGACAGAAAATGAGGCAGATAAATAATCGTTTGAATCCAGCGCTTCAGCCATCTTTTTCGAACCTCATTCAACGCGATGGCGATAATGATCGGCGCGGGAAAACCGAAGATCAGATTCAGAATACTAAGTTCGAGGGTATTCCAGATAATCTGCAGCGTAGCGTCGGACTGAAATAAAATCTTGAAATACTTGAGTCCCACCCAGGGGCTGGACAAAATGCCATCGCGGAAGTTGTAATCCTTGAAAGCGATCACAAGCCCGCCCATAGGAAAATACCGGAATATCACGTAATACAGGATCCCCGGTACGAGCATGAGGAACAGCGGAATATTCTGCCGAAACCTCTTGGTCTCGTAAAAGGCTTGTTTGGCCTTCGGCACGCTGTCCGTTCCGGCGGTCGCAGGTGTAGTTGGCATGTTCTAACCTTCTTTCTTGGTTGAATGCTTTTCGCTGATGTGTATACTGTACCGCAGTCCCTCCGGTGCATACCTTAAGAATCTCTAGTTTTTTCTATAGATTTTTTTGTTTTTCGCGTACAGAAAAAGGACGCGAATTCGCTCGCGTCCTTTTTTGCGCTTCCCTTTCCCGTCGGGCTTACAGCGTGGCCCGGTTCATCTCCATACACATAAGAGTAAAGGCCCCGGCGCCGTGCAAATCGTTCTCGCTGGTAGGGCGGTCAATATAGTGGGCGTAATCGCCGATGTTCGTCCCGACGCAAATACGGCCGAGGATCATGTTGCCGTGCTCATCGAATTTTAAAGTATCAATCACGCCCTGGTAGCCCTTCCGAGCAACATCCAAGTACTTGGCGTCAAGGTAACCCAGGCGCACGGCTTTGGCAATAGACAGAACGTACATCGCAGAGCAGGAGACTTCCACCCAATTATCCGCCCGGTCGCCTTTGTCGACGACCTGGTACCATAAGCCGGTGGTTGCATCCTGGTATTTGGACAGAGAGACGAGCAAATCCCGAAGGATGTCGATCAGCTTGGCCTTGTCCTTGTGATCTTCAGGAAGGAATTCGAACATTTCGAGCAGAGCCACAGGGTACCACCCCATCGCGCGGCCCCAAAATTCAGGCGCCAAGCCGGTAACGGGATCCGCCCATTCAGCTTCCTTCGTCTCGTCCCAGCCATGGTACAACAAGCCGGTCTCGGGGTCCTTGGTGCGCTCCGCCATCAAAATGGCCTGATAGGTCATCCTATCGAAATATTCGCTTGCACCGAAAGTCTTGCCGTACTGGACGGCAATGGGCCCGGCCATATACAATCCGTCCAGCCACATTTGATTCGGAAAATGATTCTTATGCCAGAACCCTCCCGAAGGGTTGGTCGGCCAGGATTTCAGCAAGGGGACCAGCTTATCCAAGGCCTTTTTATAACGTTCGTCTCCCGTTTGCTCATACAAGTTAAACAGCAGTACGCCCGGCTGAATATCGTCCAATTCTCCGGTGTGGCACTTCTTGATGCCGCCGTCTTCGAGAACCTGGCTGTCCACCCAACGCTTGATATAATCGAAATATTTTTGCTTCCCGGTCTCCCGCCAGCATTTCTCCATGCCGGACAGAAAAACCCCCTGATGATAATGGAACCAGTCCGGCGGAAGCTGTTCCGGCTCGTATTTGGCCATCAACGCTTCGCAGGCTTTCTCCGCCCATTGAAGGGGAGTCGGCGCTTCTTGCTTCGTCTTCCCGAAATCGGTTTGTGCTGAATTCAATATTCTCATTCCTCCTTTTATGTTCTTAAGCCACATACTAGCACGATAATATGTACATTATTTGCAATAAACCATGAATTCTTCTTATATCTTGCGCGAATCGAAGGTATAATGAATAGACAATCGGATTTGAGGCGGTGCACGTTTTGAGAGATATTTTATACGACAACGATGAAAGAACCTTCTCGGTATCCCACCGGAAGGCATTGAGTATTCATATGCCGAGCAGCCATTTTCACAGTACGTACGAAATCTATTATTTGCTGGCCGGCAAACGGGATTTTTTTATTAAGGACCGGACTATCGTGATTGAGGCGGGGGATATCGTCATCATCCCTCCGAATATGCTGCATCGGACCACCAATGCGAAAATACCCGAACACGAACGGCTTATCGTAAATATTCATGAAAAGGAAATGATTCCGGCGAAAAACTCTTCTCCGGACATCCTGCAGCCGTTGTTTGAGAAGGAATATATCCTTATAAGAAGCTCGCAGCTTGACCAAGTATCCATCCAGTCGCTGGCGCAGCAAATCATACTGGAGATGCGCGAGGCGAAACCCGGCTTCGAGATGTATGCGCTAACTTTAACGCTGCAGCTTCTCATCATTTGCTGCCGGCATGTGAAACAAAGCAGTCCGGAGCCGCCGGTATTTCCAAGCCCTATGCATGAACGGATTTCGGAGATTGTTCGTTACATTAACGACCATTATTCAGAGAAGTTGTCGCTTCATTTGCTGGCGGAGAAGTTTTACGTTAGTCCCTATTATGTAAGCCGCTGTTTTAAAGAAGCGACGGGCTTTACTTTCGTGGAATATTTGAACAGCATTAGGGTCAAGGAAGCCAAGAAACTTTTGGTACACTCCTCCCTGAAGGTCAACCTGATTGCCAAAAAGGTAGGGTTCGGCAGCGTCACCCATTTTGGCAGAGTATTCAAGCAAGTCACCGGGCACGCTCCGTTATTTTATAAAATGGACAAATAACGGTTTTATATATTTTTCTCTTTTTGGTTTAATAGCTTTAGCAAACTTTGCGGGATAATGCGGGGAAAGGAATGGGAGCAAAGCAAGTCGCGGGAAACCTAAAATCGAATTTTTACAACTGATTTCCTTGTGGTCTTGATTTTCTTTCCCAAGGTTGCGGATCCTATTCAGCACGCTGGGGCTAAATTGGTTAAGTCGCTTGGAGCAGATCGAATGATTAATTACAGAACGGAAGAGTTTGACCAGGTGTTGCGAAAAATTATGATGGAGTCTACGATACAATTGGCGGAGAGACCTTAGAAAGGGCTTTTAAGATAGTCGAACCGGGAGGCCGAATTGTATCGGCTTCCGGATTACCCAATGCACGTTTTGGGAAAGAGTATGGGGCCGGCTCGACGGCGACCGGGATTGGCCGACCATTTGCGGCACGGGGACGGAAGATTACTTCGGCGGCGCTTGGGGCTTCGTCAAATCCGACAACGGCAACCCGGTGCAGGAGCAGACGTACTCCACCCCATTTATGGGTTTCCCGCATTTTGCGGTAAAAGATACGACGAGAGCGCATATTTACGATGGAGCGGCTTGTCCGATGCGAGGCTTCTATCGTTGGCATATACTTGACCCCATTTTGTTTGAAGAGGATTTGCGGGTTACCGTTCAACAGATCGGACATGACGGCAAGGCGTTATTCGAAAGAAGCGACGACGTGAGTTCCGTATCGTATTGGTATCAGACCGAACCGCATCAAGCGTTTCCCGAGCTGCCCGGCGTGGCGGAAAGACGTCCGCGTTAAGCAAGAGAGAGAACATACTTCGCAATTTATAAAGAAACAGAGGTTCAAACATGACGAATAAAAGGGTTACCTTAGTTCAAGTCGCCAAAGATGCGGGCGTATCGCCCGCGACGGTCTCCCATTTCCTGAACGGCAACTTTCAAAAAATGGGCGCGGAGACGAAAGAAAAAATCAGTCTCTCGATCCAAAAGCTGGGGTATCAAGTGAACCCTGTGGCCAAAAGTCTTATTACCGGCAGAATGCATACGATCGGGCTTGTTTTATCCGATAGCGTCTACGACGGCGACGGTTACTTTGAGGACTTATACTTCCTCCATTTTGCCAAAGTCATCAAGCAGCAGTTAAAAACCTTGGGATACAAAATCATCCTGCTGGACTTTGAAGAAATCTTTATGAATATCCAGATGGTCGACGGGATTATCGTCAAAGCCACGATGGAAACGGAAAAGTTCATGCCCAAATTAATGAACCTCAACGTACCGGTCATTACGGTGGGCCGCCACAATTTATCCTATGGAGCGCATGTGCTGCGCGTTAACGACTATCAAAGCGGTCAAACCGGGGTGAACCACCTATTGTCTCGCGGCTATGACAATCTGATCATTTTGACGTATCCGCACGGACACGTCCCCGGATTCGACGATCGGTTGAACGGAGCCAGCGAGGCCCTGCAGCAGCACGGCAAGCCGTCTACGGTCATCACGGGCGATATGACGGAGAAGTTCGGGTACGATACCGTGGTCAATCTGGCCCAAAGCAACCAGCTGCCCCAAGCGTTGTTTTGTTTAAACGACATCTCCGCCATCGGAGGCCGCTTCCAAACTGATGATTGAATCCATAGAAACCGACGGAAAGCCGATCGCGCCGGTCGAAGAAGTGTTTTCGACGGAATTGATGGTGCGGCGCACCAGCTGATTTGCGAATAAACTTCAGACTCAAAAACCAAAATCAGTGCCTTAATGTCCCTGCCCGCTGCTTTGCACGATTATCCCTCTCGTTCAGGGGATAGGGGGAGGCTAGGTTGGAGGCTAGGATAGATACTCGTCTGTTTCGCTGTTTCTGATCAAACGGGATAATCATGCAAAGCGTCCGGAATTGCAAGTACTGTTTGATCTGCCGCCACTCCCGGCCTGCCAGCCATTAAGCACTAAATTCAAGGTTGAGCCATACTTCAAACACAGATCGTTCAAAAAAATCCAGCAGGGATTAACGAATCCCTGCTGGATTTTTTCGTCTTATTCTCTGCCCTCAATCCGTACTTCGCTAAACCCGGCATGGCCTTGACTGACAAATAAGCCAGGCTTGCATCTCCTATACGGCTCGTGTATACCCGGGTCGTCAGGCTATTCAATCCGTCTTCTCATGTTTCGTTAAGAAAAAGGACGCTCCCCTGCCTTCGCTCGGGCTGCGTCCTCCTCATTATTTTCCATTTACCGCTTAAGGCTTTTGCCGTTGGTCGCAATCACTTCCTTGTACCAATGGAAAGACTTTTTGCGATAACGCTCCAGCGTGCCGGAACCGTCGTCGTGGCGATCGACATAAATGAAGCCGTAACGCTTCTTGAGCTGAGCAGTTGAAGCGCTGACCAGATCGATGCAGCCCCAGGTCGTATAGCCCATCACGTCCACGCCGTCGGCAATCGCTTCGGCGACCTGGACCAGATGGTCGTTCAAATACTTGATGCGGTAGTCGTCTTCGACCGTTTTTTCGCCCGCCTCGCCCACGATCAGCTCATCTACCGCACCCAAACCGTTTTCTACGATAAACAGCGGTTTTTGATAACGGTCATAGAATGCGTTCAGCACAAGGCGCAACCCTTGCGGATCGATTTGCCATCCCCATTCGCTGGCTGGCAGATAAGGGTTGGGAATGCCGCCGAGGATATTCCCTTCGCCGGCCGCGCTTTTCTCCGGATCAGCCGTCTGGCAGACGCTCATGTAGTAGCTGAATGAAATAAAATCGACGGTATTCCGCAAAATCTCCTCGTCGCCGGGCGCGAATTCGATTTCAATTCCGTTCTCTCTAAAGTAACGTTTCATGTATCCCGGATACACGCCGCGGGCATGCACATCGCCAAAGAAATAGTTCCGGCGTTCAAACTCCATGACTTTAATCACGTCATCCGGGTTAGGCGTCAGTGGATAGGTGGGCATGCTCAGCATCATGCAGCCGATTTGGGCTTGCGGATCAATTTCATGGCAGAGCTTGACCGCGGCAGCGCTGGCCACAAGCTCATGGTGTACAGCCTGATAAAGATCCTGTTTGCCGAGCTTGTCCTTCGGCGTATAGATGCCCCCACTCATAAACGGAGCCTCCAAAATAGAGTTGATCTCGTTAAAGGTCAGCCAGTATTTCACTTTTCCTTTGTACCGCCGGAAAACCGTGGCGGCATAACGCTTATAGAAGTCCACTAGTTTCCGGTTAACCCAGCCGTCGTATTCTTTCGACAGATGCAGCGGCGTTTCGTAATGGGACAAAGTGACCAGCGGTTCGATCCCGTATTTCCGGCACTCATCAAACAAATCGTCGTAAAATTGCAGCCCTTTCTCGTTAGGCTCCGTCTCGTCGCCTTTGGGAAAAATCCGCGACCAGGCAATGGACGTACGGAACACTTTAAAGCCCATTTCCGCAAACAGCTTGATATCTTCCTTGTAACGGTGGTAAAAATCAATGCCCACCAGCTTCATATTATCGGGCGTCGGTGCTTCCGTCACCGGGCCAAACAGCCCTTTGGGCGTCACATCCTGCACGGACAAGCCTTTGCCGCCTTCGTTGTATGCGCCCTCCAACTGGTTGGCCGCGACGGCCCCTCCCCACAAAAAGTTTTCCGGGAAAGCAATTTCCGCCTTGCTCATCTGTTATACACTCCATTCCATCCATTTCAAGCCGTACCTATTTTGTACGCTTGCTAAATTTAAATGCGGTCAGTGAATGTGCCGGGAACGTATAGGAGAAACGATTTGAATTTATCCCGAGCGTATTGAGAGCCTGCTTGAAGCTCTTACAATTTTCTTGCTTGGTTTCATAATAATAAACCTCCCTCTGATTTATATAAATAACGACGGGTATATCTCCGCTCTATACTGCGAGCGTGACATACCTGTCGTATTTATTTAGAGACTACACGCTCAAGCCAGTTTAACGGTAAGAACAGGATCATTGCCGGCGGAAATCGGTCCTTCATGCGTTTCAACCTCCAGAACAGCATCGATGCCGCCGGGGACGATGACAGGGGTGATTACCGGAAGTCCGGCCGCCTTTATGCGATCGATATCAAATTCCAAGAGAATTTGGCCGGTCTTGACCCGCTCTCCTGTTTCCACTCGGGGAGTAAAGCCCTCTCCCTTCAACGAAACGGTATCCATCCCGACATGGATCAGGACTTGTGCGCCCGAATCATGTTCAAGGACTATGGCATGCTTGGATTTGATGAGGTGGGCTACGACTCCGTCAAAAGGCGAGAAGACCTTGCCTTCCGTTGGCTCGATGGCTATTCCCTCACCCATCATACGTTGCGAGAACGCCTCATCCGGAACTCTGTCAAGCGACACCGCACGTCCGTTTAAAGGCGCCATGACCACCAAGCCTTCGGTTTTCTTTCTACTCTTTTTCATCCAAGATAACACGATGCATTCCTCCACTCATGACATTTCCAGGAAATTAATCGATCCTCATAGCCAGGTTCAATTGATAATAAATAAAAGCTTGCTCATTCTTGGCTATATGATCGCCGACCCATTTCTGCAAATCGTCAGCAGAAATCGGTTGGTTTTGACCGGAAAAATGGCTTTTCAAGTCCTCTTGCTGTAACGGATCTTTCAGCCATTTTTCCAGCACCAGATACCCTTCTTTCGAACTTCGGTTCATAAAGGTTAGCCCATTTACCAATAATTGATCCTGCGCTTCTTGAAGCTTGCGCTCATTTATTACATCTTCAATTGAATGAATTTGATCCAAGCCATAGTAGGCATAGAGCTCTGGCGGAGCCTCATTTTCCTCCATCAACTGCTTCATTTTTACAATTAACTCAAACTCTTTGCCACAATCATCGAGAGGTTGCAGTTGTTTAGGATCGTTTTTATAATTGAAAAGCTTATTGCCGAATCTTTGATAATTCTCAGCCATAATGTCGCTTGATCTCATTTTCAAGACGCTGGTCCCTTTTGTGAACGTAAAGGAATCCTCCAATGATAAGTTGGACAATTCTTTCGTGGTAAAGCGCCGATTAATACGCATCGGCGATAATGTATACTCATGCAAAAGCTCTTCTCCATTCGGCTTGGGGGCCCGCATATACACATACTCGCCATCGGCAATATTGATGTTGCTGCCAAAATAGCCGAACAATACGGCTTCATGGTTGGATTTCGCATTCTTTATAGTAGGGCCTAATGGTATTCCTTTCATATGCTCAGGACGGTCGATATCAAAAAATTCAAGAATGGTTGCCGGGATATCGATGGTTTGACTCAACTGATCTCTGCTGATCCCTTGCTGTTTATGACGAGGATCCCAGATAAAAAACGGAATATTGGCGATCTCATTATAAACGGGCATAATGTTTTTTCCCCACCATTCATGTTCACCCAACATAAAGCCATGGTCGGTGTTTACAATGAGCATCGTATCCTCCCATAAGTTCGCTTCATCCATGAAATCCAGCACTTTCCTCAGATAATCATCGCACATCGTAATTAAGGCTTTATAGTAACCCAAAATCATAGCCCTTTTCTCAGGTGAAAAATCATCATAAGTGTACGTTAGCCAACCATCAAATTCTTCCGGGACATGATACATATCCAGATATTTTTTAGGCACAAAAAAGGGTTCATGGGGATCGAAACACTCAATTTGCAAAAACCATCGATCGGCATTTCTATTTTCCCTTAAAAAGTCCAGTCCGGCTTCCACGGTTCGGTGTAAAGGATGATCTTCTACACGGGGCATGTAACGCCGGTTGACCATATCTTGCGAAATACTGGTTAATTTCCTCTTCTTTTGTTCGGCGTTAAGGTTTTCCAAACCGGCTATATCTACGTTTTTATCTACCTTTGCCTTCCAACTGTCCCCCTCCTGGCCTCTGATGAATTCATAAGAGGAATAGCGAGGATGATACGTTGATCCGCCATCGCGCCAATAATGTTTATGGTCGGTGACTAAATGGGTATAAATCCCGTTTGCCTTTAAAATTTCCGGCATGGAATCATCAAACGGTTCAACCGGCCCCCAGCCCCGATGCAGAAAGTTGTACCGGCCTGTATGAAGCTCGCGGCGTGCGGGCATACACGGTAAACTCCCGGTAAAAAAATGATCAAACCGTACGGATTTTTCCGCCAACCTGTCAAAGTTCGGGGTCATCGTATCTGTTGCGCCGTACGGAGTAAGATCGTCCTTTCTTAGGGTATCAAACATGACTTGAATGACCTTCATTTTTGCTCCACTCCTTTTATCTATAGAAGGAAACTAGCTATACCGCTTTGCTTTTCCAACAAAATAGGTAAGGGCGAATGCCGCACTGCATCCAATAGCATAACTAATCAAGTACTGCAAATAATCGCCGTTAGCGATTAACGGAATGGCCGACATGCCCGCGGAACCAAAGGCCGTAGAATGTACATCGAAAAGTCGAATCATGATTCCGCCGACTCCCGCCCCAATGGAACCGGTGATGAAACCAAATCCGGATGGAAGCACCACCCCATACATGGTTGGTTCGCCTACCGCCAGGAAGGATGTCGGAATAGCCCCCTTGGCGATTTCTTTCATCTTCTTGTTCTTGGATAAAAAATAGATAGCGAGGCCTGCACCGACCATACCGGAATTGCTCATAATTTGCACCGGGAATACAGGGTCGGTACCCAGCGTGTTAAGCAATTCCGCATGGATCGCCGATAGACTGTGATGAAGTCCCGTTGCAATTAAGGAAGGAAATAACGCCGCTAGAACGAACCCGCCTAACACTCCGCTAAACTCCAGCAAAGCAAGAATTCCTTGAATAATCCAGTCGGACAGGATGCCGGCAAGGGGCATTACGGTTAGCAGGAAAATCGCTGCGGTGATTAGCAACGTTAAGGTTGGCGTGACGACGACATCCAGGATATTCGGGACTACTTTTCTGAGAAGCTTTTGAATGACCGACAGGAGATAGACGCCGAAGATCACCCCAAAGAGCCCGCCTTCTCCACTGGAAAGTCCCAAGACTCCAAGAAACGATCCCGAGATAGAAACCGCTCCCAAGACTCCTCCAAGAATCATATCCGTTTTAAATTCCCGGGCAGCCATGATACCGGTATAAATCGCGAGAAACGAAAATGTGGCCGCACCAAGGATGGATAATAAGGTGCTCAATTGCAGAATATGCCAGGAGTCTAAAACGACTTGTTGAGCCGTTAAGGTATCCGTGCCCTTGATCCCTAATTCCGTTGCTTTCTGTGCAGCGGAGTTTGTAATCATATTGTTTACCCCTTGGATAATTCCAGAGGCGATGATTCCCGGCAGAATCGGAACAAAGATATTGGATATCATCTTTAGAAAGCCTTTTTTCTTTTCCTTGCTTTCTTCCGAATCCGTAACCTGATTTTCGTTCGATGATAAGTTGATAATCTTCTCCATCTCTTCCCTAACTTTGTTACTGTGACCGGGTCCGACGACAATTTGCGTACTATCCTCCTCGATAATTCCCAATACGCCTTTAAGTTCCTTGATTTTTTCCAGTTCCACCTTCGAGTTGTCTTTGTACTTGATCCTGACTCTCGTCATACAGTTTGTAAGACTGCCAAAGTTGCCGGCGCCCCCCGATAGCTCTACGATCTGCCGGGCCAATGTTTTGTCATCCATGCTGGTGACTTCCCCTTTCTAAGTTACATACAATCAGACTTTGAAGCGCTTTCGAGCCCATTATAATTTAGTGAGCCAAAATATATAAGTCATTTGCACCGTATTGGGAAACGGTTTCATTGATTGGGAAGATTGCACGGGCATTTACTCCCTTATTCACTCCTCTAGGATGCCAACAAAAAAACACCTTCAAGAACTTGGAGTGCACCCCTTATACTAGACATTGGAAACCCCCCTTGGGTAAACCGATGAAATATAAGGGGTGCATTTTTCATGGCGATCA
>NZ_JBNYYG010000026.1:0-73663 GCF_050565405.1 Paenibacillus macerans | reverse complement strand
CAATTTCAGATACCAATGGGGATTAAAAAAGATGACTCCTGTGCAATACAGGAATCATCTCATAAATGCTGCTTAATTCTTTTTTTCAAAGTGTCCTTGACTAAGGGGCCAGTTTAACCATCCCTCGTTTAAGCCTTCTTCTTAATTCAGATTCTTTCGATATTGTAGCGGCGATTGGCCAACCGTTTCCTTAAAAACATGGTGGAAAGTTTTCACGCTGGCAAAGCCGGCCTTCTCGGCCACTTCAATCATGGGGATCTTCTCGTTCGCTAAAATGAACTTGGCTTGATTAATGCGATATTCCGTCAAAAACTGCATAAACGTTTGTCCCGTATTGGTTTTAAAGAAACGAGTAAAGTAGTAAGGGCTAAAGCCTACGAATCTCGCAACCTCCTCCACCGTAATGACTTCCTGAAATTTATTCTCCATATACTCAAACACCTGGTTAAGAATATCCAAAGTTTCTTTATGTTGAATCGCGGATCGTTTTGCCGGCGATTTTTCCTCCTGGTGTCGAGGCAGATTCGCATAAAACTCTCCGATCAATTGATATAGGAAACCTAATATCCAATAATGCTTTCCGGCGGGTTTACTCTCCTCGATCCCATAAAGATGAACCAATAACTCCGTGGCCTTTCGGGTAAGCGTCTTGGGCCAATTGCGGCTATGCCGTTCGCCGGATTCAAAGAGACTGAGCAGAGAGTCTTCAGAGGCCCGTAATATTTTCTCATCAAATAGCTTCAGATCAAACTGATAGACATAGCGTTCACTGTCCGGAGAGGCTAAGAAGTAATGAGGTTCTCCACTTGGGAAGAAGAAGATTTCTCCTTCTTCAAGTTGAACGATATCTTCATCAATACCTATATTTACCTTTCCTTTTCGGGAATAGATGATTTCAATTTCTTTGTGCCAATGAGGATAAACGATGGTCAAACCATCATTCAGGAATGTTCTGAACGGAATTGAATCCTCGAACTCCGGAATTTCCAAATAATTACTCATATCAAATAACTCCCTATAATTTGGATAGGCTTCCAACGCTCATTCGAGGATCCTTCGTTCAGCGAAAATTCCATTTGAAGTCCCCGACTTTTCAGTGGCAGCCAGCTTCATGAATCAGCTTTACGGTCTTGATCTCGTAAGGACGAAAATCAAGACATATTTCACCGCCGTTCACCTGCGCTTCTTCCATTTCTTCTTCCATTAGATTAACAACCATGGCCTTGGCCACAGGAAACTTCCAATGCAGCCGAATTTGCTCACGAGCCCCCGACGATTCGTAAAACCGCAGAATCGTCCCTTTTCGATCTTCTGCCATCTTTATCGTATCCAATATGACATTGTCGCTAACCAGACGTAAGAACGAATCTTCGCCTGGCAGAACTCCTGCCTGAATCTCTGCTTGCTCAACAACCACCGGCTGATTTAATTCGGCTGCGGCACGTACGGCCTTCGCATCCCGCCAGTTCCCGCGATGCGGATATAGCGAATAAGTGAACTCATGCTGCCCCAAATCCGCATGCTTATCCGGCCATTTCGGCGAACGCAGCAAGGAGAGTCTCAAGACGCCCTCCTTAATATCATATCCGTATTTGCAATCGTTCAGGAGGCTGACTCCGTAACCGCCCTCGGATAGATCGGCCCAGCGATGCCCGCAAACTTCGAACTGGGCTTGATCCCAACTTGTATTATTCGTCGCGGAACGTTCCAGAGCGCCGAACGGAATCTCATAAGTGGCTTTGGTAGCAATCAGATCTACGGGAAAGGCCGCCTTCCATAATTTATGATTCTCCTGCCAGTTCACGGAAGTCTTGAAGTCCACTCTTCGCATGCCTTTTTGAAGGATGATATCCTGCTCTATCGTAGACCGGCTCCAAGACCAGCGTAAACGCAGCACATCTCGGACACTTCCGCTTTCAATGACCTCGAAGGATTCCAGCTTCGCTGTTCCGGCAGACTGTTTGGCATAACGATTATCTACATCCCACGCATCCCACTCCACAGGCCGGTCATGGAAAAACTGAAATTCATTCGCTACCATTCCGGCTTTCAGCAGTTCGCGTTTCTCTTCCTTATCCAGCCAGCGAACGATCTCTCCGCGCTTGTTAAACTCCAGTACATAGTTATCCGTCTCCCACCGTAGCGGCTGAGCAGCATCCGGATGCTTTGCGTCAATCTGATTCTGCGTCAAGTCTGATGGCTTTGTACGCAGCCATACCGTAGTATAACCGAAGGCTGGAATCGCAGGAAGTGACGCCAACAGGCAGCATCCATTCTCCGCCTCGATCATCTGGGATATCAGCGTTCTCCCTTGGCTGTCAACTACCCTTGCTTCTATTCCTGTTTCCAGCCGAAGTTTAATGACGGCATTACGTTCCCAACCAAGGCTGTTGAATACGACATAGGGGATGCCCTCCCCCTCAATATTAATTTTCAAGCGCAGGCTGTCAAGTCCACTTTTTAATACCGCATTGCCGATTTGAGATACTTCGGTATACTCCTTAGCAGAAGTCTCGTACACCTCGGGAATGGATGAGCCCGGAATAATATCGTGGAACTGATTTAGCAAAATCAGTTTCCAGCCTTCTTCCAAAGCCGGCAAGCGCTCTTGAATTGCCGCAGATTCGCCATCCACGCAAGCCGCCGCCAGGCTGCTCCATACCTCCGCCTCCCGGTATAACAACTCCATCTTCCGGTTCATCTTCTTGTTTCTCGCCTGGGTTGTATAAGTTCCACGGTGATATTCCAGATACAGATCGCCGTACCATTTAGGAAAGAATTCTGCCGAAGCGTCCAGTCCGCGGAAATATTCCTCGGCTGTACTGAACTTGCCGACAGGCAATCCGGGAAGGCAAGCGGACCGAGCAACATACTCGACCATTTCTCGGGTGGCCCCGCCGCCCCCGTCTCCGTGACCATAGAGCAGCATTTCTTCGCTATGAACGTTTTTTTGCCGGAAGAAGTCCCAATGCTCCCTGATATCCTTCGGACGGGTATCCTCGCCCAATCCGTGATTAAGGTAAGAAAGAATAGCCGTTCCGTCTATTCCTACCCAATGGAAAATGTCGTACGGAAAGTGATTGGTATCGCTCCAATTTAGCTTGCTGGTCATAAAGTACTCTACCCCGGAGAGCTTTAAGATTTGCGGCAGGGAAGCGCAATACCCGAAGGTGTCCGGCAGCCATTCAATGAAGGAGCGTTTGCCGAACTCCTCCATATAGAATTTCTGTCCATACAAACTTTGCCGCACCAAGGATTCACCGCTTGGAATGTTCAAGTCCGGTTCAACCCACATTCCCCCTACCAGCTCCCATCGTCCGCTGGCTACCTGTTCCCTAACACGGCTATAGAGCTCGGGATCGTGCTCTTTGACATAGGCATATAATTGCGGTTGACTCTGAGCGTAATGAAATTCCGGGAACTCCTCAATCAAGCGAAGAGCCGTTGAGAACGTGCGGCTGCCTTTCCGCACGGTTTCCCTTACAGGCCATAGCCATGCAATATCAATATGGGACTGGGCCACCATATGCATCACGCCCGCTTTTTTACCTGCCGAGTCCTCGCTGAGTGCAAGGAGCAGCATTTCCTCAAGCTTTTTGACCTCTTCCGCGTCCGGAACTCCCGCCCGATCCTCCTCCACGTTTCCGGATAAATGCACAAAGGCATCATAAATCCTGTATAGCGCCTTCATCAGACGGTTCTTCTCCAGACTCCGTTCCGGCAGCAATGCTGCGGCTCCTGCCGCAACAGTAATTGTATACAATAGACTTCGGATGGGCCGGTTCACTTGGACGAGCATGACGTTTAGAGCGGCTATCGGCTGTCTTCGCGGACTGAATTGTTGGTTCAGGGGGTCCTCCGGATTCGGTTCCGGGTCCATCAATTCAATTTCCAGTTCCGGAACGTACCCAACCTTGTGCGGATCAATAGGAACAAAGCAATGATTGCCGTCCAGGCCATGATAGGAATTACCATTGATACGCAGCAGACCTTCGCCACCGGATTCGATCACCAGCCCTACATCCTCCGCGGGCCACGTTGTAGGGACAGCCACGCTTTTTCGCAGCAAATACGTAGTTCCGGCAGCCCCATCCAGCGCGTCTCCTGCACGCTCGACTGATAGTTCCTCTCCCCAATGGTATTCACCGGGCAGAATATAGCGTCCCCGCATCATCTTCCATGCAGTCAGTGTTTGCGATTCCTTCCATTGCAGTTCACTTAAATGGCGGATTAATCGATCCATTCTGTTCATATTTGCGCTCCATTCCCGGCGTACAGCAAATGCTGCGTATCCTTTATTCTTTTAATGAACCAACGGTTAGACCCTGGATGAAAAAACGCTGAAAAAACGGATAGGCCAACACGATCGGCCCCGTGGCCAGCACAACCATAGCCATGCGCGAGGTCTCCTGGGGCAAGCTCGCTGCCATGCTCCCCAATCCGCTGGTATTTGCATTCTGCAGAATAAAGGCCATACTGCTCTCAATCCGCATCAGCATGGATTGCAGCGGAACCAGGTCCGGATTGTCTATATACAGAAGGGCATTAAACCAGTCGTTCCAGTAACCGAGCGTGCAGAATAAGCCAATGGTCGCCAGGCCTGGCAAGGAAAGCGGCAACACAATTTTGCTGAAAATTTGAAACTCGTTGGCTCCATCGATTTTTCCCGATTCGATAATTCCTTCCGGAAGGCCCTTGAAGAAGGTACGCATGATCATAATATAGAAGGCATTCATCGCCATCGGCAAAATAAGCGCCCATATCGTATCCTTTAAATGAAGCACTTGGGTGACCACAATAAAAGTAGGAACGAGTCCACCGTTGAACAGCATGGTGAATAACGCCAAAAACGAAAAAAAACTGCGGTATTTAAAGCTTGATCGGGAAATTCCATAAGCATACAAGGCAATAACCATGACACTGATCATAGTCCCCACTACTGTTACGGTAATGGTGACTCCATAGGATTGCAAAAGCTGAGATCCGTTCTGAAACAGATACTCATAAGCATAGGTGCTCCATTTTTCAGGAATCAGGCGATATCCGTGATAGGCAAGGCTTTTCTCGTCCGTGAAAGAGAGAATCACAACAAAAGCAAATGGGAAAATACAGATCAAGGCTAATATTGCGACGATCACATTGAGCACAATATTCATTAACGGCGAGAGACTATGAATGTCCCGATTCTTCTTTGGTTTTCCAGCCATAAAGCTTCCTCCTTTCCGAAACTCTCTTAGAACAGTGCATTGTCCTTATCCACTTTGCGAACGGTGTAATTCGATGTAATGACCAGAATAAAACCAACGATAGATTGGAAAAAGCCTGCCGCCGTAGCCATTCCCATTTCACCGGTAGTTTTCAGACCACGATACACATAAGTATCGATGACATTAGTCACCGGATACAGTGCACCCGAGTTGCGCGGAACGTTGTAAAACAATCCAAAATCCGCATAAAAGATTCTTCCAATAGCCAGTAATGTCATAATGATGATCAACGGCTTTAAGAGGGGCAAAGTAATATTGCGAATCTGCTTCCATTTGCCGGCCCCATCAATCATTGCGGCTTCATATAATGAACGGTCGAAACCGGTAACCGCCGCCAAATAAACCACACTGTTATAGCCTATGCTTTTCCACAGGTTCGTTAAGATGAGAATGTAAGGCCAGTATTCGGGAGTAGTGTACCAGGATATCTCTTGCAGGCCGAAACCGCTCAGTACACTGTTAAGCAGTCCTTTATCCATATTCAAGAAGCTGTAAACAAAAAAACCGACAATGACAAAGGACATAAAATGAGGAAGAAACATTCCCGTCTGATACAGCTTGGACAAGCGCTTGTTCACAATCTCCGACAACAGGATGGCCATAGTAACAGCAGCCAATGTGCCCAATACAATAAAGGCCGCATTGTAAAGCAGCGTATTGCGGGTAATGACATAGGCATCATTGGTGCCGAAGAGAAAGGTGAAGTTTCTGAGGCCCACCCATTCACTGCTGAAGAAGCTGGACACAAACCCCTCACCGTTGTATCGGTACTGCTTGAAGGCAAGCAACGTCCCCCCCATCGGCAAATAGGAGAATAAGATAAAGCCGATGGCTCCCGGCAGAACCATGAGCAGAATAGGCAGATTCTTGTGAAAGTCCTTAAAAAAGTGGCGAATCGCGTGCATTTTGTTCCTCCTATCCAGGTTTTGTTCCATGTTTAGGAGCAAACCAGACTGGGAATGCCCCAGTCTGGTTTGCTTGCTATAACCCGGTTATTTATTTCTGCGCTGCGCGCCATTCATCAAGCTGTCTCTGAGCTTCATCGATAACCTTATCCAATCCGGCGGCCTTTAACTGTTCGATTGCCATTGGCAAATACTTGTCTGGATCTACGGAGCCCGTCATTAAAGGTGCCCAGAATTGATCCTTTGCATTATTTAGAGCGGCCAACTCCGACAATACATTGGTGCCGTCGAAATTAAAGCCCAAGAGCGGAGCAGGCACTCCTTCTTCATTAAATTTACGGAAACCCTCCCATTTATCCGCAGGATCCCCCTCAGCCAAATAATTCAACATAATATTTCCGATGGCAAACGTAGGCATATCATAATCTCTGGATTTGTCCAAATTTTTGATAACATTGTCGCCGATCTTCTCATAGTGCACACCCTCGATGCCGGAGTCTACCAGGTTGCGCAGGTATGCATCGGTGTTCAGCAGATTGAGGAACTTCATGGCTTCTACCGGATGCTTGGAATTTGCGGATATCGCCTGCAAGGATCCCATAACCGACCAGTTGTAAATGATAGCATCTGTCGCCGGCGTAGAGACTACGGGATAACCGAGAGAAGCGGTCCACAAATTGTCCGCATACGGTTGGGTCGTAGGACGGTCTACAAACCAGTTGCCTGTTGTGGTTAAGTCTGAATTGGTTGATGTCGTCGCTACCTCAGGATCGATATATCCTGCCTGGTAGTACTTGCGCATCGTCGCCAAGGACTCCTTCAGTTCGGGAGTATCCAGAATATTAACGACCTTAAAGTCGTCCGTATCCAGCTTTACGGCCATGGGAAGATTTTGAATGATGTAATCATAAGGAAGATTAGGGATATAGTTTCGGTCGATCATAAACGGAACTACACTGGGCTCGTTTTCTTTAATCGTTTTCAACAACGGCTCCAGACTTTCCAAGCTCCTTACCCCCGAGATATCCAGGTTGTACTTATCGAGCCACTGCTTATTGAAGCGCCAGACATCCTGGGCGGGAAGCTCCTTATTGGCAGGAATGCCATAGTTCTTCCCGTCCACCTTGGATCCTTCCAGAAATGCGGGATCAAGTGTCTCCTTGATTCCCTGCCCATATTTATCCAGAAGATCATTCAATTCCATGAAAGCGCCTTTTCTTGCGTTCTGTACATAGTCAAAACCCCACGAAGCAGTAAACAAGATATCCATGGGCTCGCCGGATTGCGTCAGTACCTGCATTTTCTGCGTGTAGTCGCCGAAGTCAATTTGCTTCATCTTTACGGTGACCCCAATTTTCTCCTTAGTATATTTGCTCACTTCAGCCATGACCATATCCGTGTCCTTCTGAGGCGTGCCAATGTTATACCAAATCAACTCCACCGCTTTTTGATTCTCTGCAGCGGCGTTGCTGTCGGTACCTTCAGCCCCCTTCTCTTTGTTGGTCCCGCCGCAGGCAGATAGAATTGCCGTACATGCCAGCACGAGTACCAGAATCAGAGACAGTCTTGATTTTTTTTTCATCTGTTTAAGCCTCCCTTTGATTTTGAAACCGCTTTATTGTTACAATCTCAGGCTACCAAAAGTCCGACGTTTTCAACAGCAGACAAAGCCAAGATACCTTAACCAAACTAAAGAAAGATACGGATAGCCTCCCCAGATCAGTAAATATTCAAAACAAAAAAACGCCGTAGATGCATGGCAGTAACGGCGTTCAGTTGCTCCCCCTCGTCTTCATACGAGTGACTTGTATTCCATCGGTGAAACCCCGACATATTTTCGAAACTGCCTGTTGAAATAAGCAGCTTCCCAGTAACCTACTTCACGGGCCACTTGATTGACCTTCAGATTCGTTTCACGCAGCAATCTCTTCGCCTGCTCAATTCGGTAACGATTCATATATCCGGCAAAGCTCTCGCCAGTCTCCTTGCGGAACAGTTGGCCCAAGTAGACCGGATGCGTATGAAATCGATCCCCCAACTGCATGAGTGTCCAATTCTCGGTATACGTATCTTTCACCAGCTTCAAGACTTGCAAGATCACCGGACTGTAATTGGCCGTCTGTAATGTATCGACAGACATTTGCGCAATATCTCCAAGTATCTCCATCAATCCTGCCCACTCAACTGTATTATGAAGAAGCTCCAGGTGATCGGAGAACTTCTCCTCCAGCACTGGATCTGCCGGTCTTACTTCTTCCGCCGCCAGCTTAAGGCGGACCATAACCTCAGCGGCAATTCGCCATAAATGGCGGGGGGTCATTCCCTCTTGTTGCTGCAGATTGGCAAAGTCTGCTTGTATAGCCTCTGTGAGTTCAGCAGCGTTGCGGGCATGAAGCAGCTGGATATACTGCTCCCAGCGGATGCTGCTCTCCGAACGTATCAACACTTTAGACATATTAATTTGCTCATATTGGATAATTTTTTCCTTTGGGAACAACAGGAAATATTCCAAAGCCTGCTTAGCCTCGTCATAGCTCAGAGAATCTGAGTCCTCCGTGGCCTCAACTCGCCCAAGTCCGATACGGATATCATTTCGTTCCTCATGACAAACTGTTGAGCATATCTCTTGCAGATATCTTTGGGCAAACTCGCTCAGCCCCGCCTCATGATCCGCCTGAAAAACAATTGCAACATCACCATCAAGATCACGGTAGACTAGCGGGCAATTATCGCCTGGAGCCTTATCCAATTCTTCAAACACCCGGTCTGCATGGTCCCCCTTCCTGATGACTGCAGCCAATCTATAGCGGCGGGTAGGGCCAAGCTGAAGCAGCTTGCAGCGGTCCTTCCACTCGGACGCGGCGATCTGTCTGGTCATCCAGCGGTGGAGGGTATTATCTCTGATGATGTAAATATCATTTGAGTAATCGTAGCTTGGTCTCGAGGTTTCAAGCTTGTCCAGCAGGGTGACCAAAGTATGCATGAGTTCGGATACATTGACCGGCTTCAACAGATAATTCTCAATGCCCAAACTCATCCCTTCCTTGAGATAGTCGAATTCATTATACCCGCTCAAAATAATGACCTTAAGCTCGTCATCGTCCTGTCGGGCCGTGCGGATCAGCTCCAACCCGTTCATTCCCGGCATGGAGATATCCGTAATTAGAATATCCACTTTGGTGGTGGCGAGCAGCTCAAGCGCCTTTCTTCCTCCCCTTACCATTCCCACGATTTCCAGTCCCATTGCGTCCCAATCAATTAAATTGCTCAGGCCCTCAAGAATATATTTCTCATCATCTACAAGAAGAACCTTATACATCTATAAATCCCCCTTTGCATAAGGCATATTGATGGTTACCGTTGTTCCTTCCCCAGGCTTGCTGTTCAAATCCATTGTACATTCATCACCATACAAATAAACCAGCCGTTGGTAAACACTGCGAAGTCCGAAAGAATTACTGCCTGACTGAGGTTGTGACAAAGAATTTCGGATTGTCGCTAGCCTCTCCTCACTCATCCCTACACCATTGTCCCTGACAATGATATGTACGAACTCAGCATTTAGCTCGGAGCTCACCTCAATGTGGTTCGCGGTATCGTCGTCACGCAGACCGTGAACAATGAAGTTCTCAATGACAACCTGCAGGGACAGCTTTACAGTGCAATGATCCGCCGTACGCGGGTCCAGCCGGATCTCATAGCTGAAATTATCCTGATAGCGAGACTTGAACAATTCCAGATACAGCTTGCAGTTCTCCATCTCTTGCTGAAGGCTTACAAACATCTCTTCCTCGACCAGATTTCGGAACAAATTAGCCAGATTATAGACCATGTCCCCTACTTCCGTCACACCCAGCGAAACGGCTCTCATTCTGATCACCTCGAGAGTATTGAACAAGAAGTGCGGATTCACCCGAGCCTGAAGCGCTGTCATCTCCGCCCGGCTTTGCTCGGCTTCTGCCTTGTAAATACGGTTAATATGGTGGGTAAGCTTATTGAGCATCTGATTGAAGCTACCTGCAATCAGCCCCAATTCATCCTTCCGATTAATGGGAATGCGAACACTCAATTCCCCGGTTTCAACACTACGCATGGAGTGGATAATAAGATGCATCTGTTTGATATAATTCATCACAAACCCAAGGGGAATCAAAATAATAACCAGTATACAAACCAGGCTTAAAATAAATATCGTTCTCCGAATATCCTCTAATCCGGCAATGATCTCCGCCTTGGGAACGACACTGAGTACAATGTAATCGCTATTATTTTGAACAGCGCTAATCCATACATTTTTCTTCAGTATGGCCGAACCATTATACTTAAGAACCTGCTCCCCATATGGATAAGGCTCGTCATAGTATTGGCCGGATTGATCATAAATCACCTGACCCTTAGGGGTGAGCACCAGAAGATTGCCCTTAAGCTTGTCCTCGTAGGGGGCTATGGCTGAGCCAATCTGGTCGGAATCATAATACACCAGCAGATGCCCAACCGTCTTCAGATTATACCTGTTCGTGATGTTCGTACGCGCAGTGTACAACCGCTCCTGATTTTTATCCACGAGCTTCTCAATCCATAGATTAGGGACGGATATTCGAGCGGTTTCATTAATGATGGCTCCCGGTACATAGGATTTCTCCGGATTTACACGATAGGACTTCAAGCGTCCGTGCCAGAAATCGTATACTTGCTGACTATCCTCACCATACAGAATCAATTCCTTAATCGCCGGGTTGGCATCCATTTTCCTTACAAAGAAGCTTGCGGCATCCCAATAGGATGCGCCAGACCCCGTGAGTTTCTCCAGTCTGTAATTCACATATTCGTTATAATTATGCATGAGAAAAAAAGACACATTATCCGCCAGTGCCGATTGACTGTAGATTTCGTTAGTGATCTGCTCTACATAGTCATGATTTTTCTGCACGTAGTCATTAATACTGTCCAAAGCTCTGCGCTGGATTTCCATCTGACCCTGTACGGCCGAATCCAGCATGCTTCTAAAGATCGCCTGAGCGATCCCTATTACAGTAACAATGGCTATCAGGCTGTAAATAATGACCATCTTCGAAAGTGTTTTGTCTTTAACAAAGGTCTGATACCAATTATTTAGCAAGGCAGCTTCCTCCCGTAATCATTGGTGCAATCGATCATCAATCTTCAGTCTGGCCTTGTATTCATTCGGCGTGCACCCGTTCTGACGTTTGAACAGCTTGTAGAAATGGGACAAATTCATAAATCCCGCCTGTTCTGCAAGGACTGCCACGTTCAGGTCGCTGGTCACTAACATTCGTTCAACCTTGCGCAAGCGTCGCAGATTAATATAGTCGATGTATGAATGGCCCGTCGCCCTTTTGAAAAATTTGGAGAAATAAGAATAGCTCATTCCAGCAAGCCGGCTAACCTCTTCCATTGAGATGCGTCTTGCCAAATTAAGGTCTATGTAATCAATGACCTGTTTCAGCGTATGGGTGTCTCCCCAACCCGCCGGCTCCAGAATACCTCGCCGGTCCGCACGCAGAAGCACCAGCAGCAATCGTTTGATATACATACTGGCCGCAATCTCATATCCCTTGGATCTTTCCTGCATTTCCCTCCGGAGCTCCCCGACAATCCAGGCTACCTGAACCTTTAATTCCGGATTCTCGGTAAAAAGCTCGTTCAATTCATCCAGGGGATGATGAATTTCGGAGAAATGCCGGTAATAGCACATCATCGCTGGGTCAAAGTAAGGCTCGAGGTCGAAGTGCAGAACAAAACATTTCATTTCGCCCGAGCCCTTTTTACGTCCGTAATGAAGCTGCGAGGAGCCGACGATCGCCACATCTCCCGTGGACAGCATGTAACTTCGCTTAACGGTTCGAATCTCGTGAACTCCTTGCATCACCATCACAACTTCTATCTCTTTATGATAATGCCAGGAAAACTCCGCCTGGCTTTCTTCCTCATTGCAGACGAAATCCAGAGTCTTGATGCAAAGGTGCGGATGCTGATACAGAATCGGTTCCTGAAAAATATCCATGTCTATCTCCCTCGTCCCAGTGAACAAAATCGCACACAAACTCGACTAATAGAGGCCTAGTCTACTATGAGTCTTCATTATATGCTGGTATCAGTTGTTCGTTCAATTAAGAAAAATATGACAAGGAGTGAGCATACATGAGGATTGCCATTGCCGGATGCGGCGGAATGGGCCGAGTACATGCAGGTGAATTTGCCGCCATGCCCGGCGTAGAATTGGTTGGCGTTTGTGATATTGAATTTCATCTGGCTAAAGAACTCGCCGCAAAAACAGGAGCTCAGGCGTTTTCTACATATGAGGAAATGATGTCCATAGTGAAACCGGAAGTTGTCAGTTTGACCTTGCCAAGTTATCTTCACAAGGAGTATATCTGCAGGTCGGCTCAACTAGGCGTACATATCATATGCGAAAAGCCGATATCGTTGACGGAAGAAGATGCACGCGAGGCGATTTCGACCTGTGAACAGCATGGGGTAAAGCTCTTTCTGGGGCATGTGGTGCGTTTTTTTCCTGAATATGCGCAAATCAAGGAAGCCGTTAATGCAGGGGTTCTAGGCAGAATGGGTGTTGTGCATCTGAAGCGGGTAGGGTCACACCCGGGAACCGCACGTGAATGGTACTTCGACGAAGAGAAAAGCGGCGGAGTCATTGTCGATCTGATGATTCATGACATTGATTTTGCCTTATCGACTCTGGGAGAGCCAAAGTCGGTGTACACCCTTCGCCGCATCTGGGAAGCTTCGGATTATGCTTTAATTACGCTGGTGTTTCAGAATGGCGCAGTAGCCCATCTTGAAGGTTACTGGGGCGATCCGGGAAATTTTCGCACCTCCGCGGAATATGCGGGCAGCGGCGGCATCATCCGTGCCGACAGCGAAAAAAGCCGCTCGGTTACAATCCGCAGATCCAGGCTCGCCCCTGAAGGCCAACGTTTCGCCGAAATACCGGAAAGTCCATTACAGCATTCCCCTTATTATTTGGAACTGGAGCACTTCATCACTTGTATCCGCGAGAATCGGGAGTCAACAGTTACACCGGAGGATGCCTGCCGGGCGCTTATCGTTGCCAATGCTGCCAAGGAATCCGCCGTTACCGGCCAAGCGGTGCACTTTGGCCATAGATTCGTAAGGGAGGCGCAACAATGAAAAGACAAGTGAAGGTTGGCATGATCAGTTTCGCCCACGGACACGCTTTCTCTTATCTGGAAGGATTATCCATAATTCCCGAAGCGATAATAGCTGGGATTGCACATTCCGAGAGAACCGAGGTCGAGGACGTGCTCAAACGAACGGGGGCTACTTATTACGCGGATTATCACGATTTGTTGCTTACGGACATTGACGCCGTAATTATTTGTTCGGAGAACGCTTATCATGCGAAGTTAACAATCGATGCCGCCAAAGCCGGCAAACATGTGATGTGCGAGAAACCCTTGGGACTATCCGTACTAGAAATGGAATCGATGATTTCGGTCTGCCGGGATGAAGGCGTTCAACTCATGACGGCTTTCCCTTGCCGCTTTCTTTCCGCTGTCGTCCGGGCCAGGGAAGCCGTCATGAAAGGCGATATCGGCGAAATTATTGCCATCAAGGGCACTAACCGAGGCAGTATGCCGGGTAGCTGGTTCGTTGATCCTTCCCTCTCAGGAGGTGGAGCTCTGCTGGACCATACAGTTCATGTCATGGATTTGATGCATTGGTTTTTGCCTGGCTCTAGGGTCACTGAGGTATATGCTTATGCTAACCGGATTTATCATGAAGAAATTAGCGTCGAGGATGCGGGTATGATCCACGTGAAGTTCGATAATGGAGTAATGGGCGTCATTGACACCAGTTGGTCGCGCTCAAAGTCCTTCCCGACCTGGGGAGATGTTACAATGGAAATCGTGGGAACCGCGGGAACGATCTCTTTAGATTGTCTGGCCCAAACGAATGAATGGTTTATTGACAAAGAAGGAAAGGGGCAATATCATTTCTGGGGAGATTCGATGGACCACCTGCTTGTTAAGAGTTTCATAGAAGCCATTGCTGCAGATCTACCTGTTCCCATCAACGGCATTGACGGCCTTCGCTCTACCGAGATTGCTCTAGCCGGCTACCGTTCCGTGAAATCAGGACAGCCAGTTCAACTATAGGTTCTGATCCTGTCATTCAAGAAAGAGGCTGCCCCTTAAAAAGGGCAAGGTACATTGCAGTAACAAAAGAAAAGCAGATATATAAAATCACATGGAAGTGACTTTACATATCTGCTTGATTAGTGCCGGTGAAGGGACTCGAACCCCCACGGTTTCCCTCACGATTTTGAGATTGGCGCTATGGAAGGAGGGAAACGCTCGTTCGCCAATCTCCGAGATTCCGCATGGAACAAGGGAAGTAAGACATGGATTGTTTTCCCACCGCCCCAAACTCCCGATCCTAATTTCGGGAGGTTTCACATGCAAATTAACTCTGAATCCACTGTAGCATACGATGCTGTTTCGGCAAAAAACCAATACGCCGAAGCCGTACGGCTGTTCCTATAATAGATAGGATGCCGGCGGTGCATCTGCCTTTAATTCCAATGGCATCGCAAACAGCACGCCATCTTCGCCGTCCACATTGCTTACGCGCATGGAACGAACATGGTTCCCTGGTCTCATTAAGCGATCCAGAGCGGCAGGCTGCAGCTTCAGCGATGAACCTAAATACGCTTTGCTTGGAGCCGAAGAAGGTTTCGGCTTTCCAAAAAACTCTTCCACCGGCATAACGGTGCTGGGGGTATATACGAGGCCCAATTCCCGGTTATAGTAGCTGATGCTGTTAATAAAACCGGTCCACACCGCAGGTTCGCGCAGAGTCCTGGTAATCGCAAAGTACATATCCGATGCCCTGGAATCCATAAGGCGATCTGTAGTAAAATCCTTATCCAACCGCTGCTGGCTACCAGTTTGTTCATGGAAACAAATTGATTGCGCATCAATTCAAGCTTTCCGGAACGGTAGATTTGTTTAGATTGATCGAACTAAAGGAGAATATTCTGAAACTTAGGTCAAAAGCTCCATGAAGAGCTCATTTGCGTTTGAGACTCTTCATGGGCTCGCCCTCTTGCTCAATTATAAAGCCTGACTCCAGGTTGGAGTAGCTTAAGCTTTTATTCCAGTCTGGCCGCCAAATCTTGCGCCTTCACGCACAATTCGGCCGCTTTAAAGGCATGTTCCTGCGTCATCGCATGTTCGGTCCGGTTCAGGCAATCCAGTATCAGCTGCCCGAAAAACGGATACCCGACTTTTCCGTTTACGGGGATATGCCGTTCTCCGTCCTGATTCACAAGATATACATGGTCGCCGGGTATTTCTCTGGCTACGTCGATGTATTTTCTCAACTCGATATAACCTTCCGTTCCCAATAGAAACAGCCGGCCATCCCCCCAGGTGCCGAGTCCGTCCGGGGTAAACCAGTCCACTCGGAAATATCCGGTAGCGCCGTTATCGGCTACCAAGGAAGCGTCTCCAAAATCTTCGAAGTTGGGATATTCCTTATGGCTATAATTAGCTACTTTTGCATGTTGAACGACGGCATCCTTGGCCCCTGTATAAAATAAAAACTGTTCGATTTGATGGCTCCCGATATCGCACAAGATGCCGCCGAATTTCTCTTTCTCATAAAACCAATCCGGCCTTCCATTTCCTTCGCGGTGGGGGCCCATGCCGATGACCTGAAGCACCCTGCCTATGGCCCCTTCTTCGACCAGCTGCCCCGCAAACACGGAGCTTTCATTATGCAGACGTTCACTATAGTAGACAGCGTACTTCTTTCCTGTTTTTTTCACCTTTTCCTTTGCTTGTTCAAGCTGTTGCAAGGTAGTCAACGGGGCCTTGTCGGTAAAATAATCCTTCCCCGCATCCATAGCGCGCAGTCCGAGCGCGCAACGCTCCGAAGGTATGGCAGCCCCCGCAATGAGCTGGACCGATGCATCGTTTAATATTTCTTCCTCACTGCGCGCCGCCTTCACCTGGGGAAATGCTTTGCAAAAGTTTTCCACCTTGGCCGGATCGGGATCATAGACCCATTTCAAGCTGGCCCCCGCTTCCGTCAGCCCGTTGCTCATCCCGTAAATATGGCCATGGTCCAAGCCGATTGCTCCAAATACGAATTCGCCTTCTTCGCAAACTTTACGGGGTTCTCCTTTCGGAGCATAGTTCATTCCGCTGGCTTTTGACATCTCGTGATTCCTCCTATATTTCTCTTCCGGTCGTGATCTGCTCGTTATTAAAGTTTTCCACGCTGGCCTTTTTTTCGTAAAAATGAGGGGTATTAGCCCGCATGCCTTCTACCGTATAGAAAGGGTCTTCCTTGGATAAGGGAAGCTTAACGGGCTGCTTGGTAATCGCCGACTTGTAGATGGCAGTGATCAGCTCCAGCGCTTTCTTGCCGTCTTCTCCCGAGATCAGCACCGGTTCGCCCGTTTCTAGCGCATGGAGCACGTCATCGATTTGCGGAGTATGATGTTGGTATTTCGCTTCCGGAAGGGATTCGTAATATTCCTGCAGTTCCCGTTCCAGGGCTTCGTTTCTTTGCGGAAATCCGTTGCTGGTGGAAACGGAGGCATAAACCTTCCAAGGCGCTGATATTCTCGCCTTTTTTCCTTGAAGCACGATTTGCTGCTCCTCTCCGTGATGCACGACAGAGCTCGTGATTTGTCCGAGAGCGCCATTGCCGTATCTCAGCAATGCGATGGAAAGATCCTCTACCTCCGCGTTGTCATGGGAAGTGTTGGTCATCATGGCTTGCACTTCTTCAGGCATCCCCATCATCCAAACCGCCATATCAATATGATGCACCGCATGGTTTAAGGTGCAGCCGCCGCCTTCCTTCTCCCACGTGCCTCTCCACCACAAATCATAGTAGCAATGGCCTCTCCACCAATACGAATCGATCTGCGCATGTACGATGTCTCCCGCCAGCCCTTGCTCCAGTATCTTTTTCAAATTTATGAACGCGGTCCTGAAGCGGTTTTGCGCCACAACGGACAGCAGCTTTTTATTTTTTTCGGCCGCCTCCAGCATGGCGTCGCATTCCTCAAGCGAAGCGGCCATCGGTTTTTCCACCAATACATGCTTGCCCGCATTGAAGCTGTTTATTGCTATTTCGGCGTGCACATAGGGCGGTGTACATATGTCGATTAAGTCGATATCTTCTCTGCCTAATATTTTCCGATGATCGTCGTACACCTCCGCATCGTTAAGATGGTATCTCTTCTTCTTTTCCTCCGCCTTTTCCGGATAAATATCCACCAAAGCTACAATCCTGCATCTGTCGGGGAACTCCAAATAACCGTCGATATGCGCTTGCGAAATACTCCCGGTACCCACAACGGCGACGTTGATCATGTTATCTCCCTTTCCTTTGTTGTATTATTTCATTTACACCTTATTATTGATTTGCTATTCTGACCATATATTATTTGATTGCTTTTGTACTATATCACGATGGTTTTGTGCCAAAGCAAGCCAGGGGGATAGGATGAACAAAAACTCCAACGACCATTTATACGAAATATTTCCGGAAATCTTCAACGTGGTGGATAGAAACGCTACCCCGTCCTGGAGACTTGATAATGTTGTAAATTCTCACAACCTGATGTTGATTTATGACGGCCGGGTGCAATTTGCGCATGATCACGTGCAATTCCGGGCATCCCGAGGAGATCTGGTCTATTACAAGCCCGGCGTGCTGCGCAAAGCGCATACGTTTCCCGAGCATCTGATGAAATGCTTTGCCGTAGACTTCCAATACACTTGTCCCGTGCTCATCGATGATCATTGGAAGCTGATGAAGGCTAACCTTCCATTTTCCTATATTCAAAAAATTGAAGACGAGTTTCTATTTTCAAAACTGCTGGACTTGTTCTCTCAGTTGACCAAATCCGCTTTGTCCGGAAAACATCATAACAAGACCAAGCAAAGAGCGATCTTTACGGAGATCCTTACGCTGCTTTTTCAATATAAAGAAGGCAACCAATATAACTATTCAAATATGCGAAAGGTGCAAAAGATCATTCACTACATGACGCAGCATTACGCAAACGGCATTACCTTGCAGGAACTCGCGGATTATGCACAAATAAGCCCTTCCTATATGGGGAGCATCTTCAAAAAGGTGACGGGCAAATCAACGATCGATTACCTGATCGAAATAAGGATCAACAAAGCAAAGTCTTTGCTGAAGGACGGTTTGTCCGTTTCCGAAACAGCCAAGCTTGTCGGCTTTAATGATATTTACTACTTCAGCCGAACGTTTAAAAAACATGAGGGACTAAGCCCCACCCAATATGCGGATATATCCAGGAGTGAATTTTGACTTTTCGTCAATATGTTAGTGGCGACAATCCATTTCATGTGAAAGTAAATTATCGGTAAATATAAAAGCTTCGAACGACGATATCTTGATTGTAGTTGCCGAAGCCCTTGCCATAGAGAGTGAGACCTCCTCGGCCCCGTCCTGAATCTTCCGCAGAAATTCGAAATGTCCAATTCATCGCGTTTGTCTCAATATCACAGAGACTGATATCGGAAATTCTCTGCCCGTCGATATAGGTGCCTGTCTCCTTAATGCGAAGCACCTTCAATAAACCATATTGATTAACGTCCGAATGCCACCAATCCGGCGTCAATCGCCCCCGCGTCTTCCCGAAGTCCCCCGGACTCCTCCATAACCCTAAAGGCTTCCCATTGAGATAGAAGCGAATGTTTGAAGGCCAATTCTCGTTTACGCGCGGCGCTTCTGAACCGATCTCCAGCGATATTTCGATCTCATGCAGCTGCTGATCTTTATGCAAATAATTTGGAATTTTATATTCCACCCATCCTTTGGCGGTCCATAGAATGCCCGCGTTCACTCTCTCCGGCTCGATGAAGCAAGCCGGATTATCGTATTGGCCGATTAGTTTCTCTGTGGTCGCGATGCCGCAGGTCGGCCAGACCTCGTAGTCGGTATAATGTCCGATAGGCAGGGATAACTCGTGGAAGCTTAGGGACGCAGGGTCATCTGGAGATAGCTTAATTTGCAGAAACTCCAACTTCACGAAACAAACCTTGTACGTTCCCCCGTTTATTCTCTTCATTCTGCTGCCGACGATGCCAACCTCTTCAAGCTTTCGAATATGCCCGCTGACGACCGCGTTGCTCAGGAACAACTCCGCTGCCAGTTCTTTAACATGTCTCTCTTTCTCAAATAATTTTTCGATGATTTTTAATCGCACTTCGCTGGCTAATGCTTCATAAACGCGAAGCGAGTTCAAATCGGTGGAAATCAACACATTCTCACCCCGCTAAGGATTTCGTTTTAAACGAATCCTAGAAATTATAGTTGTCAGTACAATTCCATTATGTTACGAATATTATAGAATTTCAATATTTCTTTGAATTCGCTTATTACTTAATTCTAAAGGAGATCATTTCATGACCATTCGCTCCAACATGCTTATCGACAAGCATTATGCCGTTTCCGCTGTGGACCCCCGGATATACGGCTCCTTTATCGAACATTTGGGACGGGCCGTATACGGCGGGATTTACGAACCTGGACATCCGACCGCCGAAGCCGACGGATTTCGGCGGGATGCGCTTGAAGCGATTAAGGCGCTCAAGGTCCCGATTGTCCGATACCCTGGCGGCAATTTCGTGTCTGGATACAACTGGGAAGACGGTGTTGGTCCAAAGTCTGAACGAAAGCGTAAACTGGAGCTCGCCTGGTGGACAACAGAGACGAATGAAGTCGGAACGAACGATTTCGCGGAATGGGCCAAGCTTGCCGGAACGGAAGTGATGATGGCCGTCAACCTCGGTACCAGGGGGATAGACGATGCCAGAAATTTCGTAGAATACTGCAACCATCCCTCCGGCTCCTACTGGAGCGACATGCGGATCTCCCATGGCTACCGCCAGCCCCACCGCTTCAAAACGTGGTGTCTCGGAAACGAAATGGACGGACCTTGGCAAATCGGAGCCAAGACGGCCGTGGAGTATGGACGAATTGCCAACGAAGCGGCCAAAGTTATGCGCTGGGTAGACCCTACAATCGAACTGGTCGCCTGCGGGAGCTCGTCCCGGGGAATATCCACCTTTGCAGAGTGGGAAGCGACGGTCTTGGACCTGGCATACGAGGAAGTCGATTACCTTTCGCTGCACGCTTATTACAACAATAACGCGGGAGATACGGGCAACTTCCTTGCCAGCTCGCTGGATCTCGACCAGTTCATCGCTAGCGTGTCTTCGATCTGCGACTATGTTCAAGCTAAAAAGAGAAGCAAGAAGAAAATCATGCTGTCGCTGGACGAATGGAACGTATGGCACACCATTGGTTCCAGCCGCGCCACTGAGCGCTGGCAAGTAGCTCCTCCCGAGTTCGAGGACGTGTTTACTTTTGAAGACGCCCTGGCCGTCGGCTGTTACCTGATTACGATGTTGAAGCATTCCGACCGTGTGAAGATGGCTTGCCTAGCTCAATTGATCAATACAATCGCTCCGATTATGACGGAGACAGGCGGATCGCTCTGGCTTCAGACGACTTATTATCCATTCCTCCATGCTTCCAATTACGGTAGAGGCACAGTTCTGCAGTCCATCGTCGATTCTCCCAAATACGATAGTAAGGATTTTACGGACGTTCCCTATCTTGAATCGGTCAGCGTGTTCGATGAGGAGCAGGGCGTTCTGACGATCTTTGCGGTAAACCGGCATCTTGAAGAGCCCATGGAGCTCAATATCGACGTCCGCTCCTTTGAGGAAGTTCGTTTAATCGATCATATCGTTCTGGAGAGCGACGACTTGAAGGCAGTCAACACCAAGAGCAATCCGAACCGGGTCACACCTCGCTCCGGAGGCCAGTCCAAGGTGGATAAAGGACGAGTGCATTCCGTGCTAAGCCGGGCTTCTTGGAACGTCATTCGCTTGGAGACAACAAGAATTTAAGGGGACCAGTGTACGAGGCCAGTTAATCCAAGCTATCCCGGAAGAATATAAGCCACTCAATTCCGAATCGGTATTGGTGGCTTATGTTTTTACGCAGTAACTCTATTTAGTTTACAATCTGCCATCTTTGGTTAGCGCTGCGGCTCCCCCATTGGCCCAGATCATCGCCGACTTTACTTGAGCTTCTGTTGCTCGCCTTCGTTCACTCTTCCATCTCGATTGTCATACGCCTGGCGTTACGTAAACTTAACGTCAAGTGCATACTCTCCAACCCGAATATTTCCGGAATCCGGATTAAGGATATGCTGATTATTGATTCGCAAATTTCGGAATTCCACTCCCTTTACGAATCTGGACTCATCGTAACCTGCAATCAGTGACGGGTTATCGCAAGTTCCGTTGAAAGCGATCTGATCGAAATATATATTTTCCACCCGGAAGCCGGGACATGGATTATATTTGGGATTAAAGAGAACTCGGATGTCGATCAGCTGTCCGAGCTCGAACTGTTCTATTCGGATATCCCGGTAAGTCACATTCCGAACTGTATTGTTATCGCCGCAGTTAATTGAAATACAGCCCCAATAATAAGGCTGCGGCTCATGATGCTCGAGCACATCGATATTTTCGAAGCGAATATTTTCGACGATGTCTCCTTTTTCGTGATTGCCATGTCCGCCGACATTCATTGGATGAGCTACATCCGCCCATAAGACGGAATTGCGGACGGTGATATCCCTTGTATCCCCTTGATAGACCCAGCGGCTGCCATAGATTGCGATGCAATCGTCGGACGTCCGCAGAAACACATCGTCAATGTCCACATGGGCACTGGCCATCATATCGATGCCGTCCGACCACCCTCGGGTACTGAACGATTTGATATTGCGGATCGCGATATGCCTGGAACTCCCGATCATTACGGTATAATGAGGCGGATCAATGACAATGATTCCTTCGACGGTGATATGCTCGGAGAACATAAGCTGGACCGCGCGATAAAAAGTTGTCTTCTCGAAGTCGGACATATAGATGATCCCCCGGCCCCGGATCGTCACACCCTGTACATGATCGCAGATGAACGCCCCATAGACAACCGATCCCCCGGCGATGTAGACCGTCACATCGGAAGGCAAGTGGAATTGCGGCTGCTCCAGAACATGTACGCCGGCATCGAAGTAGATGACCGATACTTCCGGCGTGATTCGACGCTGAAGCTCTTCGGTCTGATGTTTGCCCGGAGCAACGACTAGGACGCCCGGATCATCCTTCATCGGAGAATCTTCTTCGACCGGATTAGCGAAAATGTGCAAATTATGAAAGCGTTCCCCGTTCACCTCAAGCGATAATTTGCGTGGACCGTCCATTGTGAACGTCACCCGGTTCCCGTTAATGACGCCGTCAATCCCCGCTGCAACCGGACGGATCGCCACGTCGCGAACTTCTCCTTCGTTTTTGATCACTTCGACTTCAACCGCCCCGGCGCAATCAAAATAGACCATAGAGGCGTTCCGCACATCATGCATGTCCACCTTTACGTTATAGCTGAACAGATGCCGCCATTCACCTTTCCCCTGCCGGACGCGCACCGTAAAATCCGAATTTCCTACCGCTCCCTCGGGAGCGGCGTAGGTGATTAAGCGATTTGACTCATATGTCATGGTCGTCTCATCCTTTTCTTATCATCTTATTTTGGCCGCTGCGCTCCTTGTACACCTGATTGACCTCGTCTGTCAGGACTTGGCCGCCTGATTGCAGCCATTGCGCCTTGAATGTGTCCAAATCGGAATCCGCATTCTCTTCGCCGATGATCGCTTTGATCGGATCATTCCATTTCTGAAATTCGTTCCATTCCGAGCAACTTCATTCCGTACGTGCCGGGCATCGCCTCCAATCTGATCCAATGCCGCTCGGTTTGAAGAACGAAGGCCCCCCCTGCTTCGGTTTCCGTCCGCAATGCCGACGCGCCACGTTCCTTCGGATACAGCACGGTCAGGAATCCATTCTTCGCTTCCGCCACCGCCCGGATATAGCTCATCATGGAGAAGCTGCTGCCCTGGCTGCCGAAGAAAGGCGTGGATCGTCCTTGCTCCAACTGGATGGACGTCACAGGAGCAAGGAACACGGTCTCCAGATCCACCCCGTAAGTCCCTTGCGAATACACGCGATTCCCTTCAACGGTCGCTCGCTCTGCGGCTACGGGAAGGCTGAACAGCACCGAGCCGGCAAAGTTCTCTACCGTATCCCGGATGAGATACAGATCCGGCTCCCGAATATACGTGACATGCCGGACATGCCGGCCTGCGCCTTCCGGATTGGCAATCTCGATCGTGATGCTCTCCATTACGTCGCCAAAGGACCGTTCCAGCACCTTGCTCGTCCTAGGCACATCCGCCCACCCCCGCTCGAGGCTGTAGGTTCCGGCGGACAAATTGATAGCTCCCCCAGCGGTGATCGGCCTGTCGTTTCGCCGGGTGGCGAACTGCAGGCAAGCGTGCGAATAGGAGCTGATATGCCATGGCGTGCTGCTGTCGAAGTACCCTTCGATTCCCGAATCCATGACCAGGGGGATCGAGTTCTTGTACAGAATGAAGGACCCTTGGTCCAGGTGCCCATGACCGATGCGCTTGGGACTCGACATGATGGCAAAGTAGCTTTCCCTGCCGCTACCGAAGTCCTTGCGAAAAACGGTAATGCCCGCATCGGGATATTCACCTGTAGACACAAGCGACAGGGAAGAGGAGGGCTTATACGCATCCCCTTCGCCCAGAATGTTCTCCAAAGCGACGCTTTCTCCCCAAAACCTTTTGAAAGGCTTGCCGGCCGCATTCCACGTATGGTACATTCTGTCGGCTAACTCTCGGTCCAGCTTGGCCGCATCCGACAGATATGTGGCCATCATGCCGAATTCCGCGCCTCCACCCAAGGCGTGGTCGCCGAAGGGCGGCGTGCCGATTCGTCCGTCAAAATACGTATACCCAGGCGTCTGCATGTCGATGCTGAAGCCGAACATGGGCAGCAAAGGCGTATCGGCGAACCAGTTCTCGCCCAATACGTTGTCCGCGACTTTAGCGTAGCCGGCAAAACGCTCTAACGCCGCGTGGTGGTAGCGGATGGATTCAGGCCACGACGAATCCGGGTTCACATTCAACTCCAATTGGGCCTTCAAAATAAAATGGGCATTGTTCAACCAAGTAAGTCGGTTAGGGAAATCCGGCAAGGCCATCATCATATACGCGGTGCCCGCGCACATGTCCGTCTGCCAGTTGCTGCAGCCCTCCTGGGCTTCGAACGGAGTCCATTCGGTACGGTCCCGCAGGTCCAGCATGTACCGCAGCATATATTCCGTCAGTGCATAGAAGCGCGCTTTCTCCTCTTCGGCAAAGACACCGGCGTTCCGAATCAAAGAGTAGCTTACCGCTGCCGCGCACAGCATCCTCCCTCCTTGAACGGCGCCATAGCTGTCGCTGCCCTCCGGACGCAGGTTGGTCGCCATCCAATGCTCCGCTCCCTGACAGAAATCATGGAAAATGTATAGGAGCTGGTTCTTGACCTTGTGAGCCAACGCTAAATCCCCTGTCAGCGCGTATTGAATGGCGTCACATTGCATGGGAAGCAAGAAGCCTCCTCCGGGCAATGAGGACTTGCGATTGAAGTAGCAGCTGTAGACGCCGATCACCTGATCGGTCCGATTCTTAAACGTGATCACCGCCTTCAGACCACGCTTGAGCTTCCCGTCCAGCTTGGCTTGGAAGGTCAGCGTGTAATCCCCTTCGCCATCTACCTCGACATCTTGCGTACATGTCCATGCCCCTTCGTCTTGCCCGGTCGGGTTACATATATAAAGCGAACGATTAGCTCCCTTTTTCGGGCTTGAAGCGTGAACCTGCGAAGACGGATTGGACACCTCCGGCCGCTTCCGATCCCCGCCGCCGCAGAAGGGGTACCGGCTCTCCCACTCCATAACGGGATTGCCCCTCATAGACTGGGGCCGCCAGGCGATGGGCTCCTCTTCTCCTTCGTCGAAGCCGCCGTTGGGAATGTCCAGGTTGTCGCCGCTTGCTGACAGAATCTCCACATTGTCGATCCAGACATGACCCAGTCCCGCTTGTTCGTTCTCCTCCGCCGGCAGTACAATTGAGACGTTTGCTTTCGTTGCTCCGGCCGGCGCTCTGAAGTTGATGAGCTTATCTGTGGAGCTCCACAAATAAAAGTGCTTGTTCATCTCCTCATAGTTGTCTTCTCCGCTCATGATGAGAGATATGGCGCGTTCGATGTCCTCCGGGCTATACTTCTCCGAGATCCGGGTAATCTGTTCATATTGCCCCTGAAGCAGTGGGTCGGCGGCGACGTTGGTCTTCACTCGCTCCAGCCCCTCTTGGGTCAGATATAGGGAAGCCGCCGAATCGACATCGGTTCGCAGCACCCGGGAGTGGCGGAATTCACGGAGACGGTCGAAGCAAACCGCGGCCTCTTTCGCCAGCGCGGCGAGGTTGCTGTATTCCGGTTGAAGGTTAGTGCGCATCGCGTCCTCAACCTTGCGGACTGCTTCTTCCAAGCGCATTGCCGCTTCCCGGCAGTAGCACCCCGGCGCCTTTCCCAGGCGGGACTGGCTGAGCAATTCCCGAGCTTTGCCTACGGCCAGCGCAGCCCTTTCCCGCACTGCATCGAGGCCGCCGCTGCGAAGATCCTGGCCTTCAAACCATTCCAAAGCCGCCTTTAGCCCATAGCGGCTGTAAACGCTCCCCCTGTCCTTGAACGGAGGCACCATGGTGTACCGTTCCAAGGCAAACTGCGCCGCCTCTTCCTCCCGAGGCAAGAAGAATTCCCGATTCCGGATGAACGGAAGCCGTGCGTGGCCTGCCAAAGCCTCTTTGGCAGGGCGAAGCATATCCACTAGTGCCAGCTTAGCTCCTTCCGTATAATAGCACCCGTTCTCTTCGAGCTGCCGCTCGGCCCGGTCGACCAGCGCTTGCAACTCCTCTCGAACGGTCCGACCTGACCGTTCGAGAGATATGCGAGTTGCATGCTCATTAACATCGAAACAATCCGGATCAAGATCACTCAGGTAGGCTCCATTGATCCGAACATCAATAAACCGAACGCCGGTCACTCCCCGTTCCGCGTTATACCCGTGTATCCGGGACGGATATGGTTTTCTTCCATTATAAGTGATATTCCTAAAGACAATATTCTCGATCGCCCTGCCCGGCACGGGGTTATACTTCTCGTTCCAGAGTACCCGAATATCGAATAATTGACACGTCTCGATGTCTTCTATCCGGATATTCTCATAAACGACATCCCTTACGATATTGTTGTCGCCCGCATTAATCGACAGGGCTCCGCGATAACCGGGTTGAGGCTCATGATGCTCCAGCACATCGATGTTCTCGAACCGGATATCGTGAATCGTATCTCCATTCTCCAGGTGGTTCCCGTGGCCCCCCATATTCAAGGCATGGGCTACATCCGCCCACAAGATAGAATTCCGGACCCTTATATGGCTTGAGTTTCCCTTGTATTGCCATCGGCTTCCGTAAATTGCGATGCAATCGTCGGAATTGCGCATGAAGACGTCGTCGATCTCGATGCGAGAGCTGGCCATGATGTCAATCCCGTCAGACCAGCCGCGGGTGCTGAAGGCTTTGAAGTTCCGGATTGTGATATTCTCTGACTGCCCGATGTAAATGCTGTAATGAGGGGGATCCACCGCGATAACACCTTCGACAAGGACGTTGCGCGAAAATTGCAGCCGTATCGCTCGAAAGGCCGAGAAACGGTGAAAAGGTTCCAGATGGATGATGCCTCGACCGCGAATCGTCACATTCTCTGCATGCGTACAGACGAGGGAACCCATCAATACCGCTCCTCCGGCAAGATAGACCGTGGTATCGGACGGGATATGTAGAAGCGTCTCCTCAATCCAATGCATTCCTGGAGCGAAATAGACGACGTTCGGCGTGCTTGACAATCTGTTAACGTTCTGGATCATCGCCTCCAGATGGTCTTGGCGATGAATGCCCGGCTCTATGACCGCCACATTCTCTCCGGACAGATCCGGTGCGTCCTTCTCTAAGGGATTAGCAAACAAATGCAGGTTATGGAATCGATCTCCGTTCACTTCAACGGACAGCTTGCATGGACGATCCAAGCGAAACAGAAGTGAATTCCCATGGCGCTCGTACTCGATTCCCACCGAAAGGGGACGAATGACGGCTTCACGAATGTTCTCTCGAAGACTGACAACCTCAACCTCCACTTCCCCCTCCATATCGAAATAAACCATCGAGGCTTCCCGTGTCTCATGCATATCTACCTTTACGCAATAAACGAACAACTCCTGCCATTCGCCATCAGGAACTCTAACCCGAACGGTGAAGTCATCCTTGCCTGGCGCACCAGCCGGTGCGGGATACACGACTATTCTATTCATACTTTTCCTCCAAACGCAGCTTCATGGCTCAAGAATCGTTACATGGGTTTCAAGTAAAGAGCGACTCCTCCCGAACCAAGCATCTTCAATTCCAACACGGATTCCTTCGTGACGTCCGCGGATCGAATACCCACCTTTGTTCGGGTATCCAGTTCCGGCCTATCTTCATAGATTCGCACGGCGTACTTCACTCCGGCTTGCAGAAAGGAGAGCGGAATGTGCAGCGTGCGAGCGTTCTCATTGTTAATGCAGCCGATGAACCATTCCTCGTCCTTGCGTCTGGCCATCGCGACATACTCCCCAATCTCGCCCGCAATTCCGACGGTCTCGTCCCAGGCGACCGGCAACTTCTCCCAGAATTCGATCTCCGGCTCCCCGTTCCAATCCGATGGCTTATCATACCAAAACATCATCTGCATCGGGCTATAGACGATAACGCCCATCGCCAACATGTGCGCGTGGGTTACTTTCAATCGCTTGTCGAAATAACAAAGCGTGTAATCGCCGGCGCCGGCCGGAAACCGCACGAACGGCAAGGTGGCATTATGCGTGGCTGTCGGAAAATGCTCGTTGCCGCGAATCCCTTCTTGCGTCAGCAGGTTGGGGTAAGTCCGTGAAAGACCGGTTGGGCGATAGGCGTCGTGAACGTTAACCATCAAGCCGTACGCATGACATTTCTTGACAGCCTCTACCAACCACCGCGTCCATTCCTGGGGCCCGACTTTTACAAAGCCCAATTTGATGCCGACGATCCCCCACTCCTTCCAGACGGGCAAGGCCTCATCGAGATAGGGCTCGGCAGCGGTTCTATCCACATACAGGAATACGCCAACCCCTCTCTCTTTGCCATAAGCAACGACTTTCTTTAGATCGAGATCGCGATCGGGATCTTCCCTTCTCGGATCGATAGCCCTATTCTCCGAATCAAGCGAACCATACCAGCCCCCGTCAAACAGCACATATTGAAGGCCATGATCCGCGCAAAAATCGATACATTGGAATGCGCTCGAGGTAGACAACTGTATATCCCGCAATGCCTTCCCTGGCTTTACATAGGGAAATGCTTCGTTATTGCCGGGCTCGCTCAGATTTAGAACGAGGTTGCTCCGGCCCAACAATTCCGCCGCATGATCCGCGAGGATAAACATACGCCAAGGCGTCGCAAAAGGCGTTCGTCCTACGACAGGGGAATCCATGCTGTCCTCTTCGTCCTCATTTAAGGTGAAACCGTAACCTACGTATTCATCCTCGCTGTAAAATCCGCACAAATGTCCGGACAGATGCACTTTTAAAGTGTTGTCCGCCTGCTCGTCCCGAACCATGAGCATTCTGGCATAATCGCTTAATCCGGCTTCATGAACGAGAACATAGCCGCCTTCAGGCAACCGCACGGCGAATGGACGTTCACAATATCCGCTCACATCGCCTACCGGTTTGACGAAGTAATTCCCTTCTACCCCATGCTCCTCCCAAGCTATGCTACCTTGCGGAAATGCAAATCGGGTCTCTTCTTCAACAAGTGTAAATTCCTTGATGAGCTCCTGCTCCGGTATCACGTATTGAAAGGCGGTTCCCTCCGAATAGGCCCGCAGATGAACTTCCATAAATCTCCCGCAACCATCCTCCAAGCAGACGATGGCTTCCTCGTAAGAGGCGTCTATCTCGGCACGCTCTCCGTATAAAGGGTTCCATGAGCCCTCCCTATTGTTTTTGGTTACGCTCCTTACTTTAAAACCACCGGATAAAGAAAGGTCCTTGGCCAAGCGAAGCCCCAGTCTTGAAGGCAATATAACCGTAGACCCGTGACGCTTAACGGTGTACCATATTTGTCCCCATTCATCCACATCAAGTTCAATACTATTCCCTCCATGCCTTGCTTCTATCATGATGTACCCTCTCTCCATAATGAGTATTAACTTTCTTCTTAGAATAATTTTATAGGCAGAAGAAGCTGTCAAACCGTGTTTGACTTCTCCTTCTGCCCAATAGAGATTAACTCACAACATCAGATAAGCGGCCCGGTGAGCCTATCATTGCTTCCAATCCTTCAGATAAAGCCGATTTACGGCTTCCGTCATATCATTGCCGCCTTGCTTTTTCCACTGCTCTACAAATGCGTCGTAGTCTTCCAGCGACTTCCTGCCAATGATGATCTGAGTATACAATGTCATCCACTGGTCGAACATCGCTTTGTTCAAGACGTTCAGATCTTCGCCCGATGGCGAGGTAATAGGACCCGGAGGAGTGGTTACAGTTACGGCCAGGTTATTCTCCCCGTAAACGCCATTCGGATCTTCAATCAATGTGGCCAACTGGTCTTTAACGGCGTTCGGCATGAATTCCTTTGCCAAATCCCAGTCATTTCCAAGCTGGGACAAGGCTCCCATCCAACCGAAACCTTCTTTTTGCTTGGCATCGTCATTGTTCAGTTCCGCCTTGACAACCGGGAGGCCATCGACGTAATCGAACGTTTTCCCTTCGATTCCATAATTCCGCAGGATGATCACATCTTTGCTTAACATTTTATTGACGACTTCCATTGCAGCATGCAGTTTGTCCCGATCCTTTTCCAAATGGCTTCCGAACGCCAGGAAATTGGTCCCGTTCAACAAATCGGACGCTACATAAATGGGCTTATCCCCCTGGTTCAATGCCGGATATGGCCCCCAGTCAAGCTGAATTTCCGGAATTTGCGCAGCGGCCAAGTCGGGCGGAGAGCCAGGGATATACGGCGGTTTTACGACATTGCCCGTTGTGCTGGCCACTTGCAGGAAGATCGTGTTGCCATTATAAAATTCATTGCTGTAAACATTGGAGTCCATGGTCACCCACTCCGGGTTAATATACCCGTCTTTATACCATTGCTGCAATTGAGCCAGAGCATCCCTCATTTCGGGCATAAGAGGACCATACATCAGCTTTCCGTCTTTCAGATGCCAACCATCAACGGATACGCCGTACGCCGCCATCTCCCACCGGAATGCCCCGACAAGCCAGTCCTTACCTCTGGCCGCGATAGGATATTTGTCCGGATATTTCTCTTTGTAGGCCTTGAACACGTCATCCCAATCCGCGATCGTCTGCGGCATCGACTTTCCGAGAGAATCCAACAGGTCGGTACGAACAATCATTCCGTACGGCGTCTGCAGGAGTTGTTGCCCAACACCCACTCCGGCGAACTTGCCATCCACCATCATGCGCGAGAACATACTTTCCTTTGAATAACCGTTGTTTTCGAAGTTTTTAAGTGCCAGGTTATACACGTCCGGCATGTACTGTTTAAACTCGTCTTCCGTAAATTTTGCCGTTGCCTTTTCCAACACGATTTGATTGCTCCAGGTCAAGAAGATATCCGGCAAATCTTGGGCCGACAGAAGCAATTGAATTTTGGCGAGATAATCCGCGTCGGGAACCCCCGTCACCTCCAGCGTATGGCCCCCCAGATTCTCGTTAATCTTCTTCATGACCTCAGAATCCATATTTGGCGTGAGGCGCATTCCGAGCATCTTGAAGTTGTAGTTCTTACTCATTGGTGTTGTCGAAGAATCGGATGTCGAAGACTTGTTATCCTTGCCCGAGCAGCCAGCCAGCGCACCAACCAACATAACTGCCGCAAGGGATGCGACAATCATCCGTTTGATTAACAAACGCATTACCCCCTTTAATTTTGTAATAAATATATTATAACGACATTGTCGCTATAAACGGTTTAAAGAAACGGAGAATCATCCCTTTACGGCCCCGATCATGATGCCCTTCACAAAATATTTCTGCAAAAAGGGATACACGAACAGAATAGGAGTAACAACGAGCATTAAGATCGCAGCCTTGACCGATTCCGGCGTATAATGACTGCCTTCCGACGCCAGGTCCAAAAGTACGCTTGTATCTGTCATCATATTTGCATCCTGCAGGACTTCCCTGAGCAGCATCTGCAGTACCTTAATCTGTCCGTTGGTGTTATAGATCAAGGCATCGAACCATGAGTTCCAATGGAAGACCATCGTCCACAAGGCTACGGTCGCCAAGACCGGAGTTGAAAGAGGTATAATAATTTTGTAAAAGACATACATATCATTAGCTCCGTCGATCTTTGCGCTTTCCTCTACTTCCTCCGGGATCGATACAAAAAAGTTTCGAATGATCAAGATGTTCCAAGCACTGCATAAACCCGGAAGAACCAAGGCCCAAATCGTATTGGTCAAATGAAGATCCCGCACTAGCAAGAAGGTAGGAACCAAACCTCCGCTAAAAAACATCGTGAATACGACAAGCCCCATCCATAGAGGACGCCCATAAAACCCTTTTTTGGAGAGCGGATAAGCCATCATGGCCGTTACCAATAGCGTCAGAAACGTTCCCAGAACCGTCCTCAAAATGGTCCAAAAATACGCTTTCAAGATTGTGCCGCCGGCAAAAATTCGTTTATACGCATCCATGGTCGGGCTTTCCGGGAATAGATGCAGACCAATCTTATTTGCTTCTCCCGGCGGACTAAAGGAGATGACGATCTGTTGCCAGAAAGGAAACACGATCGTAAGGCATAAGGCAATCATGAACACGGCGTTGAACAGATCAAAGGTTTTCTCGGACAAACTTTTTCTAATTTTCATCTTAGTATCCCCTTACCAAATGCTGCGTTCCGTAAACTTGCCGACCACCCAATTGGCTGAGACCACCAATACGGCCCCGATGATCGACTTGCACAAGCTTACGGCCGTCGAAAAGCTATATTCAAAGTTTTCCAAGCCAATACGATAGACATACGTGTCGATAATATCCGATACGTTATATACGGCTGGCGAGTACAAATTAAAAATTTGATCGAAGCCGCCGTCCAAAATATTTCCCAGCCGGAGTATAAACATCATGGAGATAATGGGGATCAGGCTAGGCAGTGTGATATACAGGCATTGCTTAAATCGACCCGCGCCGTCAATCCTTGCCGCTTCATACATCTCGCTCCCAACACCTGCGAGAGCGGCCAAATAAATAATGCTCCCATACCCGATTTCTTTCCAAATGTCCGTACCGATCAGAATCGGGACGAAGGTATCTGTATCCGCCAGCGGAACTCCCGTTTCCCATCCGAACAAATTGTATATATACCCATAAAGTCCATAACTGGGGGAAAAAATTTGAAACGCAACCCCCGCCACAACGACCCAGGACAGAAAGTGGGGGAGATAAGATATCGTTTGCAGCGTTCTTTTAAAAAACATGTGCGTGATCTCGTTTAATAATAAAGCGAATATGATCGGGGCCGGAAAACCGAGAATGATCTTTAAAAGACTGATTTTTAATGTATTTTCGATCAAAGTGAGGATATAGGGCGTCTCTAACATTCGCTGGAAGTACTTCAGCCCTGCCCAGGGACTGTGCATGATGCCAAGGATCGGATCATATTCTTTGAACGCAATGGTTACCCCATACATCGGGTAATATTTAAAAATAAAAAAGTAAACCAAGCCCGGCAGAAGCAACAGGAAGAGATATCTTTGCTTTACGATTTTCGCGATAGGCGTCGGAAGGGTCGGGCCTTGTCGCTTCCCTGCGCTTGTTGTCATTTCTCTCGCTTTCATTTTCTATCAACTCCTTGTGGGATAAGTGTAACAATGTCCCGGGTGTAATTGAATGATATTTTGTGGTGGTTTTCTTGATGTTTTGTGACTCCGGGATAAATTAGGAACCGCCGCCAAACACAAAAAACCACTCCCTTACCGTAGAGGGAGTGGTGCTTCCGACCGCTTTATGATTAGGTTTGCTTACTCTCTATCCTCGTACCCATTCCTTCGGCGAACTTCCCGTCACCTTCTTGAACATGCGACTGAAATGCTCAAAGTTGCTGTAGCCGCACTTTTCTGCGATTTCATACAGTTTGTACCGGCTTTCGACAATCAGTTCCTTGGCTTTGTCCAGTCGGATGCTATTCAAGTACTCGGGAAAAGTGACCCCAAGTTCCTTTTTGATAAGCCTGCTCAGTTGCGACCTGTTCATCCCTACCTCTTCGGCAACCGATTGAAGAGAAATATTTTGGGCGTAATGATCCTTGACATACACAATGACCCTAGAGACGGTATCATTATACGTGACGAACTGGCCGGCGATCACATTCAACAAGTTCTTGAGCCATTGGTTTAACTGCTCGACCGACCAGGTGTCGTAATTGTTATCGTCAAAGCTGGAGAGATAGCTGCCGCAAACCAGCGTCATGCCGTTGACCTCTGCAAACTCGTCGATCACGATCAAATACTTCTCGAAAAGTCTGGTAACCTCTCCGTACTCCGTTATATCGACTTCCGATTCCTCCAAACACAAAATCTCATACGCATTGCGCAAAAGGCCCGAATTCATGCTCTTTAACGCGCTCCGAAGGTATTCGACCCTTTCCGCGATTCGCATCGAGCGACTGCGGGACTTGTAACAAGCGTTTACGCCGCAAAGCAGCTTTCCCTGCCCATAAATAAACTTGGACCGGCACGCGGAGCAAGCGCCTTCGTACAGTTTTTTCAAGCTGGACGTATCCCCAGGCATCGGGCACAAGCCCCCCGATATTTTGACCTTCAAATAATTCGACAATGCTTCCTTCAATTGAACAAAAACCGTTTCGAACAGGTTAGAGCCAGATAGTGGCTCCGGCTGCGGCGCATAACAAACGACGACAAACTCCCCGGAAGAAGTATAGAAACAGTCCGCCGTATAAAAAGCGCGAATCACTTCGTCCATAATGTTCAGGACCGCAAACGAAAAAAACGGTTCGTCGCCATTCCATACGTTCTTCATCAAGCTGTTGAAATTATCCGCACTAATTTGCATGACTCTGCAAAATCCTTTGGTCATTTGGATATCCAGAGAGACCAGGTCCTTATGAAACAGATCTTCATCCTTCAGATATCCCCGTACGAGTTGATTCAACAAGCTTCCCTTTATATAATGCCTGTTTACGTACAACTCCCGACGGCTGTCGTCCGTCCGGCCGTGACCGACGACCTCGTCCGCCGGTTTGCCGAATGTTCTCTCTTCTTTGTCCGAATCGATCTCCTCCGCAAACTGATTAAGCAGCTGGATGAACACTTCCGGATTCAACTCGGTCTTTAAGATATATTCGTTGGAGCCCAGCTTGAAGGCTTCTCTAACCATATTGAACTCGTTGTACGAACTAAGTACGAGAATCTTCGCATTCGGATAAAACTCCCGGAAGCGGCGGATCAGCTCGATTCCGTCCATGACGGGCATCCGCAAATCCGTAATGAGGATGTCGATGTTCGCGTCTTTCGCCAGCTTGAGCGCTTCGCTTCCGTCCGCGGCCAGTCCGGCCAGACAGAAACCGGATTCCTGCCAAGGGATGATTGAGCTGAGCAACTCCAGTATTTTCTTATTGTCATCTACCAGCAGTATTCTTTTCATAGCGTGTTCCTCCGGTGTCTGTGGAAGTCTTCAAAACGATGATGGCCTTGGTGCCCCTTCCTTCCGATCTCTCGAAAAACAAACCGCTGTCTTCACCAAAGTACAGCTTGATCCGCCTGTTCACATTCATGATGCCAATACTGTTATAGGACATTCCATTCTGACGGTCATTTTCTTGAAGCCTTTTCATTGTCTCTTCGGTCATGCCCAATCCGTTGTCCTCAACGATCAGTTGCAGCCTATCATGATCCAGACGCGAAGAGATTCGAATCTCCGGGTCGCTCACCCCTGCTCCAAAGCCGTGAATGATCGTGTTTTCGACTAGCGGTTGAAGCAGCATGTTCGGGATCAAGCAGTTGACTGACGGCTCGCAGATCTCGTAAACCATTCTGATTTTCTCGTTGGACAGCACCTTCTGAATGTCTACGAAATCGCGAATGTTACACAGCTCCGTTTCCAGCGTAACCATCCGTCCCGCGTTGGCCAGTGTGCGTCTTAAAAGCCTTGACAGCTTCTGCAGCATCTCCGCCGTGTCCGGATCATGATTCGATACGGCGGACAGCCTGATCGTCGCTAATACATTGTGCAGAAAATGGGGATTGATCTGATATTGCAGCATGCTGAACTCGGTCTCGCTTCTTCTTCTTTCCTCTTGGATCAGTTTGTCCAGCAGTTCCTTGAGCTGAACGGCCATGAAATTCAAGCTTACTGCAATGCTGCCGAATTCGTCCCGGGATTTCACGTCCAGCCTCGTTTCAAAGTCGCCGGCCTGAATTTTTTTCATGGCTCCTTTGATTTGTTTGACGGGCTTGGAGACGTTTCTGGACAGAAGCAACGCAGTGATGACCAGAAATACAAATATCAGCAGAGAAACGCCCATCGTCGCAAACAGAATATTGCTCGTTTCTCCGATGATTTCTTTTCGCGGCATGACTTGTACAATTTTCAAATTCCAATTCGGCAAAGTATAATAAGCGATGACGAAGTCGCCGCTTTCCGATTCGTCTACATAATACCCGCTTGCATTGCTCTCATACGCCTTCCGGTATTTTGGCATATCCTTGATGTTGGTGAATATTTGGGATGAATCCGGCGATGCAATCACATGACCTTCGTTATCCGTAATGAACGACATTTCGTGTACATCGTCAATGAGGGTGGAAAAGCTTCGGATATCCATAAACAAAAACACGCTTCCCAAGTCCGTATTGGTAACCGAATTATAATCGATAAGCTCCCGGCCGTAACCGATATACAGGTCTTCCTCGCCGGGCTGGAGTCCCAACTCCAGCGCGCCTCCGAAATAAAGGGCACCGTTGGCGGCTTTGGTCTGAGTATAGATCGCATTTTGTTTGAATTTCTCTTCATCCAAAATGTCATTGCCATACTTATAGACCAGAACTTCATTTTTATATACCGTAAACGCTTTCACCATGTCATCCTCGAAAAATATAGCATCGAGGATATCTTTCAATTCCCGGTGGGCCTGTGTTGTATCATAGGATGTTTTATCGAAGCTGTTGGATTTGACAATATTCATGAATTCCGGCGTATATATGACCAAATCCATGTATTTTTTATAGGCTTGCATTTTAACTTCTAAATTTTTCGCTTTCTGTTCCAGTGAGTTCAAAACGGCGGCGCTGGTCTTCTCTTCTACGACGGAAGATGCCAGACGGTACGAATAGATCCCCATCGTCACAAGCGTCGGAATGAGAAGGCTGCAAAAGAACACCATTAGCCGAAAATTCATACTTCTCATGGGGAAATCTCCTTGAATTCAGTGAAAATACATGTACCCGTCAATTCAAGCTCATTTTAACATAATTTCTAGAACCCGTTCAGTGAGTTATCACTTTATCACAAATGGACGAGCGGGCTACCACAAATACAAATCGTTTCTTTTCAATTTAAAAATCGCTTCCATGAAATAAAAATCGCCGTATATGATCGGATGATGATGGTGTTTTGCGTGGTATGAAGCCGAGCCATATTGGATAAGCGCATCGGTTCGATCCGTCCAGTCACAGCGCAAATCCAAAGTTTTGAGCAGTTTAACTGCCGACTTCAGATACAGATCCTTCTCATGCTCGCCAACCGACTTTGCGAGTTCAATCAATCCGCACGCTGCAATGGCAGCTGCGGTGTCGTCTTCTAGCTTCGGTTCTGGGGGTTGCCTGAAATCGACCGGAATGATTCCGTCTTCCGGTATATTCGCTATGAAATAATGGGCAATTCGCTTAGCTGTATCTAAATATTCTTGCTTTCCCGTATACCGATAGCTCATCATAAAGCCGTACAGCCCCCAGGATTGACCTCTCGTCCAGGAGGATCCTTCCTCGTAACCCTGTCCGCCATATGTTCGAATGACCCCACCGTTAGTAGGATCAAATTCAACGATATGATTCACCGAGCCGTCCCGCCTCACAAACGCCTGCATAGTCGTGTCAGCGTGTTTTACGGCAATTTGAGCGAACCGGGGATCCCCCGTCTCTTCGGAGGCCCAATATAGCAGGGGAATATTCAACATACAGTCAATAATCGCCCATCCCCGCGTATCCCCTTCGTCCAGATCATTCCATGCCCGTATAAATCCGCCGGCCAAATTGAACCGGCCCGCCAATAAATTAGCCGCATGCAAAGCTCGCTTACGGGACTCCGCATTTCTCGTAACCTTATAATTCGCCACGCTGGTCGGAAGCCACATAAAGCCCACATCGTGATGCAGCCCGTAATAATCCGCAAAGCATTGGTCCAGTTTCTTCTCTGATACGGCAGCGATATCTTTGTACTTATCATCGCCAGTTTCATGATACATTAGCCACATCATGCCCGCCCAATACCCGTTCGTCCACCAATTGATACCATCTGCGACTGTTTTGGAAGGGTTATATGCCGATCGGTCGTCGTGTACCCCATTCAGAGTGGTGTAAGGAATCTTGTCGCGTGATTTCTCGCTAACCCACTCCATTTTCAACTTGAGTTTGTTCATTACCTCGTTAATCCAGTCGAATTCATTTACAATTAACATTGGGTTCTCTTCCTTTCTTAATACGGCTCCATTTGCCTTTTGCGTTTAAAGTATAACGCTGATTATCAAGCAATTGTTTTCAGTCTTAGTTGAAAAATGTTCAAATCTTGCCATGATCGCGCTATACTTGAACCACTAAATGATTAGTGGGAGCGATAGACATGCGTTATTTATTTGAACGGGTTCCCCTAAGCGATAAGCCGCTTATATGGGATCACTGCAATGTCTCAACAGGGCTTTTCTCCGGCTTCTATCATTGGCATCAATGCTGCGAGATCCTTGTCATTCACGAGGGAAATGGAACGATCATCGTCAATCAGAAAACATACGAGGTCCGGCGCAGTATGCTCTTTTTCTTCCAGCCGTTTCAGTTACACAAGGTTTATGCCAATATCAGCCCGGAACAACCTTATATTCGCTCCAAAATTCATTTCGACCCTTACGCATTCGAAGAGAAACTCCGCCCTTTCAGGTCGCTTCATTCCACTTTCATTGAATTATGGCAGGGTGACCACGCCTTGCCAGCTTTCAATCTAGGCGACACATTCGATTATTTGGAGCACGTTTTCGCCGTATATGAAAAGAATACTCAAGTAAGCGACTCAATAGGCGAGGCCGGTTTTGAATATTCGCTCATGCTTATTTTGCAAATTCTTAATGCCCTATCTTCCTTGCTTCAGCGGAATCAACCAGAAGGTACTCGTACGCTTAATCTGCGCCAAATGGGCTATGCCGAGCAGATTATGCAGTGGATCGAATCCCATTACCACGAGGATGTTAAGCTGGACGATATAGCTGAGGCGATGCATTTATCGAGATTTTACCTATCCCGTTTGTTTCAAAATGAAACGGGCAGCACTATTTCCCAATACCTTACCGCAAGAAGAATTAAAATAGCTTGCCGGTTACTTCAAATGACCTCACTGTCCATTGAACAAATAGGCCATAGAGTCGGTATCTCTAATCCGACTTATTTCATCCGCCTATTTAAAAAGGTGATTGGCACGACACCGTTGAAGTATCGCAAATTACTGCAAAAGTGACCAGTTTTTTGGAACGTCATTCATTTGATGGCAACAAGAAGCTAATCGAATGAGCTTGCGGCTGCGGCGGATTAAGATCCTTCGCGAGTTCAAAGACTATGTAACGGAGGGAGCCAGTTTGGCTCCCTCCGTTATGAGCGGCTTAATTTTACCAGAGTCCCTATATCAGTTTGCGATCTGCCATTGCTGGTTGGTGCTAGTGCCACTACTATATTGTCCAAGATCGGAGCCATTGGTCGTGCGGCCCACACCATCCAGATAGAGACCCGTTGCACGGTTTTGGAACCGTACATTATTGCCCGTTTTCACGATGGACCACTGCTGATTTGTACTGGTGCTGTCTTCCCATTGTCCGACAATGGAACCGTTCTCCGTACGCCCCATGCCGTCCAGATAGAGTCCGGTCGCAACATTTTTAAACCGCAAATAATTCCCGTCGGCTTCCTCAATCCACTGTTGATTGGTGCTGCTGCCGTTACTCCATTGACCGGCATTGGAGCCGTTGGTCGTGCGGCCCATGCCATCGATATACAAGCCGGTGGTGACGTTTCTCAATTTGACAGGCCCGCTGTTATACAACAGCGTAGTAAATGGCTGATGGTCGGTATGAATGCCTTCCGGGCGAAGCAATGCCGCTCTGGCTTTGGAATAGTACACCGGGTCGGAGGGGGTGGCATCGGCCAAACCTTTGACATTGTGGTAATGGTTCCAGACCATCTCATAGATCGGGCGGGTCTCGCCTCTGTTCCCCGAACCGATAACGGGCTCGTTCCTCCAACTGAAGGTATAGACCGGAGTGAACGGAACGTTATTGTCCCCGTTGTTGTACTTGGCCGTATACTCGAAGCCCTTCAGTATAATCCGGTTGGAATATTCGTATAGGTCTTCGAAGGAAGCATCTCCTTCATGTTGGTAATAGGACATCTGGGCCATCGTGGCCAGCATGCCGATTCCAAGCATCGTATGGGCTTGATCGCGTCCGCTCTCCTCGGCTTGGGCAAGGTTCGGATCGCTTGTCGGTTTCAAGTAGTTTGTGACCCTCCCGTTATGATTGCCGTTCTTGAATTCATTCACGGCTTCATTGTACATGGAGAGATCATTTGTCAGGATCCCGATGGCCATAATGGTAACCATCGCGGCGGTATCCTGATTTCCTCTGTAGTAATAAGGGTAGGAGCTGGGATTTTTGCCGTAGTGAGTATCCAGATAATCACGAAGCGCGGGATAGAAATAGTTGGCAAGCATATTCTTCACACTGGTTAACTTGCCGGCATTCACCCAAGCGCTGTCCGAACTCAATATATCCGCGGCCGCTGCGAACCGGTAGCCGGTCAATCCTGCCAACAACTGTTTTTCATCGCCTCCTACCACTGTATTCACCGTGCCGGACCAAGCATTCAAAATCTCTTCGGCCTTCAGCTTCGAATTATTGGCTTCAGTGGCGTTGCTCGATACCTTCCAGATAATAGCATGAACCAGCGCCGCTTCCGAATCGTCGAACATTTGACCGTTCCCCGAGTTCAACTCGGGGTGTCCTCCCCACCTTGCCGGTGCGGGCACGGGATGCGGAGTGTAAGTGGAAGAAGCAAATTTAGTCCCCTTATTCGCGTTCCACGAATCGATCCACGGGCTTACTCCAGCGGCCACCATAAGTTTTGCTCGATCAAAATCGGCTTGCGAATACAAAATTCCTTCATGAGTGAATGAAGAGGCGGCCTTTGCCTTCATAGGGCTAAAGGCAGGGAAGATGATCATAGCCGCAACCAGAAGAACAAACCACTTTCTGAAATTGGATTTATTCAATCGCACTATTATTATACCTCCTTTAGAATGACATCCGTTTTCAAACCAACCATGAATGAATCCGTTTTCAATAATAGATCCGTAATCGCCTCCTATTAATTCATATCGACCTGTGACGCGCGTATCCGCCTATCCGAATTCGTTCACATGTAACTCACCCCCTTTAAATCGCAAGACCGACATAAGTTTGCTGCCTTGTGCCGGCCCGGCGCATTGGCTCGCCAAGCCGGCAGCGATTGAACAGTTTTAGCTAAGTTCGCTAATTAATCGGTAAATAACGGCTGCGGTTTCCGCGCGCGTCGATGCTTGTTTCGGGCCGAACGTGCCGTCCTCGTAGCCAGTGATCAAGCCGGCGGCACGAATCGCGGATACGGCTTCTTTCGAATATTCAGCGATGGAGCTCTCATCGCTGAAAGATGGCACCGAATTCCCCGCATCGCTGTATTCGACTTTTGCAACCTTGCCCGCCCGATAGATCATAACCGCCATTTCTTCTCTCGTGATGATATCGTTCGATTCGAACAGCCGATCCGATTTGCCCGTAACGATGCCAAGCGAGTACGCAGCGGCTATAGCGTCGTAGGACCAGGTGCCGGCCCGCACATCTTGGAACGAAGGCGCGACCGACGAAGATTCGGCCTTCAGGCTCAGCGCATTCATGAGCATTTGCAGGAATTCCGCCCGCGTCACCGAACGCCCAGGCTGAAATGATTCCTCCGTTACTCCTTTCAAGATTTGTTTGGCTGCCAGCGAAACGATCATGTCCTTCGCCCACGAGGCAGAATCAAGATCCTCGAACGATGCCGGTGCGTAGACGATCGCAAATCGGCTGAAGTGCTCCGGAACGAAAACCATTTCGCCGGAATCGGAATCATAGCGGCTGTTTTTGACAACGTGCATTTGATCCGCATCGTCGATGTAGTAAATGACAAGACCTGCCGGATCCTCATCGCTACGCGGCGAATAGCTCAACGATACTGTAACCGAGTTGTTGAAGGCAGGTACCTTGTTGCCGTCGACACGAAGATCCAGATCGTAGACGTCGCGATTCCCGATGACCTCCGTTACCTTTTCCGGTAAAGCGGCCTGGTCTACCGGTTGGATGCCCAGGCTCAGTTGCTTGCTGTCCGTCCCAAAAATACTCGAAGCGCCGCCCGTCGAGATGGCGATTCGGACTCCGTTATGTTCGATGGCGATCGTTTGAACGGCCTTTTCGCCTTGCACGATGCTTTGGATAGGTAGAGAAAAGTCTGTTCGGCCGGAGGTGTCCCCGGAGTCGATCTTAAGCTGAAGAACACCGGTTGTATTGTTTGCGAGAGCTGCAGCAACGTCTTCCTCTGTCAGTTCGACCTTTACATTGCCAGCAACATCCGGCGTCGCTTTGACAATCGTTTCTCCGCCGCTATACGTTAGATCGGCCCCTGTCATGGAAGGCGGCGTCACAGAGGTCGAGCTCGAATTTGTCGTCGGCGTCACAGGGGTCGTGCCTGGATTCGACGGCGATGACGCGGCTTCTACCGTCACCTCGGTCGTCGCCATGAACGAGCCGTCGACCGTTGTTACCGTGATCGTCGCCGTGCCTGATTGCTTCGCTGTTACAACGCCGCTCGCATCGACTTCGGCAATCGCCTCATCGCTCGAGCTCCACGTCACGCTCTTGTTCGTCGCGTCGCTCGGCATTACCTCTGCCGTCAGCGGCGAGGTCTCGCCTTCCGTCAGCGTCAATTCGCTCGGCGTTACTGCCACACCCGTCACTTTTACGACCGTCGGCGTAGGCCCATAATCCACAATCCCGTGAAATCTCACCTCGGACATATTGCCGAACCAGGCATTCCCATTGTAAATACGGATGTACCGGTAAGAAGAATTGTCGGTAATCCCCAAGCTCTGCCAGTCTTTCGTGGAGATCGCTTTTGTCGAGATGGTCGTCCATGTCACATTGTCGTTGGAGCCCTGAATAACCGTGCCGTTGATTCGGGTATAGTATCCGTCTTGTCTGGCCAATATTTCCACATATGACAATTGCGCATGACCGCCTTCCTTGAAGTCAAATTCGACCCACCCTCCGGCTCCATTGCCATTCAAACGGTAGTCGGTTATCGTGTTCGGATCGTTATCAAACAAGGCGTTCGCTATGGCAATCGCGTCTGTCGGTGCTCTGCCATAGGAATCGGTCACATTCGTAATGGATGTCACATCGCGGATCAGATCCGATTCATCGGTCAGGATCAATTGAGATCCGTCGGTGGTGAAGATGGTTTGCATGGCATCGACTCCGTCCACCGTCTGGTAATCGAGCTTAAAGCTCACGGGACCGAGGGCCGTCCCGGCTCCCATCACCGCTTCCGCCGTCCAGTTCAAGTTGTTGTCCGAATACACCGCAGCGGTTACGCCTTGGATCGTAGCCTGAACATTCCGAATCGCTTCCGTCGATTGGAAGGACAATTTCGCCGTATCTCCAATGACGATGCGTCCTCCATATGACTGATCCGAGCCAATAGAAACATTGGAAAGCTTGTTGACGACTTCATGGCGCTGCCCGAAAATCCGGAGCTCGCCTAGTTCTTCTATGGCAACACCGTCCGAAGATTTATCGAATAAATCATCGTGTGTTTCAATCATTTGGAATTTAAAAAAGCGAAATGGCATGTCTTGGAGGTCTTCCTGTACCGTTAATGTCTGCGGTTGTTCCGTTACCGTAGTAATACCTGGCGTCAGCCGCGTCCAATCCGCTTTATCATTGGAGCCATATACGGTGATTCCGGCTCCACGCTCAGGAAATGCGGCCCGCGGCTGAAGCTGGAAAGATTGAGCCGAAACTTGGAAGCTGGGCCCAAAATCGAAAATAGCCGCTAAATCCGCTCCGCCGATCCACGTATCATAGGTTCCATCTGTCACATAATACGGATCGAAACTGGGCAAAAAGAGCAAGTCCCGGTAAGCGACACTGCCATCATCACCTAACGGTGTCAATTCCTGCAGCCCGTTAACGGCTTCGAGCAGATCCGTTAGCTTCTCGTAAAAATCCGCATCCGTCGCGCTTGCGATCACATTTTCAATATCATCATATACGATCTCGAAGGAATCAAGCGTCGAACTAACATAATCGGTTCCCGGATTGTAAGTTGCGCTCACCGCATTGACTGCCGATTCGCGGTCATTCGCGACAACGATGGTAACGTCTCTCGTGGACACGGTTGTACCGTCCGACACTTCAATCATCATATTGTAAGTGCCCGCTTGCGTCGGATTCCAGGAGAATGCACCGGTATTGTTATCGAACAAGACCCCTTCAGGCGCATTGTCGATCTGATAGGTCAAGACATCCGAGGCGGCCGCATCCACTGCCGAAAAGTCAAGGTCGAAGCCGACTTCGGAGCCGACATATCCATACCGCTTCAATGGAGCGTTGCCGTCTGTAAACACCGGCGGAGACAGTTGGGACTGAGCGCTGACATTAATCTTGTCTATATCGACCGTCGTGCCGTTTCCGATCACCGTGAAATAAGTAAGATCGGCAAGGCTGGCATATTCATTGATCGTATAGTAAACATATCTCCATTGCCCTTTGGTGTCCGGCAACGAAATCGTATCGTTAAAGGCTTTAAGTTTAGCCGTTCCATCGGTCCGGATTCTGATCCCGATTTCTTTGGAAGTGCCGCTGGAACCGACAAGCGCAATTTTGCTGCCCTCTTCCGTTGCCATGATGCGGACAAAGAAAGTGTTCTCTTCTTGCATAGTAACCGAGTTATTGTCAAGGGCAGTGTACCGATCCTCAACCTCTCGCAAATCCGGATCGGATACAGGCTTCGGTAAATACTCGCTTCCTTCTGCCTCCGCCTCCTTCGGGATATAGAGCCAATATTCCCCTCCGGCATCCTGTGAATCCCAGTAGAAAGGCTGCCTCATATGAAACATCTCGGAGAAATACGGAGCAACCTCCTCCATATTCAACCCTTCGGCATACTTATAATAGTAGTACAAATCGTACATATTGGCGCCCGGACCGCTAAGTCTTCCACGATAAGCCGGGCTGATGGTGTTATAAAGAACCTCTGGATTGCCGCTTGCATCCGAATGCGCAATCGCCGGGATCCAGGGCGTGTCATAGCCGAGCATATAACGGGCAAAATAGTCGGTTCCCTTCAGGATACGCTTATCCAGGAAGTCATATGGGGTTACAGCGTCCGAAGCCGTGGATACCGTTCCGGTAACCGGATCCACCTTGCTTCCCTGGGCCGACATTAGTCGACTTATGATGGATACATTGATAATATCGCCGGTGCCATGGGCTTGATCTCTACCCATCTCAACAATCTGCACTTGCGGTTCTTCAACCGCTTCTCCCGTTTCCTCATTCGTATCCATCCATCTGAACAACTGCTTGATGGAACCATTCTGACCTTGGTCAAGAGCGGTTTGATTGACGGTAAACCATTCGACCGCCTCATTATACCGCTCCCGATTGCCGGTGAAGATATAACCGGCCATGGAACCAATCAGCGGATACAGATGCTGGTTCATGAAATAATTGTTATCGTGATTAAAGGTATCGGTGATCGGATTGATCAGGTTGTTCGAGAAATCCTGGGTATCTTGGTCCGTCCACACGAGGCTCGGATCTTGCGTACTTGTATATCTCAGAATTTCCGCAGCACTGACCATACGATACAACGCCATCCCCGTATGAATATGCCCATCAGGAAAATAAACATATTTCGATGGATCCATTTGAGACCAGATGCGAATGATATGGAGAGTATTGCTCCGATAAACTTCGTCGCCGGTAATGTAGTATAAAAGAGCTTGAGTGTAGGCTCTCAGTCCATCAGTCATAAATTGGGATTGAATCCCAGTGCCATTGAAAGCATTGTTTGCCGGCAAATTAGGATCCGCGGCGCTTTGATTGGCCGATTCTACCGTCTTTGATGATGCCGAGGACTTTAGCATGTCATTGAAATACGTATTCCAAGGTTCTTGCTGCGCTCGAACCTCCGTTCTTGCATTCTCCAAAATCTCCTTTGTGAGTCCGACGCCCGGATGAATGAAATCGCTTTCGTCAATGAATTCAGTAATCTGCGGCAAATAACCCGTAAAGATTGAGCTAGTTGTCTCATTCTCCGCCGAGGCCGTTCCTGACATCTGGGGCAATAATGCAACTATGCAGCAGATTGATATAGAAATGGATATCAGTCGCAAAAATTCTTTTCGAAATCCGCTACGATTTCGCAATTTCATTAAATTCACTCCTCCGGTTTATCAGTTGATTTTTTTGATTGGATGACTCAACGTGTTAAGTCTGCTAGACGTGTTGCCGAGATCTAATCCTTATCCGCTCGATCAGCGTATGATGGCGAATCTCACCTCCCTTCGTGGAGCTATAGAATGAACTTCAGCTAAACTCAATATCATTCGCATGCGGTCCGATATGAAAGTGTTCGGCATCCGGACCCGCAATGTATCGATCGTTGATCCGCAGGTTTCGAAACCGAACTCCTTCCACGAGCCGAGAATCGTCGAAGCCCTGGATCAAAGACGGTTCGCATTCTCCATGGAAGGAGATATTCTCGAATAAAATGTTTTCAGCCTGCTTGCCCGGTTCCGGGTTGTATTTCGGGTTAAAGAGGACTCGAATGTCAAATAAACGCCCAAGCTCGAACGGCTCTACCCGCATATCATGCATATCTACCTTTACGTTGTAACTAATCAATCGCTGCCATTCCCCGGACCCTTGTCGAACCCGGACGGTAAAATTCGAATTTCCGGCCGCTTCCGGAGGAGCCGGATAAGCGATCGAGCGTTGTTGTTCCTTCTGCATGGTTAATCCCCCTCGATGACTCTATTCCTAGAATGGGGTTTGACGACGTTTTCGACCAGAACGAATTGTGACGAAGTCGTTGATTTTGAACAATTGAGATACTATAAAATTTGTCTTTTTCTTCAAAAAATGATGTTTCGTTGCAAATGATAATAGGCTGCCGATGATCGGCAGCCGTCACGTATTTCGATATGTCGTATTCCCCGCCAGGGCGGTGCTTGGTTACTTGCCGCCAGCATCCAAATAAGCTTGTACCTGTTTAATGACCTCTTGCCGTATCGTGTCCAGACCTAAAGTGCGCCATTCCTTGTTCTGTTCCCTCGCGTAATCCTTCCAACCCTCAACCATGCCGGTCATGAGCAGATCGGAAGCTTGCAGCATAGCCGGTTTGACCTTGGCGATTTCCGTCGCTACTGGCGTAGAATCAAAGACAAATCCCGATAATGGAAGCTGGTAATAGCTGCCCTTGTCCCTTGCCCATTGCGTGTAAGCCAGTGTCTGCGGATCGTTATCCGTCAAGATACGGGACATGGATGGATTATTCGTTAGTTCATAGCCTGGAAAGCGGTAATTGGATGAGTTGGCCGTCAGCTTATAGCCCATGGCTCCGCTCTCAACCCAATGTTCGCCTTCAATTCCCAGTTCGAACAAATCATGATTTGCTTGACTGCTAAAGAGCCAATCCAGAAATTTCATCGTACGATCCGTATTCTTGGAGGTGACCGGAATGACCAGGCTGTTATTGGCCCGGAACGTGTTGCCGATGGATGCCGGCTGCTTATCGCGTTGAGACTGACTCCCGACAAGGAACGGCTCGTAATCCGCCCCAGGATCGAGACGCTGCAAGTCCTGCCTGTTTGCGGCCATCTTGGAAATGGTCGTGTCGGCAAGCGACGCCTCCTTGATTAAGTCCAGCGAATCTTCCGCTTCGGACGACAACGGATTCGCATTGTTATATTTTCGAAATTGAACCCGGGTCTCAAAATGTCCGTAAATGGCGTCATGGGAATTAAAAGGAGCCGGAAAGTTGGCAAATTCCAAGTCGGGATCGCCGATGGTCGCGGCGCCAATGACCTTCTTCCCGTCCTTGGACAGCGCCACGCTGAACGGAATGCCGCCCGTGAACGAATCTGACATAATTGGCGCTAATCGAATGTCGTCGTGCCCTTTCGCATCAGGCAGGCCCAATCGAAAGATGCCTCGGATGCCGATCGCCGCCGGAGTATCATCCGGATATTGTTCCAGTACTTTATCGTAATAATCGGTTAGGTCATTCATCGTTTCCAGCGGCTTCATGCCTAGCGACTCTCGAATATCCTTCCGGATCGCAATGATCGGCGGGTCGTAATAGGAATCGAACAACGGAATCGTATAGATATGGCCGTTGATTTTATTGTCATCCATCATTTCCTTCGGAAACGCTTTCTTCAATCCTGGATAATCATCATTGTTAAAATACTTGTCCAATTGTTGATAATAGCCCATGTTCACATTATTGAATAAATTTTTGGTCCATGGCGCATCGAACATCAGGTCGACGGGCTCACCGGTAGACATCCTTAACATCATTTTTTGTTCATACTCAAGGTAGGGACTAAACTCGAATTGAAGCGTGGTGTTTAATGTTTGACGCGTTAATTGATCAAACCTTTGTACAATTTTATCCATGTCTACGGGTTCGTCGCCGAACAGCATTACTTTCAAAGTGACCGGATTGGGAACATCCGATACCAACGGTTGCGAGCCCTGTAAATTTGACCTGTTCGCATTCTTTTGAGGGCCATGGGATAAGCAAGCGGACGCGAGCAGATTTATGCAAATAATTATAATCAACCCCAGAGCAAGTCTGAACTTTTTGGGTTCCATTTGTATCTCCCCCTTATTTGTGGAACCGATCAAGTCCTCACCCCATCGCCAAGGCTTCCAGTTTATGCTCCCTGCGATAATGATCAGGTGTCATGCCCACATGCTTCTTGAATAACACATAGAAATAGTTCGTATTCTCAAAACCCACGTTTGCGCCAATCTTCCTTGCAGGATCATCTGTTTTGATTAGAAGCTCTTTGGCTTTTTCCACGCGAAGCTCCGCAAGATACTGAGAAACGGAAATACCCATCTCCTCTTTGAATAATCGTCTCAAGTAGTTTGTGGACAGGCCCACGGATTGAGACATCCGATCAACCGATAGATTATGATCCAAATAGTTTTCGTTCAGATAATCAACCATGGCCGCAACGGTCTTGCTATTCTTGGATTTGGATTCCTGATTGCGATGCTTGATGATCCGGTTGCATAGCTCAAGGTACCATGCTTCCATTTGTTCCAATGTGTCAAACTGCAATAATTCTTGCTGGCAAGTATGGATCTCCAAGACGCCTGCCTGTTCGAAGCTTGGAATGCTCTTGACTACTCGGATTGTCATGATAAGCAGTTGAATAAGGGAATGGATAATCTCATCATGCTCAAACGCCAACATTTCTGCAAAAAATTCAGACGTATATTCTTTAAGGGTCTCCATATCTCCGACTTTAAGATTGGTCATAATTTGCTTCTCCAGCGAATTCGGATATTCATACTCTCTAGATTCCGCCGACATCCGATCGTCGTAGGACAGGATGCTGTTGGTACCAAATATCAATCGATATAGGGCGGCTTGATAGGCGCTATCCCTGGATTTACGCAGCTGTCCCATATTGTGCGCGACAGTACCAATCCCCGCAGTAACGCTTAACTTCAAAAATCTTTTTGTGTTTTTTTGTATTTCGGCCAAAAAATCCCTTAAAACGCTTACATGTGCTTCTGCGTCGGTGCCAATATTGAACACTAAATCCAGGGAGTCGTATCCATTCCAAATAACCTCTAATTTATAAGTACTTCCAACGATCTCCTGACTGATATTCTGTATGGCGTATTTGAACAACGAAAGGTCAACCGTATCATATTTCTGTGAGAGATCATGGAATCCGTCAATTTTGAGCACGCAGACCACATAATGATCAAGGGCCGACCCAATTTGCAGATTTTCCATCGCCCTCCTCAATTCCTCATTATTGTTAATGGTCCCATTGAGCACAGACCGAAGAAGATTTTGTCTTCGCACGGGTACAGATCGATTGAAGTCCGTTTGCAAGGTCTGTACTTTGCCTTCCAATAACGAGAATGATTTGTTTAGCAAATCATATTCGTTCAGGTTGGCCTTATCTTTATTCTCTGTTGATGCTTTGATTCGATTAAGAAGATTAGAGATCGGTGTATAAATAATCCTTGTAAAAAAGGCCGATGTAATCGTAATGACAAGAAAACAAGCCACAGTCAGAATAAGTATAAAATTCTGCAGGGTATGGACACTTCCTAACAATTGGCTCTTTTCTGCGAATACAATGAAACTCCAGCCTAGATTATCCGATTTCACATAAGAAATGCGATAGGCTTTACCTTCGACCTTCTGATCCATCTCTCCATTCTTGCTTGTAGAACTTAAAATCGTTGAAAAAAACGGTTGGATTGATGCGTTGTCGTAAGACCAAACATCCGGCTCGGAAATGATGAGACCTTGATCGTTAATAATCATCAACTTGTTCGAACCTGCATCATTGCCTTTCAAAATCAGCGATTGAAGCATCTTCTGGTCCAAGTTCAACACCATGCTGTTTTGTTCTTGATCCGAACCTCTCTTTGAATAGACAATCGATACATAGCTCTCATTGGTCACCTTGTTTGCATCTGTTGAATAGGACAGGGTCGCCGTTCGCGGAATAAACAATCCGTTCCTTGATGAATTTTCCTCTTTCAGAAAATTTGTCATACCTGGATCAAAAAAATGATCGATCGTGCTGAAAGCCTTGGCCGAATTGAACACAGTGTCAGTATTGTAATTGTAAACATAAATAGACGCCACCAATGGGTTTGCATTTTTAAAATCCTCCAACTGGCTGTTAATGTCATAAATTTCCTGGGTAGTAAAGGAGGTTCCATTCAACGCTTTAGAGATCGACACATTATTCAAATAAAGTTCGGAATAATAATTGTACGTAAAGGTAAGCAAAATATCCGTCGTGTTATAGGTTTGATTCATCATTCTGGATGAGGATTCCTCAACTTCCTGCGTCATGTTCGAGGAAACCTTCATGAGCACCAGATACGAAAAGCAGCTGACAAATAATAAACCGATCAACACGTAAGAAAGAATGATTTTAACCAGCATATTTTTCATCCGAAAAACGGTCACGAACTTTCTTATTTTTCTCATGTTAAACCACCCACCAGATGAATTAATGTGCACTCGTATTATACACTCTACCAACACCTAAATGGGAGCTTTGGTTTGTTTGAAAATCATCAAACTGTTTGAAGTCTGTTGATTTCCAATAAATAATGCCTGCACAGACACTAGAGTCCGTACAGGCATTGGCGTTAATGGATTATTTAGTTCTTTTGAGCAAGGAAGGCATTGATTTGTTTCGTTAATTCATCTTTTATTTTTTCTACACCCGCATCTTTCAGATCCGCATTCATCTTTGATAAGTTTTCATTAACGTCGCCAAAACCGGAGAGCAAGAACGGTAAGTAATTAGCGATAACGGTATTGCACTTCGCAATTTCATTTTTTACCGGTTCCTGTTCAAATATAAATCCTGCAAGCGCATTTTTCTGATACGAATCCGGATTAAATTCAAATTGATAATATTGTTGGAGCTTATCCGGCAATCCTGCAGGTATTCTGTTTAACGTCGGGTTCCAAGTCAACTGGTAACCCGGGAACAAGTAGTTTTGGGCTGCGTCAACCCCATCCGGAAGCTTCCACTGATCGTCTCCCACAGCCTCCCAGTTCGTCCCTTCGATGCCGTAAGTAAACAAGTCATTGTTTTGCTGGCTTGAGAAGATCCAATCCAGAAACTCCATCGTTCTGTCAATGTTTTTAGAACTAGCCGGTATGGCCAGGAAATTCCATGCCTTGCCGTCCGTAGATTGACTATGTGGTATCATTTCCTGATTGTTCTTAAAGATCGGCCAGAAATCAAGCTCTGCGTTTGCCACTTGCGACTTAACTTTGGCTTCTTGCGACTGGAAATTACTTAACGTTATGAATCCAGCAGCGACTTGTTTTCCTGTCCCAGCCGTATTGGACAGGGCATCTGCCGGAATAAACTTGTTAAATCGTTGAGCTTGCTTAAATTCATTCAGGATGTATTCTTTTCCGTATTGCGGATTAATATTAGCCCATTCCGAATCCGGATCTCCATAAGCGGCCACGCCTGCCACGGATTTCTCGTCATCCGCCAATTGCACAAGAATGTAGTTTAATTTAGGGTTGGCGCCACCTGTAAACGGGAACACTTTTCCTTCCAGCTGCTGTGCGTTGATGTCGGTAAACATTTTAAAGAAAGCATATGTTCCGTAATTTCCAAAAGGTTGCATATCTTTTTCGTTTTGGCTTACTTTGTCCAGGAAGTTATATAAATCGTCATAACTGTTGATCTCACTCATGCCATACTTATCCAACAAATCTTTGCGATACCAAACACCTTCCATATCCATAAATGAATTTGTAATCGGAATGACATAACTCTTGCCATAGAGCTTATTGTCATTAACATATTGTTCTGAAAATGCTTGTTGAAGTCCGGGATACTCGGGGTTGTTAAAGTATTTACTCAAATCCGCAAAGGCGCCGTCCTGAACGAATTTTTCCATACCATTCCCGGTTGAAGCATACATGAGGTCAATGGGTTCACCGGATGACAACCATAACTGCGACTTTGCAGCATAGTCGACAGGGGGCGTAAAGCTAATGTTTAAGGTCGTATTAAGTGTGTCCTTCGTCTGTTTCTCAAATTCCTTAATGACGGGATCCACATTTCGATAGTGCGTATTATCATCTCCAAACAAATTGATATTAAGCTTTACCGGGTCCTTTTGCGCGGTTTGCGCATTGCCGTTATCCGACGAATTTGTTGACGCAGAACCGGCATTACCGCTTGTACTGCTTGCATTTTGAGCGCTGTTGTTCGACTGACATCCGGCTAATGATGCCGCAAATATGGCTGCAGCAAGCGGCAGCGCCATTAATTTCAGCCTTTTTTTCATGTTTTTTTCCTCCCCTGATTTTATATACTAAACCGCAGATGCGGGCTTAGCCTTTTACAGCACCAACCACTAATCCTTTAATAAAGTACTTTTGAATATATGGATAAACAAAGATAATCGGACCTACCGTGACAACGGCAGTTGCCATTCTGGCCGTATTGCTTGGAATTAGCGTATTAATCGGAAGTCCTGGTATTGCATTCATTTGGTTGGCATAATCGATTCCTCTCAATACCTTCATGATGAGGTATTGCAAAGAATAGAGGTCAGGATTGTTAATATAAAGCGTGGCCGTAAACCATTCATTCCAGAAACCAAGCGCATAGAACAATCCGATCGTCGCAAGTGCCGGTTTGGCTAAGGGAAGGACAATTTTAAACAAGATATAGATGTCATTTGCTCCATCTATTTTGGCCGACTCAGCTAACGATTCAGGAATTTGTTTGAAGAAATTCCTTAACAGGAACATATTAAAAGGATTAATTAACATCGGCAGAATATAAACTAAAATATTGTCCTGAAGGTGCAAATATTTGGATTGCAAAAGATAGGTAGGGACCAAGCCGCCGTTAAACAACATGGTAAAATACACGAAAAAGGCAATCTTATTTCGATGAGTGAACGTTCTTACGGAAAGCGCGTAAGCCATAGCACTGGTAAAGATAAGGCATAGGATCGTACCCAGAATCGTGAAAATGATCGTTACCTTGTACGCGTTAAATATTGTATTGTCTTGAAATACTACCTTATAAGCGAATACCGATAGATGTTTTGGGATAAGAGCAAAGCCGGTTTGCTGCACTGATTTTTCGTCCGAAAATGAACTGGATACAATAAGGATAAACGGGATAATACAAAATATAGAAAATGCCAGCATGAACAGATAAGAAAATAGATCGATCCATTTACCATCCTGCTTCCTTTCCATTCTAATCCTCCCCACTAAAAAATAGATGAATCCGGATCGTACTTTCTCGCCAACGCATTCGTTAGGAAGACGATGACAAAACCTACAAATGATTGATAAAGACCTATAGCCGTAGACATGCCCATATCATTCATCTGCCTTAGCATTCTGAATACATAGGTGTCAATGACATCGGTAGTTGAATACAAATTAGGGTTATCCCCTACAATCGCATAAATCATGCCCAAATCCCCATGAAAGATGCCGCCGATGCCAAATATGGTCAGAAGGATGGCTGTTGTTCTAAGCTGCGGCAGGGTGATCTTTGTAATACATTTCAAGCGGCTGGCCCCATCAATTTTGGCTGCTTCGTAAATTTCCTGATCAATGCCTGCTATTGCAGCCAAATAGATAACCGAACCGAAACCTGCTCCTTTCCATATTCTTAATACGACAAGGATTCCAACCCACAAGTGCGGATTCGAATAAAAATTAATTTCCTGTCCTTCTTGGATAAATCCAAGCGCTTGTAAGGTGGTATTCACAAATCCCACATCTGTTGAAAGCAAAGCATAAACGAACATAGAAGCGAGTGTCCAAGAAATAAAATTAGGCAAAATGACTATAGATTGCGTGATTTTCTTATAATTCTTGGATCGGATTTCAGATAATACAAGGGCAATCAAGATCGAAAAAAACAGTCCGGAGAGAATGAACAAGATGTTTAAGAATACCGTGTTCAAAGTTACGATCAGCCAATCCTTTGAAGTGAAAAAATATTCGAAATTTCTCAGACCCACGAATTCACTTTTGAATAGTCCTTTGATGGGATTAAAGTTTTGAAAGGCGACAACGACCCCGACCATTGGCAAGTACTTAAAAACAATGAAATATAACAGACCTGGCAGAACTAACAAGTATAGATAGAAATTCTGCTTTAGATCCGACAGGAGGGTCTTTTTTTTCTTTCTGACGACCTTGCTGTCGGCATTCAAAGCCACATTCATCTTCAACATCCTTCCTATATCCATTTTTTCATTAGAATCGACATCGCCACGACCGTCCACAATAATAAGGCTCCTTCTTACCCCCTTGCTAAGTTGACCGAATGATGAACGCTGTACTCGAGTCAGCCAGAATTTTGTCTTGTAGGGCTACTATCGCAAAGTTCCGATGCTTTGAATACTTTAAGAAGCTTCAAACTCAACGAATTTGAGCCATTTGTGCTCTTTAAAAAGCAACAAATTGATTTAAAAGTACGACATGATTTACCACGTCCCCGCCTCTTTTCGATAGGACATAAAACCCCCGGCTTGATGTCATAGAGGACATCAAGCCGGGGGTCTGAAGTTGTTGCGAGTGGTTTTTAGCGAATGCTTATTTAATTGGTTTCGACAGAACGGTTGGGCAAGAAATTAACCGCGAAAATAGTAAAGACTCGTATACTATTCGTGAGGATAGTGTCTTCTTATCCTAAAATTCTGATGGCAGCTTCTTCAACGGAATTTCAAATGGGGCATCTCCAAGATCTCCTGCCGCGCATTCGTTACCATCTACATATATACGAAGTCCCTTTCCTTTCCCATAACGCGTTCCATCCCGATCATAGGCTACGGTCACTGTATGTCCGTGATAATCCAACTGATCCAAGCAGAAATAGTTCCAGGCTTCCTCCGGTACCAGCGGTCGTACCACAAGTACATCATCTTCGCGCGGTCGGATACCTATAAGACCGGTGATGACTAAATCATTAAAGGTGGAGTGATTTAATCCTTGCCCCGTTCCGTCCTCCCTTGTGCGGTAATGGCTTTTTGCATAGGTGTTTAGCAGATTAAAATAATCCGCTTTACCGACGATTTCTTGGTCATAATCGTTCAGGAGGTTAGCCATTACCGATCTGCATCAACATCGGAAAAACTCCCGATGCTTCGGAGACTCCAGAGGGACCACTTTAAAAAATCCCGCCTGTTGATCCCATAACTTCTCCTGTACAAGCTCCTTTAGGCTTTCCGCCTTCCGGATAAACCTTTCTTCTGTTTCCAGATCACCGGCCATGCGAGCAGCTTTAGCTATAGCCAAAGCGTCATCGCTGACGATATTCTGTTTTGAGCCAAAAAAGAAGCCTTCAATATCAGGCTTCTTTTCTGAATGATTAGTTCCGATTCGAATATATCGTTCTTAGTGCATCACGCATTTCCGGTTTTATCGCAATTTCAGAACGAATGGACTTGACCAAGCTTTCTGCTTCTGCAACACTGGATGCTTGGCCGAGTTCAAGCATCAATCCGGTAGCTACAGTCCCTGTGCGATTACGGCCACCAGAGCAATGAAAATACACTTTCTGATCATGGTCCAATCCTTGTTTAATCGCTTGAATGGCTCCTGCGATCGAAGTTTCTTGTCCGCTTGTATCTTCGACAATTGGGTAATGATGCCGCATAACCCTTTTCGGGAAATCGTTTGGCTCCTTACCATCATCCCTTAAGTCATACACATCGGTAATGTCCTCGTTCCGCATCGCTTCCTGCAATCCATCAATTCCACCAATAAATACTTTGCCTTTAACCAGTTCATGGTAATGAGCCATGTTTTCTCTCCTCTCCATATATCCAGCTTAGCAGCAGTTGCTTCCGCCGCTAATCACTAACCCTGCACCTTCTTCATCTTGTTCAAGATCCAATGTCACTTGGCTTACCAATTCTTCAACTTGAGGATCGATCGCTACCTCAATATCATTGATGCTTTTTACAATATCCGTTTCCTGAGCGTTTTCGAGCGTCAATTGAAAGCTCGGACCGCAGCAACCGCTAGCAAGAACAAATCGCAGCGTCGAGACTCCGGCTTCTTTCATCATTTCTTCAATATAACTTTTGGCTCCATCTGTAATAACCAAGACACTCAACCTTTCATAATCAGTTTATTCAATTGATCGTATCCTTTTATTTGATCCGGCTCCCATGGAATGATCACCGTATAGTGGTTTGAAGTTTCATCAATGTCCCGTATCCAGGAGTGCTCTGCCAATGCCCTGCTTTGTAAGACCGGATCTGTCGTCCCAACAGCAGCAAAACTTTGATTAATAACCCACCATTTTGTCGGTATGCCGGCACGTTTTAAATCATCATTTAATCGAACAGCCTCATAATAGGGAGTCGCCTCAGCTAAAGTGACGATGACCACACTGGTTTCTTTCGAATTTCTCAAACGAGGTAACAACTTTTGAACAGATGGCGGTATCTGACCGGATGACCGCTCAATTTCCTTATGGTATTCCTGAGTGGCATCGAGCAGCAACAAGGTATGACCGGTTGGAGCTGTATCGATCACCACGATTTCCTCCCCGCTTCGGTCTACCAATTCGGCAAAGGCTCTGAAAACCGCGATTTCCTCCGTGCACGGTGACCTTAAATCCTCTTCCAGGTATGCGAGTCCATCCTCATCAAGCAAATCCTTGTTTTGATCGATGATTTCCTCCTGGTATTTTTGCACTTCCACCTTGGGATCAATCCGGCTCACCGTGATATATTCAGTATCCTGAATGACAGAACCAAGATGTGCGGCCGGATCCGTCGTACTCAGATGTACCCGATGACCACGTTCAGCCAGCCCTACGGCAATCGCTGAGGCAATCGTCGTTTTCCCCACGCCTCCTTTTCCCATGGTGAAGACCACGCGGGTTCCGGCCGAATCCAAGTCTTGAATGAGTTTTTGTATGGACGGTATAGACAACTTTTGATGTACAGCTGGAACCGTTTCTGGGACATCGGGATCAAAGAAACGGCGCAAATTCTGCAGCCCGGTTACGTTAAAAGGAGCCATAGGAATTTGGTAAGTCGGAAGCGCCTGGATCACCGACGGAATTCGCTCCATCGCTTCCAACTGTCTTTCGTAAACTCCTTTAGATACGGGATCGTCCGGTTGATGTTGATTCAGAACACCGTTGATCACGAGAATTTGGCGATGAATACCGATCCCTTTTAATTCGACAGACGCCCTCGCCGCCTCGGTAAGCGGGGATTCGTCCGGTCTGGTGACGATCACCAGCATGGTTTGTTTCTCATCCGTTAAGGTTTGGACCGTTTGCTCATAAACTTTCTTTTGATTTTGCAAGCCGGCAAGCGGGCCTAAACAAGAAGCTCCATGCGTGCTCTCGTTCAGAAATCCGCTCCAAGCCGTGGGAAGTTGCAAGAGTCGCAGCGTATGGCCCGTCGGTGCAGTGTCAAACAGAATATAATCGAATCGATCCTTAAGTTCCTGATCCGTCAAAAGAGCTGAAAATTCATTAAACGCGGCAATCTCAACAGTACAAGCGCCCGATAATTGCTCCTCCATCGTGGCAATCACCGTGTCAGGCAGTTTCCCTCGATACGGCTCGACCATAGATGCTTTGTATTCCGCTGCCGCGGTTTCGGGATCCAAATTTGCGGCATATAGGTTATCCGCACCATCTACCTGAACAGGATGATTCGTAAACGACATGCCAAATACGTCCTGCAAATTCGAAGCCGGGTCCGTGCTGACCAATAACACCCGCTTACCGGAATCGGCTAAAGAAATGGCCGCTGCGCAAGCCGTAGAGGTTTTCCCTACCCCGCCTTTACCAGTAAAGAACAGGTAAGGAGTTAGTGGTATCGACTGTGGATCAAACCGAGTTGGCATCTTCAAATCCTTCTTTCCTTTACGGTTGTACTTTGATTTCCAGACGAACCCTTGGTTTCTTGATGAGTTCATCTTCGGATAGTCCCGTCCAAGCGCACAGCTCTTCATTGCTTGGATAGTTTCGCTCCTTAACCACTTGTCCGTCCACGATGACAATCGGCAACACATCCGGACCTTTGTCGGAGAGCAACTGCTCCACCAATGGGTTAGCCACAAAAGCCGCAGGTTCACTTGCCAAGTTATAACGGGTCACGCTATATCCTTTTTTGTTCAAATTGTTTACCGCGATGGAAATGCGGATCAACTCAGGATCTACGCCAGGGCCACAAACGCCCGTAGAGCAACACATCGCCGGATCATAGATTTCCATGTTCTTCATACAAAGACACGCTTCCTTTCCCATAGAAAATAGCCGAGAAACCTCTCGGCTGCTTTGTTTATTACTCTCCGGTTTCAGCAAACTGCTTGATACGCGCGCCAATTTCATCGCGTACGCTTTGGAACACGGCCCATTTCTCTTCGTTCGTGCCTTGCGCTCTAGCCGGGTCATCAAATCCCCAATGCTCGCGTTTTACGTGCGGAGGGGTCATCGGGCAGCGATCTGCAGCGTCGCCGCACAAAGTGACGACCATATCGGCGTTGTTGAGCAAGTTCATGTCGATGATATCCGACGTTTGTCCGGAGATATCGATGCCAACCTCCTGCATCGCTTTAACCGCATTAGGGTTCAGTCCATGCGCTTCAATGCCTGCACTGAATACGTTCCATTGATCGCCCAGATATGTTTTGGCCCATCCTTCAGCCATTTGACTGCGGCAAGAGTTCCCTGTGCACAAGAAATAGATCGTTTTCTTTTCCATGATTCATTCTCCTTTATGGTTGGGTTAGTTCAGCATCAAAATACTTGCGTTTGAAGCGTAAAGCTACATTCACTAATGCGATCAACACCGGCACTTCCACCAGCGGTCCAATAACGGCCGCAAAGGCTACTCCTGAATCAAGGCCGAATACGCCGATCGCCACCGCAATGGCAAGTTCGAAATTGTTACTGGCTGCCGTAAACGACAGGGACGTGGCAACGGGATAGGATGTCCCTGATTTTTTGGAAAAGAAGAAGGACACTATGAACATCACCACAAAATAGATGATCATCGGAATCGCAATGCGTACAACATCCAGAGGCAGCGTTACGATCAGATCGGCTTTTAATGAGAACATGAGAATAATCGTGAACAATAAAGCGATCAGAGCAAGCGGACTGATTTTGGGAATTAGTACTTTTTCGTACCATTCCGAACCCTTTAATCGGATCCCAATCATGCGCGTCAATAATCCAGCCAGAAAGGGAATTCCTAAATAAATCAGTACACTCTCGGCAATTTGCCCCATGGAAATATTCACTTCAGCGCCTTGGACCCCAAACCAGCCGGGTAAGACCGTGATAAACACATAGCTAAATACCGAGTAGAACAGAATTTGAAAGATGGAGTTGAAAGCGACTAACCCTGCAGTGTACTCCGGATCTCCCTTAGCCAAATCACTCCAGACCAGTACCATGGCGATACATCTGGCCAAGCCGATCATAATGAGCCCAATCATGTACTCCGGCAAATCGCTCAGAAACAGGATCGCCAGGAAGAACATTAAGATCGGGCCGATAATCCAGTTTTGCACCAATGAGAGCAGTAATACCTTCCAGTCCTTGAAGACCCGTCCCAACTTCTCGTATTTGACTTTGGCCAGCGGCGGGTACATCATAACGATCAGGCCGACCGCAATCGGAATCGAGGTGGTTCCCACTTGCATCCGCGACAATATGTCCGCAAAATTAGGAATCAACGTTCCGAGGATCAGTCCAACTCCCATCGCCCCAAAAATCCAAAAGGTCAAATAACGGTCGAGAAAGGACAATCTTTTTGTTGCGCCTTGACTCATTTCGAGTTCCTCTCCTTTATTTCTGCCTTAAGAAAACTTTATCGAAATTATTATACACTTATATCGTTATATAAGTAAATAATAATATGTTTATGACTATTCGCAAGGTCCACGGCGCCCTTTTCCTTCTAATTTCCCGACTTTATTCTGCACGCTTGGTAATTGCTTTAATGCATAAGCAACAGAAGGTTGATTATCAAGGCGCAGCGAATAAAAAACCCATTGTCCTTTTTTGGTCTCGGAAACAAGCCCCCCAGCCTTTAATTTGCGCATGTGCTGACTCACGTTAGGCTGGGACATCTGTAACAGCTCAACCATTTCACAAACGCAAAGATCTTTTTCTTTCAAAAGAGCCAAGATCATTAACCGATTTCGATCACTCAACAATTTGTAAACGTCGGATGCTTCTTGGTAAGTGTCCATGATTCCCCTCCTCTTGGATTCCCTTCAAACACATGCATTATGAAATAATAATATCATTACTTAATTATATTGTCTGCAGCAATCTACTTTATGGTCAACTTATAACCGACGGAAGGAATCGTTTGGATTTCAATGAACGGAACCGCAACTTGCAGCTTCTTGCGAATGGCCGAAACCAGAAAGATGATCCGATTTGTTTTGTAAACGTAAGTTCCAAAAACAGCTTCCTGCAATTGCTGGGTGGAAAATACCGTCCCCGGTTCTTTTAACAGATGAAAAAGCAGCGAAAATTCATCCTTACGGAAGGCGATTCGATGATCCAAATAGGTGATTTCCCATCGTTTAGGGTAAACCTCGATGACGCCAAGACGAAACACCTCATCTTCTTGAACGGTGGAAAGAGGATAAAGTTCATTCTCCATTACCCGCCGCATAATAGCATTGATCCGAGCCATCAGTTCGGAGTAGCCAAAAGGTTTAAAAATCACATCCTCCGCTCCCATCGAAAGAGCACGAACAACTTCCTCTTCCTGGCTCCAATCACTAAGAAGGATGACAGGGAAATCCCCTATCTTGCTCAGCTTCGCCAATGTCCCCAACCCGTTATGAAGCGGACCGCCGACATTGAAAATCACGATTTCGAAGGAAATGGATAAAGCCGCCCGGGGGGCTTCCTTTATATTTTGGCACCACTCTACGGTGTTCCCTTGCCTCGTCAAACTATATCTAAGGAGCCTTCCAACGGTGAGATCCTCATCAATTAAAAGAATGGGGTAATTCATCGTTAAGGATTCAGTTCGGGACGTTGGCCGTTTACCAGAAAAACTACATTCTCGCCTATATTGGTTGCATGATCGGCAATCCTTTCAATGTAGCGGTAAACAAAAATTTCCGTTCGTTCCCCCATTTTCACCAGCAAGTTTTGAAGCTCCGCAAGTCCTTGATCCAACTCTTTGCGCCTCGTCATGGCTTGATCTCTCCCCTATAATGATAATCCAGGCATCAGCCGAACCTTCCCGAGATGTACTCCTCCGTCCTCTGCTTTTTGGGGCTTGTAAACAATCGTTCCGTTTCATTATATTCAACCACTTCACCGTTCAGAAAGAACACCGTTTGATCAGAGACTCTGGCAGCCTGATGCATATTGTGAGTCACCATCACGATCGTGTACTTTTCCTTCAGTTCATTGACCAGTTCTTCAATTTTCAAGGTTGAAACGGGGTCCAGTGCGGACGTTGCTTCGTCCATGAGCAGAATGGCCGGGTTTACCGCAAGAGCCCTGGCAATACAAAGCCGTTGCTGTTGTCCTCCTGACAGGCTATAGGCAGAGCGTTTCAAGTGATCTTTGACCTCATCCCACAATGCGGCTCCGCGAAGACTTTGTTCTACGATTTCGTCCAAGTCTAATTTTTTGGTGATTCCGTGAATTTTCGGGCCATATGCTACGTTTTCGTAGATGGATTTCGGAAAAGGATTCGGTTGCTGGAACACCATCCCTACCTTCTTGCGAAGCGTTTCGGCATCAAGGTCCCCTTGATACAGATCCACGCCTCCAATCCTGACCGAACCTTCTATTTTCACATCAGGGATCATATCGTTCATCCGGTTTAACGTACGAAGCAATGTGGATTTGCCACAGCCGGATGGGCCGATGAAAGCAGTTATTGTATTGGCCTGAATAGGCAAGTTAATATCCTTTAGCGCGTGATAAGTCCCATAGTGCAGATCAAGGTTTTGGATGTCTATAATGGCACTCATAATCCTTCCCCCGGTTAATTTTTATTCTGGTATTTATTTCGAATTAATACGGCTGATAAATTCATCAAAATCAGAAGAGCTAGCAGCACCATAATACCGGCAGCAGCCAACTCGTGGAATTCAACTTGGGGCCTTGCGATCCAATTATAAATTTGGATCGGTATGACGGTGAATTGATCCAGCGGATTATCCGGAAGAAATGCTACGAAAGTTAACGCACCAATCATAACAAGCGGCGCTGTCTCGCCAATCGCTCTCGACAGAGATAAGATCACTCCGGTCAAAATACCTGGAATTGCTGAAGGGAGCACGGCTCTCTGCACCGTCTGCCATTTATTCGCTCCCAGGGCGTACGAAGCATCTCTTCTGGATCTTGGTACGGCGCGAATCGCTTCTTGTGCAGACACAATGATGATAGGCAACACCAATAAGGCCATCGTTAGCGCACCGGACAAAATACTACGCCCCATCGCCAGAGGTTCAAATCCGCCGGCCCGAACGAATAGAGTCAAGCCAAGAATGCCATAAACGATGGAAGGCACGCCGGCCAAGGTACTGATATTGATTTGAATCAGCCTAGTCAGACGATTCTTCGGCGCATATTCTTCGAGATAAATTGCTGCCCCTACTCCGAAAATCAGAGCGACTGGAGCCATAATGACAACCATGTAGGCGGTTCCTACAAGCGCGGATAAGAGTCCGGCTTCCTTAGGACGCCGTGAAGGGAAATTCGTGAAAAATTGCGGCGATAAGGCATGAATGCCATCGATCACAACGTCAACGATCAAGGCCGTCAAGCAGACAATGCCAAATGAGGTGCAGACGATGAACAGCAAATGCAAGTAAAGGTCGGTTTTTCGGCGAGCCCGGTTAAGTCTTTGATTCTCCAGTTCAAACATGACTAATACTCCTCCTTAAAGCGTTTAGCCATATAGTGGGCAAAAATATTAAGCAGGAACGTGATCGCGAATAACGTCATCCCGACCGCAAAAATGGTTCCGTACTCAACCGATCCGTGCGGCGTATCTCCAAGACTCACCTGTACGATATAGGCCGTCATGGTTTGAATACTGTCCAGCGGATTTCCGGTTAATGTTGGGGTAGATCCGGCCGCTACCGTAACGATCATCGTTTCGCCAATCGCTCTGGAGAAGGCCAATACAAACGAAGCCACAATACCGGATAACGAAGCTGGCACGACAACTCTAAGAGCGACTTCAAGCTTTGTTGACCCTAGAGCGTAGGCTCCATCCCTAAGTGAACGCGGAACAGCCAACATAGCATCTTCGCTAAGCGAAGCAATCATGGGAATGATCATGATCCCTACCACGATACCCGCACTTAATGCGTTGAAAACAGGGACATCCTGACCAATGGTTTCACGAAACACCCACTGAATCATGGGTGTAACAAAGCTAAGCGCAAAGTATCCATAAACAATGGTCGGTACCCCCGCCAGAACTTCCAAAATGGGTTTGACGACCTTTCGAACTTTGCTTGGGGCGTATTCGCTGAGATAGATCGCACTCGCCAAACCGATAGGCATGGCTACGAGGCAGGCGATAACCGTAATCAGCAATGTACCGCTAAGTAATGGCAACACGCCGAATGATTTAGGTTCAATTAAAGGAGCCCATTTCGTAGAAGTGAAAAATTCTAAGGGCGATACAAGCCGAAAAAAATGGATGGTTTCGGACAAAAGCGTGTAGACAATAGCGATGGTCGTCAACACGGATACAGATGCAAATAGGAATAGCAACTTGGGTATAAACCAATTCATCAGTGATTCTCGTTCGTTTCTAAAGGATACGGTTGGTTTTACGGTTTTTGGTTCATGTTCAGCGCCCAAATGGATGACTCTCCTCACTTATAAAAATTCCTTTGGGATAGGGATGAAAACAAATCCCCCTTCAAAGGATAACCATAAAAATGAAGGGGGATCGTCCCGTAATGACTATTGGCTTTAATAATTATTTCAATTTAGCTTTTGATTCAGCTAACTTATCATCAGGAAGCGGTACATACCCTACCTCAGTCGCTAACTCACCCGCATGATCAACAAAGTAATTCACGAATTCTTTAACCTCAGGACGTTCATAAGAGCTCGTTTTGACGTAAATGAAAAGCGGTCTGCTCAATGGCGTGTAGGATCCATCCCGTACCGTCTCCACAGTAGGTTCGACAGCAGTACCATCCTCATTGACAATAGGAACCGAACGCAACTTGTCTTGGTTTTCTTCATAATAAGCCAACCCGAAATAACCCAATGCATTCTTATTTCCTGCAATACCTTGAACCAAGGCGTTGTCGTCTTCACTAAAAGAAACCTGATCATCATTACGGCTTGCTTGAGCCTCTCCATTTACGGCTTCGGTAAAATAATCAAAAGTACCGGAATCCGCGCCCGGGGAGAAAATATTGATCTTTTCATTTGGCCATTCCGGACGAACATCAGACCAGTTGACCACCGTACTTTCCGGTTTGAAAATCGCATTCAATTCTTCCACGGTCATTTGGTCTACCCAATCATTTTGCGGATTGACGATGACAGACAAACCATCATAAGCCACCATCAATTCGATATATTCAATTCCGGCAGCCTTAGCCGCTTCCGCTTCCGAGTCTTTAATCGGTCTTGAGGCATTACTGATATCGGTCTCGCCGGCAATAAATCGTTTAAAACCGCCGCCGGTTCCCGAAACCCCTACCGGAACCCGCACGTCGCTGTGCTCTTTACTAAATTCTTCGGCTACAGCTTCCGTTAATGGAAACACGGTGCTGGAACCGTCGATTTCAATTTGACCCGACAGTTTTGTCTCTCCTGCAGAATTCGATGGTGCCGCTGAACTTTTTTGTCCATTCGTTTCCGTGTTACCGGCTCCTTGATTAGCCTGATCATTGGATTGACCGCATGCCGCAAGCATACTCACGGTGGCAGTAATCAGCAAAATCATTAACCCTTTCTTCAACAACAAGACCCTCTCCCATTCAAATATAATTATGTTACGATGTGATCGTATATTTTGAATGTTTGAAGAATATTCTCGTTTTGTAATATCTATGTAAAATAAATAGTTTTCGTTTGATTTCCTAGAATATTTCTAAATTCATCTTGAATTTCATATAAGATAATGTTTATATGATTATGGCATAATACATTGAATAAATACACTGCTAAATGAAGATGTTGGGGGAAGCGTTATATGAAAAAGGAGGGAATCCCATGACTCATAGAGCCCTTATTATCCATGATGAAGCAATAACTGGTGAGTTCATCGCGCAAAAACTGGCCGAGAAAAATTACGTGCCTGAAGTTATCCCTAACGGAGAACTCGGCATTAACGATGCGTTGAATGCTTCCTTCGATCTTGTTATTCTCGACCTTATCAGGAATGGCGAAAAAAGCGGGCTTCAAATTTTGCGGACGATAAGACAAAAGAACAATCGAGTACCCGTTATCATTTTGTCGGATCAGAATCAGGAGAAGGTTATCGTTGAAGCTTTGGAGAGTGGGGCTGACGAGTTTGTAAGAAAGCCGTTTGGAATGGCGGAGTTTATGGCCCGAGTCGAAACCGTGATCCGAAGAACCCATAAAAATAAACGTCCGGAGCAATCTGCCTACTCCAGACGTTATTATCAAATCGGAGAATTAACGATTTCCCCGGATAAATATGAGGTTGAATCAAGCGGACAAATCATTGATCTAAACCCGAAGGAATTTCAGCTCTTGCATTTTCTTTCCCAACGAGCCGACTTGCCCTTATCGCGTAAAGTTCTTCTCGACTCCATATGGGGAACGGAGTACAAGGGTAGTCCACGAATCGTAAATGTTTATATCAGCTCACTGCGCAAAAAACTTGAGCCGCATCAAAACACGATACAAATTAAACGCGTTCAAGGTATCGGGTATAAACTGGTTTTATTGAACCGCAATTAATCACAAACCGAAGCGGCCGTTTGTTGGTCCAGCCAATCAATCATCGCGGCTTGGGAAGGAATATGATTCAAAACGTCTTTGACATAAGGCTTATCCTCAATCGTCAAAGAGTAATAGGTCCACTTCCCTCTTCTGATTTCGCTTACCAATCCCCCTGCCTTCATTTTACGCAAATGTTGGCTTATGCTTGGTTGTGACATCTGAAGGATATCCACAATGTTGCAAACACAAAGCTCCCTTTCTTTCAATAGTCCCAGGATCGTGAGTCTGGATTTATCTCCCAACAATTTAAAGGTCTCGGCCATTGTATCTAATGTATCCATGAGTGTTCCCCTCCAGAGATGGCGCTAATTTTCAAAAACACATATTTATATAATTGTATTATAATATAAGTTATTCTAAAAGTCTTTACTTGAATGCCCCTTCATGAAAGAGGCTTCAATGTTCTCAATTTTGTCAAGATATGTAGCGAATATCGCATTTCAAAACTAAAAAATTAGTTTTATAATTCAGTCATAGAAACAATGCGAATGGAGGTATACGTTATGGACCATGCAATGCAACAAGATTGGCGTCCCAGAAGTGATGATGAAATGGCCGCTGCGCTCAATAAATCGCTGGATGCCCTTCCTTTACTAAAGGATAAAGATAAATTAATCAATCGGGCTCAATTTTTTGCAGCCTTGGGCGATGAAACCAGACTAAAAATCATCGGCATTTTAAGAGTGCATGATTGCTGTCTTTGTGAGCTGGTTGCAGGATTAAATATTCCCTCTTCTACACTGAAACATCATCTACAATTTTTGGAACGTGGAGGTGTTGTCCGGTCCCGAAAAGAAAAAAAATACACCATTTTCTCTTTAGCCCCGGATCAAAATCTAGACGCCTATCTATAATTGTAGATTGAAAGTGAGATGAGTCATGATGTTTAATTGGTTAGATTTTTTGATCCGCTGGCTCGTAGAATCTGTCTTTGGTGTTTCCATGGATACGAGATTAGGATCCAGTATCCATTTCTTTTTCTTTGATACGATAAAAATCTTGATTTTACTTGGAATCATGATTTTCCTTATTACTTATTTACGCAGTTATTTTCCTCCAGAACGCACCAAGAAAATATTGGAGCGATTTGGAGGAATAAAGGGCAATATTATGGCTTCCTTACTTGGAACCGTAACGCCATTTTGCTCTTGTTCTTCTGTACCGATTTTTATCGGTTTTGTAGAAGCCGGCATTCCACTTGGAGTGACTTTCTCCTTTCTTATTACATCACCGATTGTTAATGAGGCTGCTTTCGCTGTGTTGGTAGCTTCATTTGGCTGGAAAATTGGCTTGATTTATGTTGTTTTAGGTGTATTGGTTGGTGTTATTGGAGGAATGATTATAGGTGCCTTGCATATGGAAAAACAGGTGGAAGAATACGTATATCAGGTAAGCGCTACTAGAGAAATGGAAATTTATCGGCCGTCGATTAAAGAGAGAGTTCGGATGTCTTGGGATAGCGTTAAGGATATTATACGGCGAGTTTGGATCTATTTATTGATCGGAATTGGGATTGGCGCCTTTATTCATGGTTGGGCTCCTTCAGAACTATTGGGAGAAATTGCAGGACCAAACAACCCGTTTGCTGTTGTTATCGCCGTTATTGCAGGAATCCCCCTCTACTCTAATGCGCTAGGTACCATTCCGATCGCTGAAGCATTAATTCAAAAAGGCGTTGGAATGGGAACAGCACTGGCCTTTATGATGGCGGTCACGGCCTTGTCCTTGCCGGAGATAATTTTGCTTCGCAAAGTCATCAAACCCAAACTCATTGGCGTTTTCACTTTGATTACTGGCATAGCGATTATCGTTGTTGGCTATTTGTTTAATATTTACGTTTAACTTTTCGTTTAGCTATACTAAAACAAAGCAATTGGAGGATGAATGATGATGATGATTAAGATTTTGGGTTCTGGATGTGCCAACTGTAAAAAACTAGAAGAACATGCCCGTGAAGCGGTGATACAGCTCGGAATCGAGGCAAGCTTCGATAAGGTTCAGGACTTTAAAGATATCGCGTCTTATGGTGTTATGAAAACACCGGCTCTAGTTATTGACGATCAAGTAAAAATAATGGGAAGAGTCGCTTCGGTAGATGAGATCAAGAGATTGCTGCAAATGTCCCTGATTTAGAAATTTGTTTACTCAATTCAATTTCGCGCCGGCATCCTGATGCTGATCTTTACCAGCTACGGCAATGGAAAGGATGGACCCCTTGGCTCCTCTTCCTTTCAATATTACAGCCGGATACTTCATTGTTACCTTGGAGCCGATGTTGCCGTCCACCCATTCCATTGTGGCGTTTTCCTCTGCCACAGCCCTTTGGGTTACCAAGTTGTAGATATTAGGAGCCCAATTCTGAATTGTCGTGTAACGAACACGGGAATCTTTCCGGCAAATAATTTCAATAACTCCGCTATGCAGAGAACTGGTACTATAAATAGGTGCTGTACATCCTTCAACATAATGGACGAAGCTTCCCTCTTCGGCAATAATTAATGTCCGCTCGAATTGGCCCATATTTTCGGAATTAATACGGAAATACCCTTGTATCGGAACCTCACACTGAACGCCCCGCGGAATGTATACAAAGCTGCCGCCCGACCAAACCGCACTGTTAAGCGCTGCAAATTTATTGTCAGCGGGCGGGATGATCGTTCCGAAATATTGCTTGAACACTTCAGGATATTGCTTTAAGGCCGTATCCGTATCAAGGAAAATAACGCCCTGCTCCTCCAGCTCCTTCTGCATACTGTGATAGATGACTTCCGACTCGTATTGAGCGGATACGCCTGCCAGGAACTTTTGCTCCGCTTCAGGAATCCCCAGCTTATCAAAGGTGGCTTTGATCTCGGAAGGAACCTCCTCCCAGGTCTTTCCCTGCTTTTCAGAAGGACGAACGTAATATTGGATGTCATCCAGATTTAGCCCGGCCAAATCCGCTCCCCATTGGGGCAACGGCATTTTGTAGAATTGTTTCAAAGCTTTCAGCCGAAAATCGAGCATCCATTCCGGTTCTTCCTTGATTCGGGATATTTCCCGGACAATCTCTTCAGTCAGACCTTTTCCGGATTGAAAAATAGACTGGTGCCCGTCGCGAAACCCGTATTTATATTCGCCCATATCCGGCGCTTTTTTAGCCATTAGTAACACTCCTTTTAACTTTCCAGGACTCATTTGATTTGCTAGGATCTGCCGAGCTTGCTCTCCACCAAATCTTGCAGACGACCGCGAACTGCCTCCAGCGGGATTTCCGAAATGACAGGCGCGAGGAATCCGAAAATAACAAGATATTCGGCTTCACTCCGTGATATCCCGCGCGACATCAGATAATAGATTTGTTCCGCATTGACCTGCCCCACGGATGCAGCATGGCCGGCGGTTACATCATCCTCATCGATCAGCAGGATCGGATTGGCATCGCCGCGCGCTTTAGGACTTAACATAAGCACGCGTTCGGTTTGCTGACCATCGCAATGGGTTGCGCCTTTTTCAATCTTTGTAATTCCGTTGATAATGGCGGTAGCTTCATCAAGCATGACGGCACGCGTAATCATCTGACTCACCGAGCTTCTGCCAAAATGCCGGGCTTGCGTTGTGTAGCTCGATTTTTGAATGCCCGTGCCAATCGCAATCACCTTCGTGTCGGATACCGACCCATTGCCTTGAAGCAATGTCTTGGTATCGCTGGCGGTATAACCCTTATTCATTTCGCCGATAATCCATTCCACCGCCCCATCGGCAAGAACAACCGCCCGCCGCTCGGTGAAATCCGTTGTTGCTACAGCAAGCTGATGAACCGAAGCGACTTGCACCTTAGAGCCCGCTCCCGCAAAGACCTCAACCACACCGTTATGCAATGCCTTGACATCATCCCCGCTCGACAAACAATGATCCACATAAATGATCTTGCTGTTGCTCCCGGCCACAATTAAGACGTGAGGAGCGAAACGCACCCCGCTTGTATCGTTAAGAAAGATCGTTTGAATCGGCGCTTCAACCTCGACACCGTCCGGGACATATAGAAAAACGCCACCACTCCATAAGGCGCTGTGTGCAGCTGATAAACGATGCTCTTCCGGCTTCACTGCCTGATAGAGATAACGTTGAACCAATTCCTCATGCTCTTTTGCCGCAGTGTGCAAGTTCGTTAAAATAACTCCTTGGGCGGCTAAGCTCTCGGACAATTCCGTATACACTACATCCGAATTGACCTGAACGATCAGTCCCCCTTTCACTGGAGAAGCAACCAAACCTCGAACAACCTCCGGCGCATCTTCCAAACATGACCACGGATTCTCCGCTTTGTAATCTCCTGTTTCGTAGATATCCCATTTCTCAAGTTTAGTTTTCTCCACTTTAGGCAGCTCCAGCGTCCCTGCCAGCTTGAGTGCCTGAATTCGACGTTCAAGCAGCCAATGAGGCTCACCTATAGCACTTGACCAAGCGCGTAAAGCGTTCGCGTTCATTAAATTTATGGCTTGTGTCCCCACTTGCTTTTCCTCCTCAGCTTTTAAACTTCTTCTGCGACCGTCTCATCCGTAATCCCAAGCTCCTCTTTTACCCAATCGTACCCTTCAGCCTCCAAACGATGGGCAAGCTCCGGGCCGCCGGATTTGACAATTCGACCTTGCATCATGACATGCACAAAATCCGGGGTGATATAATTCAACAGGCGTTGATAATGGGTGATGATTAAAAAACCTCGATCCGGGCTGCGCATCTCATTTACACCATTCGCCACAATACGCAGGGCATCAATATCAAGCCCGGAATCCACTTCGTCCAGAATCACAAACTTGGGTTCAAGCAGCATCATTTGCAAAATTTCATTTCGCTTTTTTTCGCCGCCGGAAAATCCCTCATTCAAATAACGATGCGCGAATTCCGGATTCATCTCCAGCCCTTTCATTTTGCTCTCCATTTCACGGATAAAACGGATTAAGGAGATCTCCTCACCTTCTTCACGCCGTGCATTGATGGCACTTCTGAGAAAGTCCGAGTTCGTTACGCCGGCAATTTCACTAGGGTATTGCATCGCGAGAAACAAGCCCGCCCGGGCACGCTCATCCACTTCCATCTCCATAAGGTCTTCATTGTCCAATGTCACCTTGCCATCCGTAACTTCGTATTTGGGATGGCCCATTAAGGCCGAAGCCAATGTGCTTTTTCCCGTCCCATTAGGCCCCATAATCGCATGAATCTCTCCGCCATGAATCTCCAATGTGAGCCCTTTTAAAATCTCTTTCCCTTCAATCTTGGATCTTAAATCCTCAATCTTTAAGGTCGTCATTCTCCCTAACTTCCCTTCCGTAGAGTTTTTCGGCACGCGCCAGCAAATCACTCATAAATTTTCCGATCGTCTGTAACTCCGTCTCAGAATAGGATTCGATAAATTGGTAAAAATTTTCTTCTTTCTCTTGATGCAGCTTTTTATGCAAATGATAAACACGTCTTCCCTTATCCGTTAAGCTAAAATAAATCTCCTTCCGATTGTTGTTCAGTTGACTTTTCATAATAAAGTCCGTTTCCAGCAGCTTTGAACAAATATTAGTAATGCTTGCTTTGGACAAATCCATTTTCTTCACAATTCCGGTATGGTTTATAGGTTCATAATCACCGATGCAATCGATAACGTGTACACTTGTAATATTGTTAGAAAGCATGTCGATCTGGTGCTCTTTGGCTTGTTGCCGAAACATGTCAATTTCATGTTCAGTATACAACTCGTTCAGATGCAGCATTTTTATATACTGCTCGTAAAGATGACCTTTAAAATCATTTTGAAACTCCAATTTCGCAATCCCCCTCTCTTGTAGTTAGCAGACCAAGTTCAGTGACAGCACCAGACTGCGATCCTTTTTTGTTCAGTACTGAACAAAATTTATATTAGCACAACCGATAATGATAATCAATATCATTTGCATATAATGTGACGAGATTCTTTCGTTTGTCTTCCGGACGTAATATCCAAGAGAGCACACGCAGCCGCAGGAAACAGGTCACGGGAAGTATGGATCATTATCCAGGAACTCATCCGACCGTAATCGTGAAACGGAAAGGGGCACGCTGATAAGAAGCAAACGCTTAAACGGGAGCTTGCGAAGATTCAGGTGATGGATCGAATGCAGGGACTGTCGCGGGAAAAAATTATGGTAATTCTACAACAGAAAAAGGACCAACTCCTCCCCGGTAATGAAACCGAAAAGAAATTGATCCTCCAAAAGTGCGTAGAGAAAATTGTCATCCTGTATAAAGTTGAAGGTGAGACCTTTCATGTCGATCTCACAGTTAGGCTTAAGAATGATGCCGGTGAAGGGACTCGAACCCCCACGGTTTCCCTCACGATTTTGAGTCGCGCGCGTCTGCCAATTCCGCCACACCGGCAAAGAAACGCGCCCTAAGAGATTCGAACTCCTGACCTTTTGATTCGTAGTCAAACGCTCTATCCAGCTGAGCTAAGGGCGCATAATATGGAGCGGACGACGGGAATCGAACCCGCGACCCTCGCCTTGGCAAGGCGATGCTCTACCGCTGAGCCACGTCCGCATAACAAAAATGAAACTGGTGAGCCATGAAGGACTCGAACCTTCGACACCCTGATTAAAAGTCAGGTGCTCTACCAACTGAGCTAATGGCTCGTACAATGAAGCAACGAAGAAGATAAATGGCGGAGCCGACGGGATTCGAACCCGCGGTCTCCTGCGTGACAGGCAGGCATGTTAGGCCTCTACACCACGGCTCCACACTAGAGTATTGCAGGATCCCCGAAGTTGGGGATAATTGCGGGGGCAGGATTTGAACCTGCGGCCTTCGGGTTATGAGCCCGACGAGCTACCGGGCTGCTCCACCCCGCGTCAGTAAAAAGGTTTTATTCAGACTCAACTTCACTTTTTGGGGTGAAGTTTATATGGTGGAGGCTGAGGGGATCGAACCCCCGACCCTCTGCTTGTAAGGCAGATGCTCTCCCAGCTGAGCTAAGCCTCCATGGTGACCCGTAGGGGATTCGAACCCCTGTTACCTCCGTGAAAGGGAGGTGTCTTAACCCCTTGACCAACGGGCCTTATGGCTCCCCGAACAGGACTCGAACCTGTGACAACTCGATTAACAGTCGAGTGCTCTACCAACTGAGCTATCAGGGAATATTGCTTGGCGGCGTCCTACTCTCCCAGGACCCTTCGGTCCAAGTACCATCGGCGCTGGAGGGCTTAACGGTCGTGTTCGGGATGG
>NZ_JBNYYG010000025.1:0-75442 GCF_050565405.1 Paenibacillus macerans | reverse complement strand
AACGGAAGGCCCGGCCGAATTCAAGATTCGACGCCGATTAAGCTCCATGAATTCTGCATCGTGATCGAAAGATGACTTTGTGAACTACCTTTATACGCCTCGTTTGTTGCCCCAGACGAGGGCGTGCAGCTGCGGCAGCACGCGGACGTTGTTCAGTTCCGGCGTGGCGATCACTTTATCGATCAGCGTTTCATATCGGCGCAGCAGGTCCGAGGCATGTTCCTCAATGTCCATTCGCTTAACGTCCGGGTTGCCCACCTGGAGGTACATCGCTATCTCGGGATAGCGGGTATGCACCCGTTTGGCGTAAGCGAGATCGGCATCGTCGAACACGACGACCTTAAGGCTAACGGCGAGCGGGTAGGGCCGGACGGCCAGCTTGCCGACGATGTCGTCCAGTACGTCCCAGTCGGTCTCCATGCCCGAGCTGGGCGGTTTCGGCGACAGCGTGACCTGCTCGACGGCGGCCAGCCAATCCTGCCAGCGCGAGCCTTGGGTTTCTACGGCGACGGCAATGCCCTCGGCCTGCAGCAGCTCCACCAGGCCGGCCAGCTGCGGCAGGAGGGCAGGATTGCCGCCGGAGAGGGTGACGTGGGCGAAGCGGTCTCCGCCGACGGCCCGCAGCTCGCCGAGGATCTCCGCCGGCGTCAACCGACGGATCGCATCCTTGGCGCTGCCGTCCCACGTGAAGGCGGAGTCGCACCAGGCGCAGCGGTAATCGCAGCCGGCGGTGCGGACGAACATCGTTTTTTGCCCGATGACCATGCCTTCGCCTTGAACGGTCGGCCCGAAGATCTCCAATACGGGGATCGGCAACTCGCGGGTTTCGCGGGCAGGCGCTTCCTGCCGGAGGACTTCCTGTTTCGCCATACTACTCATCGATCATCCACTCCCGTCTCGCTTCGGCATAGCTGGTCGGCGTTTCGTAGAGGCGAACGAATTCGGTCCGTCCTTCCAGCTCGGCATGGCGGTAAGCCTCGGATTGCAGCGCGGCCTCCATCTTCTCGAACAGCCAGACGACCATATTCTCCGCGGTCGTGTTCATCGGCGGCAGCGTTTCGTTCAGATAACGGTGGTCGAGGTAACCTTCGATTTCCTGTTTCCAGATATCCTTGATCGTGCCGAAATCGACGGTCATGCCGGTTTCGTCCGGCCGCCCGCTGACCCCGAACACGACTTTGTACGTATGGCCGTGCAAGTTTTTGCATTTGCCCTCATAAGCATGAAGGTGATGGGCGGCGTCAAAAGTAAATTCCTTGCTGACCAACACCCGGCGTCGATGGTAACGCAGCTGGTCTTCGCGAATGTCCGTGCCCAGCTTCTGCAGCGATTCGACGATCCGAAATTCCCCTGGGGTCCGGTTCATTGGGTTTCCGCCTCCCGACGTTCCGCCAGGTATTTATCCAATCCGGCTTTTCTCAGCTTGCAGGCCGGACATTCGCCGCAGCCGTCGCCGATGATCCCGTTGTAGCAGGTGAGCGTGCGTTCCCGGACAAAATCAAAAGCTCCGAGTTTGTCGGCCAGCTTCCACGTTTCCGCCTTGTCGATCCACATCAGCGGGGTATGGATCACGAACTCGTAATCCATGGCCAAATTCAGCGTGACGTTCAGCGATTTGACGAACACGTCCCGGCAATCGGGATACCCGCTGAAGTCGGTTTCGCATACGCCGGTGACGATATGCTTGGCGGAGACGCCTTTGGCCAGCACGGCCGCAAAGCTGAGGAACAGGTGGTTGCGCCCGTCGACGAACGTGCTGGGCAGCTCGCCTTCCTGTTGTTCGATGGCAATGTCGCTGCGGGTCAAGGCGTTTTGCGTCAATTGGCCGAGCAGGCTCATATCGAGCACGGTGTGTTTGATGCCCAGCTCTTGCGTGATCGAACGGGCGCATTCGATCTCCAGCCGGTGGCGCTGGCCGTAATCGAACGTCACCGCTTCGACCTCGCCGAACCGTTCCATGGCCCAGAACAGGCAGGTAGTGCTGTCTTGGCCGCCGCTGAACACGACGACCGCTTTTTCGTTTTTGAGCATAAAAAAACCCTCCGTCTTCTTGGATTGTCAAGCGGGAAACTGGCGTTTTCCGGCTCATGCTTAGAAGAAAGAGAGTTCTTGAACTGGTCATAAAAAAACAAGCCCCTCTGGACGGCGGATGTTCCCGGCCTTCGCGTAACCTCCATGCATTTGGCGCACAGGACGTACGAACGGCAAAAGAACCCCCCTCCTATAAGGCAGGGCGTTTGTAGTTTTTTATAGAGGGAGTTCGCGAACCTCTCCCATGCTTATTCCGGCCTTCTCCGGGAATGGGCATGGATCTTCTTCAATTGAGTAGCCTCGTCGCAAGGACATCAGGCACAAATTTCATTATAGCATATTTTTATCATATAGAAAGAGGGCGGGAGAAGAAAAAAGTGGTGGTTTTTGTCGAAAATCAAGCTTCTTATAGTTCACAAAATATGTGATCTAACCGATAATGGAATAGATTAACTCAAAGGAGGGTATTTATGCGAAAAATCAAATGGTTAGCAATACCTATGGTCCTGCTTCTGGTGGCGCTCACCGGATGTCAGGCGGTCGGCGGCTTCGACGTCGGCAAGGCGCTTGCCGGCAGTATGAAGCCGGCCTCCAGCGAATCGAAGCAAACCGTCACCGTCGAAGTTGTTCCGGCGGCGGGGAATCTGTCCGAGGAGGACAAAAGCGCGATCGAACTGATCAATTCGTTATCGTTCAACATCGACAGCGCGAAAGTGCAAGACAGCAAAAACATCTCCGTAAAAGGCTCGGTCGGGTTTCAAGGCGATAAGCTGCCTTTCCTGATGTCCATGGATGAACAGGGCATCGCACTGCAGGTGGAAGGCGCGAAACAGCCGCTGTACATATCCCAACAACCGCCGATTCCGGGCATTCCCGATGTGACCGGTTTGGAGCAGGGGGCCCAGGATCTGACGGTCAAGGCCGCGGAATTCATCCTCAAGCATTTCCCGAACCCGTCGGTGCTTACCGTAAAGCAGACCCAGGAGAAGGTGAGCGGCGAATCGCTTAGCCTGACGAACCTGCATGCGGAAATCCGCGGCGACGAGCTGTTCGGGCTGATCAAGCCGTTCCTTGCGAGCGCGGCGAAGGATGAGCAAGGGCTTAAAGATTTGATCGGCGGTTATTATGACCTGCTGTCCCCTTACTTCAATGCTATGGAGGATGTAGAGGATGACGCGGAACTCACGCCCGAATTGCTGCAGGAATCGAAGCAGCAGGCCGTGGATGAGCTTTACGCCGAGCTGAAGAGCGGCCTCGACGAGGTGCTCGGCGCTTACGATCAAGAGGTGGCTTCCCTGCTGGCCGATACGCCGGAGCTGGCTACGGTGTTCGGTAAGGAAACCGTGCTAAAGCTGGACCTCTATTTCGATGGCAAATTGAACATCCGCAAGCAAACGATGGATCTGAATGTTGCCTTGCCGGCGTCCGAGGATCTTCCGATTTCGGCGGTAAAAATGCATAGCGAAAGCGAAATGTGGAATATCGGCGGAGCGGTTGCCGCGGACAAAGTGGACACGAGCGCGGGGGTCCTGGACGTGAGCGACGGTCAGCCAACGCCAGGGCAATTGCTGCGCAATTTCGAGGCGGTAACCCCGCTGTATACATTGCTCAAAGAAGATATGCAGCTTGGCTACAAACAGCTGGTACTCGATACGCAAAGCGATTATTACGAAGTAGTGACCAAAAACAACACGACCTATGTGCCGCTTCGCTATTTGTCCGAAGAGATGGATGCGGACGTGAAGTGGACCAAAGGCTCCGGCCAGCTTGTCGTCACCGATGATCTGACCGGGAAGCAAATCGTATTGAAGGCGGGCTCCAAGCAAGCAACAGTAGGCGGCGTATCCGTTCAGTTGAGCGGGCCGGTATTCGTGGATAAGAACGGAACGACCTACGTACCGCTCCGTTTCCTGGCGGAGTCGCTCGGAGCAACGGTATACGCCGATGCCGATGGCTGGATCACGATCGAGAGAAAATAATGCTGCCGTATTGACTTGCGGCGCTTAAGCTTGCGTCTCTGATTAGCGGGGCTTTCCTGTGGCATCCTAAGATGCCGGGGAGGGGCCCCGCTTTTTTGCGCATTTTTTTGCGCGCGCATGATTGATTAATTATCCCTCTCTATGTATAATGATAATCATTATCAATGAAAAATGGGGGAACACAGAGAATGAAGACTTTCAAATACCGCTTTTTCGCCTTGGCGACGGTCCTGTTAATGACAATCGTCCTCGCTGCTTGCGGCGGGCAAAACGGCGGCAACGCCGCGAATACGGCAAATGACGCAGCTGCGAACGATTCAGCGGCAGGCAATGCGCAGGCCGGGAACGGGACGGAGAATACCGCCGAAGGACAAGCCGCAACGAAGGTTTACAAGGATTTTAAAGGGGAAGAGATTACCATCCCTACCGATCCACAGCGGATCGTATCGATCACGCATTTGGGCGATTTGCTTGCTTTGGGCGTGAAGCCGATCGGCGCCGGTTCGCTGGCCCTGGAAAATTCGGTGCTGCTGGAGAAAGAGCTGGAGGGCGTGGAGAACGTCGGCGACGTGTCCGTCGAGAAGGTACTGGAGCTTCAGCCCGACCTGATCATCGTTCCGACGTACCTGCCGGCCGATATCGTCGACCAACTGAAGAAAATCGGGCCGGTCGTTACGCTGGCCACCTCCGGTTGGGAAGGCATCGACCCGCTGGAAGAGGTGAAGACGCTTGGCGAAATGCTGGGCCGCGAGCAGCAGGCCGAAGAATTCATCGCCCGCTACAAGCAAAAGGCCGAGGAAGCCAAGGTCAAGCTGAGCACGGTCATCGGACCGGGCGAAACGGTGGGCACCTATTCGATCTGGGCCAAAAATTTCTGGGTATGGCCGAAAACCCGGGATGCCGGCTACAATTTGTACGAAATGTTCGGACTGAAGCCGCAGGATAAGATCGAGAAAGAGGTATTCCCGGGTGCGGGGGCCGATATCTCGCTGGAGGTACTGCCCGATTACGCGGCGGACCACATGTTCGTGACGGTATATGAGCCGGACGGCGGAGCGGAACGCGCGCAGGAAGTCATGAACGGACCGGTCTGGAAGAACATTCCAGCGGTGAAGAATAACCACGTTTATCTGCTGAACTATAAAGAGTTCTGGATGGTAGACGGGCTGAACCTGGAGAAACAGCTGGATATTCTCGTGGACCTGATCGTCAGCCAAAACCAGAAATAAGCAGTGCAGCCCCAAACGGGCTGTTCCCTTTACCACTCATGCGGTCTTGGGAACAGCCCGTTTTTTTCGTTTGCCGGCAGCCTCTAAACCACTTGCCGGTTGATCGTTTCCGAAAATTGCCCGATGGCATCCCAGCGGATCGACGGGAGCGGTTTTCCTTCTTTCAGGGATGCGCGCGTTATCATTTTGGTGACGAACCGATCGAGCGGGCTCATTTGGTCCATGCTAAGCTCTCCGCCGAACCCGGCTTTGGCGGCGGCATGCTCCAGCAGCTCCGCCGGAAAAGCGGCAGCCAGGAATTGCTCGGTATTCTCGAAGTTGCCGCAGCAAATGAACAATCCGAGCTTTTTTAACTTTAATTCGCTAAGGCGGTCGCGGCAAAATTGCTGGCAAGCTTTCTGGAACTGGCCGAAGTAGATGGAGCCGCCGACGATCACGCTATCGAACGCGCTCAGGTCGGGAACGGCATCCCGGCGCAAATTGACGATTTCCACCGGGTCTTTGATCTGCGCGGCCAAGGTTTGAACGCATTTTTCCGTACAACCGTACTTTCCTGCATAAACAATGAGTGTGCTCATGATCTGCCCCTCCGATTCATAACCGAATTTGACCTATCATGATCATTATACTTGGAAAAGATTAGGGGTTGATGCGACATCGGTCATACGAGCAAGGCCCACTCCTCGGCGATTGCCCGCTCCGGCAGGCCGTAGCCGATGAGCACGAGATAATACGGGCCGCTGTAGGCCGTCGGCTCCCAGTTGAAGCGTTTGCCGGCGTATTGCACGAGATACGCCGGCTCCGGACGGGCGAAACGGACGTATCCCTTGGCGCGAAGCAGCCCGGAGCCCCATTTCTTGATGAAGCGCTCCAGTTTGGCGGCCGGCAGGCGGAGGGGCTCCGTGATCGGCAAGCTGATCGTGTTGATCCGGCTGAACGAGGTAGGGGCCACGCCGGAGTCGGCCGGGTTGTCCGGCCCGTGGCGATGCGTCGGGATAACCCGGAACGGGGAACGATTCCCCTTGGCAGACAACGGGCTCGCAGGCGATGCGGGGACGGGTAAGGGCCGCGCCGCCGGTTGAACGGCCGCAAACAAAGGCGAGAGCGGTATATTGGCGTTGACGGCATAATGAATTCTTCCCTCGGAATTGTATTTGCGGATCATCTCCGTCACTTTCCCGCTGTGGGCGGGAGGGACAAGATCGGTTTTATTGATGATCAGGTCGTCGGCCGTGGTCAACTGGCAGCGCAACGTCCGGACGAGCTGTTTGTCGGAAGCGAAAATGCTGTTGTATTCCAGCGCATGCTCGGCATCCACCAGGGTGATGACGCGGTAGAGGTAAACCCGGGAGATCAACTCCGGCTCGGCCAACTGCTCGGCGATTTCCTCCGGATTGGCAACGCCGGTCAGCTCGAGCAGCAGCAAATCGGGCCGTTGTCGCAGCAGGTTGCCGAGGGCTTCCTGGATTTCGTCTTTTTTGGTGCAGCAGATGCAGCCGTCCAGCAGCTTTTCCATCGGAAAACGGATGGAGGAGGAGCGCGAGATCAACTCGCCGTCGATGTCGAGCCGGCCGAGTTCATTCATCAATACGCCCGGCTTCAGCCCGCGCAAGGCGGTTTCTTCCAGCAGCTTCAACAGCAGGGTCGTTTTGCCGCTGCCCAAAAAACCGCTGAGGATCACCACCGGTATTTTTACTATAGGGTTCATCCGGCAAGCTCCTTTCGGAAAGGTCATTGACAAAGGAAAGGGAAGTTCTTAAGATATGTTTATTCGTAACAGTTACGTTTAATTCGCTAGAAATAGAAGGAGAGACGAATGTTAAAGCTCAAACGCGGCGATGTGCTGCTGATTGCGATATTAGTGCTGGTCGGTTCGGCGTGGCTCATCTTTCGCCATTTCACGGAAAACCGTCAGACGTTCGATCCCGCGACGCTTCGCGCCGAAATCAAGGTGGACGGCGAGCTGTACCAGAGCGTGCCCCTGGACAGTGGAGAGCAAACGATCGATATTCGGACGGGGTACGGCCACAACACACTGAAAGTGTTCGATCAGGGCATTCAAATGGTTTACGCCGATTGCCCGAAAAAGATCTCCATGCAGATGGGGTTCATCTCTCGGCCGAGCGAAACGATCATTTGCGTACCGAACCGGGTGTATGTGGAGATCGTTAGGACGGGTGCCGCAACGCCTGCGGAGGACGGCATCGACGCGTTCGTCCGCTGATCGTTCGGCAGGCTCTCCGCCCAGTTGCGTTCCGTTAGCCCCGCCCGGACCTTTTCCCCCGTTACCTTCCGGACGAATTGTCCCATGCCTCGACGGAATCCCCGCTAGGGTAGACATACGGCGTATCCGGACGAGCTATTTCCCGGATGTTCTCGGCCTTCACCGTAATGATCTGCTTCCCTTCGCGGGTTTGCGGTTCGATCGTTCCTTCCACCTCCAGCCAGGCGTCCTTGGCGAGCCGTCCCAGCGGCTGACCCGACGTGATCACGATACCGAACGGCGCGGAATCCGCCGTACAGCATAGAACGAGGAAACGGCCCAGAATAAACTCGTGCGCATCGGCAGCAGCCCCGGGTTCTTGATACACGAACCCGCTCAGCTTGACTTTTTTGCCGCGGAACCGGTCCTGGAACAGCTCGATCGCCCCGATCGTTTCCGAGAATATCTCCGGTCTTACCTCGATGATTTCCTCCGGGTAAAGACGCTTTGCCAGCTCGGCGAATTCGGCGTTGTACGGATCGGGGGCCTTGAATATCTCCTCCAGCTGCTCCGCTGCGAGCAGGGGGGAGGAGAGGCTCATGCCTTTCTTGGCGGCGGCGCTGCTGCCCATCGCCTGATCGGGGAGCAGCGTGCCCAGCAGCAGGGGGAACAGGAACAGGCCGTATACGACGCCGTTTTTCCAGCTCGATACGGACAGCGGGCGTTCGCAATCGCAAAGGGCGGTCGAGCTTTGGAACAGGGCCTGGTATGCCAGGCAAATCGCCATGACGGCCAGCGGAATAGGGCTGTACCGGACCAAGGGCTCCATGCGCGGAGCAATATAATAATGAAGAGATCCGGAGCTCGTCAGATGGGCGATGAACAAGGCAAATCCAAGCAGAACCAGCGACCTGACGAAATAGTGCGCCCGAATGACGCGGGGATGATTCATACGGCCGGACACCTCCTTGGATCGAAATGATTATTGGGTTTCACTTATAACCCTAACATGTCTACCAGCACGGCGCCCGTAAATACGATCGTGCTAATGAGAAAGGCGAGGAACAGGACGAATTTGGCGCGGAAGACGGCCAGCAGCATCAGCGCGTTTTTGAAATCCAGCATCGGCCCGAATACGAGAAAAGCGAGCAGCGAGCCGCCGGAGAACGTCTGCAAAAAGGTGGAAGCGACAAAGGCGTCGGACGTGGAGCAAAGCGACAGCACGAAAGCGAAGCCCATCATAAACAGATAGGCGCTGACGGAGCCGCCGCCGATTTCCGCGAGATTCTCCTTGGCCACGAAGGATTGGATCCCGGCGGTCAGGATGCAGCCGGCCAGCAAGTATTTGCCCATCTCGAACACTTCGTCGGCGGCATGCACAAATACGGCAACCAGCTTGCTGCCGCCATGCGCCGGGGGATGCAGCGGTCCATCTTCATTTACGCCCCGGGCAAAGGAGTGCTTCAGCGGGTCGTCCTTCCAGGCAAGATACACGATCGCACCGATCGCGGCGGAAACCGCAAAAGCCAGTCCCATCCGGGCGTACACCATTTCGGGATACATGCGGAAAGCCATGTAGGTCGCGCTGAATACGACCGGGTTCAGAATCGGTCCCGACAAAATAAACACGACGGCGATATAAACGGGCATGCCTTTCTGGATCATCCGGCGAATGAGCGGAATCATACCGCATTCGCACACCGGGAAAATCAGGCCGAGCAGGCAGGCAAAGAGAATGCCGGGAACGGGGTGTTTCGGCATCCAGCGGCGCAGCGTTTCTTCGGACACGAACAGGTGCAGCAGCGAGGAGAGCAGGGCTCCGATCAGGACGAAGGGCAGCGCCTCCAGCAAAATGCCGATGAAGCTCGTTTTGAAGGTCTGAACCTCGTCTAACGGCACCTGACGGATCAGGGACGGATACAGGACCGTCAGGCAGGCCAGCGCAAAAGCGGCGGGCACCAGGATCGGGAGCAGGCGGGTGATGGCCATTTTGTTCATGGGAATCTCCTTCAGGCGAATGAATGAAAATGTTGACTTCATGGTAGACGGATGGACGGCGAATTGCGGGCCGGCCGACCGGCAAGCCGGCAAGAGACCGACAGCTTGGCTAAATCATAATCATACCTATTATTTTCCAAAGCGATTCAGAACCGTTTCGATAGATTCCGGCGATTATGATTTTCCCGGTTGACAAAGCCGGGCGGGAGAGGATATAGTATGAACTTTTAATCGTAATGTTTACGAATAATCGAGCGATGCTGCATTGGAGGCGCTCCGCTCTTAAGAAAGGGGATCATCGAAAAGTGAATGGCAACCAGGTGCGGCCTATCCCGGTTACGGTGCTTTGCGGTTATTTGGGATCGGGCAAAACGACGCTGTTAAACCATATTTTGAGCAACCGCAAAGGGATGAAGGTGGCGGTTATCGTCAATGACATGAGCGAAATCAACATTGATGCGGATCTAGTGAACGCCGGGGGAAACCTGTCGCGGACGGAGGAGAGGCTGGTAGAGCTGTCTAACGGCTGCATCTGCTGCACGCTGCGCGACGATTTGCTCAAGGAAGTGCAAAAGCTGGCGGCGGAGGGGCGATTTGATTACATATTGATTGAATCGACCGGCATCAGCGAACCGGTGCCGATCGCCCAAACGTTTACTTACGCGGACGAGGAGACGGGGATCGATTTAACGGCGGTGGCCAAGCTGGATTGCCTGGTTACGGTCGTGGATGCCTATCGTTTCTGGCATGACTTCTCCTCCGGCGAAACGCTGCTGGAACGCGGGCAGCAGTCGGGAGAAGGGGATACGCGCGACGTCGTCGATCTGCTGATCGATCAAATCGAAACCTGCGACGTGCTGGTTCTGAATAAATGCGATTTGGTCGATGATGAGGAGCTGAACGAGCTGGAGGGCGTCTTGCGCAAGCTGCAGCCGACGGCCAAATTCATCCGGACCACCGGCGGCCGCGTGGAACCGGAGGAGATCCTCAATACCGGACTGTTCGACTTCGAAAAAGCCAGCCTGTCGGCCGGCTGGATCAAGGAGCTGGAACAGGAGTCCCATACGCCGGAGACGGAGGAATACGGCATCGGCTCGTTCGTATACCGGAGGATTAGGCCGTTTCACCCGGAGCGTTTGGCCGGGTTTATGAGCGACTGGCCGGAGGAGATCGTGCGGGCCAAAGGGCTGGCCTGGATTGCGGCGGATGCCGACGTGGCGGCTAGCTTGAGCCAGGCGGGACCGTCGATCCAGTTCGGCCCGGCGGGCTATTGGCTGGCGTCGTTGCCGGATGCGCAGCGGGAGGAGATTTTCGCGGGAGAGCCGGAACTGCGGCGCAAATGGCACGATACCTGGGGCGACCGGATCAACGAGCTGGTGTTCATCGGGATCGGGATGGACCGCGCCGAAATCGAGCGCAAGCTGGATGCCTGCTTATTGAACGAAGAAGAAATGGCGATGGACTGGGCTTCATTCCCTAACCCGCTGCCGTGGATTCCGGCGGAGGAGCCGGCAAAGACGGAGTGAGCTGAAGAAGCCCGCCTCCATACGAATCATCAGTTCAACCTGTAAAGAAGCAGGTATCGGATATGCGGGTAAATACGGTTTGGCGAGGAGCACGGCAACGGGTGGAAAACAGCCTGAAGCAGGTTGGCATGTGGGAATACCGGTATCGCAAAATCGGCGATTTGTCGGGGGAGGGGCAGAAGCAGCGCATCTGCACCTCCCGGGTTCTGGCCGACAGCCTAAGGCGCTGATCCTGGATGAGCCGACGGTCGGCATGGATCAGCAAAGCCGGCTTCTCGCATAAGTGCACCGGGGCTGGCTTATTGAACGCCTTTGGCAATGCTTAGATAGCTGTCATCGTGGCCTAACGTAGCGGGGAACTCGAAAATGTTGTATTTGATGCAACATTTTCTACGTAAACTTAAGGTAGTGCTTGAGAATGTTGTACAACAACGTACAACATTCTCGCGCTGCCAGGGCTTAGCTTGGCAAATTTGTTGTACGAAATGCAATATGAATGCGGCAACCCGCCTCCGGTGTCAATAACAACAGCCCTCGGCCGTTCCCGGCCAAAGGCTGTTACGTTACTCCGCGTCTTCCAGCGACCCGGAGGCGATATTTTTACCGTAGAAAATCTCGTCCATTTCCGTGACCAGCATCGCCGTAATATCCTTTTGCTCCACGGGGGTCAGCGCATCTTTCGTGTATCCGAACAAATAGTTGTTGAGATCGAATTGCTTCAGCTTGCATTTCGTATGAAAAATATGCTCCTGATACACATTGACGTCGATCATCTGATACTGTTCGATCACTTCGTCGGGGATGTAGTTCTGGATCGAACTGATATCGTGGTCGATGAACAGCTTATGACCGTTGATGTCCCGGGTGAACCCGCGAACGCGGTAATCGATCGTCATGATGTCCGCCTCGAAGGAATGGATCAGGTAATTCAGCGCCTTGAGCGGCGAAATTTCCCCGCAGGTGGATACGTCGATATCGGCCCGGAACGTGCTGATGCTTTCATGCGGATCGTATTCGGGATACGTGTGCACGGTGATATGGCTTTTGTCGAGCTGCATCACGACGGAATCGGGAAGCGGCCCCGGCGATTCGTCGAACGATTCGGTCGGCACCTCCACAACGGGGCCCTCAGAGATAAGCATGGTCACGCTGGCTCCCTGGGGAACGTAATCCTGGTTGGCGATATTCAAAATATGAGCGCCGATAATTTCGGAGACGGTACTGAGAATTTTCGTCAGGCGGTCGGAATTATACTGGTCGTCGATGTAAGCGATATAAGCTTCGCGTTCCTCTTTGGACCGGGTATAGCAAATGTCGTACATATTGAAGCTTAACGTTTTGGTCAAATTGTTGAATTCATGCAGCTGGATGCGCTGTTCCGGCGTCAACTTCATCAGGGAGTCCCCCTTAGTATAGGTGTACCCTATTTTTTATTCCCATTCTTTCGGGAAAAAAACGTCGCAGCCCGCCCCTATTTCAGCAAGTCCCATTTCGTCCGTTCCTGCGGCGGGTTCAGCCAATAGATCTCGTTCTCCCGGCTCATGAACCCGTAGATGATAAATTCCCGGCGGATCGTGGCGTAATCCTCGTCAAACCGCTTCAGATAGGCGTTGATTTCGGATTCCGCATAGCTCCGGCCGGATTCCAGACCCGAGGCCAGATGCTCCAGGACGATCAGCTTCTTCTTGAGCTGGGCCGGCAAATACTTTAACCTCCCGTCCTCCGCAAAAAAGTTTCGCAGCACCTTTTCCTTCATTTTCGTTTGTTGCTCCTCCAACATCGTTGAATCACCTCACGGATAACTAATTAAATAAGTATCTAATTTTATGATTGTTTAATCAGATATTAAAGGAAACCGGCCGCCTTGTCAAACGGCTGAGTTTGGCAAGGCGGCCGGGAGGAAATGCCGCATGAAATTCGGGTAGGCGGGTTACGGAGAAGCCTGCAGCAATCGCTTCAACCGGTCAAACTCGATCGATGTAACGATTCCTTCGGGATGCCAATGCTTGAGGCAGCCGGCATAATTCAGGAGCACGCATTGGGGCTCGAAGCCGAGCTCCTTCGCCCGGTAGCCGCCGGAGATCAGGTTCAGCACGCAGGCCACGCCGATGATGCCGACTTCACCCGCTGCGGCTGCGGCGTTGCGGCGATCGAATGCGGTCGAAGCGTGGGGGATCAGCAGCGCGGAGAATCCGGACTCGCGCCCCAAGGCCGCGATGCGGTTGACCTGGCAGTCCTTTGCGCAGCCTTGGCAGACCCATCCGTCATCCGTCCGGACGGCCCTGCACGAAGCCTCGCCTTTTAACCTCATGCAGATGGGAAGCAGGACCTTTTTTTCCTTCGTGTGCAAAAAACGTTTGCGGAAAGCCCGATTCATCAGTTCCGCACCGACCATGTTCATATGGTATTCCACCCTTCCGCGCGTGCAGAACATCAGGTTTTCCTTCCATCGCAAAGCGTCTCGCCAGGTTTCAATGTAAGCATCAACCCGCGGTGTGTAGCTCCCGAGCACGCATTGGCTTCTCTGCTCGAACCAGCCGGCGAAGCGAATGGCCCGCAGCAGCAGGCTCCGGCTCTCGGACTCGGGCCGGGTTCGCAGAAACGCCAGCCATACGGCCAACCTGCGGCTCTCCGGCCCGAATTCGCCGGTGGCCTGCAGCCAGCGGACCAGCTTGCCGAAGCCGCGGACATGAACGCGAGGCTCCGCTCCCCGTCTTTTCCCGAGCTGCGCCATGTTCAAGCAGCCTTTCAGGAAGTCGACGGCCAGTTTGGCGCGGGGACCTTTGCTTTTCCAGGCATATAACCGGGGCAGCAACGGACCGGCCGCCGACAGGGGAAAAGGGGCCTGGCGGTTTCCGTAGCTTCTCCAGAACACGCCGATCATCAGGAATTCAAGCACGCAGATTCGATCGTCCACGGGCTCCATCCCCCGCTGCTCGGCGTACCGGGCAAACCCGGGAATGCCGGACTCCGCGCCGGCCTTTTCAAGAACTTCGTCCGCAAACCGCGAGACGTCGCGGTAGTAGGCTTCCGTTCCCGGACCGTTCGCCTGCAGCGTATAGGTAACGACTTCCGGTTCCATTGCCATAACACCCCTCCCCAAAGCCGGTTAAATTGAGAAGAGAATAACATCGGCAGGGCCGGCTGGCAGTGACGTTTATCGGCGTTCGCTCTCCCAATTCCGAATTTTTTGGGGAGCGGCCGACGTTATTGACAATGCAATCCCGCGAAGTTATGATAAAGGCATAATATTTCGGCGCGCGAAATATTCGAGGAGGGTATCAACTTTTGGCTGACAGCTTGTTTGACTTGGTGCTGGATAATTTCAAGAAGATCTTTTATCCGGAGGAATGGCTTGCGCTCGATATGCAGTTTTCCAAAGCGGAACTCTTCGCCCTGCTGCTCGTGGAGAAACACGGCGACATTACGATGAGCCAGCTGGCGTCCTCGATGAACGTGCCGATGAGCACCGCAACGGGCGTGATCGAACGACTGGTGAAGAACGGCTATATCGTTCGGGTGAAAAGCGAATCCGACCGGCGAATCGTGACGATTCGGCTGACCGGCAAAGGGACGTCGCTATCCGAGGAGTTGAAGGGGACGCTCCGGCGGTTTACCGATCTGATCGTGCAGGGACTAAGCGAGGAGGAGCAACGGCTTCTGGTCCATATCTTCTTGAAGGTGCTGGATAACCTGGGCAAAAAGGCTTCCGAGTCGGCCATGGATAATGAAGGCCAAACGGCCGGATCCCTCACCAAAATCGAAATCGAATAACTACTGCCTGTTTGAACGAACAGGTTTTTCTTTTAAACGATATTTCGATATACGAAATATTCGTAAAACGAAATGAAATGGAGGCATGTATTCATGAGAATCCTGTTATATACCGGAAAAGGCGGAGTCGGAAAAACCAGCGTCGCTGCGGCGACGGCATTAAGCAGTGCGCAAAGAGGCCGGAAGACGCTGGTAGTCAGCACCGACCCGGCTCATAGCCTCGGGGACTCCCTCGACGTCAAACTGTCGAACGAACCGGTGCAAATTCGCGAAAACCTGTGGGCGCAGGAAATCGATACGATTCACGAGGTGGAGAAAAGCTGGGGAAAAGTGCAAAAATATCTGACCGCCCTGCTGACGGCCAAGACGGTCAAGGATATCACGACCGAGGAGCTGACCGTGTTCCCCGGGATGGAGGACCTGCTCAGCCTGCTGCGAATTTTGCAATATTACAAAGATAAGACGTTTGACGTCATCATCATCGATTGCGCCCCTACCGGCGAAACACTCGCTTTGCTCAGCTTTCCCGAACTGCTGCGCTGGTGGATGGAGAAGCTGTTCCCGATCAAACGCAAGGCGGTAAAACTCGTGAAGCCGGTCGTGGAACCGTTGCTCGGCGTTCCGTTGCCTTCGGACGGCGTCATGTCCGAGCTGGAGCACATTTATAACCAACTGGACGAAATGCGGCGGATCCTGTCCGACCGGGAGATTACGAGCATCCGCATCGTGGTGAACCTGGAGAAGATGGTGATCAAAGAGGCGCAGCGCAGCTTCACCTATCTCAACATTTACGACTACAACGTGGATGCCATCGTGATCAACAAAGTGTTTCCGCAGCAAATTACCGACGACTATTTTCAAGGCTGGAAAGAGGTTCAAGCCAAATACAAGGAAATGGTCTTCGACAGCTTCTCGCCCGTGCCGGTGTACGAAGCGCCGTTGTTCGAACGCGAAGTCGTCGGATTGGAGATGTTGGCCCGGATGGCCGAGGCGACGTTTGAGGACGTGGATCCGGTAATCATCCAATACAGCGCCCGCACGCACCAGGTCAACAAAGAAGACGGAGTCTACACGTTGTCCATCTACATGCCTTTCGCGGAGAAAAAAGAGCTGGCGTTGAACCAGAAAGGGGAGGAGCTGATCATTCGCGCCGGAAGCGTCAAAAGAAACATCACGTTGCCGCGAACGCTGCTGAACCTGAACATTCAAGGGGCCAAATTCGAGGAGGATACGTTGAAAATCCGGTTTGGAGGCGAAAACCATGGATAAGGAGCTGCTGCAGGAGTTGATCAAACTCAAGTTTCGGCTGGCCGATCAAATCATCGAAACGCTGCCTGAGCCCGTAAAACAGACCCTGAAAACCAGGGAGACGGAACTGCTCAGCGTGGTGGGCGAAACGGCGCGGCTGCTGCTGGCCGAGCGGGAAAATGCCGGCTCCGCCAAAGATAAGCCGGGAATGAACTCCATTACGATCGAGTAAATGAAATGCGGCCCGATCCCTTCGCCCGGGATCGGGCCGCCGTTTTCATCGAGGGTGCAGGACGACCCCCATCTTTTGCATATCCTTCAGCAATCGATCGGGCTGGACCAGATTGGCCTGCGTCCACAGGCCGCTCCGCCGTATGGAGCCGTCCAGATACTGCAGCAGGCAGGCTACGACGGGGATGGCCGTAAGCCAGTAGCCGTCTTCGTGGTATACGGTCATCTCCAGCGTTTGGACGTGTCCGTTTTTGGTTCCCGAAGCTTCCACTTTGAGGATGGTGCCATACGGCGGCTTGCTGAATTTGACCAATCCCCAGCCCATCAGCCTGCTTACGGAACGGAGCGATCGGTTGGGAAACAGCTTGAACGCGACCATCCCCAGGGGCATGACGACCCAATCGACGAAGGGATTGAATCCGCCCACGAAAAAACCGGTATCCTTCAAGCCGGGGTAACGATCGGGCAGCAGCCGCATTTCCTCCAGCATCATGGCGGAACAAAAAGATTTGCCAAAAGGCGGGCCGAAATCGAAGCGGCGCAAGCCGCCTTTTTTCCATTGTCCTTGCGTAAAATAGGTCGTATCGAAATCTTTCAGCTCGGCGGCAAGCTCCTGGACCGTAGCTTCGCCGAGCTGGAGGCGGGGCCAATCGATCTTGATGACGCTCCCGACGTTAGCGGTCTCCAGCGCGTCGAATTGCGCCGCGGCGGCGTGCACGAGCACAGCGGCCAAGCCCGGATGAAAGCCGCCGTCGGTGATGAAACAGCGGCCCGCGTCCTTAATTTGCGGCTCGAGGCTGCGCAAAACCTGCATCTTGTGCGCGGAATATTGGATATCCAAAACATCCGTTTCCGTCTCCATGGCCGAAATGGCAACTTCCCGGGCATGCTGAGACGAGCTGGAGGCAACGACTGCCAGATTCGCGTCATCAAAAAGCAATTTCAGCGAGTCCGAATCGGCGGCATCGGCAAACCGTCCGGTTACCCGGGTTCCTCCAAACCTGAGGTTCAGTTCCGCCGCCGCCGCATCCGCCTTCTGCCGGTTTCTTCCGGCTAGAACGAGCTGAACGGAAGTATGCCGCAGAAGCAGTTCGGCGACCATTTGGCCCGTGGTGCCGTATCCGCCCAAAATTACGATTTTCGCAGTTGATCGGTCCATAAATGTTCTCCATTCGGCTTGAGATGAAGGAAAGATACGGTAGTCCAAACAAGACGCGCCCGTTCTGATCTTTGTCCTTACCTTGAATATAACAGGAGCCTTTACAGGGAGTCCGTGAAAAAATGAACATTTTCATCAAAAATGGACAAGCAATAAACGGATCTATTCCTTCAATTCCCACCGGATGTTAGTTTGACAGAATAGAGCTGATATTGTATCCTACAAACAATTGAATAAGACCTCACTTCTTGATTGGTGAGGTAGAGGCGCGGTATTTAACAGTTTCCGGCGGAGCTTGAGCAAGCGAAGAGGCCGGGAAGAAGGAAATGTCGCCGAAGCGGGTTACAGGCTCACTGTAATCTGCTGGGTCTGCAGTTAATAGCTGCAGGACTGTCTTGATAGACTTCCCGGTCTGTCAAGTTGCGCTATCTCGTCGAGGGAAAGAAGAGGGGGTCAGGACAGAATGAACCTATCAAACGGCCTCGGACTATTCCCGGAGCCGTTTTTTTGTTCCTATTATTCATTTACTATTTTATATGGAGAGTGAAGAAAGTATGAGAAAGAAATATTCCTTATCGATCCTGATGCTGCTGTCGGCGATCATTATCCTTGCGGGGTGCGGCTCCGGCAGCAAAGACGACGATACATTCAAGGTGGGCCTTGAAGCGGGTTATGCTCCATTTAACTGGACGCAGAGCGATGATGCGAACGGCGGGGTTCCCATTGAAGGAAGCGCCGAATACGCGGGCGGCTACGATGTGGAAATCGCCAAGAAAATCGCTGACGGCCTCGGCAAGAAGCTGGTCATTGTGAAGACGGAGTGGGATGGTCTGGTTCCGGCGCTGACATCCGGCAAGATCGACGCCATTATCGCCGGGATGTCTCCGACGGCAGAACGCAAGGAGACGATCGATTTCTCGGATAACTACTATAAGTCGAACTTGATTATGGTCGTGAAAAAAGGAAGCCCGTATGAAGGCGCAACATCGATCCAGGACTTCAGCGGCGCCAAAATCACGGCCCAGCTGAATACGTTCCACTACTCGGTGATCGACCAGATCAGCGGGGTGAACAAGCAGCCGGCCATGGACAACTTCCCGGCCATGCGCGTCGCGCTGGAATCGGGAACGATTGACGGTTATGTATCGGAGCTCCCGGAAGGCATCAGCGCCGCGGCGGCGAACGATAAGTTTGCTTACGTTGAATTTCAGGAAGGCTTCACGACTTCGGACGATGACACCGCCGTCGCCGTCGGATTGGAGAAAGGCAGCAGCCTGACGGAGAAAATCAACGAAATTCTGGCCGGCATTTCCGAAGAAGAGCAGGCCCAAATCATGAACGACGCCATCAAGAATCAACCTGCAGCGAACTAAATAAGGCACGGTGATCTTAAGCCGGCTGCAGCGGGACTGCAGTCGGTTTTTAGATGATCTTGCGGGAGGAAACAAAATGACTTACGAGTGGATTATTCGAATCGTATCCGACAACTGGCCTATGTTCCTGCGCGGAGCAGTAGTGACTTTATATATTTCATTGATCGGCACGATGGTTGGCGCGGCGATCGGCCTCCTGGCCGGCGTGATCCGCACGATTCCGCTGCCGGAGCGCGGTTTCAAACGCCTGCTGCTCAAGATCGTAAACGGCCTGCTCACCGTGTACATCGAATGCTTCCGGGGCACGCCGATGATTGTCCAGGCCATGGCGATTTTCTACGGATCATCCCTGCTGTTCAACTACGATATGGACCGGACGTTTGCGGCGATTTTTATCGTCTCGATCAATACGGGAGCCTACATGGCCGAAATCGTACGGGGCGGCGTCTATTCGGTGGACAAGGGGCAGTTCGAAGCGGCCCATGCGATCGGGATGACCCACTGGCAGACGATGCGGAACGTGGTGCTGCCGCAGGTGATCCGCCATATTTTGCCAGCGACGGGCAATCAGTTTATCATCAACATCAAGGATACCTCGGTACTGAACGTGATTTCCGTATCGGAACTGTTCTTCATGACCAAATCGATTGCCGGCAACAACTTCCGGTTTTTTGAATCGTTTTTTGTCGCCAGCGTGCTGTATTTGGTCATGACGCTGACGGTAACGAAGATTTTACAGCGTATTGAGAAGAGGCTGGACGGTCCCGAAAGCTATACGCTGCAGCGCTAGCAGAAAGCAGGAGTGAGGATGGAAAAGGTAATCGAGATTCGGCATTTGAGCAAATTTTTCGGTGCCAATGAGGTGCTCAAGGATATTAATATGTCGGTAAGCAAAGGCGAGGTCGTCAGCATTATCGGCTCCTCCGGTTCCGGAAAGTCGACGCTGCTCCGGTGCATCAACCTGCTGGAGAAGCCGAGCGGCGGAGAAATCATCTACAACGGCAACAACATTCTCGATGATACGCACAAAGTATCGCTATACCGCCGGCATTTGGGGATGGTCTTTCAGCAGTTCAACCTGTTCAACAACCATGATGCGCTCAGCAACTGCATAGTGGGGCAAGTGAAGGTGCTGAAGCGTTCCAAAGAAGAGGCAACCGAGACCGCGATGAAATATTTGCGGAATGTGGGGATGGAGCAATACATCCATGCCAAGCCGAAACAGCTGTCCGGCGGACAGAAGCAGCGGGTGGCCATCGCCCGTGCCTTGTCCATGGACCCGGATGTGCTGTTGTTCGACGAACCGACCTCCGCGCTTGATCCCGAGATGGTGGGCGAGGTGCTCAAGGTGATGAAGGAGTTGGCCTATTCCGGGCTTACCATGATCGTCGTAACCCATGAGATGGAGTTCGCCAGAGAGGTTTCGGACCGCGTCGTATTTATGGACCAAGGCGTGATCGCCGAGGAAGGCACGCCGGAGCAAATCTTCAATGAGCCAAAGCAGGAGCGGACGAGAGAGTTTTTGAAGCGGACGTTGAAGTAAGGAAATGTAGTGCCTCGATAAATAGTAAATGCCGGCGGAACCTGGATGCACATCCGGACTCCGTCGGCATTTTTTTCAGATCCCATCCCCGTACTCTTATTCAAGACTGCGGGGTTTGTACGGTATAACTAAAGGAATGCCATACCCCGAAATTATCTTTGACGGTGATGCCGCGTCTCCCTCCCATGGCCGCATCCTGATAGAAGGGGTATCGTCTGCCTGCTGTGAAATGGCCGCGGTAAGCGCCTTGGAACGTCATCGGCACCGCTTCGAAGCGGATCTCCCGGGGGGTGACGCTGAGGACGCGGGTCGTTTGCGTGGACGAGCCGTAATTGTTGTCGTGGCCCTGCTGCACGCTGTTATCGGCTTTCAGCATGTTGATGTCGCTTTGCATCGCGGTCAGCGTTTCGCGCACGCCGGCCATGTCGGGAGCGCCGCCGGCCGAAGGGATGCAAATCCGCTGCCCCACCCGCAGCGAGTTCGGATCGGTGCCCGGATTGGCTTCGAGGATGCTGGCGACGCTCACTCCGTAATCCTGGGCGATCTGATACAGGGTATCGCCGCGCTCGATGATTCTGGAGACGTGGTTCGGAGGACAGGACGGAATGCAGATGACCTGCCCGGTTTGCAGGTTGTTCGGGTCGAGGCCCGGGTTGGCCGCGAGGATTCGAGTCACGCTGGATTCCAGGCGGAAGGCGATGTGATTCAGCGTGTCTCCGGGCTGGACGGTATAAGAATAGTGCTCTGCGGGGCACTGCCGATAGTAGTAATTGAACAATGGAACGTTCCCCTTTCGTTCAAGCGGTTTTCCTATACACTATGCGCCAAATGGGCGTCTGTTACCGGGATTTCGCCCAGGCGGCCAAGGTGCAAGCTACCGGTACGTATAGTTATGAGAGGAACGATGCCTAATCCGAGTTGCTTCATCCAGAAAGGAAAACGTTCGGGAAGTCCCGCTCTACCTGCTTCGCCATGATGTACTGGATATTCCATTAAGTGAAGGCATGGTTGCTTATTCCTTAGGGTAAGGTTCTTTTCGGTTGGTACGGTTTAATAGATAGTCCACGCTTGTTTGGTGAAAATCCGCCAATTTCATCAAAATGGCGGTTGGAATATCAACCTCGCTCCGTTCATAATTACTGTAAATGCGCTGGCTGCAATTTAGAATGGAAGCTATTTGAATTTGCGTCAAATCCTTGTCTCAGGGAGAGGAGGATTATAATGAAAAGTATCTTGAATATTAGGGAGGCGTTGCTATGACTATCAGGATCGCGCTGCTGCGAGGCATTAACGTCGGCGGGAAAAACATCGTCAAAATGGCGGAGTTGAAGCGTTCCCTGACCGACCATGGATTCAAAGAGGTGCAAACCTACATCCAAAGCGGCAATATCTTGTTTGATTCGGACGAAAGAGAGGGGGAGCTGCGCTTGCGGATGGAACAGCTCATCCGGCAGGATTTTGGCCTGGATGTCCCGGTCGTGCTAAGAACGGCGGCAGAGCTGCGCGCCGCAGCGGCCGGCTGCCCGTTTACGGCAGAGGAGATTTCCGCGGCCGAAGCGACGGCGGCGGGAGAAAGCCTATACGTCGCCTTTTTGTCGGACAAGCCTTCAACGGAAGCGTTGGCGCGTTTTGCCGCTTACGCGAACGATAAGGAGCAATTCCATGCGGCCGGCAGGGAGGTGTTTCTGCTGTTTATGGACAGCGTCCGAAATTCCAAACTAGCGGCTAACCTGCAGAAGCTGGACGCGTCCGCCACGGTGCGCAATTGGAAGACGGTGAACAAGCTGATTTCGCTGGCGGAAGGCCTGGAGACGCAGAAGTAAAGCCCGTATCGGTTACCCGGGCTTCGACATCCCCGTTTTTTGCCGCCCGAACCAGCTTTTCCGATTCAAGTCGAGTTCCCGCGAGGTCAGATGAATCAGCAGCTCTTCCGAAGCGCTCATCGCGGAGAGGATACATAATGCGATAAGAACCCAAGGCGCTTTGCCCGCCGCGACCAGGAACAAGGGGGCGGCTAAAAACGAGCAGCCCGGTCATTTTGTTGCCCCAGGTATGGATCATGGCTACGGTGCGATATTTGCAGGCGGCATAAACCGCGGTTGCCAATCGAATGGCGACCGCACCGGCAAGGTACGGCCAGATCATCCCCATCCCTTCTCCCGCCCACCGAACCAACGCGGCGGTTGCCGCCCCGAACATCAGCAGGTCGGCTATGGAATCCAGCTTGGCGCCCCTATCGCTAACCGTATTCGTCCTGCGCGCGATCCTTCCGTCAAGCACGTCGGTTAATCCGGCGACCGCATAGATAACGATAAACGCCGCCGGCCGGTTCAGCACGAAAATCAGCATGATAGAAAGGACGATACGGCTTAGAGTCAAGCCATTGGCCAAATGTTTCATCCCGTTATCCTCATTTCCGGACCGTCGCCTGCCAACAGGTACTTTTTGGTGCCTAGGTTACTGTAAAGTGCGTACTGTTAATTTCACGGTCTCTGGGTGCATAATAACATAATCGAAGAGGAAATATCAGGAGAATGATGGAGGGATGGATCATGGATTTGCAATTGAAAGGGAGAATAGCGCTCGTCACCGGTTCAACCGCCGGCATCGGCAAAGCGATCGCGGCTTCGCTGGCGGCGGAAGGGGCGACCGTGCTTGTTAACGGCCGGAGCGCGGAGAAGGTCGAGCAGGCGATCGCGGAAATCCGGGCGCAGCATCCGGCTGCTGTTCTGAAACCGGCGGCCGCCGACCTCGGCACGGAGGCAGGCTGCCGCAAGGTGTTGGAAGAACACCCGGACCTGGACATTTTGATCAATAATCTCGGTATTTTCGAACCCGCCGAATATTTTGACATTCCCGACGAGGACTGGTTCAGGTTCTTTGAAGTCAACGTGATGAGCGGGGTCCGGCTGGCCCGCGGGTACTTGAAGCGGATGCTGGTGAAGCAAACGGGCCGGGTCATCTTTATCGCCAGCGAAGCGGCGGTCATGCCGTCGCTGGAAATGGCGCATTACAGCGCCACAAAAACGATGCAGCTGTCGTTGTCCCGCAGTTTGGCCGAGCTGACGAAAGGAACCGCCGTCACGGTCAATACGGTCATGCCCGGCTCGACGTTGACGGAGGGGGTCGAGGCGATGCTGAATACGCTCTACCCGAACGAGCGGCTGACGATCGAAGAAGCGGAAAAGAAGTTTATGGCCGAAAACCGGCCGACCTCGATCATTCAGCGCCTGATCCGGCCGGAGGAAATCGCCCATTTCGTCACTTATATCAGCAGCCCGCTTTCTTCGGCGATCAACGGGGCCGCGCTGCGGATCGACGGGGGATTGGTCAGAAGCATCGTTTGAGTTATTTCAGGCTGAGCGGTACGAATACCGAAGCGCAATTGTTCTGGCGGAACCGGGCGATCACCTTGCGGGTCCGGTCGAATTCATATTGCGGATGCGCGGACAAGTACAGCATCTCCAGTTTGTTGAAGGCGACGTCATACGGAATGGAAGGGTTGTCCCCGTTAAATTCCAACTGCGTGATATGGAGGTAGATTCCGCCCGGCAACGTCATTTGCTCGGCGATATCCGGCAAACCGTCGAAGCTGCTTACCCGGGTTCCGAAGCAGCTGTATACCTTTCCGTCCGCTTTCGATTCGAACGGAAACCCGTAATAGTCATGCAGGTAATACCTTGCGGATTCCACGGCGTACACCTGCTGCTCGATTTCGAAATATTTCATGATCGCGTCCACTCCCGTGCCGAGCGGCGCGACCGCGCAGGCGATTTTCATTTCGGGCAGCGTGACGGTCTTAAACCTCATGGAATCGTAGCGCTCCAGTTCGTCCTTCGGTATTTTTACGGGTTCGTATTTGGTCAGGATACGGCCTTCAAGGTCATACGTGTTCATCGGGCAGCCGTCTTGGTTGTAAACGTATTGCGTATCGTTCCTGAACCCGTCGATGAAATAGGCGTCGGCATGCATTCTTTCCTCGTAACCGGTCCGGCTTTCCTGACGCTGCTCGTTAATGAGCATTTTGGCAAACCGGCAGACGGGGACGGTCAAGGTATCGGCATATTCGGGCAAATGAGGCGGCAATTCCGGCAGCGACTCGACCTCGAAACCGACGAGTACTTTATAATTGCCGTCTCCTCCGATGTCGTACCGGGCGCTGATCAACTCCAGGCCGGTGAGATCTATCCCCAATACTTCGGCCAGTAAAGCAATGTCGCCCGAGCGAATCACTTTTTGGGCGAATTCGAAATCGGTCAGACAGTTGCCCGTAAACGCGCCGCCGCCGTAACTATAGCCGCGGCTTTCGTAGGTGATCGTTACCCCGATCCCGACGATGCGGGTTTCGCTTCGGTCCACGATCGAGCAGTACTCATGGACCTGCTCGACGGCGGTTTCTTTGGAACGGCTTCGGCTCGCTTCCTCGGCCACGCTCATAATAAGCGGCTTCGTTCTGGGACTGTAGCTTTCCGGATTCGCGTTTGTTTTTTTTGCTGCATTCATACGGGTGCCTCCCTTTGATATGGATGATTAGATGAACCCATTTTAGGGAAAAAAACGACGAAGGTATTATCCGTTTTTACCAGGTTTTAGCCTGCGGTACAGTTTGACCTCCTTAGGTTCGAAAGCGCCGTCGGCTTGGTAGACGGCAAAGGCCGGCGTTTCGTCCGCTTCCAGCCCGTTCTCGCGAATCCAGCGGGCCAGGATCCTGTCGTAAAGGGCATAGTCTCCGGAACCGTCGCCATATAACGCCGCGTAATCGTCGCTTTCCAGTCTGAGAATCGAGACGTTTGGATGGCCGGCGACGGTTAGCCCGTCAGGAATCCCGATGCCGCAAGTGCAGCGATTCACTTGCTTCGACACGAAAAACGTTCCGGCGCCGCAAAGCCGCCGGGGATTATGCTTTTGCAGATAGCCAATCAACATTTCCGCTGCGCTTTCCTCCGCGCGTTGACCGGATTGCGAAGCAACCAGGAAGGCGCAATTCTCCAGCCGCTCCACGGCGATTTTCGTCAAGCCGCTGCGTTTCTCAACCGGCAGGTAAAGCTTCACCTTGCGAACGTTTTTCTCTTTATGGAGGTATTCCTCAAAATACGGCAGCTCCGTCTGTTGGAACATGCTGGACGCCAGCCAGCCGGTATATATGTTATTCCAAGCTTCAAGAATGGCCTGCGGATCGTTGGCCGTTGCCGTCGTGGCAAAGGTAGCACCGATGGACGGAACGGTTTGGATCGCCGAGAACGGGCCTTGGGATAACTCCGCTTTTCCGACGCCTTGGAGAAAAAGCCGGTAGACATGGCGGTTTCCGGCGGCTTCGCCGTTTCTGCCGAACATGCGTCCATGATAATCCGGCACCAGAGCGAAAAGTGCAGCCAGCGCGTTGTTCTCCAAATGGTCCGGCACGTCCTGAACGTAATCGGCGCTTAACGTCTCGGGAATGACCTCCGCGGCTACCGCCACTTGCCGGCTTGTCCAGCTGTCGTAAGGAGGAAAATAGTAGTAGTTATCGCCGTTTTTGTAGTCGGTGGGAGTTTGGCCGATGGCGGCTTTGAGTGTTTTGCAGAAGGCTTGCTGGGAGCTGTACCCGCACGCATAGGCGATCTCCGCCAGGCTCCGGTCGGAGTGCTTAAGCAAAGCCAAGGCTTGGGACAATCGCCGCTTGCGCACGTATTCCTTGACCGAATGTCCCGTTGCGCTGTAAAAATCGCGGTATAGCTGCGTGGAGGAAACATACCCCAGTTTGGCGATTTTTGCGATATTCAACTCCTCGAACAAATTCCGTTCCAGCTCCTCGATGGCGGCAAAAATACGGTTTTCGGGTTCCAAGCGAAATCACCTTTCAATTTGTGATCCATTACAAATCGGGAATCTGCCAATCGATTTCGGCCAGTCCTTTGGCGCGCAAAAATTGGTTCGTTCGCGAAAACGGCTTGCTGCCCAGGAATCCCCGGTGGGCCGACAGCGGACTGGGGTGCGGCGTTTTGATCAGGTGATGGTTGCGGTTGGTGATGAGAGCCGCTTTTTTCTGCGCATGGCTGCCCCACAGCAAAAATACGACCGGTTCCTGCTTTTGGTTCAACGTTTCGATTACCTTGTCCGTGAAATTCTCCCAGCCCATGTCCTTATGGGAATTGGGCGTATCCGCCTGCACGGTCAGCACGGTGTTGAGCAGCAGCACGCCTTGCTTCGCCCACGGCACCAAATAACCGTTGTTGGGGATGGAGCAGCCCAGATCGTCGCGCAGTTCCTTGAACATGTTTTGTAAGGACGGCGGGGCTTTGACGCCCGGCTTCACGGAAAAGCTCAGTCCATGCGCCTGCCCTGGCCCGTGGTAAGGGTCCTGGCCCAGAATCACGACTTTGACGTCGGCGAAAGAAGTATAATGAAGCGCGTTGAAAATATCGTACATGTCGGGATAAATCGTTCTTGTGCGATATTCGTTCGCCAGAAACTTACGCAGCTGTGAATAGTACGGTTTTTCGAATTCGGCCTCCAGATGCGGGGCCCAATCGTTTTTCAGGATGGTCAAGCTCTTTCACTCCTCAGTATCGTCGAGATTAGTAAGGATTCGACACGGGTGCGTACAGTTCCTCCCGTATTCGTCCAACCCATATTTGGAAAACAATGGAATAATAAGTATCCGCCCATTGACGCACGGACAAAACGGTAGATGGCTGCAAAAGACGCTCCATCTCTGTTAGCAGTATGCGGTGTCCGGGTTTGCCGTCCGGACGGGGATGCAGCCATTCCACGACGAGTCCTTTGGCACCGGGCTTCATCACGCGCCGTATTTCCTTTATTCCGGCTGCCGGATCTTTCAAAATATGCAGGATAAGCGAAGCGATCGCGGCATCTACAGATGACGAAGCCAGCGGGACATGCTCCAAGTTCCCTGCAAGAATCTCCACCTGTGGGGTTTCATAGATTCGGCTGCGTTCTTGCAGGATGTCCAACATGAACGAATCGTTATCGACCGCGTAAACCTTGTTCTCCGTACGGTGTGCCGCGGGGAAGGTGAAGTATCCGCCTCCCGCCCCCAGGTCAAGGACGGTGTCTGTTTCCTTTAGGGCCAACAGATCCAACAACCGCTCAGGAGGAAGCTGGCGTATTCGTTCCGGCTTTTCCAAGTTCTGTAGCCTGGCTTGATTTGAAGCCAGTTCATTCCGGGATTCTTTCGATCCATTGCAATGATCTGCGTAAGCCATGCGTTTAACGCTCCTTTTCAAGTTCGATGATTACTCCCTATTCCATCACTTCCTGCGAAGTCCCTGCCTAATTTCACAAAAGGACACGAAAGGTTCAAACAAGGGAAAGCCGTGAGGAGGGTCCTCACGGCTTTCTTCATTATGAGATGAACAGCCGTCATACAAAGACGAACCTGTTATTTTTCCATCCATTGAAAATGGAAGGTGCCTTCTTGGTCGACCCGTTCGAACGTATGGGCTCCGAAGTAGTCGCGCTGCGCTTGCAGCAGGTTGGCCGGCAGCCGTTCGGAACGGTAGCTGTCGTAGTAGGCCAGGGCGGAGGAGAAGGCCGGGACCGGAATGCCGCGGGTCACGGCGATCGCGATCACCTGTCTCCAGGCGTCCTGATAATTTTCCACGACGCTTTTGAAGTAATCGTCCAGCAGCAGATTTTTCAGCTCCGGATCGCGGTCGTAGGCGTCTTTGATGTTCTGCAGGAAGCGGGCGCGAATGATGCAGCCGCCGCGGAAAATCATCGCGATGCTGCCGTAGTTCAAATCCCAGCCGTACTCCTCGGAAGCGAGCCGCATCTGCGCGAAGCCTTGGGCGTACGAGGCGATTTTGCTGGCGTAAAGCGCTTTGCGGACGGCTTCGATGAACGCCTGCTTGTCGCCTTCGAACGGAGCTGCAGCCGGGCCGCTTAACCGTTTGCTGGCGGCGACGCGTTCTTCCTTCATCGCGGAGATGAAGCGCGCGAATACCGATTCCGTGATGATGGACAGCGGCACGCCGAGATCGAGAGCGCTTTGGCTGGTCCATTTGCCGGTGCCTTTTTGGCCGGCGGCATCGAGGATGACGTCGACCATCGGTTTGCCGGTGGCCGGATCCTTTTTGCCGAAAATATCGGCGGTGATCTCGATCAGGTAGCTATCCAGCTCGCCGCCCTTCCATTCGGTGAAAATGCCGTGCAACTCGTCGGTGCTTAGGCCAAGCACGTCCTTTAATAGCTGGTACGCCTCGCCGATCAGCTGCATGTCGCCGTATTCGATGCCGTTATGGACCATTTTCACGTAGTGGCCGGCACCGTCCGGACCGATGTAGGTGGAGCAAGGGTCGCCGTTCACTTTGGCCGAAATGGCCGTCAGGATCGGCTCGACCAGTTCGTAGGCGTCCTTTTGCCCGCCTGGCATGATGGCCGGGCCTTTCAGCGCGCCTTCTTCGCCGCCGGACACGCCGGCGCCGATATAACGGAAGCCTTGCGACTCCAGCAGTTTGTTTCTGCGCTGCGTATCCGGAAAATGCGCGTTGCCTCCGTCGATCAGAATGTCGCCCGGATCGAGATAAGGAACGAGCTGATTGATCGTGTCATCGGTCGGTTTGCCCGCTTTGACCATGATCAAAATTTTGCGCGGCGTTTCCAGCGCTTGTACGAATTCCTCGATGCTGTAGGCGCCGACGAAATCTTTGCCCGGCGCTTCCTCCAGCAGTTCCTTCGTTTTCTCGGCGGAACGGTTATACAAAGCGACGGAGAAGCCTTTGCTTTCAATATTCAGAGCTAGGTTTTTGCCCATGACGGCCAGGCCGACCACTCCGATTTGTTGTTTCTTCATCTTTAAGTACCTCCAAACCTATCCTTTGGTATTTTCTTTAAAAGGTAACCAGAAACGCTATTGGCCCGCTTTTGAGCAGTTTCCGATTCTAACCGGACCGAGGAGACCTTATTTCGGTCAAAAGCGGCGTAATGGCCGCCACGAGAGCCCAATAAGGTCTCTGGAGTCCGTTACAGCGGGAAATAGCCGGGAAATGGACAAATAAGGTCATTACGGTCCGTTACGCAGCCGTGTTCAACGGACGTCCCTAGCCTCATCCAACCTTCTCGGTGCTGAAAAGCTGACATTTTGAACACTCACTATAACATTTATTTCACGGATTTCTTCCAGTCGGCGGCGAATTTCTCCAGCCCTTGATCCGTAAGCGGATGTTTGGTCAACTGCTCGATCACGCTGAAAGGAATCGTGGCGATATGCGCGCCGGCCAGCGCCACGCGGGTCACATGGTCCGGGTGACGGACGGACGCGGCGATGATTTGCGAATCCAGGCCGTGAATCCGGAACAGTTCGGCCACTTTCGCGACGAGTTGCACGCCGTCCTCCGAAATATCGTCCAGGCGGCCCAGGAACGGCGACACGTAAGTCGCGCCGGCACGGGCAGCGAGAAGGGCCTGGTTCACGGTGAAAATTAAGGTGACATTCGTTTTCACGCCTTTTTTCGAGAGGTAACGGGTGGCTTCCAGGCCGGCCAAAGTCATCGGGAGCTTGATCGTAATAAGCGGGTCGTTGTTGTTGATCTTGATCAGCTCGTTAGCCTGCGCGATCATTTCCTCCGCGGTCACCGCATCCGGCGTCACTTCGGCCGATACGGACTCGACCTCAGGCACGGCTTGCAAAATTTCCGCGATCCGGTCTTCGAATTTGACGCCTTCCTTGGCGACCAGGGAAGGATTGGTCGTTACCCCGGACAATACGCCGACTTTGTACGCTTTTTTGATATCCTCCAGATTGGCTGTGTCAATAAAAAACTTCATCGTCATTACCTCCAATTTGTTTAACTCATTTTTGAGATATCAGAGAGCAAAAACCGGGATGTTTGGGATTTTTATTTAACGGACAACGGTTCCTGGGCCGATTTGGCGGCGGCGGCTTCTTTTGCTTCGCCTTCCTTGTCGAACCACCACTCGTAACCGTCTTGCGCCAACAGCTCGTGAGCCGCTTTCGGCCCATAGCTGCCCGCCGGATATTCATGAAGCGGCAACTGTTCCGCTGCGAAGGCATCCAGGATCGGCTGTACCCATTTCCAGGACAATTCGACTTCATCCCAGTGCGCAAAGAACGAAGAGTCGCCGCGGAGCGCATCGTAAATCAGGTTCTCGTAAGCTTCGGGCACTTCGCTGCCGCTCTTGTGCGAACCGATCAGGATCGGGGTAAGGTCCTGCTTCATGGCATTGCCTTCCGTATTCAGCTGCAAATAAATGCCTTCGTTCGGGCTGATCTCGAACACGAGCAGGTTCGGCGTTTGGCCATCCTTTTGCGCGGCGGATTGCTTAATCGGCTCTTTGAATTCGATGACGATCCGGGTCGCTTTCTCTTTCATGCGTTTGCCGGTCCGGATGTAGAACGGAATGCCCCGCCAGAACACGTCGTCAATCTGCAGCTTGGCGGCGATGAACGTATCGTTTCTGGACTCGGCGGCTATTCCCGCTTCGGACTTGTAGCCGACCACCGGTTTTCCTTGGATCGCGCCTTCCGTATATTGTCCCCGCACCACATTCGCCACGACCTCTTCTTGCAGCAGCGGTTCGAGCGATTCCATGACATGTTTCTTCTTGTGACGCACCTGTTCGGAGTTATTGCCCGTCGGCAGGTGGCCGGCGAGCATCATCAGCAATTGCAGCATATGATTCTGGAACATATCGCGTACCGCGCCGGAATGGTCGTAATAGCCGGCCCGCTCCTCAACGCCGACCGTTTCGCTGGCCGTGATTTGAACGTTGGCGATGTAACGATTGTTCCAGGACGCCTGAAGCAACGGGTTCGTTTGCTGCAGTACCTCGAGCTTCTGGACCATCGGTTTGCCGAGATAATGGTCGATCCGGAAAATTTCCTCTTCGGTAAAAGCTTTGCTGAGCTGGCGGTTGAAATCCCGGGCGGACTGCAAATCGCGGCCGAACGGTTTCTCGATCACCAGGCGTTTCCAGCCCTGCGTATCGCCAAGACCGCTATCCTGAATGTTCGCGGCAATCGTTTCGAACAGCTCCGGTCCCACCGACAAGTAGAACAGCCGGTTAGGAGGGAGCCCCAGGCTTTGCTCGCGCTGCTCGATCAACTGCAGCAAGCTTTGGTAATCTTCTTTACGGTCTACATTCAGCACTTGGTAACGGAAAAAGCCGAGGAACTTCTTGACGGCCTCCGGATTGCTTGCTTCCCGTCTCGAAAAGCTGTGCAGAGATTGTTCGATGTTCGCCTTAAAGGTATCATCGGACCATTCTCTTCTGCCCAGGCCAATCAGGGAAAAAACCTCCGGCAGTTTGCCGTCCACGAATAAATTAAACAGGGCGGGGAATATTTTGCGTTTTGCTAAGTCTCCAGTTGCCCCAAACAAGACAAAAGTAGTGGCTTCCATCTAGTATCTCTCCTCTCGGCATAGCTTTTCTTTCTATGGTTGCTGGAGGTCAGGCGTGAATCCGGGTTAAATAACCAGATCTCCAACCGCTAAGCTATGGATTATTTTGACTGACTCCACTATAATACGATTATCATCATAGGTGAAATTAATATATTTGACAGGAGCTATAGATCACGTTTATGACTAACAATTATGAGCTATACAAAGTCTTTTATTGGGCGGCCAAAACCGGGAGCTTGACCCAGGCGGCGAACGCGTTGTTCCTGACCCAGCCCAGCGTCAGCCATGCCATCAAACAGCTGGAGGAAAGCTTTGGCCTTACGTTGTTTTACCGGAACTCCAAGGGCGTGTCGCTGACCCAGGAAGGCACGATCTTGTATTCCTACATCGAACAATCGCAAATCCTTATTACCCTGGCGGAGAAAAAAATGGCCGAGCTGAAAAACCTCGATACCGGCGTACTGCGGATCGGCGGAAGCGACTCGCTCTTTAAGCACTATTTGCTGCCCTATTTGGAGCAGTTCCATATTCAGCACCCGGACGTCGGGATTCAGCTGCTTCATGGCACCACGCCGGAAATCATGGGTTTCCTGAGGGAAGGGAAAATCGACCTTGGCGTCGCCCGGATGCCGATCGTCGATTCTCAGATCGAGGTGAGAGAAGGGATTCAACTGCAGGATTGCTTCGTTGCGGGCTGCGCGTACGCCGATCTGAAGGACAAGGTTATCCCGCTGGAGGAATTGCTGGAGTACCCGCTGGTCTTGTTTTCGCGCAACAGCCGGGCCCGAATGGCCATCACGGAGCTGTTTCAAGGCTTCGGGCACGAGCTGAAGCCGGAAATCGAGGTCGGCAGCGTCGATCTGCTGATCGAATTGGCGCGCAAAGGGCTGGGGATCTCCTACGTGGCGCGGGAATTCGTAAGCAAAGAGCTGGAAGAGGGGTCGCTGTTCGAGATCCGGCTGGACGTTAAGCTGCCGCCGTCCCAGGTGGGGATTATGAATATGCGGAACCTGCCGCTCACCAGCGCGGCGAAGAAGTTTATCGAGGGGTTCCGGTAAAAAGAAAAGGCGCTTCGAGAGAATCGTGCCTTCACTCATAAAACAATAAAAGGTGGGAAACTTAAAAAAGGAAAATTTGGCGCAGAAAGACGCGGCTAATCCTGAGCGAGCCTTTTGAAGGAGTGAATTAGGGTGAAGGTAGTAGTAACTGGAGCGGCCGGCAAAATCGGTCGCTGGACCGTAAGAACGTTTTTGGATGCGGGTCATCAAGTCGTGGCTTCGGATCGTAAGCTGAGGGAAGAATCCGCTTCAAAAGATTTTGTCCAGGCGGATTTGCGTGATTACGGCCAGGTCGTTCAACTCCTGATGGGGTGCGATGCCGTTGTTCATCTTGGCAATATTCCTACGGACGTGAGGAATACGCCCCAGGCGATATTTGAAAATAACATGCTTGTGAATTTCAACATCCTTGAAGCCTGCAAGGATCTGAATATTTCCAAGCTGGTGTGGGCATCGAGCGAAACGGTTTTGGGATATCCGTTTGTTCCGGAAGAGCTTAGTTATCTTCCCGTAGACGAAGAGCACCCGACCTTTGCCAAGTCATCCTACGCTATGGCCAAAGCGTTGACCGAGCAACTGACGGGAATGTATCGCAAACTGACGAACGCGCAGCTTGTTTCGCTCCGGTTTGCCAATATGTACGAGCCCGACGAATATGAGAAGATCCCCATCATGCATTGGAACGACAAGCAGAAAGATGTTCAGAAGAAAAACGCCTGGGCTTATTGCGATGTACGGGATGCCGCCGTGGCCTGTCTGCTGGCTATAGAAAAGAACGGTTTGGGGAATGAGGTTTTTCATATCACGGCTGCGGACACCATCATGCCCGATCTCAGTCTCGATTTGGTTAAGAGGTTCTTTCCGAATGTCACTTTAAAAAGAGAAGTACAAGGTCACGAGACGCTGATGGCCATCGATAAAGCACGTAAAATCCTTGGATATGAGCCTCGTTATTCCTGGCGTTCCGTATTGAACCTTGATGGGACGACCAAGGCACTGCCCGAGGACCAGCTTGCGTTATCGCATTCGGATATTTAACGGCAGAAATACGATCATTTCTGGGAAAAAGGACCTCATCCCCGCTTTGCCGGGGAATTCGAGGTCCTTTCGTGCGTAAATGGGGCTATTGTACCGGGTTTACTTCTTTCGCACGGGGTAGCATACCTCCGTTACCCATTCCTCGGGATTTTGCGTGTCATTAGGGCTAACGTGATAAATGCAGAAGGACGAACCGTCGAATTCATAGCCGTTGTCGACAACCCAGCCCGCTACTGACTCATTGACCTCAGTGATTTTTTCATAGCTGCCTTTATACGTCGCCGACGCCATATGAATGGGGGCGACCTTTTTAAATTTTACGTTTTCGGTATCCTCGTACAGTCCCTTCACGGAGATTTGTACATCCACATCCACTTCGCTCTCTTTGTACTCGTTATCATGAAAAACAGCCAGGGAATAGCAGGGTTCGTCGTGGATAATATGAAGCGGAGCCGTTTCGCTCATGAGAATATGCCAGAGCCTTCCTTCCTGTCCGTAGTCCGGAATCACCTTGCGCACACTGGCCACCGTTCTTGCCGGCAGTTCTTTTAACGTCACATTGTAATTCATCGCGGAATCATCCTTTCCAAGTCGGGTTAACGTGGTTTCCAACAGCAGAAGCCGCCGGTTTAGGCTGTCGGCTTGTTCCATGATCTCCGTTTGCTTGAGCCGGAGAAAAACTTTGAGTACAGCATAAAATATACCATAGTGAGAGAGTCAACAAGCCTCACTGAATCGGTATTTCTTTGTTGAAAAATACGATCGATGCGATTTCCTTATCGTTAATGACATGTTCAAAGGTTTTGATCATCAGCAATTGGCCGTTGATAAAATCGCTCGTGGCCAATCCGGTAAATATGCTGGTCGTTTATGAGGTGCCGTCATTGTAATTGATCGTGACGGGGTTCAGAAAAAAATCCTCCCTAGAATCATTCCAGGAGGATTATTTAGGCCCGCTGGGCGGTTTGGATGGCGATGAATGAATAAAGCGGGCAGTAGGGGCATTGTCATGAATCAATCGGCGCTTAGGACATCCTCGTCCAAGATCGCCAAGGTTTGATGGTCCTGCCACGTGCCGTTGATCCGCACGTTTTTTCGGGCGATTCCTTCTTTCTTGAAACCGGCCTTCTCCAGCACGCGGATCGACGCGGCATTGTGCGGCATGACCCCGGCTTCGATCCGGTGAAGGCCCAGCTCGGTAAAGGCGTGGCAGACGATGAGCTTCACCGCTTCGGTCATGTAACCTTTGCCGTTATGGACTTGGTCGAGAAAATACCCGATCCAGCATCCCTGCAGATTCCCCCGGGCCACTTCGGTCAGCATGACCTCGCCGATGACCTCGCCGATGACTTCGCCGCCGCTTTCCGGCAATACGAGCAAAAACAGATACGCCTCATCCGCTTCGCTTTGGTCAATGAACCTGCGGATGCGTTCCATTTGCCCGGACAACGTAAAGAACGCCTCGTTCCGCAGGCCGCTAAATTGCTGGAAAATAGGCGGATATACGATTTTATCGATAAGGTGGAGGAGAAACGCATGTTACCATTTCAAGATTCCCGGCAGATGGTGCCGCATCCCGTTTTGATCGAGGCCAGACAAATGACTCCCAACCAGATTTTGTTGACGTACGATCAGCGGGCGGATTTAGCCTCGGCCACCCGGGTCTCGAATTACTGGATTCGCAGCAATATGGGGCCGGGCGGCGCGGCCAGCCTGGATATGGGGGAGGCGCTGACGGCCGCTAACGCCATTCGACCCGAAGCGGGGATGATTACGCCGGTGGACAACTCAAATACGCGGTTTGTCATCATGTTCAGGGAACGGATCATGACTGGCGTAACCCATATCGTGCTTCCTTGATTCGTAAGCCTGGAAGGAATGACGGGGTATGGGGGAGCCAACTGGGGGCCTTTCAGCCGCAACGTGTTCGTCGGCATGTAAAACACCTATGAAAAAGAGGGGGCACCCCTCTTTTTAAGCCGAGAAGATAAGCCAATCCGAAGCCAAAGCCGCGGTACCGCCGACTTCACTTTTTTCAAACGGAATCGGGCGTTATAAATAACACAACATCGACTTTTCGATCCAATACGAAAATACCGTATCCGGGTGCTGCCGTTCAACCTGCTTTATTTTAAGATACAAGTCGATCCCGTCGGAAACGTCGTGCCACAGATCGGTGAACACGAAGTCGAACGCTTCTCCGGTTAGGCGCGTGCGGGCAAAATCAAAAGCATCGGCTTGGACGATCTTGATCTTTGGGGCATGTTTGAATTGGGGCAGCACATATTGCTTGAACAGACGAATGACGTCTTCGTTGATTTCCACGATCGTGACGTTATCGACGTTGTCTTTTTCCGAAACCATGTAGGCGTAATACCCAAGGCCAAGGCCAAACGTCAAAACGCGACCGAAAGCCTCGGCGATGGGTTCCTTCATCGTTTCGATCTCGTTTGGCGTAATCGTCATCCAGATGCGGTCCTGCTCCAAAACCGCCGGGTACTTGAATTCCGTTTCAAAAAAACCGATCTGCGGAATTTGCCTTCCCTCCGCCGTTTGGAGGATGTCGCCGCAGACGAAACCTTCATAGGGCTTGCAGGTTTCGTATTTCAACTCGCTGCCGCCGATTTTGGCCGCCGGGATGCGGATATTCCGGTAATAGGGATTTCGGGCGTATTCGCCGGCATCCAGCAGATGGACCATCGGGTCGAAATAGGCGATAAACAAGGTTTTATCCTCGGCGCTGCCGGCGATATCGAATCCGAACTTGGCGGCCAGCAGCAGCTTGAACGCATATTCGGCCGAAACGCCGATTTGCATGACCTCGGCGATTTCCGCCGGATAGATCAGATCGGGGGCGTGGTTCAAATAACTGCTGAGGAGAGCGAATATTTTACGATTGTCTTCTGTGATTTTTGCGGCTATGCCTGGATGGTGTTCCATATTTTCACCTGTTTCCGGTTTCGTCAAGTTTTATTTACGTTGGTAAAGTCGATATTATCAAAAAAAAGGTCATTTGACATACACTCGAATTTTATTTTCCCTAAATAAAATCCAAGAGTGTATTCAAATGACCTTAATCATCTGTTGACGGTTAAGCTCCTTCAACCATATCCCGTTTACGATATCCCATATAGCCCACAATCAACAAGGCAAAACTGATCACGGTCATCGTAATGAAGGTTACTCCATCAAATTGATCTACCGGCATCCGCGGAATCCAGCTTTGAACGGCTGTTTTCGAGAACCATTCCGGCAAATCCAAAATGCCGCCAAAGTAGTTTAAAGCAAAGGAATAGCCCAGATAAGCATAAACGGCTTTACCCAGTTTTGGTGCCCAACCTAAAGCCAAAGCGGCAAGTCCGGTAAAGAACAACACGGAAGGCAGGAAGTTATAGCCTGCGGCGAAAAAATCCCCCATATTCATGGGCGAGCCGTCGCCCATTGCGGAAATGGCCGTCCCGCCAAGTCCGCCTGCAGCCAGCAAAATTCCAAGGACTCCGGCTACGATGGCCAAAATGACACTCGTCCAATAGAGCTGAGCCCGCGTCACTTTTGTAGCATAAAGCTGGCTTAAATGCAGCCGCGCTTCTTCCGAGAAAAGTTTGTTCACGATGGCAATCGGCAAAATGGAAACCAAGCCAATCATGACCATCATAATGGTCCCGGTGAAGGCTTCTTCGATGGAAACGCCGGATATCGTAAACATTTGACTCATGATTTCATTGCTTTCAAGGAAGGTCTGCATATCTCCATAAATCGAACCATAGGCTGCTCCCATGATGACGAAAGCAATCATCCAGCTAATCGTTACGCCTTTGTTAAGCTTGGTAAACAAGCCGGGTACGGATAGCAATGATTTTTTTGCCGACTCCCGACCTTCTCGTTCGAGCAAATAACCGGCCCCCATATCCCGACCGCCTTCAAGGGCAAAAGCGATGATCACGACAATGATGCTGAAGACCGCGGCCAAAATCAGGGGGATCCAATCGTTTTCCGTAAATGGATAAGTCAGATAAGTCCAACTCATCGGATTGATCATGGAGAAATCAACATTCGACACATCCGTACCGGCACGGAAAATATAAAGCAAGCCTACAATTCCCAGCGATGAACCGGTTGCACCGGATGAAGTCGGCATGATTTGCGCCATGACTAAGGCAATCACGGCTCCCAAGATCCCGGCCATTCCGATGGATGCGCCAAACAAAAAGGATCCTCCGGCCGAAATCGTATCTGTACCAAAGCTGGTCATTATTCCGCCAATAACGAGCGCTAATATCATATTGATCATGACGACTTCGGCTATCACCGCAAGCGAATTGGCTTGACGGCCTACCTGAAAGGAGCGGACGAGTTCAGTAAGCCCAAGATCTTCTTCTTTACGCGTATGGCTTACCACATGCAAAGCAGCGATAATCATCGCAAACAAACCGCAGAATAACAACATTTCGTGCGCATACATGGCACCCAAAGTATAATCGGCTGCGGTGTCAACCGGTGTCGGACCAACCATGGAAATCATGGCAGGATTTTGCAAGGTTTCATACATTCCCTGCAAACCTTGCCCCTTGCCGATTTCTTCAAAAGCCGGAACAAATCCGGCTGAAAACAAACCTAAACCTAAAACCCAGATGATGATTTTTTTCCAATCGCGTTTCAGATATTGAACGAATAATACGCGTGAACGTGCAAATTTTTCTTGCATTCTAATCTCCTCCGTTTCCGCTCTTAGACTTCATAATGACGCATGAATAAGTCTTCAAGCGTAGGCGGCACGGACTCAAACTTCTTGACGCCCAATTTTGCCGCTTCGGACAAAATATCATTGATAAATTCGTTATCCGCGGAGAATGTCGCTTGATTGCCGGTTTGCTTGAAATCATGGACGCCGCTCACAGATGCCATCTTAGCCGCATCGCCTTGTGTTACCATAGTAACTGAGGAACGGGTTAAGTGACGCAGTTCATCCAAAGTTCCGGTTTCAACCACTTTGCCTTGACGAATAATGACCACCTTATCGGCTAAACGCTCCACTTCACTTAAAATGTGAGAGGACAGCAAGATCGCTTTCCCCGCCTGCTTGATTTTTTCAACTTCATCCTGGAAGACGGCTTCCATCAATGGATCAAGACCTGAAGTCGGTTCGTCGAAAATATACAAATCGGAATCAACGGACAGAGCCGCAATCAAGCCGACTTTTTGACGATTCCCTTTGGAATAGCCTTTGGCCTTCTTCTTAGGATCCAATTCAAAGCGTTTAATCAAATAATCGCGTTTATTTTTGTCTCCGCCGCCATGCAATTTTATAAATAAATCAATAATTTCGCCGCCCGTTAAGCTGCCCCAAAGCGCCACATCCCCTGGAACATAAGAAATTCGCTTATGAATCTCAAGGCTATCCTTCCATACATCCTTGCCAAAGATTTTCACATCCCCGGCCTCGCGGTTGATGATTCCCAGCAATGTACGAATCGTTGTTGACTTTCCCGCGCCATTTGGCCCGATAAAGCCGACAACTTCCCCGGCATTTACCGTAAATGACACGTCATGCAACGCTTTGAATTTACCGAATTTTTTTTGCAAGCCTCGCACTTTTACAATTTCTTCCATAGCACTAAAACTCCTTCTTAACCAGTTTTAGTAACGTGCTTTCCAGTTTAAAGCAAAGTTAAATCTCCGAGAAATAATGAACTATAAATGATCATATAATTCATAACCTCGAATTTTTCGCCTTGTAATAAACCAAAGTTCATTTACAGATTCAGTTATATACCTTTTTATCCGTCTAGTCAATTCAAAAAACATTAGTTTCGAACTGCTGCTTGTTTGGAAATTCATAACTGGTGCTATATAATAATAGGAAAGAAAAAATACGAACCAGATCTTCGTTATAAATATTTTAGTTACAAAAGATAGAAAGCAGGAATGAAGAGTGAATGGCTTTGAAAAGCGGACACAGGAGAAAAAAAATCAAGTTTTGGAGACCACCTTTAACTTGATCAATACCGATGCCGGCATAGAAAATGTGACGATGGATGAGATTGCCAAACATTCTAACGTTGGTAAAACGACGATATTTAAGTATTTTGGGAGCAAAGAAAACCTGATTCATGAGGTGTTTAAGTGTTTTTTAACTCAAATGGGAGAAACGGCCAAAGAAATTATGGCCGAAAATAGACCTTTCGAAGTAACGATCATTGCCATGAGCCAGAACAAAATCAATTACCTGGAAAAAATAAACAAGCAATTTTATTTGGAATTGATGGATTTTGTTACCAAGAAGAATAATGACGGCTTATCTCTGATGATGCAGCAATACGTCAAGGAAAGTTATAGCCTTATGTTGGATTTATTTTACCGCGGGCGTAAAGAAGGCAAGGTGGATCTGAAATATTCGGACGAATTTCTTCTGATTTATTTCCAAGCCCTGGTTGAAGGGATCTCCAGCCCGCATATCTACCCGAAGATTCTCCCTTATACCGCCCAATGGACGGAATTGCTGATCAAAGGTATTGCGCCAAGCCAATAAAGCACATAAATAGGACAAACCGCCAATCCAGTGATATCACTAGATTGGCGGTTTGTTATTTCCTTCTTTTAAAATCCAAGACGCGAATGCTCAGACCCTTAGCGAGCCGCGGAACCCTCTGGCGCCATAATAGGATTCTGCTCCATTGTGGTACATGAAGACGGTGTCGTAGCGACGATCGCAAAAGACGGCCCCGCCGAGTTTTCTAATATTGGCAGGGGTTATCACCCAGCTCGAAGTTTTCAAATCGAATTTACCAAGTTGCTGCAGTTCCCGGTATTGTTCTTCCGTTAAAAGCTCAATACCCATGGCGGCTGCCATTTCTGTCGCACTATTTTGCGGCTTGTGTTCTTTCCTGGACTCCAGCGCTTCACGGTCGTAACAAACACTTCTGCGGCCTTTAGGACTTTCCGCTGAGCAATCGCAAAATAGGAATTCGTCCGTCTCTTGATCATGACCCACAACATCCGGTTCTCCGCCGGTTCTTTCCATTTCATTGAGCGACCACAGTTTTTCTGCATTGGCTTCGAGCTTTGCTTGTATCGTTGTCCATTCAAGACCCTGATGGCGGTCCATATTTTTCTCGAAACGGACTTTCAATACTTGCAGTAGTTCTCCACGTTGTTCCGGCGATAAAACCCTTTTTTCATTCCTCATCATAAAGCCTCCTTGAAGTCTTCGATTTCTTCAAAACAATAACCGTACTGGAACCTCTACAAGTCTTCCGTACTGAGCGTAAAGCCTTCAATCACGGCATCTTCGTCAACCTCGATCAGGATGCAGCGCTTTCCGTGATAATTCACCTGTTTTACGTACTTTAAATCTTGCGGACTGACCGAAATCGTGGCGATCTTCGTATCGATCTTAATCGATTTCGAAGTAAACTTCGGTACGACGCTGGTGGCTTTGATTTCATAGTTTTTGTCGTCGATAATCGTTTGGAACGCAAGTTCCACCTTTTCCGTCGTCACGTTCTCCACGCCGCTCACCGTCAGAACGCGTTCCACGTCTTTATAATCCAACTTCGGCGGCTCTTCTTCCTCGTGGGTTTCGATGACCTGATGAACTTCCTCGTATACGTTTGCGATCGTTGAGGCATCGAGCTGCTCCCCCGCGATTTCCTTCACGATCTCCTCGAAAATGGCTCTTTCCTCCAGCGCGGTCACGGTCTTCTCGGCATTCAGGACCTGGTCGATAAAATGCTGATTCGGATCGTTCGCTTTCCCCGCACAATACAGTACCCGATTCACGTCGGAATAACCATCCGTTACGCTAGGATAGAAGAAGCCTTGCTCCGGGGACCTTAACTTAATGATGGGATCTACGATGACATTGTATTTAAATTCCCGTTCAACGTAATCGAACATCAGCGTTTTCCGTTGTTGTTCCGTGGAATTGATGCTGCATAAAATAAATGGATTCGCGAACATTTCGTCATTTTCGCTTTCCTCGGTCTCTTCGTTTCGGTCCTTCGTCGGCTTATAATATTGTCCGTGAACGAAAGTGATCACCGTATCTTGCTCATATTTGGTATCCGCCAGCATTTTCTCCACCAACAGAAGCATCAAATCATGCCACTCTTCCGCATCGCCGGTGACCAGGGCTTGGTGCAGAAGCTCCTGAGTTGGCGTTTCCGTTTCCGCTTGCTTCTGAAACTTTAATTCGAACAGCTTCTGATCCAATTCGCCAGACATCAGCTTTTTGAAATTGCCCATATGCAGTTCCTGCTTCTCCCTGTCCAAGAGAGCAAACGGTTGACGCTCATAATGATAGATTTCGTTCGTTTCCTTCATAATATAAACATTAAGGATGTCATAAATGCTCAGTCTTTCGTGATCCAGCTTAAATTGCTTGCGAATGTAGGCGACTTCTTTCTTAATCAAAACGATCAAACACCCCTAGTAGTAAGATGGCTTACAAAACCAACGACCATTATATCATTTGGTTAAGGTGGATTTCCAACGCCAATTGAATCAATCTTTGCGATGGAAAGACGGACGGAGGTTCGGAGGCGTCGCGTTCACAACTTCCTTAACTCATCTAAAGGCGAATGGGCGATAAACTGTTGTTTCATTTCTTCCAGCGTTTGATTGAAGACCGCTACAGCTGTGATGGAGCTTGCCGATATTCTCGCAGATGTCACTTCGTTTATGGAACCGATCGCCGTCAAATACGGGGTGACGCTTCATCTGATGGAGCCCTGCACGGCCTTGGTTAAGGGGGAAGAAAGCTTCTTATTCCTGGTCTTTCGCAACCTGCTGGACAACGCCATCCGGTATAATCGGCCAAATGGGAGCGTTACGTTGCAGGTTATGGATGAAGATGGAGGAGTTGTGGTTCGGGTTTCGGACACGGGGAAGGGAATTCCCTTGTCGTCCAGGGAGCTGGTCTTTGAGCGGTTTTATCGCATCGACACGTCACGAGCGCGCAGGCATGGCGGAGCTGGCCTAGGTCTGTCGATTGTCCGTCATTTGCTTTCATTCTTCCAGGGAACCGTTGAACTGGAGACGAGTTCCGAATTAGGAAGTGTATTTAAGCTCACGTTGCTCCGGGGTTAAAATCCAGCTAGTGTTTGTTAAGCCCAAGTGGTTGGATGGAGACAAGCTTATCGCTTGCCGTCTATTTGTGAGCAAGTCAAAGAAGCATCCGATGGCGCGGATGCTTCCGGGTAAATAGGGAAATGGGCTGTCTCCCGCGCCGGGAATCGTCTTCAGCAGTTCCTCTCCCCTCGATTTAAGGTACAATTTATTGGATTGCATCTTTTCTTTCGAGTCTCACGATCACCTCTACATGGCTCGTCTGCGGAAACATATCCACCGGCTGAAGCCAGTCGAGGGCGTAGCCGCCGTCCAGAAGCGCCTTGCAATCCTTCGCCAGCGTGGATGTGTTGCAGGAGACGTAGACGAAACGCTTGGGTTTGGTCTTCAAGACAGCTTCGAGGAAGCGGGGATCGAGTCCGGTGCGCGGCGGGTCGGCGACGATCACGTCCGGCTCAAAGCCGGCCTTCACCCAGCGGGGCAGCAGCTCTTCCGCGTAACCCGCGTAGAACGCCGCGTTGCCGCGCCCGTTGCGGGCCGCATTCGCCTTTGCGTCTTCCACGGCCTCGGGAATCGACTCGATCCCGCGGATCTCCTTGGCGTAAGGCGCCAGCCACAGGCCGATCGTACCGGTGCCGCAGTAGGCGTCGACGACCGTTTCCCGGCCCGTCAGTCCGGCGGCCGCGCGCACCGATTCGTAAAGTTTTACCGTCTGCAGCGGATTCAATTGGAAGAAAGCGCGGGGGGAGAGGGTGAATTCCAGGTCGCCCAGCGATTCCTGGATGCTCTCCGCACCCCAGAGCAGTTCCGTTCTTCTCCCGAACACGAGCGAGGTGTTCTTCGGATTGACGTTCATGGCGATGCTGGTCAACTCCGGCATGGCCAGCCGCAGCTCCTTGACCAGCTCGTCCCGGCGCGGCAGCCTGTCATTCGCGGTAACCAGCGTCACCTGCAGTTGCCCGGACTGGAAGCCGACGCGGACGACGATCGTACGAACGAGCCCCTGATTGCTTTTTTCCTTATATACCGGAATGCTTAGACGCTGCAGCACATTCCGCGTCTTGTCCACCGCTTCGTTGACTTTGGGATGCTGGATCGGGCAACCGGTGATGTCGATAAGCTTGTGCGAATCGGCGGCGTACAGGCCGGCGATCATGCCTTCCTGAGCCATGCCCAGCTGGAGTTGGGCCTTGTTGCGGTAGCCCCACGGGTGCTCCATGCCCAGCATCGGCTTCATGTGCACGTCCTGCAGTCCGGCATAACGCGCAAACGCCTCGCGGATCATCTCCTCTTTGCCGGCAAGCTGTCCCTCGTAGGACAAATGCTGAATCTGGCAGCCGCCGCAGATGCCGAATACCGGACAAGGCGCGTCGACACGGTAAGGAGAACGTTTCTCGATTTCCCGGATCGAGGCGGCGATAAACTTCTCCTCCACGCGGTTTACTTCGGCTTTGATCACTTCGCCGGGAATCCCGCCTTCGATGAATACGGCTTTGCGGCGGTAATAGCCGACCCCTTCGCCGTTGATCCCCAGCCGTTTGATCGTCACGACGATGCGGTCTCCGGCGCGCACCTCGTCGGCCTGATCCCTCTTGGCGATTTGCGGTTTCGGCCGGGGCTTCGCGCTATGGTTTTTTTCCTGTCGGTTACCGGAATATCTGCTATCTTTCATTAATCCTGATTCTCCATCCTAGTGATTTGTACAGACTCAATATACCATGCGAAACCAAGCCGCACCATAACCCAACTTCGGCAAAAGGCTACAGCCGGAATAACAGGGAGGCCAGAAAACCGCTGCGGCCAAGGACAGCTGGATCCATCCGGATATCCGGGCGTATTTCTGTTCTTTCAGCATTTGCTGCACCTGATAGACCCTGTTATCCACCAGAAGCAAGATAAGTCCGGAGAACAGGAATAGGGTAGAGGTAAAATCCGAGCGAAGACAGCAACGTTCGGGCTTCCTGCCGTGTGCGCATGTTCAGGCCCGAATGTTTTGCTTACTAGAGAGTGTTGGTCTATTTGGAAAAATTTATGTGAGGTCGAAACCGGGGGTGGTTGCTCCTCCGTTTCCCTGCTTACGGTTGCCCATTTCCCTAAACCCCGGTAAACTTAAGAGTGCATAAAGCCTTGTCCCTTGCAGGGAAGGGGAAGAGGAATGGGAAGTTAGGAGAAATGGCGAAATGAGCACGGAAGTACTGACGATGGAACAAGCGCAGCAGTTGCTGCAAAAATATTACGGTTACCCCGATTTTCGCGAAGGACAGCGGCGCATCGTCGCCAGCGTCCTGGCGGGGGAGGATACGCTGGGCATCATGCCGACCGGCGGCGGGAAATCGATCTGCTACCAGATTCCGGCCTTGATGCTGCCGGGCCTGACGCTGGTCGTATCGCCGCTGATCTCGCTCATGAAGGACCAGGTGGACGCGCTGACGGCAATGGGCGTCTCCGCCGCTTACATTAATAGCACGCTGTCGGGCAAAGAGGTGAACGATCGTATCCGGGCGGCGCGCCGCGGCGAGATCAAGCTATTGTACGTGGCGCCGGAGCGGCTGGAGTTGGACTGGTTCCGCGAGGAAATGAGCGCGCTGACCATCTCCTGCGTGGCCGTCGACGAAGCGCACTGCGTCTCGCAGTGGGGGCATGATTTCCGCACGAGCTATCTGGCCGTCGCGCCGTTCGTTCAAGGGCTGCCGCAGCGGCCGATTCTCGCGGCCTTTACGGCCACGGCGACGCCGGAGGTCATGGACGACATGATCCGGCTGCTGCGCCTGGACGAACCGGCCGTGTTCGTCACCGGCCTCGGCCGGGACAACCTGGCGATGTCGGTGCTGCGCGGCGAAAATAAACGCGAGTTCGTCCTGAATTACGCGAATACGCATGCGCACCAGCCCGGCATCGTGTATGCGGCGACCCGCAAGGAGGTCGACGATCTGTTCGAGCGGCTGCGCCGGGAAGGCATTCCCGCAGGCCGTTACCATGCCGGCTTGCCCGACAAGGAGCGGGAGGAGAGCCAGGAGGCGTTCCTTTATGACGATATCCGGGTGATGGTGGCCACGAACGCCTTCGGGATGGGGATCGACAAATCGAACGTCCGTTACGTGATCCACTATAATATGCCCAAGAACATGGAGGCCTACGTCCAGGAGGCCGGCCGGGCCGGCCGGGACGGCGAGCCGAGCGAATGCATCCTGCTGTTCAGTCCGCAGGATATCATGACCCAAAAGTTCCTGATCGAACAGAATCCGCAGGAGGGGGACCGCAAACGCAACGAATACCGCAAGCTGCAGCAGATGATCGAATACTGCTATTCCGCCAAGTGCCTGCGCTGGGCGATGCTCGACTATTTCGGCGAAGTCCACGACCATAAGCCTTGCGGCATTTGCAGTTCTTGCCGGGACGAACGCGAGCTCGTCGACATGACCGTGGACGCGCAAATCGTCTTTTCCTGCATCCATCGGATGCGGGAGCGGTTCGGCGTATCGCTCGTTGCCTCCGTTCTCAAGGGCTCGCAGAACAAAAAGGTGCTGCAGTACGGCTTTGACGCGCTCCCGACTTACGGCATGATGCGTACGCGCACCGAGAAGGAAATTTCCGAGTTAATTAACGTGTTTATCGCAGAAGGATATTTGGCCCTGTCGGAAGGGCAATATCCGGTCGTGCGCCTGCAGACGCTGGCGGTGGAGGTGCTCAAAAGCCGCCATCAGGTTATGCTGCGCGCGCCGGAGCCGGCGGCTACGGCCAAAACCGGGTCGCGCCGCAGAAGCTACGACGATAGCCCGTCCGCGGTCAACGAGACGGTATTCGAGCAGCTGCGCCTGATCCGCCGCGATTTGGCCGAGAAGGAGCATGTGCCTTCCTATATTATTTTCAACGACGCGACCTTGCGCGAAATGAGCATCGTCTGCCCGACCCGCGAAGCGGATATGCTGAGAATCAAAGGCGTCGGCGAAGTCAAATACCGCAAATACGGGAAACCGTTCCTGGAGTTTTTTCAAAATATGGAATAGGGTTGTGAACACGTGAAAGTCATTTTGGCGACACTTAACGCAAAATATATCCACACCTCGCTGGCCCTCCGGTTGCTTAAGGCCTACAGCGGGAACGACTTCGATATCGACCTGGCGGAATACACCATCAAGGATCCGCTGATGAACGTCGTGTCAGACTTGTTTCAACGCCGGCCCGACGTGATCGGCTTCTCCTGCTACATCTGGAACATCGAAGAAACGATCAAGCTGGCGGGGCTGCTGAAAAAAGTGCTTCCGGAAACGAAGATCGTGCTCGGCGGGCCCGAGGTGAGCTACGACACGAAATACTGGATGGAACGCGTCACGGACGTTGATTTTATCGTGATGGGCGACGGCGAGGAAACGTTCCATCATCTGCTGCAGGAGCTGTCCGGCGAGCGGAAGTTCCACTATGTGTTCGGCGCGGCCTACCGCAAAGGCGAAGAGGTGGTCGTCAATCCGCCGCGCCCGAAGTCGGACCTGAACACATTGCCGTCGCCGCACCGTTTTCCTGAGGATATTCCCTTCTTAGGCAAACGCATCGTTTATTTCGAAACGAGCCGGGGTTGTCCGTTCAGCTGCCAGTTTTGCTTGTCCAGCATCGAGGTGGGCGTGCGTTATTACGATATCGAACGGGTCAAGTCGGACATCCTGTACCTGATCGAACACGGGGCCAGAATCATCAAATTTCTCGACCGGACGTTCAACATCAACCGCAGCTATGCGATGGAAATGTTCGAATTCCTCATCAACAACCACCAAGGCTGCGTGTTTCAGTTTGAGATCACGGCGGACATCATGCGTCCCGAAGTGCTGGATTATTTGGCGGAGAACGCGCCGCCCGGCATCTTCCGCTTCGAAATCGGCGTGCAGTCGACCAACGACCCGACCAATGAGCTGGTTAAACGCCGCCAGAACTTCGCCAAGCTGTCCCGGACGGTGACAAAAATCAAGGAGAGCGGCAACATCGACCAGCATCTCGACCTCATTGCCGGCCTGCCGGAGGAGGACTACGGTACGTTCCGCAAAACGTTCAACGACGTCTTTGCCATGCGTCCCGAGGAGCTGCAGCTCGGTTTCCTGAAGATGCTGCGCGGTACGGGCCTGCGGGGCGACGCCGCCAAGTACAACTACGTTTACATGGACCATGCCCCTTACGAAATTTTGGGCAACGACGTGTTGCCTTTTACGGACGTGATTCGGCTGAAGCGGCTGGAGGACGTGCTGGAGAAATATTGGAACGCGCATCGGATGGACCACACCATTGAATATGTGGTGACCCGCGAGTTCGAAACCCCGTTCGACTTCTTCCAGGAGTTCGGCGATCACTGGGAGGAACGGGGCTGGCAGCGGATCGGCCACCAGCTTGAGGATCTGTTCGCCCGGCTGCATGATTTCCTGAGCGGCCGCGGTTTGAAGGAGCCGGATGTCGTGCTCGGGCTGATGAAGCTCGACTATCTACTCGGCCACAAATATAAGCCGCGCAAAATCTGGTGGGAGGATCGCATGGACAAGGAGCGGCGCAGCGGTTTGTTCAAAGCGTTGGCGGATGAACCGGCCGCTTTGTCCGCAGGGTTTGCGGCTTACCGGCTGGATGAACGCGAGCTGCAGAAATTCGCCTGCGTCGAGGAATTGCCTTTCTCGCTGAGCGCTATTCTTCAGGAAATCGGCGCTGCGGATGGGAATCCGCTGCCGCCGTACTCCGGTTCCGGTGACGGTACGCTGCTCGCCGTGTTATACCAGCAGGAAGAGGGCGAGCGCCCGGTTTATTTCCATGCACCGCTGAGCGTCGTTTTCCCGCAGGACCGTTCCTTAGCAAAGTGAGGTGCTTGCACGGATGTTCACCATTCTGATCGTGGAGGATGATCCCAAGGTCGCCGGGATGTTATCCGAGCATATGGAGAAATACGGGTACCGCGCGGTACGGGTCGACGATTTCGGCCGGGTGCTGGAGCGGTTTCGGGAATCCGCCGCCGATATGGTGCTGCTCGACGTTAACCTGCCGAAGTTCGACGGGTTTTATTGGTGCCGCCAGATTCGCGGGGTGTCCACCTGCCCGATCCTGTTCATTTCGGCACGGGACAGCGGGATGGATCAAGTGATGGCGCTCGATAACGGCGCGGACGATTACATCACGAAGCCGTTTTCCTTTGAGGTGGTCATGGCCAAAATCCGCAGCCACTTGCGGCGGGCCTACGGCTCCTATTCGGCCAGACAGGAGGAGCGGACCGTCGCGGGGGCCGGGCTTGTCCTGTACCCGGAGCGGTTTACCGTGACGAGCGGGGACCTTTCGGTCCTGCTGACGCAAAAGGAAGCGGTCCTGCTGGAAGCGCTGATGCAGAAGGCCGGCCGGATCGTCAGCCGCGAGACGCTGCTTGACCTCATGTGGCAGGGCCATGATTTTATCGACGACAACACACTGAACGTATACGTGACCCGCATCCGCAAAAAATTGAAGGAACTGGGCCGGGAGGAGGCGCTGGAAACCGTGAGAGGGGCCGGCTACATGCTGAGTTCGGCCGCATCGCCCCTGTCCGGAGGGGCTCCGGAATGAGGTTGTTCTGGAGGGAGCATGTGCCGCTTCTGCTGTTCCTGGTACCGCAGATCCTGCTGGTGCCGTTTCTTTATTGGCTGGCCGGCTTCCATGAGATCGGGATCGTGGCGTATGCCCTGCTGCTCAGCTTCGTGCTGCTGCTGCTCTATTTGGGGTACCGTTATTTGAGCCATCGGGAATTTTACCGGCGGATGACCCGCCCGCCGCAGACGCTGGACGACATGCTGCAGCCGGTAGGCGAAACGGCGATGGGGTCGGCATTGCACGAGCTGCTGGAATCGGGATACAGGATGTACGAATCGGAGCTGTACCGTCACGGCAAACAAATGGAGCAGCATTCGACGTTCACAGGCCGCTGGGTACATCAGATGAAAACGCCGATTTCGGTCATTCAGCTGACATTGGAGAACGAAAGGGAAAAGGAGACGATGTCCGAACGGACGCTGGACAGCCTGCAAGAGGAGCTCGATCGGCTGCGCAAAGGCTTGGAGATGGCGTTGTACACGTCGCGCCTGGAACAATTCGAGCACGACTTCCACGTCGTGCCTGTCGCTCTTCAGGATGCCGTGAATCAAGCGGTCGCCGAAAACCGCAAGCTGTTCATCCGCAAAGGGGTGTTGCCCGACATCCGGGTGGAGGGGGAACTGCGGGTCTATTCAGACGAAAAATGGCTGCTCTACGTCCTGGGCCAATTGATCACGAACGCCGTGAACTATTCGGCCGGCATCGGGGACAAGGTCGAGTTCCGCGCTTACGCCCGGGGCAAAAAAACGGTCCTGGACGTTCGGGACTACGGGATCGGCATCCTGAAGGAGGACATCCGCCGGGTCTTTGAGCCTTATTATACGGGGCAGCGCGGGCGGCAGTACAGCGAATCGACCGGGATGGGCCTGTATTTGGTGCGCGAGGTGTGCAGCCGGCTTGGTCATCGCGTGGAGCTGGAGTCGGAGCCGGGCAAAGGAACGACCGTAAGGCTGCTGTTTGATCGGGAGTCGCCGTGAGCGCCGCAGAAAAGCAGGATGGCTGAAGCCACCTGCTTTTCTGCGGTTTTTTTGCCGGAACATAACCTTACAAACTTTTAAGATACGATTAAGTTACTTCGATGGCTGTCAATCTTTCTTTGGGATAGAGTAAATACATCAGAAATCCGCGATCCGGCAGGCGATTTACGTTGCCGCGGGTCACTCGAAAGGGGAAAGAAACAAGATGGACATGCTGAAGGTCAGCGGGCTTAGCAAGGTGTATCCGGGAAAAATCGTGACTCGGGCATTGCAAGACATCGATTTAACGATAGAAAAAGGGGAGTTCGTCGGCATCATGGGCCCATCCGGAAGCGGGAAAACGACGCTGCTCAATCTGGTGTCGACGATCGACGCGCCAAGCTCCGGCGAGGTGCTGATCGGCGGCAAAAATCCATATGCCCTGAAACGGCGGGATCTGGCCGCGTTCCGGCGCCGCGAGCTGGGGTTCGTGTTCCAGGATTTCAACCTGCTGGACACGCTCACCGTCGCGGAAAACATCGTGCTGCCTTTAACGCTGGATTACCGCCCATTCCGGGAAATGGAGCAGAAGCTCCAGGCGATCGCCGAACGCCTGGGGATTACCGACATTCTCGGAAAGCGGGTCTATGAGATTTCCGGCGGGCAACGCCAGCGGGCGGCCATCGCCCGGGCGATGATTTCTTCGCCGTCGCTGCTGCTGGCGGACGAACCGACGGGTTCGCTGGACTCGAGTTCCTCGCGTATCGTGATGGAGCTGCTGGAAACGCTCAACCGCACCGAAGGCACGACAATGATGCTGGTCAGCCACGACCCGCTGGCGGCCAGTTATTGCGACCGGGTCGTATTCATCAAGGACGGCATGTTGTCGAACGAAATTCATCGGGGAGACTCCAGACAGGCCTTCTTCCAGAAAATCATCGATATGTTGTCGTATTTGGGAGGGAATGCGCATGAACTTTCTTCAATTCGCGTTTAACAACGTAAGGCGCAACGCCCGGGCCTATTTCGCTTATTTCCTGAGCAGCGCCTTCATGGTCATGATCTTTTTTACGTACGCGATGTTCATTTTCCACCCGGACATTGCCGAAAGCGAAATGGGACGCATGACGAGCATCGGCATGCAAGTTGCGGAATATATCATCTTCGTATTCTCCATCCTGTTCGTGCTGTTTTCGATCGGCAGTTTCCTGAAGGCGCGAAGCAAGGAATTCGGCGTGCTGTCGCTGCTGGGCGCGACAACCGGTTCCATCAACCGGCTGGTGTTCCTGGAAAACCTGATCATCGGCGTTGGCTCCATCGTGGCGGGACTGGCCGGGGGACTGCTTCTATCCAAGCTGTTCCTGCTGTTGAGCTCCAGGGTGACGGGGGTCGACAGGCTGCCGTTTTATTGGCCCTGGAAGGCGATCGGTTTTACGGCGGGGGCGTTCCTGCTGCTGTTTATCGTCCTGTCGGTGTTCACGCTGGTCTTTTTCCGGAAAAACCGCGTCATCGAGCTGCTCGGAGGCAGCAATAAGCCGAAAACGGCTCCGCGGGTTTCATGGGTGCTTGCCCTGTTAGGCGTGCTGTTGCTCGTAAGCGCGGTGTTCCTTCTGAAGGGCGGCGAGGGCCTGAGCTTTCCTAAAGTGATGTTGGCTGCTGCGACAGGGATTTGGGGGACTTATTTCTTCTATACGCAGGTGACGGTAGCCCTTATCGGATTGCTTAAGCGCAGCCGCCGTTTGCTGTGGCGCGGGACCCGGTTGCTATGGGTGTCCGAAATGGCTTACAAAATCAAGGATAACGCGCGGATGCTGTTTATGGTGACCGTTGCGATCTCGCTTGCGTGTATGAGCGTTGGCGTCATTTTGGCCACACAAGCCCAAAACCAGCGCATTTATGCGGCGAATCCGTTCGCCTTCACGTACGGCGTTTACGAGGAAGAGGATGTTGAGGCGGATATGGCCTGGATCGATCGGCAGTTGTCCGAGAAAGGGATCGATTATACGATGATCGACCAGGAATCGATAAGCGGTTATCTTGAAATCGAAGGCGCCTATGCGGACGTGCTGTCGCGCTCCGACTATAACCGGGCGGCTGCGATGCTGGGGAGGGAGCCGTTGCCGGCAATCGGCGAGGGGCAAGCCCTGGCCTCCGCCATGGAGGGATCGGCCGCGGAGAGCTTGCTGCGGGGGAAAACGACGTTTCGGATGATCTTTCCGTTTCTGGAAGAGCCCCTAAAGCTTGAACGGCTGCCAAGCGGAGAGGACCCGCTGATCGGAACGAACAGCCAAATTTCGACCATCGTGTTATCCGACGCCGATTTTGCGTCGCTGAAAAGCCGGTTGACGGAGGAGGAGCGGTATCGCCTGTCCCAGGAAATCAAGATTTTCGTTCCGGGCTGGCAGCAAAAAAAGGCGCCCGGTCCCAAAGATCCTGAAACCGTCGTTGGGAGGAGCTTGTTCCAAGGGATGATGGACCGCCTTGACAACGACCAGACCCGCAATTATATGAGCTCACGCGGGCGGCAATACGCCGAAACCCGTGAGCAGCTTTCGATGTTAAGCTTTGTCGGCATTTTTATCGCGGCGATTTTCTCGATTTCCTCCGCCAGCTTCTTGTATTTCAAGCTGTACAGCGAGCTGAACCAGGATCGGCGCATGTACCATTCGCTGTCCAAAATCGGGCTGGGCGACCGGGAAATGCGGTTTTCTTCCAGCCTGCAAATCGCTCTGCTGTTCTTTATCCCGGTGCTGATTTCCGGCATTCAAACGATGGTGGTCTTGTCCCTGCTGGGCGAAAAATTCCTGCTGGGGAACGTCACGGTTCCGGTGCTGACGGCCACGGCGGCTTTCCTGGCGGCGCAGCTGCTGTATTATGCCGTGGTGCGCTCCCGTTACGTGGTGCAGTTGAAGCGGGTTATGGTGTAGGTCGCGGGGCAACTACAAGCTAATGCTGTATTTTGTGCAACATTTACATCTGATCCATGGGGTTATCAGGGCGAATTATTGCATAAAGTACAACAAAATTGCTGCAGCCGGCAAAATTAACCGCAAATTGTTGCACAGAATGCAACAATTTGCGGTTTTTAAGTCGCTTTGCGCTAAGTTGTTGTACGAAATACAACAATCGGAGCGGACTCGTACGATTTCACTCCTTCGATCCCGTCAGGCGTTATCTTTGCTTAAGGCCGCCGCGGCCGGCAGATGGCGCTCCAGCCAATCGCAGATATCTGCCATTACTTCGTCGCGGTTGATTTCGTTCAGCATTTCATGGCGCCCTTCGGGATAGAGTTTGACCTCCACGTCCCTAAGATTCAGCCGGGCATACAACTCGGCGAGCCGCCGTACGCCGGCTCCGTTCAAACCGACCGGATCGAGATCGCCGCCGAAGATGTACACCGGTTTATCCTTGCGTATGTATTGCATCCGCTCCGGTTGATGAATCTCCTGCAGCAAGCCGAAGAAGCCGTAAAAAAAACCGGCGCTGCACAAAAAGCCGCAATGCGGGTCCCGGATATATTGATCGACCTCGTGCTCGTCGCGGGACAACCAATCGAACGGTGTCCTTGCGGGGAGAAAACTCTTGTTGAAGCTGCCGAAGGTCAACGCGTTCAAGAGCAGGCTGCGGTGGCTGTCGCCCTGCAGCAGCGCTTGCAGGCGGGCCAGGCTTCTTCCTAAGCCGAGCAGGGGGCGGGGGCCGTTCGTTCCCGACAGGACAAATCCGGCGTAAGGCTCCGGTGCCCGGTACATGATCTTTTGGGTCAGGAACGAGCCCATGCTATGGCCGAACAGAAACAACGGCAGCTCCGGCAGCTCCCGGCGGATGATCCCGGCGAGCCGGATCATATCCTCGGCCATGCCGGTAAAGCCGTTTTTGCCGGGCCAGCCCAGCTCCTCCGGGCTTCCGGCCGTTTGCCCGTGCCCGCGGTGATCGTTCGCGTACACGATGAAGCCGCGGGCAGTCAACGCGCGGGCGAGCCGCTCATATCGCTCGGCCGTTTCCGCCATGCCGTGGGCAATTTGCAGAATGCCCCGCGGCGGGACTTCCGGATCGGCGCCGCTCCAGCGATACGCGAATACGTCATGGCCGGTACCGTTGCTGAAGCTGAACGTGTGTTCTTCCATGCATTGCCCCTCTTTCTGGGATTTTTTGCATAAAGCGGGTCAAGCCAAAAAAGTCGGTTGAAAAAACTCGATCCGCTCGCCGTCCGGCCCGTTAAAGAAAAAGAACCGACAGCCGTTTGGCAGTGTCCGGATTTCCGCATCGAGTCCCGAAAGGCCAAGCGCGGAAATGCGGGCGTATTCCTCGTCGATTTCGCTGGCGGTAAAAGCGATATGGTGCACTTTTCCTTCGTTCGGCAGTTCTTCGCCGTCGCGGACATTGATCAGCTCCAGCTCGACCGATTCCTGTCCCGGGAAGGTGAGGAAAGCCAGCCTCAGCGGTTCGCCGACTTCTCCGACCGTATATAGCAGCTTCAACCCGACGATTCGCTCGTAAAACTCGATGGAATCCTCCAATGCCGAGACGCGAATGCCGACATGCTCAATTTTGCGAATACCCATGCGATAGACCCCCAAGTTTCTTTTTATTTTTTCTCGACCGCGATCAAATAAGGCGCGGTTGGCTTCCCCAACTGGCGGTAGATAACCGCCTGTCCTGCCGGGGAGGGCAGGCCTGCGGCCCAGGCCTCTACGGCGGCGGCTTCGACTTCGCCGCCGGGATGGCCGGGGTAGAGCACCGCCGTCAAAATCCCGCGCGGGCGGAGCAGATTTAAGCTGGCCTCCAGCGCGGGCAGCGTGCTGTCCGGCATGGTGATCAGCGCCGGGTCGGCCCCCTCGGCCGGTAAATAGCCGAGGTTGAACATCACGGCGGCGAGCCGTCCGTGCACATCGGCCGGCAGAGCGGCCGCCATGTCCGCGTGGCTGGACTGGAGCAGGGTGACGCCGGCGATTGCGGCCGGTTCCTCCTTGTCCAGTCTGGCCCGCGTCAGCGCAAGCGCCTGCGGCTGGATATCGAAGGCGAACACGCGCCCCCTCGGCCCGCAGGCCTTGGCGAGAAACAGCGTGTCCGCCCCCGTGCCCGCCGTGGCATCGACTGCGGCTTCGCCCGGCCGGATTCGCTCGGCCGCAAGCCTGTGCGCATAGCTGAGCACCGATAGGAAGCCCATGATCAGCGTCCTCTCCAGTATTTGCCCTGCCAGGAATCGCGACGTTTCAGTTCGTCGTCGATGGCGTTGAGGACTTCCCATTTCTTCAGGCTCCACATCGGTCCGATCAAGAGGTCGCGCGGCGCGTCCCCCGTCAAGCGGTGCACGATCATTTCCGGCGGCAGAAATTCCAGCGTATCCACGATCAGCTTGATGTATTCATCCTGTTCCAGGAAACGGAGCAGGCCCGCTTCATATTGCTTCACCATCGGCGTCTTGCGCATCAGGTGCAGCAGGTGGATCTTGATCCCCTGTACATCCATGTTCGCCACGGCCCGGCCGGTTTCCAGCATCATTTCGTGGCTTTCCTGCGGCAACCCGTAAATGATGTGCGTGCAGACGCGGATATTCCGCTTGCGCAGCTTCGCTACCGCGTCCAGATAACACTGCGTATCATGCGCGCGGTTGATAAGCTCGGACGTCGACTCGTGGATCGTCTGCAGCCCCATTTCCACCCACAGATAGGTTCGCTCGTTAAGCTCGGCCAAATAGTCGACGACATCGTGAGGCAGGCAATCGGGCCGCGTTGCGACGGACAACCCGACTACGCCCGGCTGTTCGAGGATCGCTTCGTAATATTCGCGCAGCTCTTCTACTGGCGCGTACGTGTTCGTATAGGCCTGGAAATAGCCGATGTACTTGGCTTGCGGCCATTTTTGGTGCTGACGATCGCGGATCGTATCAAACTGGGTGACCAGGTCGTCGCGGCGGCTTCCGGCGAAATCGCCCGACCCGCGGGCGCTGCAGAACGTGCAGCCGCCTTTGGCGATCGAGCCGTCCCGGTTCGGGCAGGTGAATCCCGCATCCAGCATGACCTTGAATACCTTATCTCCGAACTGGCGGCGCATTTCGGTATTCCATGTATGAAATCTTTTGTCTCCCCACAACGCAGGAGTGTCCGTCAATAGTGTACTCATGATAACTCCTTCAAATTGTCACAAAATATTTTCTGTATATTTATTCATCGGTAAAAGCCCCGTCATAACGCTACTTCTACTTGATTCATTGTATCAAATTTTGAGCGAAAAGGGGAATAGAGCCTGCCTGCTTCCTTGCGGCGGGTTACAGAATATGTTATTTTGATTGTATAAAATCGTTGGACCCCAATTCCAAAATATATCGAAAAAGGAATCACTCGTTTCGTCTCCCCGGCGAACGGTTGGTTCCTTTTTCATTGCAGTCTTTACTTTTACGTCAATCTTCGGCACAATATTGCAAGTAATGATTACAAGAAAGCGGAGGAATCACATGCGTTTACGCGGCAGAAAAGGTATTCGGGAGAATTTGGAGCAGCAGCGGGAGCTGGTCGTGCTGAATCCCCAGGAATATAAAGGACGTTGGGCGGAAGTGTTCGGCAACGGCCGTCCGGTCCATATCGAGCTGGGCATGGGCAAGGGACAGTTCGTCAGCGGCATGAGCGCGAAGCATCCGAACGTGAATTTCATCGGCATGGACATGTACGATGAACTGATCCGCCGGGCGAGCGAGAAGGTCCGGGCAAAGTGGGCCGAGCAAGGAGTCGAGGAGCCGGAGAGCGTCCGGCTTGCTTTGGGCAACATCGAATCGATCGAGGATTTTTTCGCGCCAGGGGAAGTGGAGCGCATTTATTTGAATTTCAGCGATCCGTGGCCGAAGAAGAAGCATTGGCGCAGACGCTTGACCCATCCGAGATTTCTGGAAAAATACCGTACCCTCTTGAATGAGGAGGGCGAAATTCACTTCAAGACGGACTCGCGTTTGCTGTTCGAGTTTTCGTTGAACGCGTTTGCGGCGACCGGCCTGCAAATGAACGATATCTCGCTCAGCCTGCACGAAGGCGGAATCAACGAGGCGCACGTCATGACGGAATACGAAAGCAAATTCGTCGGACAAGGCATGCCGATTTACCGCTGCGAGGCCATCGTCGGCAGAGCTGCGCTGGAGCGTTACCATGCGCGGAAGATGGAGATGTTTTAACGAAGGCGGAACCTTTAGACAACTCAACAGCCCGACCCCCATCGCGCGGGGTCGGGCTGTTCGTTCATCGTTCATTTTTTGATGAAATTCGTATTTCCAAGAAGATCAATGATAGCCTGGGCGCTTTGCATTGGGCGGTAGCGGGCGATATGGTTCATGACCTCTTCCCGCGAGCGGACGACTTCATCGTAACGGCGGGTTAAGCGTTTGATCCAGTCGGTAATGTCATCCAAGGAGTTAATCGGCGTCCCCCAGCCTTGCTGCGTGAAGTAGTGGGAATTCTCTTCCTCCTGACCGGGCAGCGGCTTGTGGAACAGCATCGGGATCCCTTTGGCCAGCCCTTCGGAGCAGGTCATGCCGCCCGGCTTCGTAATCAGCAGGTCCGATATTTCCATCAATTTGTCGATTTCTTTCGTGAACCCGAGCAACTGGATGTTTGGATGGATGAATCGGGGGTCCTTTTTCATTTTCTCCAACGATTTCTCGTTGTTGCCGAAGCAGAATATGACTTGGATTTGTTCCCGGTACAGGGCGAGCAGCGAGTTCACCGCCTCGTCCTTCATGAATCCCCAGCCTCCGCCCATAACCAGGACGGTAGGCATATCCTTAAGGCCGAATTGCAAAAGGATGTCTTCTTTGCGGTGACGTTCCCAGAAATTCGGATGCACCGGAATGCCGGTGATGAGGATCTTGTTCTTTTCCACGCCCCGGTCCATCAGCTTCCGCTGCACTTGATCGGTAGAAACCAGGAAGCAGTTCACTTCCCGGCTAACCCATGCCCCATGCACGTCATAATCGGTAATAACAGTGCAAAGCGGGACGTCAAGCATGCCGAGCCGCTTCAGCCGCGAGATCACGGCGCTCGGGATCGGATGGGTGCAGACGATGACGTCAGGGTGCAGCTGGCGGATGATTTGAATCGTACGCGTATAAAAAATCCGATGAAGAGCTAGCGTCGTCAATCGGTTCAAGGACTTCTTATAGTTGCTGCGGTACATCATACGGACAAGCCGAGGCTGCGAGGACACCGTTTTTTTGTAAGCGGTGATGATGAGCGGCGCCACTCTCGGATTTAAAAAGCTGCCAAGCTCCAGGACTTTCGTTTGCACGTTCGGCGCGATCTTTCGTAAACTGCTGGAGAGCGCGTAGGCCGCTTGCGTATGACCGGCTCCAAACCCCTCAGATAAAAGTAAGACTCTTTGTTTATGCACGTGGTTTCACCTTTTCCTGCAAGGTTTTCCTATTGACTACAATATCCCGTTTACGCCCATAATGCAACCGTTCCGAGCGCTACGGAAGAGCCGATCACGGCCCCCGCCAGCGTATCCGAAGGGTAATGCAAGCCCAGATAGATCCGCGAAACCGCCACAAGCAGGGCGACCGGTAACAGAAGCAGAATCATCCCCGGAACGGCCGTCATGAACGGGACGGTTACCGAGAATATGGCCGTCGTATGCCCGGAAGGGAACGAATGGTCCGTGAGCGGGTTTCGAAACGTGTTCGTGCCGGGTAAAGTCAAATAAGGGCGAACTCGCGGATAGGTTTTTTTGACCAAAACCACCGGAAGATGGCTGAGTGCCAAGGCGACGCAGGACTGAAGACCGATTTTGCTCCAAGGCTGCGGCGCGGCGATCCAAATGAGCAGGGAGGAAGCGATGGTAAACCAGGCGCCTCCCAGATGCGTAAGATGATAAAGCCAAAAATTCAGAAAACTGCGGTGTAAGCGGCCATTGATCCCCACAAAGAGCTGCCGGTCGAATTGTTGTAGCTTCCGAAATAAACGAGTCATGAGATCCCTCCGTGTGCTGGTTGCCGCTGTTACGGCCAGAAATTGCCTCCTGATCGGTCATCCGTCTTGAGTAGCATGGCATTTTCAGGTTAGACTTATCATATTTTTAATCCATGGCCTTTTCAAGAACGTTTTTTCGCATGGGCAGGCACCGCGAATTTTCGGTTTCCTGTTCGCCGTCCCTTTACAATGATTCAAATGATAGCAAATAAGTTTAAAAAAAATGGTGCAGAACTGTAAACTTTTCGCCGGGAATTTTCGTCTGTGTAAATGTAGTGTAAGTTTTGTTGGCTGTCAGTTACGAAAAAAGATGAAAAAGGAAATAAAAAATGCCTAAAATGATGAAAATAAGATGTAACCGCACCTGAAAGGCAGGATGCGGCGGTGCACTATGCGAAAATAGACCGACTTCGGTAGTATTTGAGCCATGGTGAGGGTATAGTCGTTTTGACAAATGTGGCAAAGTCATGGAAAATCGTAATGGTTTACTTTTGGTGTGAGGATCATGTGGTTAGTGATCGTATTGATTGATGGCTGTGAAACTAAAAAAGGGTCGGAAACGTAACAAAAGAAACGAAAAAGGGTCATACACAAGAAAACTCCGAAAGAAAAAGAGAAAAGAGAACACACAAAACTAAAGGGGTTAAAAGGGGGCAAGATATCATGTTGGACGTCATCTTGATCTCGCTGCAGGTCGTGCTTGCAGTGATAGGGGTGTATCAATTCGGCTTGGCTTTATTCGGCATGTACAGGAAGAAACATAAGGAGCAATTCGCTCCGAGCAAATCTTTTGCGGTGCTGGTCGCGGCGCATAACGAGGAAAAAGTGGTCGGGGCTTTGATGGAGAATTTGAAGCAGTTGAATTATCCGGAAGAGCTGTACGACGTTTTTGTTATTTGCGATAATTGCACGGACAATACGGCGAGCATCGTTCGCAGCCACGGCATGAACGCTTGCGTGCGGAGCAATCCGAATTTGCGCGGGAAAGGCTACGCGATCGAATGGATGCTGAAGCAGCTGTGGAAGATGCCTCGCCAATACGACGCCGTCGTGATGTTCGACGCGGACAACCTGGCGCATCCGGATTTTCTGCGGGAGATGAATAACGATTTGTGCTCCGGCGCCCGCGTCATTCAAGGATATATCGATACGAAGAATCCGGAGGATTCCTGGATCACCGCTTCTTACGGGATCTCTTACTGGTATTGCAACCGATTGTGGCAGTTGTCCCGCACCAATTTGAAAATGGCGAATTTTCTCGGCGGTACGGGGATGTGTTTTGAAACCGAGCTACTGAAAGAAATCGGCTGGGGCGCGACAAGCTTGGTCGAGGACCTGGAGTTCACGATGCGCTGCGTGGAACGCGGGGTGTATCCGGTCTTTAACTATGACGCGAAGCTGTTCGACGAGAAGCCGCTCACGTTCAAGGCGTCTGCGCGTCAACGCTTGCGCTGGATGCAAGGCCACTTCACCGTAGCCCGCCGTTATTTCTTCCCGCTGCTGTGGAAGAGCATCAAGGAGCGCAACATGGTCAAGCTGGACATGGCGCTTTACGGGGCCAACGTGTACGTCGTGCTGGTGACGTTCCTGTTGACGGCGTTCATCTGGGTTGACCAGTCCATGCTGAACGGGCCGCATATCAACACGCTTTACGGCTACCTGCCGATGTGGATCTCGTACGTGGCGATCGTCGCCAACGTCTTTATTTTCCTGATGGCCATGGTGCTCGAGAAGGTTACCTCCAAGAAGGTGTACGCTTATTTGTTTCTTTTTCCGATTTACTTGATCTCGTGGTGGCCGATCACGTTCTACGCCTTCTTCACGCAAAACAACAAGCAGTGGAGCCATACGCAGCATACGCGGGTGGTACGCCTAGAAGAAGTCCAAAGCAAACAAGGCTGAAGAGGAAACTCAAATGGCCATCTTTTGATCACGAAGCAATAGCTAACGAAGCGGGCTCGACGTCGAATGTTGAATTCAGCCGGGCCCTGCGTGTGCTCAACGCAAATTCATGAGCCTATTGGCCAAATAGCGGTAAAAAATGGCCTTATTCGGTCTGGGTTCCGGATTTACGGCTGAATAGAGGAATTTAATTCCTTTATTTTCGGCCGAAGGCGCCCAAAAGGCGGTTTGGCACAAAATAAGGCCATAAAATGTCTCTATTTTACCCGATAGGGGCGATTACGGCTAAATAAGGGTAAAAATGTCCTCTATTTTCGTGGGGGGCCTTCACCTTATCCCCGCCCGGCAATCCGGCGCAGTCGACTCAACATTTTTTGTAGCCGATCTTGACTTGGCGAATGAGCGTGTGATATAGTATTTGAGGTTGCAAGAAGAAATTTGGATTGCAAGCAGAGGCCCCGGCTTCTCACCTGACCGACGTATCGTGTTGGCTGGTTTTGATCCGTTGATTTGTGAATGGTATGTTCATGAAGAATTGACGATCAATTTGGGATGCGGGTGAAGACCTGCATCCCTTTTATGTGCGCGAGTATGGGTCATAGTCATTACTTAAGACCATTTGGAGGTGGAGAATTATCAGTAAGGAACATTTGATCAATGATGAGATTCGTGCGAAAGAGGTCCGTTTGGTGGGCGCCGAAGGCGAGCAAATCGGCATTACGCCGCTGCGTGAAGCACTGCAAATGGCGATCGACCTGAACCTGGATCTGGTGAACGTTGCGCCGACTGCCAAGCCGCCGGTTTGCCGGATTATGGACTATGGCAAGTTCCGCTACGAACAGCAGAAGAAAGAGAAGGAAGCCCGCAAGAATCAGAAGATTGTGGACATCAAGGAAGTATGGTTCCGTGCGAACATCGAGGAACACGACTACCAGACGAAGCTTCGCAATGTGATCAAATTTTTGAAAGAGGGCGACAAGGTAAAATGCTCGGTCCGCTTCCGCGGACGGGAAATTACCCATGCCGACATCGGGAAGAAAATTCTCGACCGCGTCAAAGAAGAGGTCGCGGAAATCTCTACCATCGAACGCCTTCCGAAGCTGGAAGGACGCAGCATGATCATGATTTTGGCACCGAAAAACTAAGCGTTTGCTTCTATATATGATCGTTCCGCTTGCGGGATGCCTCTGAATGGAAGCAGCGCTCATAAACTTTGAGGGGGAAGTACAATGCCTAAAATGAAAACCCACAGCAGCCTGAAAGGCCGCTTCAAAATTACCGGATCCGGTAAAGTAAGACGTTACAAAGCGAACCGTAATCACTTGCTGTCCCATAAGTCGAAACGGGCAAAACGTGTTTTGGCCAACAGCCCTGTTGCTTACGCAGGTGACGTTAGCCGCATGAAGCAGCAACTGGCAAACTTGAAGTAAGAGGAACACTTAAACACAACTTTTTGGGAGGTTTTTTAAATGGCAAGAGTAAAAGGCGGATTCGTCGTTCGTCGTCGTCATAAAAAAGTATTGAAACTGGCTAAAGGTTATTTTGGTTCGAAGCACCGCATTTTCAAAACCGCTAACGAGCAAGTGATGAAATCCTTGCTTTACGCATACCGCGATCGTCGCACGAAAAAACGCGACTTCCGCAAATTGTGGATCGTGCGTATTAACGCAGCGGCTCGCATGAACGGTTTGTCCTACAGCAAATTGATGCATGGCCTGAAATTGGCTGAAGTGAACATCAACCGCAAAATGCTGGCTGACCTCGCGGTCAACGATCTTAATGCATTTAATTCCTTGGCTGCCGTAGCCAAAGAAAAAATCAACGCTTAATTTGATTGGATCAAGCGCTGTCTCCGGTTAAGACGACCGGGGCGGCGCTTTTTTTGGGGAAGGTCTGGCACATCGTGGAAAAAAACGCCCGAAGCGCAGACCGGCAAAGCTCGCCCGACGTCGGGCCACACGACAAAATTTCGCGGGCAGGCATGGATCTTTAGAAAATGAGGAAGGATATAGATAAGGCCGGACCTATGCTTAACCTTTTCGCCATACCCGTGAAAAACGTTAATGTTTCCAAGTGTCCTTTGGAGGAATGTTCGGAAATCAGAGGCAACTCAGGCGTTACTTCACATGAAACGAACATTGGATGGCAAATTTGTCGAAAGTAAGCGTTTTATTTTGAATAAACACGAAAATTATTTAACCTAAGGTTATTAAAAGTATGGATTTTAGCCTATTTTGCAGGTATAATCGGTCTGTGTGGAAAATCTTAGACAGGCGCACAAAATTCTAAGGGGGATTAAACTGTAATGAACAAAGCCTTCAAACTATCTTTACTCCTGGTGCTCGCATTTACATTGATTTTGGCGGGATGCGGCAACAACAATGCAGCGAACAACGGCGGAACAGCCAATACCGGTAACGCCGGCAATACTGCCGACAATACGCAAGCGGGCAACGGCGGCGACACGGCAACCGATGCATCGAAGTTTAAAATCGGTCTCGTAACCGACGTAGGCGGCGTCAACGACAAATCCTTCAACCAATCCGCATGGGAAGCGCTCGAAGCTTTGAACAAAGAACAGGGCATTCAGCACAAGTACCTGCAGTCCAGCAGCAGCTCGGACTACGTTCCGAACCTGAACCAATTCGTGCAGGACGGCTACGATTTGACTTGGTCGATCGGTTTTGACCTCGGCGATGCGACGAAACAAGTGGCCGACGCGAACCCGAACGCGAAGCTCGCGATTATCGACAACGTCGTCGATGCTCCAAACGTAGAATCCGTTACGTTTGCCGAAAACGAAGGTTCCTTCCTGGTCGGCGTAGTAGCGGGCCTGACGACCAAAACGAACAAAGTCGGCTTCATCGGCGGTGCCGAAAGCCCGGTTATCAAACGTTTTGAAGTTGGTTTCCAAGCCGGTGTGGCAGCGGTTAACCCGGATGCGAAAGTAACGATTACTTATGCAGGCGCTTATGACAAACCGGATATCGGCAAGTCTTTGGCAACTCAATTATATAATGATGGCGCGGACATTATTTTCCCGGCTGCAGGTCAAACCGGCAACGGCGTATTCAACGAAGCGGCTGCCCGCAATCAAGCAGGCGGCGCAAACAAATTGTGGGTTATCGGCGTCGACAAAGACCAATCGATCGAATTCGGCGACGAAGTTACGTTGACCTCGATGATGAAGCGCGTCGACGTTGCGGTTAAGAACGTAACGCAACAAGTGATCGACGGTACGTTTAAAGGCGGTCAAGTTACCAACCTGACGCTGAAAGAAGACGGCGTTGGTTTGCCGGAAGAAAATCCGAACCTGAGCCAGGAAATTCTGGACAAAGTCGAAGAGTACAAACAAAAAATCGTCAGCGGAGAAGTTACGGTTCCTGCTGAGTAATACCAACGCGGACGCGACGTCTGTACCGAAAGTGGAATAGAGTTTTTCAAGCAGGCAAGGCCAGTGGATTAACTGGCCTTGTTGCTTGCGTTAATCCCATAATGGTGAGGGTGGTTTCATGAGCGCTGCGGCTCCCGTAGTTGAGTTGAAGCAAATCACAAAACGTTTTCCCGGTGTTGTCGCGAACGACTCCATCAGCCTAAACCTGCGCAAGGGCGAGATTCATGCTCTTCTCGGGGAGAACGGTGCGGGTAAATCGACGTTGATGAATATTTTGTTTGGTCTTTATCAACCGGATGAAGGTTCGATTGAGATGAATGGCAGTCCGGTGACGATCGACAATCCCAATAAAGCGATCAAACTGGGCATTGGCATGGTTCACCAACATTTCAAGCTCGTACAGCCTTTTACGGTCACCGAGAATATTATTCTTGGCATGGAACCGAAAAAGGGACTTAATATCGACTATAAATCGGCGTCCGCCCAAGTGGCGAAACTGTCAGAGCAATACGGTCTCCAGGTCGACCCGAATGCCAAAATCCAAGATATTTCCGTCGGGATGCAGCAACGGGTGGAAATTATGAAGATCCTGTTCCGCGGCGCGGATATTCTTATATTTGACGAACCTACCGCCGTGCTTACGCCTCAGGAAATCGAAGAATTGATGGCGATCATGAGACGGCTCGTGGCGGAAGGCAAGTCCATTATTCTAATTACCCATAAACTGAAGGAAATCATGGAAATTTCCGACCGCGTGACGATTATCCGGCGCGGCAAAGTGATCGATACCGTGGATACGGACAAGACCAATCCGCAGGAACTGGCCGAAAAAATGGTCGGTCGCGGCGTATCCTTCAAGGTGGACAAAAAAGATCCGCAAATCGGACAACCCGTGCTTCGGCTCAGCCAAGTGAAAGTCAAGGACAAGCATGGAATACATGCTCTGAACGGGCTGAACCTGGAAGTAAAGGCCGGCGAAATCGTCGGCATCGCCGGGGTCGACGGCAACGGCCAAAGCGAATTGATCGAAGCGATTACCGGACTGCGGAAAATCGACTCCGGCTCGATCCAGTTGTCCGGCAAGGATATTGCGAATTTGCCTGCGCGGAAGATCATCGAAAGCGGGGTGTCCCATATCCCCGAGGACCGTCACAAACACGGTCTGGTACTCGACTTCTCCGTCAGCGAAAACATGGTACTGGAGACGTATTACCAAGCGCCCTACAGCAAGGGAGGCTTGCTGAATCACCGGGCGATCGACGAGCATGCCAAGCAATTGGTCGAGGCGTTCGATGTCCGTACGCCAAGCGTGGAAACGAAGGCTCGATCATTGTCGGGGGGCAACCAGCAAAAGGCGATTATTGCTCGGGAAATAGACAAAAACCCCGATCTGTTGATCGCGGCCCAGCCGACGCGGGGGTTGGACGTCGGGGCGATCGAGTTCGTCCATAAGCAGTTGATCGAGCAGCGCGACCAAGGGAAAGCCGTGCTGCTAATCTCCTTCGAGCTGGACGAAATCATGAACGTGTCCGACCGGATTGCCGTCATTTACGAGGGACGGATCGTCGGCGAAGTGCTTCCGCAGGAAACCAACGATCAGGAGCTTGGCCTAATGATGGCGGGAAGCTTGGAGCGGGGAGGTCAAAGCGTTGGATAAATTGCGCAAAATATTTACGATGGACAGCTTGATACTTCCGCTCGTCGCAATTCTGCTCGGCTTAATCGTCGGAGCGGTGGTCATGCTGTTTGGCGGATATAATCCTTTTGTAGCCTACGGAGCGTTGATTCAACGGGTTGTGGGCAATCCGTACGACTTCGGCGAAACGATTCGCCAAATCACGCCGCTCATTCTTACGGGGTTGGCGGTTGCGTTTGCGTTCCGTTCCGGGATGTTTAACATCGGCGCGGACGGACAGGTCCTGATCGGTATGACGGCCGCGACGGCGGTATCCTTGTCCTTTTCGGGATTGCCGTCCGCCATCCTGGTTCCCTTGGCGGTGATTGCCGGCGGGATCGGCGGAGGCCTGTGGGCGGCGATCGCGGGTTACCTGAAGGCGAAACGGGGCATCAACGAAGTCATAACGACGATTATGCTAAACTGGACGGCGCTCTATTTATCGAACTACGTCATCCGCAATTTTTTCTTGCTGAAAGGGCAAAACCGTTCGGAGAATATCGAAGCTTCGGCGGCCATGACGTTTTTGAACGACGTGTTTAATAATGCGCGGATTCACTGGGGGACGGTTATTGCCCTCCTGGCAGCGGCGTTTTTCTTTATTTACTTGTGGAAAACGAAACAGGGTTATGAAATGCGTTCGGTCGGTTTGAATCCGAATGCGGCCGAATATGCCGGGATGAACGTGGGCCGAAACGTCGTCAAAGCGATGTTCATCAGCGGCGTGTTTGCCGGCTTGGCCGGTACCTTCGAGGTGCTGGGCGTGTTCCATTACCAATCCGTGTTTGCCGCGTCCCCCGGATACGGCTTTGACGGCATCGCCGTGGCTCTGTTGGGCATGAACCATCCGTTTGGCGTCGTTCTCGGGGCAATCCTCTACGGCGTGTTGACGTACGGCTCGGCCGGGATGAGCTTTAGCGCCGGGGTTCCTCCGGAGCTGATCAAGATCGTGATCGGTTCGATCATATTCTTCATTGCCGCTCAGGGCATCGTAAGACTCGTGCTGAAGCCTTTCTACCTGAAGCGCAAGAAAGAGAAGGTGATGTAAGATGGATGTACTTACACTGCTTGGTCAATTGCTCAATTCCACCCTTGTCTTCTCGACGGCGCTGATTTTCACGGCGCTTGGCGGAATTTTCTCGGAGCGTTCCGGCGTGGTCAACATCGGTCTCGAAGGGTTGATGATCTTCGGCGCTTTTGCCGCCGGGGTAGGGACCTATTACGCCCAAGAGGCGGGCATGGGAGGCCTCGCTCCTTGGATCGGCGTGCTGGCGGCCATTATCGTGGGGGCGCTGGGGGCGCTCATCCATGCGATTGCGACCATTACGTTCAAGGCGGATCAGACGATCAGCGGTATCGTGATCAACTTCCTGGCGGCCGGCTTAACCGTATATATCGTTAAGCTGCTGTTCGAGGGAGCTGCCGAAACGCCGTTGGTAAAAGTATTTCATAAAGTCCCGATTCCGGTTCTGCGCGACATTCCGGTCATCGGCGAGGGTTTCTTCAACTCGTATCCGACCACATATTTGGCGTTGATTCTCGTTGGCGTCATCTACTACGTGCTCTTTAAAACGCCGTTTGGCTTGCGTTTGCGTTCCGTCGGCGAACATCCGAGCGCGGCCGACACCCTGGGGGTTAACGTGACGAAGATGCGCTACATCGGGGTGCTGCTCAGCGGCGCGCTCGGCGGCATCGGCGGCGCGACCATTACGCTGACGACAACCAGTACGTTTGCCCATAACACCATCTCCGGTCAGGGTTTTATCGCCATCGCGGCGATGATCTTCGGTAAATGGAATCCGCTCGGCGCATTCGGGGCCGCGGTCTTCTTCGGCTTCTCGCAGGCGATTCGTAACTACGTGCAGTTGTTCGAGTGGTCGAGAAGTATACCGCAGGAGTTTATTTTCATGATTCCGTACGTCCTGACGATCATTGTGCTCGTCGGCGCGGTGGGCCGTTCTTCGGCGCCGGCTGCGCTAGGCACGCCATATGATCCGGGGAAACGGTAATCGGTCAAATACGAAAGGATGCTGCAAATCACGCAGCATCCTTTTTTTTTACGTTATGGCATACTGCTTTTGGAACTGGCGGGAGCAGAGAATCGGAGTGGGGAAGTGTATCAATCGCTGCCCGCTATGGTTGGAATAAGCCCGTTTTTTGCCGGGGAAGGCGATGGCGCAAGCGGGGGCGGACGTGCGCGAATATGTTAGGTTGAACACAAAATAGCCGATTTAAACGGTTCGGCCAGAGCAGTTTCCACGGCTATACGATCTAACCTGACAGGAGGAGTAAGTGATGGGCAGAACGGTTACGAGAAAAGAAGCCGAGAAATGGCTGGGCAAGTCGATCGTGGCGTATAAAAAAGACGGTACCGTAGTGACGGGCAAGCTGGTCAAAATCAGCGGCAACCGCTTGATCGTTCGGCAAGGATCCGGGAAAAAAGTCAAAACGAAAGCGATCATTCCGCTCGTTTTGTTCGATCTTTTGGCCATCGGGACGGCTCCGTACGCCTTTGGCGGCGGCGTACCGTACGGCGGTGTTCCGTATGGCGGCGGACCCTACGGCGGCGGTTATCCATACCCGTATTTCTGGTAAACCGGCTTAGCTGCGGCTTGGCAGCTTTTTTTCCAGCTCATAGCATTGAGACAACTGGACGTATCGCAGTGTCCGGTATCCCAATTTGCGGTAGAACAGGTGGGCTCGGGTATTATCCCGGTCCACCATTACTTTTGCGCGTTTGCACCCGCGCGAAGCAGCGAAATTTTCCGCCTGGGCCATGAGCGTTTTGCCGTGGCGTTGGCGCTGATGCGCCGCCGCGACCGCCATCATGTCGATATATAACAAATCGCCGTGGACGAGGAAATGGATAAACGCTATCGGATCGGCTTCGTAATATGGCGAAGCGACCAAAGAAATGCCTCGTGACAGCCTTTGCGGCAGCTCCTTGAAGACGGTTTCGATTTCGTGGGGAGGCATATGGGAGAAAGGGACGAGCTCTTTGCGGATCAAGTCGTAAATGACGGGATCGTCCTGTTTAGGCCTTCTATATCGGATCATACGCTTTTTCTCCTCCTTGCTGTGCATAAATTTGGGCACTATCTTTTATCATATGAGTGTAGGGGGGAGAAGCGTTCCGTTCGAAAACTTTAATTCATTAGGGTATTGACTCGATGTGGAAAGTAATCATATAATGTTCCTAAACATTTTAAGACCATATCATGTATCGGCGATGATGAGGACGAAGGTTTAAGGGCTCTTTGCTCAGAGAGTGGATGGATATGCTGAGACCACCACCAAAATCCCTTGAATGCGAGCTCACCTCGGAGCTGTTTTCCTGAAAAGCTGCAAGCCATTCCGCGGTGGTGCTTGCGACAAGGCCTATTAGGGAGAATCGTCAGGTCCGCGTTACGGACCACGGGTAGGGCGGTTTCACGCCTATACTCGTCAAGGCTTGGCACTGCGAAGTGCCGGGTAAAAATGGGTGGTACCACGGAGGATCAAACCTTTCGTCCCTCAGAGCAGGAAACTGTTCTGGCGGGCGGAAGGTTTTTTTATTTTCAATGTGCTTTTATCGAGGGTTTGAAGAACATTACAATCAAAGTTCAAAAAGTTAGGTTTTGAGCACCGAGAAGGTTGGATGAAGCTAGGGCTGAGTAGCGGAGCGTAGCTGGAGGCTACGTGAGCAGCGGAAGGCCGGGCTGAATTCAAGAATCGATGTCGAATTTACTTCATGAGTTGCTTCGTGATAAGAAAACCTTGATCGATGTATCTGTACAGAAGCCAGACCGCCTTTTAGCGGTAGTTTTTCTTGCGATATAAGGAAGCTGGTGCCGAAAGGTTATACTTTCTTATATCTTCTAAAGATGACTTTTTGAACAACTTATGAAAAGGAGGATGACTGATGAGCGCGCAAATTCCAGAAGTGCGGTCTACAGAACAATTACGTGAGAAATGGATGAAACCGGAAGTCATTACGGGTTCGGATATATTGCTTCGCAGTTTGCTTTTGGAAGGTGTCGAGTGTGTCTTCGGTTATCCGGGCGGCGCGGTGTTGTACATTTACGACGCGTTGTACGGCTTCACCGATTTCCATCACCTGCTGACCAGACATGAGCAGGGCGCCATCCATGCGGCGGACGGTTACGCCAGAGCCACCGGCAAAGTCGGCGTGTGCATCGCCACCTCCGGTCCGGGAGCAACTAACACGGTAACGGGCATCGCTACCGCGTTTATGGACTCCGTTCCGCTCGTGGTGATCACCGGGAACGTCGTCTCCAGCCTGATCGGCACCGATGCTTTTCAGGAAGCGGATATTACCGGGATCACGATGCCGATTACCAAACACAGCTATCTCGTCAGACACGTAGAAGATCTGCCGCGGGTTATCCATGAGGCATTCCACATTGCGAACACCGGACGCAAGGGTCCGGTCTTGATTGACATTCCGAAAGACGTTTCGGCGAACAAAGCGCTGTTCGAACCGGTCCAAACAATCAATCTGCGCGGGTATAACCCGACGGTCGTTCCGAATCGGCTGCAGCTCGACAAGCTGGCGGCGGCGATCAAGGAAGCCGAGCGCCCGGTCATTCTGGCCGGCGGCGGGGTCGTGTACTCCGGCGGACATGAACAGCTGTTCGAATTCGTGAACAAGACGGAAATTCCGATTACGACGACCTTGCTGGGACTGGGCGCTTTCCCGAGCGGCCATGAGCTATGGATGGGCATGCCGGGCATGCACGGAACGTATACGGCCAACCAATCGATCCAGCAGGCCGACCTGCTGATCAACATCGGGGCGCGGTTCGACGACCGGGTAACCGGCAAGCTGGACGGTTTTGCGCCGAAGGCCAAAATCGTACACATCGATATCGATCCAGCCGAAATCGGCAAAAACGTGCATGCCGACATCCCGATCGTCGGCGACGTAAAAACCGTGCTGGAAATGCTGAATCCGCTGGTGGCCCGCGCGGACAAAGCGGATGCCTGGAGAGAACAGATCCGGCAATCCAAGAACGATAAACCGCTTAGATACAAAGATTCCGATACCGTGCTGAAACCGCAATGGGTGATCGAACTGCTGAACGACACCACGAACGGCGAGGCGATCGTAACGACGGACGTGGGCCAGCATCAAATGTGGACGGCGCAATACTACAAGTTCAACCAGCCGAGATCGTGGATCACCTCCGGTGGCCTCGGTACGATGGGCTTCGGGTTCCCGTCGGCGATCGGCGCGCAAATGGCGTTCCCGGAACGGCTGGTCATTTCGATCAACGGCGACGGCGGCATGCAGATGTGCGCCCAGGAGCTGGCGATCTGCGCGATCAATAATATTCCGGTCAAGGTTGTCGTCATTAACAACCAGGTACTGGGCATGGTCCGCCAATGGCAGGAATTGATTTACGATAACCGTTACAGCCATATCAATCTCGAAGGCAGCCCGGATTTCGTCAAGCTGGCCGAAGCGTACGGCGTGAAAGGCCTGCGGGCCGCGAATAAGGAAGAAGCCAGACGCGCATGGCAAGAAGCGCTTGACACGCCGGGACCGGTTCTGGTGGAATTCGTGGTCAGCAAAGAGGAAAACGTATATCCGATGGTTACCCAGGGTTCTACCATTGATCAAATGTTGATGGGGGACAGTGAATGATGATGAACCATGCCATTTCCGTATTAGTGAACGACCAGCCAGGCGTCCTGCAGCGCGTTGCCGGCCTATTCGGCCGGCGCGGCTTTAATATCGAGAGCATTACCGTGGGTCAATCCGAGGAGGAAGGACTCTCCCGGATGGTCATTGTGACCCAAGGCGACGATAAAACGCTGGAACAAATCGAAAAGCAGCTGTATAAGCTGATCGATGTCATCAAAGTGGTCAACTTGAGCTCCAGACCGATGGTCGCTCGCGAACTCGCTTTGATCAAGGTTAAATCCGAACCGGGCGAACGTCCCGAAATCATGGGCGTCGTCGAAACGTTCCGCGCCGCTGTGGTCGATATCGGGCCAAACAGCATGATCGTACAAGTAGTGGGCGACACCGAGAAGATCGACGCGATGATCGAATTGCTTCATCCGTACGGGATTCGCGAGTTATCTCGCACCGGCGTTACCGCCATGATTCGGGGAAACGCTTAGAAATCCGTTGACTCGCAGGCACATTATTATTAGTTGTTGGCCGTGACTATGCGGCTTTTGCCCTCCGCCCGACGATGCGCGGGTGTTTGAGGGGACCGCCTAAGCCAGAGAGCTGCTTTACTGCTTCAAGGCGTCGGTCCGTTGAAACACCCGCTCATCAGGCGGAGGGAACCATAATAAAAAATCAAGGGCACAGCTTGACTGTCCCGCAAATTTTAGGAGGGCACAAGAAATGGCAGTTACTTTGTACTATGAACAAGATGCAGAACTTAGCGTATTGAAAGGGAAAATAATCGCAATTATCGGTTACGGCAGCCAAGGACATGCCCATGCGCAAAACTTGCGTGAAAGCGGACTGAATGTGGTCATCGGCCTGCGCGAAGGCAAATCCTTCAACAAAGCGAAAGAGGATGGCTTTGAGGTATTGTCCGTAGCGGAAGCGACCAAACGCGCAGACGTCGTGCAAATCCTGATGCCGGACGAAACGCAAGCTGCGGTTTATCATAGCGAAATTGCCCCTAACTTGAAAAAAGGCGCTGCTTTGTTGTTCGCCCACGGCTTTAACGTGCATTTCGGACAAATCGTTCCGTCTCCGGACAACGACGTATTGCTTGTCGCTCCTAAATCGCCGGGGCACATGGTTCGCCGGACTTACGTGGAAGGCTTCGGGGTTCCCGGCCTGATCGCGATCCATCAAGACGCTACGGGCAAAGCGAAAGAAATCGGACTCGCTTATGCGAAAGGGATCGGCTGTACGCGTGCCGGGGTTATCGAAACTTCGTTCCGCGAAGAAACCGAAACCGACCTGTTCGGCGAACAAGCCGTACTGTGCGGCGGCGTGACGGCTTTGATCAAAGCCGGTTTCGAAACGCTGACGGAAGCAGGCTACGCGCCGGAGATGGCATATTTCGAGTGCTTGCACGAAATGAAGCTGATCGTCGACCTGATTTATGAAGGCGGCATGGCGACCATGCGCGATTCCATTTCCAATACTGCCGAATACGGCGACTATGTAACGGGACCTCGCATCGTAACGGAAGAAACGAAGAAAGCAATGAAAGCCGTGCTTTCCGATATCCAGCAAGGTAAGTTCGCGCGCGACTTTATCCTGGAAAATCAATCGAACCGCGCTTTCTTGACGGCTACCCGCCGCAATGAAGCCAACCACCCGATCGAGGTCGTGGGCAGAGAGCTTCGCGGCTTGATGCACTGGATCAAGAAATAAGCGGCATTCCGTCTAAATCGAATGACGTATCATATGTATTAACATGAAATCCAATGCGGCCGTGCTTTTGCGTGAGCCGCATTGGGGCTTTTTCGGAGTCAACTTGGATAACGAGGGAAAGGCGGTGCATAGGAATGCGTAAAATCTACATGTTCGATACGACGTTGCGGGATGGGGAGCAGTCCCCCGGGGTGAACCTAAATACCCGCGAAAAGCTGGAGATTGCCTATCAGCTGGAAAAACTCGGGGTCGACCGGATTGAAGCGGGATTCCCCGCAGCTTCGCCCGGAGATCTCGCCGCCGTCAACGCCGTGGCGCGAGCGGTGAAAAAGTCGACGGTCATCGGCTTGTCGCGTTCGCGCACCCGGGATATCGATGCGGTCCGCGAGGCGCTGCAAGGGGCGGAGGATCCTTGCATTCACTTGTTCCTGGCCACGAGCCCGATTCACCGGAAATTCAAATTGAAAATGGAAAAAGAGCAGGTGCTGGAAACGGCGCAGGCAGCGATCCGGTATGCCCGGAAGTACTTTTCCAAAATCGAGTTTTCCGCGGAGGACGCCGGCCGGACAGAACTCGACTTCCTGTGCGAAGTGACGGCGATGGCGATTCGCGAAGGCGCTTCGGTGGTAAACATCCCGGATACGGTCGGGTATTTGTATCCCGAAGAATATGGGAATATATTCCGGACGCTGAAAGAAAAGGTGCCAGGCATCGAAAAAATCCAGCTGAGCGCGCACTGCCACGACGATCTGGGTCTGGCGACGGCGAACTCGCTGGCCGCGATCCTGGGCGGCGCCGATCAAATCGAGGGCACGATCAACGGGATCGGCGAACGCGCCGGCAATACCGCGCTGGAGGAAGTGGCGCTGGCGCTGGAAACCCGGTTTGATCGCTTTGGCGCGAAAACGTCGTTGGAGCTTACGGAAATCGCCCGCACGAGCCGGCTCGTGAGCCGCTTGACCGGGATGGTTGTTCCGGGGAACAAGGCTATCGTCGGGGCGAATGCTTTTGCCCATGAATCAGGCATCCATCAGGACGGCATGCTGAAGGAGAAAACGACCTACGAGATCATGTCTCCGGAAACGATCGGCCTCAAGGAAAGCAAGCTGGTGCTGGGCAAACACTCGGGCCGCCATGCGTTCCGCGAAAAGCTGATCGATATGGGGTACACGCTGGAGGAAGAACGTTTGAACGAAGCTTTCGCCAAATTCAAGACGTTGGCCGACAAGAAAAAAGAAGTGACGGACGAGGATTTGCTGGCGATCGTCGAGGAGAAGCTGATCGACACACCGGAGGAATTCCGTCTCGAAACGATTTTCGTCTCGTACGGGAACGAGTCTACGCCGGCTGCGAAAGTACGGGTCATTACGGCGGACGGCGCCATGCTTGAGAAGGAAGCGGAAGGGAACGGCTCGGTGGACGCGATTTATAACGCGATCGATTTGGTTTCCGGCGAAGAAGTGAAGCTGGCCGATTATTCGATCAAGTCGATCAGCCACGGCAAGGATGCTCAAGGGGAAGTGCACGTCGTATTGACCCAAAACGAGTTTTCCGTTCAAGGGCGGGGCGTCAGCACGGACATTCTGGAAGCGAGCGCCCGCGCTTACGTGGATGCGCTGAATCGATTGATCGAGAAGAAGAAAATGAATTCCACGATCCAAGCTTAACGGAATGCTACGACAAAACCGCAGGGAAGCTCCCCTGCGGTTTTGTTCGTATGCGCCCGGCATGGGCGATAACTAGGCGGTGAAAGTCCGCTACAGGCTTGGCAGTAGGAACTGTTAGCTGAAGGCAAGGGTGTCG
>NZ_JBNYYG010000024.1:0-76224 GCF_050565405.1 Paenibacillus macerans | reverse complement strand
CCGAACACGACCGTTAAGCCCTCCAGCGCCGATGGTACTTGGACCGAAGGGTCCTGGGAGAGTAGGACGCCGCCAAGCAAAGAAGAAAGAGCACTGCCGTTCATCCGGCGGTGCTCTTTTGTGTGCGAAGAAAATCTGCAATTGTGCTGGTATTACCGAGGGTTCACGGCACGACGTTATATTGGCCTGCAGCATAAGGGACGATACCATACAGAACAAGATCCATTACATACCGTAAGGCCGTCCTTTCGAACACGGCGGCGCCCAAAGCCTACAGCGTACCCATGTTGGCTGCTTAGCCTGCGGCCAGGCGTGATCTTGGCGTGCGTACAGAAGATGTCGCTGCTCAGGACCATGAGCAACGGACACCAGAGCCCTTATTTCGCTCCCCAATAGGGACTTTCATATTGTAACGGACACAGGCGGCCTTATTTGGCTTAAAATCATCCCAATAAGTTCCATTGGAGGCGAATAAGGTCTTCGGTGTCCGTTACACTGGGAAATATCCGGGAAATGAATGAATAGGGTCATTACGGTCCGTTACGAAAAACAGGAAGATCGAAGCTGGAAAGGACCAAACGGAATGTAAAAAGCTGAAATGGGTTGGACGAAGAACGATGGACAATGACCTGCCTGAAGGGTCTTTTTTGCGTACAGTGAAAACATAACCGGCCCCGGCTGCCCGGGCACCAACCGGGCGGTTTTCTCATACCTTAAACACGAATATTTTGCATCTGCCACGCCCACACTGAAAGGGAATGGAGAGGCACTTGGCAAATCATCAAATTATGGTATAATGTGAATAAAGTCAAAGAAAGTCAAAGTCAACACAAGCGAGCTGCAACAAGAGCTTCACGTTAGGAATAATGGAGGATGAGTGATGCGTAATATCTCCGATATCATCGAAAAATATCTCAAGAGTATTTTGCATGAAAGTCCTGAAGGTGCTATTGAAATTCAACGTAACGATCTTGCCGACCAATTTTCCTGCGTGCCGTCGCAAATCAATTATGTCATCAGCACCCGTTTTACTTTGGAAAAGGGGTACTTGGTCGAAAGCAAGCGCGGTGGCGGCGGTTATGTGCGCATCCGGCGGATTGAACTGCCCGGGCCGATCTCGCTGCATACCCATCTGCATGAAACGATCGGCGACGAAATCGGACAGTCTGCGGCTGAAGGGCTTATTTATCAGCTGGAAGAGGCCCGTTTTCTGACCCTTCGGGAGGCGGCGCTCATGCGCTCGGCCGTATCCCGCGACGTGCTGATGGTTAAATTGCCCTACCGTGACCAGATTCGGGCAAGAATGATGAAAGCGATGCTGATCTCTTTGTTGGGTTAGGTTCACTTTTAGAACAACCGCTTCAATGAAAGTTCTTCAGTGGAGGAGGGACATCCATGCAATGCCAAGAATGCGGCAAACGCCCCGCGACCTTGCATTTCACCAAAATCGTGAACGGGGAGAAGACGGAATTTCACATCTGTGAATCCTGTGCCCGCGAAAAAGGGGAGATGATTCCCGGAACGTCGGGCGGTTTTTCGATCCACAATTTGCTGTCGGGGTTCCTTGATCTGAGCCCGGGGAACAAAAGCCAAATATCCGGGAGCAAAACGCCTGAACATCTGCGCTGCGAGGAATGCGGCATGACGTATTCCCAATTCAGTAAAATCGGGCGTTTCGGTTGCAGCTCTTGTTACAAATACTTCAATGAACGTCTGGACCCGCTGTTCAAAAAGGTTCACGGCAATACGGTCCATGTTGGGAAAATCCCTAAACGGACCGGTGGTCATATTCAAGTCAAGCGCAAGCTCGAGGATCTCCGCAGGGAACTGCAGTACCGGATCGTCCAAGAAGAATTCGAGGAAGCGGCGGCACTCCGGGACCAGATTCGCGAGTTAGAGAAAAACATTTCCGCAGAGTAGGAGGGATGCGTGGTGACCCATCTCCGATTTACAGAACAGCCGCTTAGCGAATGGATGAGCCGCGATGGCAAAGAGTCCGATATCGTCATCAGCAGCCGGGTACGGATCGCCCGTAATGTGCTGCATCAGCCCTTTCCGATGCTGTCCACCAACCAGCAGTCGGAAGAGGTGCTAACGCAGCTGCAGAACGTCTTGTCGGATGAACGACTGCAGGCTTTCGGCAAGCTGTACCCGATCCTCCTTACGGATTTGGATGACCTGGATAAACGGGTGCTGGTGGAGAAGCATCTTATCAGTCCCAATCTGGCGGGCGAATCCAGAAACGGGGCAGCCTTCATCAGCGAAGACGAAAGCCTCAGCATCATGATCAACGAAGAGGACCATTTGCGCATCCAATGCTTGTATCCGGGGTTCCAGGTACAGGAGGCATGGGAAAAAGCGACGGCGATCGACGACATTTTTGAAGCCCATGTGGATTATGCTTTCGACGACCGCCGCGGCTATCTTACCAGCTGCCCGACCAATGTCGGCACCGGGCTTCGGGCATCCGTCATGATGCATTTGCCGGCGCTCGTGCTGACGCAGCAAATCAACCGGATTTTAACGGCGGTCACCCAGGTGGGTTTGACGGTTCGCGGGATTTACGGCGAAGGCAGCGAAGCGATGGGCAACTTGTTTCAAATCTCAAATCAGATTACACTAGGACAAAGCGAAGCTGAGATCATCGAAAATTTGTACGGCGTAGTTTTGCAGATCATACAGCATGAGAAAACGGCCAGAGAGAAACTGATCAGCGAATCGCGGTTGCGGATGATGGACCGGGTGATGCGTTCTTACGGGATTTTGTCGCATGCCTATATCATCGATTCGAAGGAGGCCGCCCAGCGGCTGTCCGACGTCCGGCTCGGCGTGGATTTGGACTTGATCGATAACGTGTCCGCGCAAGCGTTGAACGAGCTGAACGTGCTGACGCAGCCCGGTTTTTTGCAGAAGAAATTCAAGGAAAGCATGTCCCCGGGAGAACGGGATATGTTCCGCGCCAAACTTATTCGGGAGAGAATGGGAAATTAAAGGTTAGAACAACTATGGAGGTGTAGAGAAGATGATGTTTGGAAGATTTACGGAACGCGCCCAGAAGGTTTTGGCATTAGCCCAGGAGGAAGCCGTAAGACTGGGACATAACAATATCGGGACGGAGCATGTGCTGCTCGGATTGATTCGCGAAGGCGAAGGCATCGCCGCCAAGGCTTTGATCGGCCTTGGTCTCGGCCTTGAGAAGATACAGGACGAAGTCGAAACGCTGATCGGCCGCGGTCAGGAGCAGCCAACCAATATCGCTTATACGCCGCGCGCCAAGAAAGTCATAGAGCTGTCCATGGACGAAGCGCGCAAGCTTGGCCATACTTACGTCGGGACGGAGCATATTTTGCTCGGCTTGATTCGTGAAGGGGAAGGCGTCGCTGCGCGGGTACTGAACAACCTTGGCATCAGCCTGAACAAAGCGCGGCAGCAGGTACTGCAATTGCTGGGCAGCAGCGAAGCCGTATCGAGCCACCACGGCGCACCGGCCAACGTCAATACGCCGACGTTGGACAGCTTGGCCCGCGATTTGACGGCTTCCGCCAAAGAGGGCAACCTGGATCCGGTGATCGGCCGCAGCAAGGAAATCGAGCGGGTCATTCAAGTATTGAGCCGCCGGACCAAGAACAACCCGGTCTTGATCGGGGAACCCGGCGTCGGAAAAACGGCCATTGCCGAAGGCTTGGCGCAAAAGATCATCAACAACGAAATTCCCGAAACGCTGCGCGACAAACGGGTTATGACCCTCGATATGGGCTCCGTGGTCGCCGGCACGAAATACCGCGGCGAATTCGAGGACCGCTTGAAAAAAATCATGGATGAAATCCGCCAAGCGGGCAATATCATCCTCTTTATCGACGAGTTGCATACCTTGATCGGAGCAGGCGGCGCGGAAGGCGCGATCGATGCTTCGAACATCCTCAAGCCGGCGCTGGCCCGCGGCGAGCTGCAGTGCATCGGGGCTACGACGCTGGACGAATACCGCAAATACATCGAGAAAGACGCCGCGCTCGAACGGCGCTTCCAGCCGATTACGGTGGATCAGCCGTCGGTGGAAGAAGCGATCCTAATCTTGCACGGACTGCGCGACCGTTACGAAGCGCATCACCGCGTGAAAATTACCGATGAGGCGATCGATCAAGCGGTGAAGCTGTCCGACCGCTACATCCAGGACCGCTTCCTGCCTGACAAAGCGATCGACCTGATCGATGAAGCGGGCTCCAAAGTAAGGCTGAACTCCTACACGGTACCGCCGAATTTGAAGCAGTTGGAAAGCCGGTTGGACGATATCCGCAAGGAGAAAGACGCCGCCGTGCAAAGCCAGGAATTCGAAAAGGCGGCAGCGCTCCGCGACACCGAGCAAAAGATCCGCGAAGAGCTGGACGTGACGAAAAACCAATGGAAAGAAAAACAAGGACGTACCGATTCCGAAGTGACACCGGAGGACATCGCTCAAGTCGTCGCCAGCTGGACGGGGATTCCGGTCAGCAAGTTGAAGGAAGAGGAAACCGAACGCCTGCTCAATATGGAGGGTATCCTGCATGAACGCGTCATCGGCCAGGACGAAGCCGTGAAGGCCGTCAGCCGGGCGATCCGCCGGGCGCGCGCGGGACTCAAGGATCCGAAGCGGCCGATGGGCTCCTTCATCTTCCTCGGTCCGACCGGGGTAGGTAAAACCGAGCTGGCCCGGGCGCTCGCCGAAGCGATGTTCGGCGATGAGAATGCCGTGATCCGGATCGACATGTCCGAATACATGGAGAAACACTCCACGGCCCGCCTCGTCGGGGCGCCTCCGGGGTACGTCGGTTACGAAGAAGGCGGCCAACTCACGGAAAAAGTACGCCGCAAACCGTATTCGGTCGTGCTGTTGGACGAAATCGAAAAAGCGCATCCGGAAGTGTTCAACATCCTGCTTCAAGTGCTGGAGGACGGACGTTTGACCGACTCCAAAGGCCGGGTGGTCGATTTCCGCAATACACTGATCATCTTGACCTCTAACGTCGGCGCCGAAGCGATCAAACGCAATACGCGCCTCGGATTTACGGCGGTTCAGGATGCCGGAGCGGATTACGACAACATGAAGGGCAAAGTGATGGAAGAGCTGAAGAAGAGCTTCCGTCCCGAGTTCCTCAACCGGATCGACGAAATTATCGTCTTCCACTCTCTGGAGGAGTCGCATATCGGCCAAATCGTCTCCCTCATGTCCGAGGAACTTCGCAAGCGGCTGCGCGAATATGACGTCGACTTCACCCTGACCGACAAGGCGAAGGCCTTCCTCGCCAAAGAAGGCTTCGATCCAGCTTACGGAGCGCGTCCGCTGCGCCGGGCGATCCAGAAATACATCGAGGATCGCTTGTCCGAAGAGCTGTTGACCGGCAACGTGAAGAAAGGCGACTTGCTGACGATCGACGAAGAGAACGGCGCCCTTACTGTAGAACGTACGGGTAGCTTCATCAAAAATGCGTAACGGAGCCTGATCTCCGTAAACCCAAAACGGACCTGCATACCTCTGCGGGTCCGTTTTGCTTTTAAAAGGATTTGTCGCCCGTACGGACGCGCCTTGACGTCGGCTCGAAGGAAATCGCGGCTGTGTTGGCGAATATGAGAAAAATCAAGGAGGCTGGCTCAAGTGAAAGAAACGATTCTTATCGTGGATGATGAGAAAGAAATCATCAAGCTAATGGAAATATATATGCGTAACGAAGGATACCACCTGCTCGCCGCGGCGGACGGCCTGGAAGCACTGGAACTGCTGGAGACGAATTCCGTTGATTTGATCATCCTTGATGTCATGATGCCCCGGCTGGACGGGATAGAAGCCTGCATGCGCATACGCGAAGAACGGGATACCCCGATTATCATGTTGTCCGCCAAAAGCCAGGACATCGACAAGATCGCCGGACTGAGCATCGGCGCCGACGATTACGTCACCAAGCCGTTTAATCCTTTGGAGCTCATCGCCCGGGCAAAATCGCAGCTGCGCCGTTATCATCGATTTTCCAAACAAGCCCCGGCCCCGAATCAGGATGAGATCGTCATCGATGACCTGGTCATCAATACCGCTATGCATAAGGTAACGGTGGATGATCGGGAAGTCAAACTGAAGCCGCGGGAGTTTGAAGTGCTTAAGCTGCTGGCCCTACACCGGGGAGTCGTGCTCGGTATGGATAAAATATACGAGGAAGTCTGGAGGAACCCTACATGGAGTCGAAAAACACAGTCATGGTGCATATCCGCAGGCTCCGCGAGAAGATCGAGCGGGATCCGCAGCGTCCCCGCTATATCAAAACGGTTTGGGGCATCGGCTATAAGCTGGAAGCTAATTAAAACGGACAAGAGGGTAGGGCAAAAATGAGGTTGAAACGTTTGTTATCACTGCGGCCAGTACGGAGCGAAGGGAAAATACGTCGACATCTCCATAAGCCGGGAGGGGGAGTGGGCCGTTATCCGGTTTACGAACTATGGCGATGAGATTCCCCATAGCAGCATCCCCCACCTGTTCGACCGGTTTTACCGCGTCGAAGGCTCCCGCTCCAAAGAAACGGGCGGTACGGGTCTGGGGCTCGCCATCGCCAAAAGCATCGTCGATGCGCATGGAGGACAAATATCGGTCGCCAGCAATCGCCAACGCACCGTGTTCGAGACGCGCTTTCAATTGTCCGGCGCCGATTCATAAACGAATATAACGGAGTTGCCCGCGAGATCAGGACCGCTCGGCTAAAACGCCGGATGGCTTTTCTTGACCGATCGTGGCAAGAAATTCGGAAGGTCATTGAAAGCTTGAGGACAGGGAAGGCCGGTGGGTTGGGCGGCAGATCAACACTTGCTATCCGGACGCTTTGCAAGTTTATCCCGTTTGATCAGGTACCAGAGAAAGAGATAAGCTCTGGAGAAGAAAATATGTTGTGGATAAGAGCAGATAGGCTCGAGATAATTAGACGGGTTTAGGAGAGGAAACAGCTTTAGGAGAAGTGAAGCAGACCAGTCAGGCCGCGGCCACAAGGGGCTGATTCGGTTGGCGCACGATCAGCCGGCGATAGGTAATCGCCGGAATTGCCACACCCATATGCAGCAACGTCTGCCGCATCGTTTCTTCCGCTCCGGGCAGGCGCAGCCGGCGGCGTACGGTGTACTCGTTCAGGTACGCCTGCAGATGCTTCACGCCCAAGGCTACATACGTACTCGTCAGCGACTCCCACGCCGCTCTCACTACTTTTCGCAAGGGCAAATATAGCCGGAAGGCTTGAGGGAACAACTGCACCGCCGATGTACGGATATCCACATGCCCGTTGATGAACGCGGTGAATTCGTGACGGTTTGCCCTTTTTCCGTCTCCCCTCTTATGCGGCAACAGGCGGATTTTGATCTGCTCCGGCTCGCCCGACTCCGTTACCGTACATCCCGCTACGACCGCCAAGGCATTCGGATGCGGAAACTGACACCGGGACGGATTACACCCATACAGATCGCTGTTCACCTTCACGTCTCCGCAGAGCAGCTCCCGGGCATCAAACTCCCCAACGGCATGGCGTATTTTGTGCAGCATTAACCAGGCGGTCTTGTAGGTAACCCGGATCACCTGGCTCAGCCGCATCGCCGAGATGCCGTCGGGTAGCAGAAACTGCTCTAGCTCCTGAAACCATTTCAACAGGGGCAGATGCGTTTCCTTCAAACATCGTGCCAACCAAAGGCGACGTTTGATGCGCGCACCTTCCGCACTCGAACAAAGGGATGCGCCGGGAGGCCAGGCGGCTGCACCGGGTATGAGCGCAGCGCGGGCAGACGAAGCCGTTTGGCCACTTCATCGCGATCAGTGCCTCCATGCAGGCCTGCTCGCCGTGATAACGGCTGGTGAAGGGTTGAAGATCCGTTCCCGCATTGACTTCCATATCCGCTCCCCCCCAAAAAAATCAATAATTCACGCACATACGTTCCTTTTTCAAGTCGAACATCTCACCTAAGCCGCCTCATTTTTCCCCTATCTCTTTTTTCTTTAACCCTCCCCCTAGCCCCCAACCCCTGCCCCCTGAACGAAAGGGATAATCGTGCAAAGCAGAGTGCAGGGGATACCAAGACACGAATCCTATAGACAGCCACCTCAGCCACTTAGGTACTCGAAGTCACCGGCGAGGTTTACTTATTATGTGTCGGCTCGAACGCATGCCCGGTTCGAAAATGATAAGCAAACGATAAGAACTTGTTAAGATTTGCTGAAAGAATTGTTCATTTTCCTCTCTTATACTGCTCTTCGGAGGTCCCAAATAGAGAGGAGTTACCGAAGTGGTCTTTTCGAGTTTGATTTTTTTGTATCTGTTTCTGCCTGCTTTACTGGTCGTTTACTTCATGTCCCCGAATGGGAGTTACCGGATTTGGGTGTTGATTGGTTTTTCCTATGTTTTTTATGCCTGGGGGGAACCCGTTTGGGTCGTTTTGCTGTTGTTGGCTTCGATGCTGGGATACGTCTTTGCGTTAGGCATCGAGCGGTGCAGGGGAACGAGGATGGCAAAATCCCTGCATATCACCGCGGTCATCATCAATATCGGCATGCTGGGATTTTTCAAATATGCCGGATTCCTCATCGAAAATGTCAACGCGCTATTGCCGGTGAACCTGCCGGTACCGGACGTGAAGCTTCCGATCGGGATTTCCTTTTTCACCTTTGAACTGATTTGTTATTTGACGGATGTGTATCAAGGAAAGATTCAAGCACCGCGATCGCCGAAAAAAGTATTATTTTACGTCTCTTTTTTCCGCATTTGGTGGCCGGCCCCATCATCCGCTACTCGGATATCGAGCGGCAGATCGAAAGGCCGCGAGTTACGTTGCCTGGTTTTAGCGAAGGAATTACGCGTTTTATGCTGGGACTTGGCAAAAAGGTGCTGCTGGCTAACCTGTTGGGGGAGGCCGTCCCGCAATTGCTGAATCCCGGTTCGGAATCCGCCTCCGTGCTTGGAATCTGGTTCGGCATCAGTTTGTACGCTTTGCAGATTTACTTCGACTTTTCTATTCGTCGTTTGGTTTCTGACCGGGATTTGGCATGGGGCGAGTTGGAACTATGTAATTTGGGGGCTTTATTGCGGGGCTTTGATTTTTATCGAACGACAGTTTCTGGGAAAGTGGCTTAATAAACTCCCGGCCATCGTGAGCCATAGCTCAATGTGCTTATGTTTTTGCTGCTGATTTTCGGATTCGGCATGATCAATTTGGCCGGCTATTCCTCCAAGGACACGTCTTAGCTTGAACAGCGGAAGCTTGCCGCCAAACCCGACTTTTCCCTGGAGGGCCTGTTTTCGGGGGAATTTACTCGGGGGATCGAAGACTTTTTTTCGGATCATTTCGCTTTCCGGGGGAAGATAGTCCAATCGGGAGCTTTTTTGAAGGAACTGAAAGGACTGCCCGGCACGGACCAAGCGACGATCATTCAGCAGGGAAGCGACAATACGGCGAAAAAGTCGGGTACTGCCTCGGCCTCCGGCCAAGCTACCCAATATTTGATTTATAAAGACCGGGCTTACACGCTCTTCAACTATTCCGCTTCGTCGGCCGAGGCGTATGCCGAAGCCTTGAACGGCTTCAAGGCCGCGGTTGACAAGGACGTCCACGTATACTCGAAGCTCGTCCCCACGGCGGCGGAATTTATGGAAGCGGAGAAATATCAGGAATTGTCGGATTCGCAAAAAAGCGCTTTCGAGCATATCAACGGGCTGCTCGATTCCGGGATCGGCCGGATCGACGTTTACGGCGCATTGCAGCAGCATATCAGTGAGGACGTATATTTCCGGACCGACCATCACTGGACGGCTTTGGGCGCCTATTATGCCTACGTCAACCTGATGGATGTGATGGGAGAAGAAGCCGTGCCGCTAAGCTCTTATTCAACAGGGAAGATCGAAAACTTCTTGGGCTCCTCCTATAAAGCGACGCTGAGTTTCAGGCTCAAAATGCACCCGGATACGATCACCTATTATCCGCCGTTTGCGGAAAGTACGTATACCCGTCATCTAACGACCGGCAAAGCGGTTTCGGGCAAAGTCGTCAACCCCGATTACGCCAAAGCTAACAATGGCTTCTACGCCGTGTTTTTGGGCGGGGATTTCCCATGGGGGGAAATCGAGACGGATGAGCGGAACGACAAAAGGATAGCCGTGGTCAAGGATTCCTACGGGAATGCCCTCATCCCGTTCCTGATCCCGCATTTTGAAACGGTGTATTACGTAGATCCCAGATACTATAACGGCAATCTGACCGACTTCGTCCAGGAACATCAGGTGACCGACGTGCTGTTCCTGAACAATTCGACGGCGGCGCGCACAATGGGGATCGCTCAGCTCATCGACGGGCTTGTCGGAAATACAAAATAAAAATGTTGGAAAATACTACAAATCTTTAACGTTTAAGCCGATGAAATAAGTAAAAGGCAGCTTCCAAAGCGATGCTTTGGGGTTGCCTTTTTTCATCCTGTAACCTTTGACGGCCGCGCCTAATAACTTTCGGGAAATCCGAAAGAATGATAAAATTTGAGTACTGCAGCTTGAACGGCGCCTGCTAGGTTTGTCAAATATTTGCAAGGTGAGAAGGAGAGATAAATGGTTAAAGTAAAAACAAAGTTTTTTTGCTCCGAATGCGGTTATGAATCGCCCAAATGGTACGGGAAATGCCCGGGATGCGGCGCATGGAACTCCATGGTGGAGGAAGTCGAGAAAACCGTAAAAACGCAAGGGCTCGCTTCTGGACTATTTCATGCGAAAGAAAAGCCGCAATCCATCATAAATATAGAAAGCGGCAAGGAACCGCGCATTCAGACAGGCATCGGCGAGCTGAACCGGGTGCTCGGCGGAGGCGTGGTCCCGGGCTCGCTCGTTCTTGTCGGCGGAGATCCCGGCATCGGCAAATCGACGCTACTGCTGCAAACCTCGCATGAAATGGCCCGAACCGGTCTGAAGGTATTGTATATATCGGGGGAAGAATCCGTCCGTCAGACCAAACTGCGGGCAGAACGGCTAGGGACGTTATCCCCGGAGTTGTTCGTCTTGTGCGAAAGCAGCATGGATGGGATTGAAGAAGCGATCGACAGCGTGAAGCCGGATTTTCTGGTCATCGACTCGATTCAAACGGTGTATTTGCCGGAGGTGACCAGCGCCCCGGGCAGCGTATCCCAGGTTCGCGAGTGTACGGCCCGGTTTATGCGGATTGCCAAAGGGCAGGGGATTGCAACGGTTCTGGTTGGGCATGTGACCAAGGAAGGCGCCATTGCCGGACCAAGGATGCTGGAGCATATGGTCGATTGCGTGCTATATTTCGAAGGCGAGCGCCATCATTCCTACCGTCTGCTGCGAGCGGTCAAGAACCGTTTCGGCTCGACCAACGAAATCGGCATTTTTGAAATGAACGAATCCGGATTGGCGGAGGTAGCGAACCCGTCGGAGCTGTTTCTCTCGGAACGGCCCCTGGGCGTGGCCGGCTCGACCGTTGTGGCCAGCATGGAGGGGACGCGTCCGATGCTGGTCGAGCTGCAGGCATTGATTGCCGCCACGCATTTTCCTTCGCCGCGGCGGATGGCGACCGGCGTGGACCACCAGCGGATGAACTTGATCATCGCGGTGTTGGAGAAACGAATGGGCATGTTCCTGCAAAACCAGGATGCCTATGTCAATTTGGCCGGCGGCGTCAAGCTGGATGAACCGGCCGTCGACCTGGCGATCGCCGTCAGCGTCGCTTCCAGCTTTCGTGATCTGCCAACCAAGCCGTATGACGTGATCTTCGGGGAAGTCGGTCTAACCGGGGAAGTCCGCGCGGTATCGCGGGCGGAGCAGCGGGTCAAAGAAGCCGCCAAGCTCGGCTTCAAACGAGTGATTTTGCCGGAGAAAAGCATGAAGGGATGGAAGGGACCTCAAGGCATTCAATTGATAGGAGTAAATACCGTTGCAGATGCGCTAGCTGTTGCGTTAGATTAGGGGGCATTGATTGATGAAAGAAACTACCCATGCAGAGAAAATGAATGATTTGCTAAGGCTTGTGGCTCCGGGGACGGCTTTTCGCGACGGCCTTGAGAACGTGCTGCGGGCCAAAACCGGGGGCCTGATCGTCGTCGGCTATAGCCCGGAAGTGATGGAGGTCGTGGAGGGCGGCTTCTCCATCAACTGCGACTTCTCGCCGAACTACCTCTACGAGTTGGCCAAGATGGACGGGGCCATCATCCTGAGCGAGGACCTGAAGCGGATTCTATACGCCAACACGCAGCTGATCCCCGATTCCTCGATCGCCTCCTCGGAGACCGGGATTCGTCACCGCACGGCGGAACGGGTGGCGAAGCAAACCGGCAAGCTGGTCGTCTCCATCTCCCAGCGCCGCAATATCATCACCCTCTACCAAGGCGGATTGCGATATGCCTTGAAGGAGATCGGCGTGATCCTGACGAAAGCGAATCAGGCGATTCAGACGCTGGAGAAATACCGGTCCGTGCTGAATCAGGCATTAACGAATCTGACCGCATCCGAATTCGAAGAGCTGGTCTCCTTGCCCGAGGTGGTCAATGTGATCCAGCGGGTGGAGATGGTTATTCGGATCAAGATGGAAATCAAACGGTTCATCAATGAGCTCGGTACGGAAGGAAGGCTGATCAGCATGCAAATGGAGGAGCTGGTCAGCAACATGGAAGAGGAAGCCTGGCTGCTGTATAAGGATTATGCCAAGGAAGATCATGACGAAGCGATTCGCGAAATTATCATGGGCCTGAAACGTTCCAGCGATGATGAACTGCTAGACGATAATCATATTACTCGGATTCTTGGCTATCCGTCCGCTGCCGCAACCTCCGAGGATTTGATTTCGCCGCGCGGATATCGCGTGCTGAACAAAATTCCGCGCCTGCCCAATGTGATCATCCACAATTTGGTAGAGCGATTCGTCCAACTGCCGAACGTCATGATGGCCAGCATCGAGGAGCTGGATGAGGTGGACGGCATCGGAGAAGTGCGGGCCCGCGCGATTAAAGAGGGGCTCAAGCGCCTGCAGGAACAGGTATTCATTGACAGACAAATTTAAATCACCTATCATCAATGGATGATGTTAAGGAATATCTACTCGAGGTGAAGAGATGATTACGAAATCGATTCCGAACTTGTTCACGTTAGGGAACATGGTTCTCGGAATGCTGGCCATCATTCTGGCAATGGAAGGGCGTTTCAGCCTGGCAGCCATTATGGTAATTGTCGCTATGCTGCTCGATGGTTTGGACGGACGGGTCGCGAGGGCTTTAAACGCCCAAAGCGAGTTTGGCAAAGAACTCGATTCCTTATCGGACATTATTTCATTTGGTATGGCACCGGCACTGATTATGTACTTAATTTCCTTTCACAGCATTCCCACCGGCGTAGCATGGGCGGTAACCGCTATTTTTCCGATGTGCGGAGCGCTGAGACTCGCAAGGTTCAACGTTCAGAAGGGGGTCCCGGGATACTTCATCGGGTTGCCGATTCCGGCCGCCGGAGGGGTTCTGGCCACGCTGTCGCTGTTTTACAAGGATATAACGGCGCCTTATTTCGTCGTATCGATGATATTGTTATCCTATTTGATGATCAGCACCGTCAGATATCCGAATTTCAAAAAAATCGGCCTTCCGAAAAAGGCGATTGCCTATACGCCGCTCGTCGTTATTTTTGCCGTGGTGATCGCCGTCGCATTCCCGGATCAAATCGCCAAGCTGATCTTCATCCCCTTGGTGATCTATGCCGCTTACGGGCTCCGGCAGAATATCAACCGTTTGCTGCGCCGCAAACGGCGGGGCGATGAAGACGTCGAAGAAATGTATCGGCCGAAACGCTAAGCCGCGAACTCCCCATATACTCGAAAAAGGCATGGATCTCCCCGCAGGCGGAAAGGATCGATGCCTTTTTAGCTACCCCTGTTTAGTTTCACGGCCATAAGTCCTTTGCGTTTACGATAAATTAAACAACCCCAACGTGGCGCATTTTTGCGATTCGCGTTCCACAATTTCCTCCATATCAATCCCCAGCAAATTGCATAGGGCGGACATATAGAAAAGGTTGCGTCCAAGCTCGTTGGTAATGACGTCCCGGCAATTCTCGCAGAGCTCTCCATGGACGTGCTTGGCGATCGTATCTTTGGCCTGCTGCAAATCCATGCCCGGCTCGAAATCCTGCTTGGTGGCGTGCAGCTCGATGCAACCGCATTCGGTCACGGATTTGGTCACGGAACGGACGGCAGCGGCATTGGTTTGTCCCATTTTGGACAGAACATCCAGCAGACTGCGGTGACGGAGCAACAGTTCAGAAACTTGTTCTTGAAAAGATTGAAGGCTTGGTGCGCTCATTTTCCATCCACCTCAATATTATGAATTGAATTCATTATATGCCACATTTTCCTCCGATATCAACCTGAAATCCCATGGCCAAGGGCTTCCTCCGGCTTTGGCCGGTATTTTTTTGCCAAAAAAAGTTGCCGTTCGCGGATTATGCATCCAAAAACTGGTACATACTGGCTAAAGAAGATACTTAAATTTCAGGAGGTGAAGAGAGACGTGCTGAAAAAATACTTGCTGATCTTGGCCGGCTTATGCGGGGCCTGGTTCGGTTACACTTCGGGCGGGATGTTAGCCTATATGCCGGAAGCGATCCGCTCCTGGTTTCGCGGCATGCATCCGCTCACGGCAAATTTGTTATGGGCGGCGGCTGGCGCTTTACTGTTCTTGTTCCTGTTCTCCTTGGCTGCAGACGTCGTTTCTTCGAGAATCAAATCGTGGATCGCCGCTTTGACGCAGATTCCGATGAATGAAATGGCGGCCGGTGCGGCCGGTTTGACTGCGGGACTCCTTCTTTCCTTAACGGTCTATCCCCTGTTGTCCTGGCTCGGTCCGGTGGAGAGCTTCGCCAAGTTCGCGCTATCGGCGTTGTTCGGCTATATCGGGCTGTACGTTGGTCTTGCGAAGAAAGAAGAATTGTCCTCATTATGGAAATCGGGAAAATGGGGCGGTACGGCACTGGAGGAAGAACGCTGGGCGGAGGAGCACAAGATTCTGGACACCAGCGTGATCATCGATGGCCGGATCGCGGATATTTGCAAAACCGGATTTATCGAAGGAACGATCGTCATTCCGGAGTTCGTGCTGGAGGAACTGCAGCATATCGCCGACTCGTCGGATCTGCTCAAGCGCAACCGCGGGCGGCGGGGCCTGGATATTTTGAACAAAATCCAGAAAGAGCTCGACGTCAAAGTGATGATCTATGAAGGCGACTTCGAAGAAATCTCCGAGGTCGACAGCAAACTGGTCAAACTCGCCAAAGTTCTTCAAGGGAAAGTCGTCACCAACGATTTTAACCTTAACAAGGTATGCGAGCTACAGGGCGTGTCGGTGCTGAATATCAACGATTTGGCCAACGCCGTGAAACCGGTCGTGCTGCCGGGCGAGGAGATTATGGTGCAGGTCATCAAGGATGGCAAGGAGCATGGCCAAGGCGTCGCTTATTTGGACGACGGCACAATGATCGTCGTGGAGGGCGGACGCGATTACATCGGAACGATCACGGAGGTTCTGGTGACCAGCGTGCTGCAGACTTCGGCGGGACGGATGATATTTGCCAAGCCAAAACTGTTGGAAAAAGCCCAGTAATTCGGTATGATGGGAGTAAATGCGTTGCGTAAGGGCGTCGCGTTTAATTTCTGGCAAGGGTGAGGCAGACAATGATGGGGGATCAAGCAATCGGCGATGCGGGAGTGATCGTGGTAGCGGCCGGCAAAGGCACGCGCATGGGAACGGCGGAAAGCAAGCAGTATCTCATGCTTGAGAAGAAGCCGATCGTCATTCATACGCTGGAGGCATTTGACCGCCATCCTTCGATTGCGGAAATCGTGCTGGTTACCGGGGAGCAGGACATAGACCGGTGCCGGTCTTGGATTGCCGAATTCGGCATGACCAAACAGGTACAAGTAATTCCGGGCGGCGCCGAGCGTCAGCATTCGGTATATCAAGGGTTGCTGCAGATCAGCGCGCCTTGGGTACTGGTGCATGACGGCGTCCGCCCTTTTGTCACGAGGGAGCGGATTTCGGCCTGCTATGAAGCGGCGAAGGCTCATGGCGCGTCCGTGCTGGCCGTGCCGGTGAAGGATACGATCAAGCAGGCGGACGATCAAGGGAGGGTTGCAGCTACCTTGGATCGGCGCAGCTTATGGGCGATTCAAACGCCGCAGGCTTTTCGGCGCACCGATCTGCTGGCGGCCCACGAGCAAGCGGAGATCGAGCATTTTGTCGGCACGGACGATTCGATGCTGATCGAGCGGCTAGGCCTGCCGGTCAAGCTGGTGGAAGGACTATATAGCAACATTAAGATTACGACCCCCGAGGATTTGGACTACGCGGAATTCATCCGCCGGAAGCAACGGGGTTAAGACGGGGTTAAGAGAGAAACGCGCAGAATCATTCGCAGGGAGAGGGAGTATATCATGTTCAGGGTGGGACAAGGTTTTGACGTGCATCAGCTCGTAGAGAGCAGGCCGTGCATTATCGGCGGGGTAACGATCCCCTATGAAAAAGGGCTGCTGGGGCATTCGGACGCCGACGTATTGCTTCATGCGATCAGCGACGCGATATTAGGCGCGATGGGGCTGGGGGATATCGGACGCCATTTTCCCGATACGGATCCGGCCTTTAAAGATGCGGACAGCGTCGTATTGCTGCAGCAGGTCTGGGGCATGGTCGTAGAGCAAGGCTACCGCCTCGGCAATCTGGACGCAACCGTCATTGCGCAAAAACCGAAAATGGCGCCGTATGTGCCGCAAATGGTCGAGATCATCGCCCGGACGCTCGGCGCGGAGCCGGAGCGCGTAAACGTCAAAGCGACAACCACCGAGCAGCTCGGGTTTACCGGACGGGGCGAAGGCATTGCGGCACAATGCATTGTCTGCCTGGTCTCGGATGTGCTATCATCATAAGCTTGTAGAGGTTGTTCAAAAATGGTCTTTACATCACGAGGCAGATTAGCTTGCAACATAAAGGGAGGGGATTGGGATGACAGAAGTTCGCGTGCGGTATGCGCCGAGTCCGACGGGTCATTTACATATCGGAAACGCCAGAACGGCGTTGTTTAATTATTTGTTTGCCAGACATCACGGCGGGAAATTCATTATCCGCATCGAAGATACGGACGTGAAACGCAATGTGGCCGGGGGAGAAGAGAACCAGCTCACCTATCTGAAATGGCTGGGCATCGATTGGGACGAAAGCGTGGACGTCGGCGGGAATTACGGCCCATACCGCCAAACGGAGCGGCTTGAATTGTATCGTCCGCTCGTGCAGGATCTGCTGGATCGTGGACTGGCTTACCGCTGCTACTGTACGGAAGAGGAGCTGGAGAAGGAGCGCGAGGAGCAAACGGCCCGCGGGGAAACGCCGCGCTATTCCGGCAAGCACCGCAATCTGACGCCGGAGCAGATCGCCGCTTACGAGGCGGAGGGACGGCCGTACAGCATCCGGTTCCGCGTGCCGGAAGGGCGCACGTTTACGTTTGACGATCTGGTCAAAGGACCGATTTCGTTCGAGTCGGACATCAGCGGCGATTTCGTTATCGTCAAAAAAGACGGCATTCCGACCTACAATTTCGCCGTCGTGCTGGACGATCATTTAATGAACATCACTCACGTCCTGCGCGGGGAGGATCATGTATCCAATACGCCGCGGCAACTGATGATCTACGATGCGTTCGGATGGGAGCCGCCGGTGTTCGGTCATATGACGCTGATCGTCGGGGAAAACCATAAGAAGCTGAGCAAACGCGACGAGTCGGTGATTCAGTTCATCGAGCAATATGATCAGCTGGGGTATTTGCCGGAGGCGCTGTTCAACTTCATCGCCCTGCTCGGCTGGTCGCCGGAAGGGGAAGAGGAGTTCTTCACGAAGGAAGAGCTGATTTCGATTTTCGATGCGGGCCGCCTTTCGCGCAGTCCGGCGGTGTTCGATACGAACAAGCTGGCGCATTTGAACAACCATTACATCAAAAACGCCGATCCGGAGCGGATCGCCGCGCTCTCCATCCCGTATCTGCAAAAGGAGGATCGGCTTCCGGCCGAGCTGTCCGCGGAGCAGGAGGCATGGGCCAAAGCGCTGGTCGCTTTGTATCAGGAACAAATGACGTCGGCGTCGGATATCGTGGAGCTGTCGGAGATGTTCTTCCGCAGCGAGCTGACGCTGGATGACGAGGGAGCCGCCGTGCTGGCGGAGCCGCAGGTGGGGACCGTGCTGGGTGCGTTCCTCGCGAAGGTCGAGGGGCTGGCCGCCGGGGAATTCGGCGTGGAGCAGATCGCCGCTGCAATCAAAGAGGTGCAGAAGGAGACAGGCAGCAAAGGCAAAGGTCTGTTCATGCCGATTCGCGTCGCGCTGACCGGGCAAATGCACGGTCGCGACTTGAACCAGACGATCTGGCTGCTGGGCCAAGCCAAAGTCATCGATCGGCTTAAAGCCCGCATTGCCAGCTTGTAGGCCGGCCCGGGGCCGCGAAGCATAAAATGGTCGGGTTTCCTTGCCGGGGCAAAACATTTCTTGTCAGTTTACCTGCCTTTAGGTAATATAAAGGCAGACACTACTTTACGAAAAAATTAAAGGCGGCAGAGTTTAGCCGCTTATTCACCGGCATAGATCGGGAGAAGTACGCCAGCTCGCGTATCGACCAGAGAGGATAACCGGGACCCTTCGCGCGGACCGCAAAGAAGAATCCAGGCTGGAAGTTATCCGGATACGCGTTAGCGGAAATGCACCCGGGAGCCGCGGACGCGAAACGCCTGTTTCAGGCGATGTAGCTTCCGCCGTATCGTCCGCGTTAAGGTCGCCAAGAGGGATAGGGGAGGTCCGATCGGGCCGATGGCCTGGATCAACGAAGGGGCGTTTCCTATCCGAAGCAGAGTGGAACCGCGTCCTCAGGCGCCTCTGCAGCGAAAGCTGCAGGGGCGCCTTTTTGGTTTGCGGGAAGAATAGAGCTGGACGGCAGCGGTTGTGGAATACGGCGGATACCTGAAGTAACGATCCATAATACCGTGGCTGAACGGAAAGGCCGGGCGGTTGCGGTCAAAGGTGTACCGTCGATCCGAAGCGATAGGAATAGAAGGTGGGGGGAAGCGATGTTCAAGAGAATCAGATCCGATATCCAAGCGGTGTTTGATAACGATCCGGCGGCAAGAAGCTGGTTCGAGGTCATCTTTACCTATTCCGGGCTGCATGCGATTTGGAGCCACCGGTTCGCGCATTATTTCTACCGCCGTCGCTGGTTTACGATAGCGCGGATGATTTCGCAAATCAGCCGGTTTTTCACCGGCATTGAAATCCATCCCGGAGCACGGATCGGCAACCGGCTGTTCATTGACCACGGCATGGGCGTCGTGATTGGGGAAACTTGCGAAATCGGGGACGATGTGGTTATCTATCAGGGAGTAACCTTGGGCGGAAGCGGGAAGGAAAAGGGGAAGCGCCATCCGACCGTAGGCAGCAATGTGGTTATCGGTTCGGGAGCGAAGGTTCTCGGCTCCTTCAGAATCGGAGATCAGGCGAACATCGGGGCCAATTCGGTCGTATTGAAGGAAGTTCCGGCGGGCAGCACCGTAGTCGGGATTCCGGGGAAAGTCGTCCGTCAGCACGGGAAGCCGCTGGATCGCCTCAATCACCAGCTGCCGGACCCGGTGGTCGACGCGATGCGGGACATGCAGCGTGAAATCGAACAGCTGCGCGCCGAAATCCGCGATTTGAAGCAGCAGGCCCGCGAGGAGCAGCCAAGCGAGCTGTAAATCCCGCCCGGAGGGAAGGCTGACAGATTGGAACCCCTCTGCCATGACCGGTTGAGCCGTTGTCCGGCTTGGGGTTAGAGAGACAGGGCGGGCGGCGCCAGTTTAACGGACTCCAAAGACGCTAAAGTGCCGAAAAACGAGCTGCCGTAACTGTAACGGACTGAGATGACGTTATTTGCCGGAGATCGGCCGCATTGAACGGTTTTTGAGCGGAATAAGGTCTTATGGGTCCGTTAAAATGGGAAATACTCGGGAAATGGGAGATTAGCGTCACTGAGGTCCGTTAAAGGTGAGCCTGACTGAATTCAAGACTCGACGCCGAAACCGCACCTTAGAAACAGCTTCGTGATCAAAAGTTGATTTTTAAACTACCGCATAAGATCAGGTTTAAAAATCGGCTTTTCAGCACCGAGAAAGATTGGATGAAGGAGAGAGCGAGTAGCGGAGCGTAGGCAGACCTACGTGAGCAACGGAGCGACCGACAGAATTCAAGATTCGACGCCGAAACCGCACCTTAGAAACAGCTTCGTGATCAAAAGTTGATTTTTAAACTACCGCATAAGATCAGGTTTAAAAATCGGCTTTTCAGCACCGAGAAGATTGGATGAAGGAGAGAGCGAGTAGCGGAGCGTAGGCAGACTACGTGAGCAAAGGAGCGACCGACTGAATTCAAGACTCGACGCCGAAACCGCACCTTAGAAACAGCTTCGTGATCAAAAGTTGATTTTTAAACTACCTTACACTGAAAGGATAGTGCAGTATGGCATTGCAGATCTATAACACCTTAACCCGGGCGAAGGAAGAGTTCGTCAGCCTGACGCCGGGAAAAGTGAATATGTATGTTTGCGGACCCACCGTATACGGTTATATTCATATTGGTAACGCGCGGCCGATGATCTTTTTTGATATCGTGCGAAGTTACCTGGGGAATCAGAAATACGAAGTCAACTATGTCGTCAACTTCACGGACGTCGATGACAAGCTGATCCGCAAAGCCGAAGAAATGAACACGACCGTACCCGAAGTGGCCGAGATGTTCATTAAGGCGTACTACGAGGATTTGGACGGGCTCGGGATCCCCCGGGCTACGGCCAATCCGCGAGTAACGGATAATATGGGCGTCATCATCGACTTCATCCGGGATCTGGAGCAAAAAGGCTTCGCCTATGAAAACGGCGGGGACGTATTTTACCGCACGAAGAAGTTCCCGGAATACGGCAAGCTGTCGGGGCAAAACATCGAAGAGCTGCAGTTCGGCATCCGCATCGATGTGGACGAGCGCAAAGAGCATCCGGAGGATTTCGTGCTGTGGAAAGCCGCCAAGCCGGGGGAAATCTACTGGAGCAGCCCTTGGGGCGAGGGGCGGCCGGGTTGGCACATCGAGTGCTCGGCCATGTCCCGGAACATGCTCGGCGATACGCTGGACATTCACGGCGGGGGCCAGGACCTGCAGTTCCCGCACCATGAGTGCGAAGTTGCGCAGTCGGAAGCCGTTACCGGCAAACCGCTGGCAAATTATTGGATGCATAACGGTTATATTAATATCGGCGGGGAAAAAATGTCGAAGTCCCTGGGCAACGGCATTCTCGTGAAGGACTTGCGCGCCCAATACAAGCTTGAGGCGATTCGCTACTTCATGCTATCCACCCATTACCGCAACCCGCTGAATTTCACCGAAGAAACGATGCAGCAGGCGGAGCGCAGCGTTGAGAGGATCAGCCATGCGGTGAACAATCTTCGCCATCGTTTGAACGCGGCCGTCCAAAGCGGATCGGACCAAGCAACACCGGCTTGGATCGAGAAGCTGGAGGCCGTCCGTCGGTTGTTCCATGCCAAAATGCAGGACGATTTCAATACTCCGGACGCGATCACGGCGGTGTTCGAATGGGTCAGCGAAGTAAACGGCCTGCTTCAGCAGCCGGTCGTTAGCCGTGCCGATCTGCAGGCCGCCCTGCAGCTGTTCGAGGAGATGAACGGCGTGCTTCGCATCGCCATGCCGGCCGAAACCGAGCTGCCGAGCGAAGAGATCGAAGCGCTGATCGCTGAGCGGACCGAGGCGCGGAAGGCTAAAAACTGGGTGCGTGCCGATGAAATCCGCGACCTGCTCGACGCCCAGGGCATCGTGCTCGAGGACACGCCGCAGGGCATGAGATGGCGGCGCAAATGAGCGGGGCGGACGGGCAACAAGGCCGTACTCCCGCGGAAGCCGGAGGGCCGGAAGAGGCTGCGCAGGCCGAGGCCTCACCGCCTCTACCGTCGCCTGCGCCGCAGCCGGCCCCGGAAGCGGCGCCGCCGCTCGCCCCGGAGGCTGCCACCGAGGCCTTCGGGGGGCCCGCAGCGCTCTGGTTTCCCGACGAGCCGTCCAAGCCCGCCCGGCTGCTGCCGCCGCTGGCCTTGGCTTATATCGGCGACGCCGTCTACGAAGTAGCCGTCCGCCAGCATGTGATAGCCCGCGCCAATTTGCGGCCGCACCATCTGCACGGCCAGTCGACGAAGTACGTTTCGGCCAAGGCGCAGGCGGAGCTGCTGGCGCTGCTGGAGCCGTTGCTGAACGAAGAGGAGAAAGACGTCGTACGGCAGGGCCGCAACGCCAAGTCGGGTACCGTCCCGAAAAACGCGAATGTGCTGGATTACCGCCTGGCTACCGCTTTTGAATGCCTGGTCGGCTTTCTCTACTACGCCGGAGCGCATGACCGGCTTCGCTGGCTGATCGCCCAAGGCTTCGCCCATTTGGAGAACAGCCGAAATTCATGAGGAATGCGGCAAATGATTAATTCAGGAGGAATTCGTTTGGAGGACCAAGAATGGATCGGCGGCAAGCACTCGCTGCTCGAAGCGCTGCATGCCGGAAGAACGATCAATAAAATATGGGTGGCCGAAGGCGCCCAGAAACATTTAGCCCAGCCGATCGTGGCCGAGGCCAAAAAACACGGCATCGTCGTGCAGTTCGTAGACAAAAGAAAGCTGGACCAGCTGGCTCCCGGCCTGCAGCACCAAGGCGTCGTCGCTCAGGTTGCGCCTTATGCCTACGCCGAGGTGGACGACCTGCTGGCCAAAGCCGCGGAACGCGGGGAGGCCCCGTTTCTGCTGATCCTGGACGAGATCGAGGATCCGCATAACCTCGGCTCGATTTTAAGGACGGCCGAATGCACCGGGGCTCATGGCGTCATTATTCCGAAACGCCGTTCCGCGGCAGTGACCGCGACCGTATCCAAAACATCCGCCGGCGCGGTGGAGTATGTTCCCGTGGCCCGGGTCACCAATCTGGTGCAGACGATGGAGCAATTGAAGGAAGCGGGAGTATGGATCGTCGGTACGGATGTCGGGGCAAAAGAAGAGATGTACCGGAGCGGCAATGTGCTGACCGGTCCGGTGGCGATCGTCATCGGCAATGAAAACAAAGGCATGGGCCGCCTAGTGCGGGAGACCTGTGATGTTCTGCTGAAGCTTCCGATGAACGGCCGATTGAACTCCTTGAACGCCTCGGTCGCCGCAGGGGTTATCATGTACGAAGTGCTGCGCAGACGACGCGCTGAAGGATAAAGGCCATGCGCGAACTGCGCGATGTGCTTCTGGTTGACGGGTACAACATGATCGGCGGGTGGCCCGAGCTGGCGGAACTCTCCAAGGAGGACCTGCAGGGGGCCCGGGACAGGCTGCTCGAGCGGCTCGCCGATTATCAGGCTTTTTCCGGAAAAAAAGTGATCGTCGTCTTCGACGCTTACCGGGTGCCGGGACTGGGGAAGATGTACGCGCAGAACAAGGTGGAGATGTATTTTACCAAGGAGAAGGAGACCGCGGACGAATGCATCGAACGGCTGGTCGGCGAGCTCAGCCACCGGCGGCGGCAAATCTACGTCGCTACCAGCGACATGGTGGAGCAGCATGTCATATTCGGCCAGGGCGCCCTGCGCATTTCGGCCCGGGAATTGCTGATCCAGGTGGAGCAAAGCGAGAAGGAGATCCAGACCAAAATCGCCGAACGCAGTGCGAAATCGAGCCGCAATACCGTAGACTCCAAGCTGAGCCCGGAGCTGCGCCAACTGTTCGAACGATGGAGAAGGGAATGAAAGCCATTTCTATTGATTCTGCTTCCAAATACCCTTGACAAAGTTCGACTTTACATCTTTTGGTACTTTTGCGGTTGACGCTAATATGCACCTTCATATATACTGTTCGTATTACTTGACTGAGTGACGGAGAACCGTGCGTTGCAGCCGGAGGGATTGTGGTGAGTGTCAAACTCGAATCATGGGTAAGGTTTGACTATGAGATCCAAAATGACGAAGACATTGTCGAAGCGGTCCGCGATGGCGACAGTGAAGCGCTGGAGTACTTGATTAACAAGTACCGCAGTTTTGTACGCGCCAAAGCCAGATCCTATTTTCTCATCGGCGCCGATCGCGAAGACATTATCCAGGAAGGCATGATCGGACTCTACAAATCGATCCGCGACTTTCGGGGAGACAAGCTGGCATCGTTCAAAGCGTTTGCCGAGCTGTGCATTACGCGCCAGATCATTACGGCCATCAAGACGGCGACGCGGCAGAAGCACATTCCGCTGAATTCGTACGTTTCTTTGGACAAGCCGATTTACGATGAGGACTCTGACCGGACTTTGCTGGATGTTATTTGCGGTTCCCAGGTAAGCGACCCGGAGGAATTGATCATTAACCAGGAGGAGTTTACCGGCCTGGAGGACAAAATGTCCGAAATTCTCAGCGATCTTGAGCGGAAAGTCCTCATGCTTTACTTGGATGGGCGTTCCTATCAGGAGATCGCGGTGGATCTGAATCGTCATGTGAAATCGATCGACAACGCCCTGCAGCGCGTGAAGCGCAAGCTGGAACGCTATTTGGAAGTGCGGGACGGCAGCTTTTGAACTCTTTTCCTCTTAATAGACCTTATAACGAAGAATAAACGAGGGTGCTCTCTTTGCGGGCAGCCCTTTTTTTGCCAAGATTCCCCCACGCCGGAATTGCCGGTTTATAACCGACATCAGTCCTTGACGCCGCTATATCCACGACTTCATTTTCATGTTCCCGCCTCCTGGTAGGCAGGCCGAATTCTCCCCGCAGGGTTTATCTTCCAAAATAGTGAGCCATACTGTTAATAATCGAAGAGGTTAGCTTGATGTCTCGTTGACACGGGTAGTGCCATGTGATAAAGTGTTTTAGGTAGGCCTAATTTTGTGTTCCCTTTTTTAAGTGTGGACACTTTACTTTAGGTCAATATAGAGACGCTCATTTAGAATGTCTTCGGGAGGTGCACATCATGCGGGTAATTATTACGTTGGCTTGTACGAACTGTAAACAAAGAAACTACACGACAACGAAAAACAAGCGTAACCACCCCGACCGCATGGAGATGAAGAAATTTTGCAAGTTTTGTAACGAGCAAGTTCCTCATCGCGAAACCAGATAGTCTTTGGAGGTGTAATCGCGCATGAAACGTAGTTTCAAGTCGTTGTTTTCTTTTTTCTCTGAGAGCTGGGCTGAGCTTAAAAAGGTTCGCTGGCCTAATCGTAAAGAGCTGACTAATTATACGCTGATTGTGCTCGGTACAATTACCGTTGTCGCGATTTATTTTTGGGTTCTGGACATCGGCATCTCTGCTGTGATCGAAGCGATAATTTAAGAAGGGTCCATAGGTGGCTTGATATGGAAAAAAGATGGTATGTCGTTCATACCTATTCCGGGTATGAGAACAAAGTCAAAGCCAATTTGGAAAAGCGCGTCGAGTCCATGGGCATGGAAGACAAGATATTCCGCGTTCTTGTTCCGATGGAAGAAGAAGTGGTGAACAAAGACGGGAAGAAGAAGACCGTCATGCGCAAAGTTTACCCCGGTTACGTCTTGGTGGAAATGATCCAAACCGACGATTCTTGGTACGTTGTCCGCAACACGCCGGGAGTCACGGGTTTTGTCGGCTCAACGGGTTCCGGTTCCAAGCCTACGCCCCTGCTTCCCGAAGAAGTGGAGCAGATCCTGGCGCACATGGGCATGGAAGAGCCGAAGCCGGTCATCGAATTCGAGCTCAAAGAATCCGTACGCATCAAAGTTGGTCCGTTTGCCAATTTTGTCGGCTCGATCGAGGAGATTTTGACCGAGAAGAGCAAAGTCAAGGTTCACGTCAACATGTTTGGACGAGAAACCCCGCTTGAACTGGATTACACTCAAGTGGAGAAGATATAAGTAAGTGCTCAAAAAATCAGATGATTATTTGAGCTGCTTCTAAAGGTTTCTTAGGGTTTCAAAGTGGGAGGGACTGTCAGGTTCCGTCTACCACAATTAGGGCAAGGAGGTGTTTTACATGGCGAAAAAAGTTATCAAAGTGGTAAAACTGCAAATTCCTGCGGGTAAAGCGAACCCTGCACCTCCGGTAGGTCCGGCGTTGGGTCAAGCGGGTGTCAACATCATGGCATTCTGTAAGGAATTCAATGCACGTACCGCCGATCAAGCAGGTTTGATCATTCCGGTTGAAATTTCGGTGTTTGAAGACCGTTCTTTTACATTCATCACCAAAACTCCTCCGGCAGCCGTTCTGCTTCGCGTTGCAGCGAAGATCGAGAAAGGTTCCGGCGAACCGAACAAGAAGAAAGTAGCTACCGTGAATCGCGACACCGTTCGTCAAATCGCGGAGCAAAAAATGCCTGACCTGAACGCAGCGTCCGTGGAAGCGGCTATGCGCATGGTTGAAGGTACCGCTCGCAGCATGGGCATCACGATCCAAGACTAATCTTGGGATCGACGGATGAGGTTCTATGAACCCATCCCCGGATGGATTGCTATGTTGCGAAACGCGTTAACATAGAAATTCATCCTAAGTGGGAGGAATTTCCGCTAATACCACAAAGGAGGACGAATTCATGGCTAAACACGGTAAAAAATACCTGGAAGCCGCTAAGCTGATCGACAGCGAAGCGACATATGAGCCTTTGGAAGCCGTTGAACTGGTGAAAAAGGCAGCGACTGCGAAATTCGACGAAACCGTTGAAGCTGCAGTTCGTTTGGGCGTAGACCCTCGTAAACAAGACCAAGCCGTTCGTGGTGTGGTTGTCCTGCCGCATGGCACGGGTAAAACCCAACGCGTTCTGGTATTCGCCAAAGGCGACAAAGCAAAGGAAGCGGAAGCGGCCGGAGCTGACTTCGTCGGCGATCAAGACATGATCAACAAAATCCAACAAGGCTGGTTCGAGTTCGATGTCTGCGTAGCTACACCGGACATGATGAGCGAAGTTGGTAAACTCGGCCGTCTGCTCGGCGGTAAAGGCCTTATGCCTAACCCTAAAGCAGGCACGGTTACGTTTGACGTAGCTAAAGCCGTTACAGAAATCAAAGCGGGTAAAATCGAGTATCGTCTGGACAAAGCAGGCCAAATCCATGCGCCGATCGGTAAAGTATCCTTTACTTCCGACCAATTGAACGAGAACCTCAAAGCTCTCGTCGACGCATTGAACCGGGCTAAGCCGGCTGCCGCTAAAGGCGTGTACTTGAAGAATATCGCGATTTCTTCGACCATGGGCCCAAGCGCTCGCGTTAACACAGCCGTTTACAGATAATACCTTCCGCGTCTTGCGGGTAAGGGATTGACACGCAAGTGACGCCCTTGGTATACTGAGTGAGTTGTTTTGATGTGAGACTTAAATAAGAATATGCTTACCGTAGACAGTAGGTGCCGTAAGGCTTAATCTCCTACCGAGGTGTTGTGATAGAACGTCGATGCATGCAGCTTTGCTGTTGTATAAAGATGATCCATCAAGCCTTCGTGATTCTACGGAGGCTTTTTTCAATGCCTTTAAGTGGCATGAAAGGCTCATGTAATCTAATAGGAGGTGTACAGTTTGGCAAACGTAAAAGTGATTCAAGCAAAACAGGAAGCCGTTGATGCCGTAACGACGAAGCTGCGCGAAAGCGTAACGACGGTTGTTGCCGACTACCGCGGACTTAATGTTGCTCAAGTTACGGAACTTCGCAAACAGCTTCGTGAAGCTGGCATCGAGTTCCAAGTGCTTAAGAATACGCTTGTTCGTCGTGCTACAGCCGCTGCAGAACTTACTGAACTGGACGAAGTGTTGACCGGTCCAACGGCCATCGCGTTCAGTACGGAAGATGCAGTAGCTCCAGCGAAAATTCTGAGCGATTTCGCTAAGAAAAACGATGCTCTTAAAGTGAAAGGTGGCGTGGTTGAAGGCCGTGTTGTCGGCGTCGACCAAATCAAAGCGCTCGCGGATCTTCCGTCCCGCGAAGGTCTCCTTTCGATGCTCCTCAGCGTGCTTCAGGCACCCGTGCGCAACTTCGCACTCGCCGTCAAAGCCGTTGCCGAGAAAGAAGAAGGCAGCGCAAGCGCGTAAGCCTATTCTTCTGAAGCAAGTCATTTGATTCATCAAAACCCAATAAACTATTATATAATGGAGGTTCTACCATGAGTAAAGAAACGATCTTGGAAGAAATCAAAGGTATGACCGTTCTTGAACTGAACGATCTCGTTAAAGCAATCGAAGAGGAATTCGGCGTAACTGCAGCAGCTCCGGTTGTTGTAGCTGGCGGCGGCGCAGGCGCTGCTGTTGCTGAAGAGCAAACTGAGTTCGACGTAATCCTGACGAACGCTGGCGCTTCCAAAATCAACGTAATCAAAGTCGTTCGCGAAATCACGGGCCTTGGCTTGAAAGAAGCAAAAGACCTGGTTGACAACGCACCAAACGCACTGAAAGAAAAAGTGGGCAAAGAAGAAGCGGACGCGGTAAAAGCGAAATTGGAAGAAGCAGGCGCAACTGTAGAAGTGAAGTAATCGCTTTTTCTCTTACGGCAAACCCCTTGAACTTGATTCAAGGGGTTTGTTGCTTAACGATTGATTTCGGCTCTGCGGGCGGGAGATAGATACAATAGTAGGGCGGCGGATAAACGCTTGCTATTTTTTAACGGAGGGAAGTTGCGTAGATGTCGGATCACTACTATACCAGCCGGCCGAAGGCGGCTCACGATCGGAAAATGTGGGATGCAACGCTGCGAGGACAAACCTACCGCTTTATTAGCGATGCGGGAGTGTTTGCCAAAGGTGGCGTCGATTTCGGCAGCCGTACTTTGATTGAAGCAATGGATATACCGATGGATGCCGAAGTGTTGGACATCGGCTGCGGGTACGGGCCGATCGGCTTGACGGCGGCGCGGTTGGCGGGCCGGGGACATGTGACGATGATCGACGTCAACGGCCGGGCGGTGGAACTGGCCAAGGAGAATGCGGCTGCCAACAAGGTGGACAACGTCACCATTTTGGAAAGCGACCTGTTTGCGGCAGTTGGAGATCGGCAATTCGACGTTGTGCTGACGAATCCGCCGATTCGAGCCGGCAAAGCTACGGTGCATGCCATATTCGAAGGAGCCTTTGAACGTCTGCGTTCCGGCGGGGCGTTATGGGTCGTTATTCAGAAGAAGCAAGGCGCGCCGTCGGCCAAGGAGAAGTTGGAGTCGCTTTTTTCGCGCGTGGAGGAAGTGACGAAAGACAAGGGGTATCGGATTTTTAAAGCGGTAAAGGCCTAAAGATAATTCAAATTTTAACCATTTAAATATACGGTTGACTTGACAAATCCGTTATGTTATTATTATAAAATGTCAGTATTAGGATGCCCTCTGTGGCTTTAGTTTGGTGAAATGTCAATAGTTTTGCGAAAACAATGCATAAAAACGTGTTGTTTTACGTATAATATGCGCATTTTGGATAAACTAATATATACGGGGACATCAGGGCAGAAAAGACACGGATAATGATGCTCTTTTTTCGAAAGCATTCGATAAGGGCTTTTCTTTATTTGTGGATGAATCCGTATGGGTCTATTATAAGGGCACAAACACGGGTTCGCAATGAATTTTTAAAGTGAGTAGACATGAGGGGTGAGTTTAAGTTGGCAGGACATCTTGTTCAATATGGTCGACGCACTCGGCGTAGTTATGCGCGAATTAACGAGATACTCGAAGTTCCGAACCTGATCGAAATCCAACAGAAATCCTATGAGTGGTTCTTGGAAGAAGGCCTTCGGGAAATGTTCCAGGATATCTCGCCGATTCAGGATTTCACCGGAAATTTGGTGTTGGAGTTTATCGATTACAGCCTGGGCGAACCGAAGTATACGGTGGATGACGCGAAGGAACGCGACGTTACCTATGCGGCGCCGCTTCGGGTAAAAGTCCGGCTCATTAATAAGGAAACCGGCGAAGTCAAAGAGCAGGAAGTATTCATGGGAGATTTCCCGCTGATGACCGAAACCGGTACGTTTATTATTAACGGTGCGGAACGGGTCATAGTCAGCCAGTTGGTTCGCTCTCCTAGCGTCTATTTCAGCACAAAAGTGGATAAGAACGGCAAGAAAATGTATACCGCAACCGTCATTCCTAACCGCGGCGCTTGGCTTGAGTTGGAGACGGACGCGAAGGATATTATTTACGTGCGGATCGACCGTACCCGTAAAATTCCGGTGACCGTGCTGCTGCGCGCACTCGGCTTCGGAACGGATGCGGAGATTTTGGATTTGCTCGGCAACGACGAGTACATCCGCAACACGCTGGATAAAGACAACACGGATTCGACGGAGAAAGCGCTGATCGAAATCTACGAGCGTCTGCGTCCGGGCGAGCCGCCGACTCTGGATAATGCGAAGAGTTTGCTCGTGGCCCGCTTCTTTGATCCAAAACGCTATGACCTGGCCAATGTAGGCCGTTACAAAATTAATAAAAAGCTGCACATCAAAAACCGCTTGTTCAATCAACGGCTCGCCGAGTCTTTGATCGATACGAGCACGGGCGAAATCATCGCCGAAGCCGGCCAAATGGTGGACCGCCGTTTGCTGGACGAAATTTTGCCGCTCCTGGAGAACAACGTAGGTTTCAAAAACTACCACGTTGCCAACGGCGTGCTTGATGCGGACGATGTACCGCTGCAAACGATCGATGTGTTCTCGCCGATCGAAGACGGCAAAGTGGTCAAAGTGATCGCAAACCGCAACATCGATAAATCGGTGAAGCATATTACCCCTGCTGATATTATTTCTTCGATCAGCTATTTTATCAATTTGCTGCACGGCATCGGCAGCACGGACGATATCGACCATCTCGGCAACCGTCGTCTGCGCTCGGTCGGCGAATTGCTGCAGAACCAATTCCGCATCGGCCTTTCCCGGATGGAACGCGTCGTGCGCGAAAGAATGTCGATTCAGGACGCTAACGTGATCACGCCGCAGGCGTTGATTAACATTCGTCCGGTCATCGCATCGATCAAAGAGTTCTTCGGCAGCTCGCAGCTGTCCCAGTTTATGGACCAAACCAATCCGCTTGCCGAACTGACGCACAAACGCCGTTTATCCGCGCTCGGTCCCGGCGGTTTGACCCGGGAACGCGCCGGCATGGAAGTGCGGGACGTTCACCCGTCCCACTACGGCCGGATGTGTCCGATCGAGACCCCGGAAGGTCCGAATATCGGCTTGATCAACTCCTTGTCGACCTTTGCGCGGATCAACGAATACGGCTTTATCGAAGCGCCGTATCGTTGGGTTGATCCGAAGACGGGTACCGTGACGGAACAAGTCGCTTACCTGACGGCGGACGAGGAAGACAACTACATCATCGCCCAAGCGAACGCGAAGCTCACGGAAGACAACCAATTCGAGGATGAGTCCGTCATCGTTCGTTACAACAAGCAGTCGGATAACATCCTGACGATGCCAAGTAACCGCGTTGACTACATGGACATTTCGCCGAAACAAGTGGTGTCCGTGGCAACGGCTTTGATTCCGTTCCTGGAAAATGACGACTCCAACCGTGCGCTCATGGGTTCGAACATGCAACGTCAGGCGGTGCCGCTGCTGATTCCTAAGGCTCCGTTGGTCGGAACCGGCATGGAACATAAATCGGCCAAAGACTCCGGCGTGTGCATCGTGTCGAAATATGACGGTATCATCGAACGTTCGGCGGCCAACGAAATTTGGCTGCGCCGCGTAGAAACGGTTGACGGCAAGGAAGTCAAAGGCGACCTTGTTAAATATAAGTTACACAAATTCATGCGTTCTAACCAAGGAACCTGCATTAACCAGCGTCCGATCGTGAAGCGGGGAGACGTCGTCAAGAAGGGCGATATCCTGGCAGACGGTCCTTCGACGGAAATGGGCGAATTGGCACTGGGCCGCAACGTAGTCGTTGCCTTCATGACATGGGAAGGCTACAACTACGAGGATGCGATCCTGCTGAGCGAGAAGCTGGTGAAAGAGGACGTTTACACCTCGATCCATATCGAGGAATACGAATCCGAAGCCCGCGACACGAAGCTCGGACCGGAAGAGATTACCCGCGATATCCCGAATGTCGGGGAAGAAGCGCTGCGTAACCTGGACGAACGCGGAATTATTCGCGTGGGTGCGGAAATCGGCGCAGGCGACATCCTTGTCGGTAAAGTAACGCCGAAAGGCGTAACGGAGCTGACGGCGGAAGAACGCTTGCTGCATGCCATCTTCGGGGAGAAAGCGCGCGAAGTCCGCGATACGTCCTTGCGTGTACCACATGGTACTGACGGGATCGTCGTTGACGTGAAGGTGTTCACCCGCGACAACGGCGACGAATTGCCGCCAGGCGTAAATCAGCTTGTACGCGTATATATCGCGCAAAAACGGAAAATTTCCGAAGGCGATAAAATGGCTGGACGCCATGGTAACAAAGGGGTCGTAGCCCGTATTTTGCCGGAGGAGGATATGCCGTTTATGCCGGATGGAACGCCGGTACAGGTTGTCCTGAATCCGCTCGGCGTACCGTCGCGGATGAACATCGGGCAGGTGCTGGAGATCCACCTGGGCATGGCCGCTTTGCAAATGGGCATCCACGTTGCTACGCCTGTATTTGACGGCGCAAACGAGGAAGACGTCTTCGACACGATGGAAGAAGCCGGCATGCAGCGCAACGGTAAAACCGTGCTGTACGACGGCCGGACGGGCGAATGTTTCGAGCGCGAAGTTACCGTCGGCGTCATGCACATGATCAAGCTGGCGCACATGGTTGACGATAAAATCCATGCCCGTTCCACGGGTCCGTACTCGCTCGTTACCCAGCAGCCGCTGGGCGGTAAGGCGCAGTTCGGCGGACAACGTTTCGGGGAGATGGAAGTGTGGGCGCTGGAAGCCTACGGCGCCGCCTATACGCTGCAAGAAATTCTTACCGTCAAATCCGACGATGTGGTCGGCCGGGTGAAAACCTACGAATCCATCGTCAAGGGCGAGAACGTGCCTGAACCGGGCGTGCCTGAATCGTTTAAGGTTTTGATCAAAGAGCTGCAAAGCTTGGGTATGGACGTCAAGATTCTGACCGAAAACGAAGAAGAGATTGAGATGAAGGAAATCGACGACGAGGAAGATGCGTCCGGCGATAAGCTCAGCCTCAATCTGGAAGGCGCGGAAGTCGGAGTAGAATAGAGCGTAAAAAGAGTCAAATCAGGACTTGGTTAAGGAGGGATGCTCCTTGTTGGACGTCAACAACTTCGAGTTTATGAAAATTGGGCTTGCTTCCCCAGATAAAATTCGTTCTTGGTCCCGCGGAGAAGTGAAGAAACCGGAAACGATCAACTACCGTACATTGAAACCGGAAAAGGAAGGGCTGTTTTGCGAGAAAATTTTCGGCCCGACCAAAGACTGGGAATGCCATTGCGGTAAATATAAACGCGTTCGCTATAAAGGCGTCGTCTGCGACCGCTGCGGCGTCGAAGTCACGAGAGCCAAAGTCCGCCGCGAGCGGATGGGACATATCGAACTGGCTGCGCCGGTGTCCCATATTTGGTACTTCAAAGGGATCCCTAGCCGTATGGGCCTTGCGCTCGATATGTCGCCGCGTTCCCTGGAAGAGATCATTTATTTTGCATCTTATGTCGTAACGGATCCGGGTGAAACACCGCTCGAGAAAAAGCAGCTCCTGTCCGAGAAGGAATACCGCAGCTACCGCGAGAAATACGGTTACGGGTTCCAGGCCGGCATGGGCGCGGAAGCCGTGAAAAAGCTGCTGCAGGACATCGATATCGACAAAGAGCTTGATTTCCTGAAAGAAGAGCTGCGAACGGCCCAAGGCCAGCGCCGCAACCGGGCGATCAAACGCCTGGAAGTCATCGAAGCTTTCAAAAGCTCCGGCAACGAGCCGGAGTGGATGATCCTCGACGTGCTCCCGGTCATTCCGCCTGAGCTTCGTCCGATGGTTCAACTCGACGGCGGCCGTTTCGCGACGTCCGACCTGAACGATTTGTACCGCCGCGTCATCAACCGGAACAACCGTTTGAAACGTTTGCTGGATCTCGGCGCGCCGGACATCATCGTGCAAAACGAAAAACGGATGCTGCAGGAAGCCGTTGACGCCTTGATCGACAACGGGCGCCGCGGCCGTCCGGTAACGGGCCCGGGCAACCGTCCGCTCAAATCTTTGAGCCACATGCTCAAAGGTAAACAAGGTCGTTTCCGGCAGAACCTGCTCGGTAAACGGGTTGACTATTCCGGTCGTTCCGTTATCGTCGTAGGTCCGTACCTGAAAATGTATCAATGCGGCCTGCCTAAGGAAATGGCGCTGGAGTTGTTCAAGCCTTTCGTCATGAAAGAGCTGGTCAACAAAGGCCTTGCGCATAACATCAAGAGCGCGAAGCGCAAAGTCGAACGCGTGAGCCCGGAAGTTTGGGACGTGCTCGAAGAAGTCATCAAGGAGCATCCGGTTCTGCTGAACCGTGCGCCTACGCTTCACCGGCTGGGGATCCAGGCTTTTGAACCGATCCTGGTCGAAGGCCGCGCCATTCGTCTTCACCCGCTCGTATGTACGGCGTACAACGCCGACTTCGACGGCGACCAAATGGCCGTACACGTTCCTTTGTCTGCGGAAGCTCAAGCGGAAGCCCGTATTTTGATGCTGGCCTCCGGCAACATCCTGAACCCGAAAGACGGCAAGCCGGTCGTTACGCCTTCGCAGGACATGGTCCTCGGCTCCTACTATCTGACCATGGATAATAAGGAAGCCCAAGGGGCGGGTATGATCCTCAGTTCGGTGAACGAGGCGGTATCGGCTTATCAACGCGGAACGGCTTCGCTTCATGCCCGGGTGGCCATTCCGGCCAAGGCTTTGGGCAAAACCGGCTTTACGGAGGCCCAGCAGAATGCTTTGCTGATTACGACGGTAGGTAAAATTATCTTCAATGAGATTTTCCCGGCCAGCTTCCCGTACATCAACGAAGCGACCCGCGTCAATCTGTTCCAAGGAACGCCGGATCATTACTTTATCCATGATAAAGGTGCCAATGTTCTGGAACGGATCATGGATGCGCCGCAAGCCAGCGGGGTAGGCAAGGAGTATCTCGGCGAAATCATCGGCCGCTGCTTCGAAATCTACCATACGACGGAAACCTCCATTATTTTGGATAGAATCAAGCAGACCGGGTTTACCTACTCGACGCGTGCCGGGGTTAGTATCGCGGTGTCGGACGTTATCGTGCCGCAGGAGAAGCAAGACATCCTGCACGATTCCGACGAGAAAGTCCGCGTAGTTACCAATCAATACCGTCGCGGTTTGATTACGAACGAAGAACGTTATGACCGCGTTATCGATATCTGGTCCAAATGTAAGGACCAAATTACCGAAGTGCTCATGAAATCGATGGACCGTTACAATTCCATCATGCTCATGGTCGACTCCAAGGCACGCGGTAACAAATCGCAGATTACTCAGCTCGGCGGTATGCGGGGGCTGATGGCGAACCCGGCGGGCCGGATCATCGAGCTCCCGATCAAATCGAATTTCCGCGAAGGCCTTACCGTCCTCGAGTACTTCCTGTCGACGCACGGCGCGCGGAAAGGTTTGGCCGATACCGCGCTGCGGACCGCCGACTCCGGTTACCTGACACGGCGTCTCGTCGACGTGGCCCAGGACGTGATCGTCCGCGAGGAAGATTGCGGTACGGATAAAGGCTTCACCGTCAGCGTCATCCAGGACGGCAAAGAGGTCATCGAGGATCTGTACGACCGTATCGAAGGCCGGTATTCGTTCGAAACGATCAAACATCCGCAAACGGGCGAGATCATCATTCATCGCAACGAATTGATCGACTCCGACAAAGCGCATGAAATCGTCAACGCAGGCATCGCCAAGCTGCAAATCCGTTCCGTACTCAGCTGCCGCGCCCGTCATGGCGTCTGCAAGAAGTGCTACGGACGCAACCTGGCAACCGGCAAGCACGTGGAGATCGGCGAAGCGGTCGGCATCATCGCGGCTCAATCGATCGGCGAACCGGGAACCCAGCTCACCATGCGTACGTTCCATACCGGGGGCGTTGCGGGTGACGATATTACCCAAGGTTTGCCGCGGATTCAAGAGCTGTTCGAAGCCCGGAACCCGAAAGGTCAAGCCACGATCAGTGAGATCGACGGCATGATCAAGGAAATCCGCGAAGCGAAGGACCGTCGCGAAATCGAGGTTCAAGGCGAAGCGGAAACGAAGGTTTACTCCGTCACTTACGGTTCCCGTCTGCGCGTCAGCGAAGGCGATGAAATCGAAGCCGGCGACGAGTTGACCGACGGTTCGATCGACCCGAAAGAAATTTTGCGCATCAAAGGGATTCGCGGCGTGCAGAACTACATTTTGCAGGAAGTACAACGCGTATACCGTAACCAGGGCGTAGAAATCAACGACAAGCACGTTGAGGTCATGATTCGTCAGATGCTGCGCAAAATCCGGATCGTGGACGCCGGGGATACGCCTCTTCTGCCAGGTTCTTTCGTAGACTTGCACGAGTATGAGGTTGCCAACAAGGATGCGATTCTGTCGGGCAAAGAACCGGCCGTTGCCAAACCGGTCCTGCTGGGGATTACGAAAGCATCGCTGGAGACCGATTCCTTCCTGTCCGCCGCTTCCTTCCAGGAAACGACGCGGGTGCTTACCGATGCAGCCATCAAAGGCAAAGTGGATAAGCTGCTCGGCTTGAAAGAGAATGTCATTATCGGGAAGCTGATTCCAGCCGGTACGGGCATGAACCGTTACCGCAGCATTCAATTCGAAGAGCCGGAGCAAGATCAGGCTGCAGAAGAGAATCTGGAACCCGTATCCGTCGAATAGACGATAGGTAATCATAACGCCGGCGCGGCCCCGATGGTAAATTGATCCTGACCGGGCCGTGCCGGCGTCTGTTTTTATTGTAGTAACGGGTAGAAATATGCCGTAAAAGCGCGTATAGCAAGCAGTCTCTTGCGATTATCGAATCTTTGAAATTCGCTAAAACATTTGCTTGACATCGGCTATCGCGGAGTGCTACTATATCATAGTGCGTGAGTACGGATAGACCCTGTGCTTTGGAGGACGTTAGTTATGTCTAATGATAAAGGACTGCGGGACGCACCCGTCAAAATCGGTACCAAGCAAACCATGCGAATGGTAGAGCTCGGACGGGCCGAGGAAGTTTATGTGGCTGAGAATGCAGATCCGCGCCTTACATCGAAGATCATTGCCTTATGCAACCAACATGCCGTCAAGGTCACTTACGTGGACACGATGGTCAATCTCGGCAAAGCTTGCGGGATTGAAGTGGGGGCGGCGATGGCTGCGATCGTAAAACCATAGCTGATAGAACTGTTTTTGCTAACGAGAGAAATCTCTTCGGCAAAAACTTTTCCTTTGTTCTTTTATGAACCGCCTGGGTCTGTGGGCTTAATCATGAGGTTTGTAAAGAAACATGAATCTTGAGGAAGGGGGTGGCAACAACATGCCAACTATTAACCAATTAGTACGCAAAGGACGCCAAGATAAGGTGTACAAATCCAAATCGCCAGCGTTGCAAAGAGGGTTTAACGCCCTGAAACGTGAGGCTACGGATTTGAGTTCCCCGCAAAAACGCGGCGTCTGCACTCGCGTAGGTACGATGACTCCGAAGAAACCGAACTCCGCGCTTCGTAAATATGCCCGTGTTCGTTTGACGAACCGTGTAGAGGTGACGGCTTACATTCCGGGTATCGGACATAACCTGCAAGAGCACAGCGTGGTGCTGATTCGCGGCGGCCGGGTCAAAGACCTTCCGGGTGTACGTTACCATATCGTACGCGGAGCTTTGGATACCGCCGGCGTTAACAACCGGATGCAAGCCCGTTCCAAATACGGCGCGAAACGTCCAAAAGCGAAAAAATCCTAAGATCGCCTAAGATGAGCGTTCAAAAAGCCGTCCTGACTTATTGAACAACCGATTCAATGAGAGTTCGAAAAGTCGGCTTTTCAGCACCGAGAAGGTTGGATGAAGCTAGGGACGGAGTAGCGGAGCGTAGATAGTTCTACGTGAGCAACGGAAGGCCCGGCTGAATTCAAGATTCGATGCCGAATAAGCTTCGTGACCTGCTTCGTGATCAAAAGATGACTTATTGAACAACATCTATAGGTTTGAATTATTGCTGAAAGGGGGATAACTAAATGCCACGCAAAGGTCCAGTTACCAAAAGAGACGTGTTGCCGGATCCGGTGTATAACAGCAAGCTTGTTACTCGCTTGATCAACCGCATCATGCTTGACGGCAAACGCGGCGTTGCTCAAAGCATCCTTTACAATGCGTTCAACCTCATTCAAGAACGTACGGGGAATGACCCGATGGAAGTGTTTGAAGCAGCAATCAAGAACATCATGCCTGTACTGGAAGTTAAAGCTCGCCGTGTCGGCGGTGCGAACTACCAGGTTCCAATCGAAGTTAAACCGGAGAGACGTACATCCTTGGGATTACGTTGGCTCGTAAACTACTCCCGCAACCGCGGTGAGAAAACGATGGAAGAGCGTTTGGCTGCCGAGATCATCGACGCATCCAACAACACAGGCGCTTCCGTTAAGAAACGCGAAGATACGCACAAAATGGCGGAAGCGAACAAAGCGTTCGCGCACTACCGTTGGTAGGATAACGCCCGTAATTCAAAACTTCTATTTTGAAGGGAGACAGATTCATGGCAAGAGAGTTCTCCTTGAAAAATACACGTAATATCGGGATCATGGCGCATATTGACGCCGGTAAGACAACCACGACGGAACGGATCTTGTTCTATACAGGCCGTACGCACAAAATCGGGGAAGTTCACGAAGGTGCTGCGACAATGGACTGGATGGAGCAGGAGCAAGAGCGCGGAATCACGATTACGTCCGCTGCGACAACCGCTCAATGGAAAGGTCACCGCGTAAATATCATCGATACCCCGGGACACGTCGACTTCACCGTTGAAGTCGAACGTTCCCTTCGTGTATTGGACGGGGCTGTAGGCGTATTCAGTGCAAAAGAAGGCGTTGAGCCTCAGTCTGAAACCGTTTGGAGACAAGCTGACCGCTATGGCGTTCCTCGGATCGCTTATGTCAACAAAATGGATATTATCGGTGCCGATTACCTGAACGTTGTCAAAGATATGCGCGAGCGTCTGCAAGCGAACGCAGTTGCCATCCAACTGCCGATCGGTGCGGAAAATGACTTTGTCGGCATTATCGACATCGTCGCTCAAAAAGCGTTTATGTACAGAGACGATTTGGGTCAACAAATCGACGAAGTGGAAATTCCGGCGGAATTCACCGCTCAAGTTGAAGAACTTCGTGCGGAACTGGTGGAGAAAGTCGCTGAGCTGGATGAAGAATTGACGATGAAATACCTCGAAGGCGAGGAAATCACCGTTGAGGAATTGAAAGCCGCGCTCCGCAAGGGCGTTGTCGAAGTGAAAATCTTCCCGGTTATCTGCGGATCTTCCTACCGCAACAAAGGGGTTCAGTTGATGCTGGACGCCGTGATCGATTACTTGCCAGCACCAATTGACGTACCAAGCATCCAAGGTCACTTGGAAGACGGTACGGAAGTGGAACGCCACTCTTCCGACGAAGAGCCGTTCTCGGCGCTTGCATTTAAAATCATGACCGACCCTTACGTGGGTAAACTGACGTTCTTCCGCGTATACTCCGGTATTTTGCAATCCGGTTCCTACGTGTTGAATGCAACGAAAGGCAAACGCGAACGGATCGGCCGTATCCTGCAAATGCATGCCAACAGCCGTCAAGAAATCAGCGAAGTATACTCCGGTGACATTGCCGCGGCCGTAGGTTTGAAAGATACAGGTACGGGTGATACACTGTGTGATGAGAAGGCACCGGTTATTCTCGAATCGATGAACTTCCCTGATCCGGTTATCGAAATCGCCGTTGAACCTAAGACGAAAGCCGACCAAGACAAAATGGGCGTTGCTCTCGGCAAGCTGACTGAAGAAGACCCTACGCTTCGTGCTCATACGGATGAAGAAACGGGCCAAACGATCCTTGCGGGTATGGGTGAGCTTCACCTGGATATCATCATCGACCGGATGCGCCGCGAATTCAAAGTCGAAACGAACGTAGGTAAACCTCAGGTTGCTTATCGTGAAACCTTCAAGGCGCCTGCTCGCGTTGAAGGTAAATTCGTTCGTCAGTCCGGCGGCCGTGGTCAATACGGTCATGTCTGGGTGGAATTCGAACCGCTGGAACCAGGTACAGGCAACCAATTCGAGAGCAAAATCGTCGGTGGTTCCGTACCTAGAGAGTATATTGCTCCTGCACAACAAGGTATTGAAGAAGCTATGAAGAATGGCGTACTTGCAGGCTTCCCGCTTGTAGACGTAAAAGCCACGATCGTAGACGGTTCGTACCATGATGTCGACTCCAGTGAAATGGCGTTTAAAATCGCCGGTTCCATGGCGCTTAAAGCTGCCAAGGAGAAATGCCAACCGGTATTGCTTGAGCCGATCATGAAAGTTGAAGTAACGGTTCCGGAAGAATACATGGGTGATGTAATGGGTATGCTGAACTCCCGTCGCGGCAGAATCGAAGGTATGGATTCCCGTGGGGGCGCGCAAATCATTCGTGCCAAGGTACCTCTTTCCGAAATGTTCGGTTACTCGACAACCCTTCGCTCCGGTACGCAAGGACGCGGCGTGTTCTCGATGGAGCTTTCTCATTATGAAGAAGTTCCAAGAAGCATCTCCGAAGAAATCGTATCCAAGAACAAAGGCGGAGAATAATTATTTGTACTTACTGATCGGAAGTAATCCTCTTCCGGTCGGTCAAACATAACAATCCATATTTTAAGGAGGAACTGTTTAAAATGGCAAAGGCTAAATACGAACGTACAAAACCGCATGTTAACATCGGTACGATTGGTCACGTCGACCATGGTAAAACAACTCTGACTGCAGCCATCACGACTGTATTGTCCAAAACATATGGCGGTGCTGCTGTAGCATTCGACCAAATCGACAAAGCTCCAGAAGAACGCGAACGCGGTATCACGATCTCGACGGCTCACGTTGAGTATGAAACGAACAACCGTCACTACGCACACGTTGACTGCCCAGGGCACGCCGACTATGTTAAAAACATGATCACCGGCGCGGCTCAAATGGACGGCGCGATCCTGGTTGTATCCGCAGCTGACGGCCCAATGCCGCAAACTCGCGAACACATCCTGTTGTCCCGTAACGTAGGCGTACCTTACATCGTGGTATTCCTGAACAAATGCGACATGGTTGAAGACGAAGAGTTGCTTGAACTGGTTGAAATGGAAGTTCGCGACCTGCTGAACGAATATGAATTCCCAGGCGACGACACTCCAATCATCCGCGGTTCCGCTCGTGAAGCTCTTCAAAACCCTGAAGGCGAATGGGCTAAGAAAATCGTTGAAATGTTCGAAGTGATCGACGAGTACATTCCGCTTCCAGAACGTCCAATCGACAAACCGTTCTTGATGCCTGTCGAGGACGTATTCTCGATTACAGGTCGCGGTACGGTAGCAACGGGCCGCGTTGAACGCGGTACGGTTAAAGTCGGCGACGAAATCGAAATCGTGGGTATCCACGAAGAAACGAAAAAATCCGTCGTTACCGGCGTAGAAATGTTCCGCAAATTGCTCGATTCCGCTCAAGCGGGCGACAACATCGGCGCATTGCTCCGCGGTGTTGACCGTAAAGAAATCGAACGCGGTCAAGTATTGGCTAAACCGGCTTCCGTTAACCCGCATACTGAGTTTGCCGCTCAAGTATACGTATTGACGAAAGAAGAAGGCGGACGTCATAAACCTTTCTTCACAGGTTACCGTCCACAATTCTATTTCCGTACAACTGACGTAACAGGGATCATCAACCTGCCTGAAGGTACTGAAATGGTTATGCCTGGCGACAACATCGAAGTAACCGTACAACTGATCTCCCCAATCGCGATCGAAGAAGGAACTCGCTTCTCCATTCGTGAAGGCGGCCGTACAGTTGGATCGGGCGCTGTTGTTAAAATCAGCAAATAATAAGGCTTTTGCAGCCTGAATAGAAAGAGCTGTTTCTCGTTTATTGCGGGAAGCAGCTCTTTTTTTGTTGCCGAAAAGGATGGGGAAAACATGATAAACGTGAAGATTTGGTGGCGGCAAACTGTGACAAAGTGGCGAAATGGGCACGGCACCCCCTTATGTTATTGAAAGCCCGCAACAACCATGTTAATATACTAGTATACTACTTGTGAAAACGTTTCCAAACAAGATTTGCAAGCGGTTGAAACCATTTCCAGCCTAGATGAGGAGGGGGATTTCTTTTCATTCATAGTCGAAGGCATTATACTTCGGGAGGAAGAAAATATGAGCTTTAATGACGAGCATTTTCTGTTGAAAGACCGTATCGCCCAGGAACTGTACCACCAGGTGGCCAAGCCGCTGCCTGTCATCGATTACCATTGCCATCTGGATCCCAAAGAGATCGCTGACAACCGCGGATTCTCCAACATGACGGAGCTGTGGTTGGCAGGTGACCATTACAAATGGAGAGCCATGCGCGCTAACGGGGTGCCCGAGGAACAAATCACGGGCAATGCAAGTCCGGAAGAAAAGTTCAGGGCTTGGGCGGAAACGATCGAAGCTTGCATCGGCAATCCGCTTTACCATTGGACGCATTTGGAATTGAAAAAATACTTCGGCATCGAAGAGCCTTTAAGCGCGAGAAATTGGGAACGGGTGTGGACCGCTTGCAACGACCTCCTGCAGAAGCCTGAATTCACGGCAAGAGGTTTGATCGAACAATCGAACGTGGAGATGATCGGCACGACCGATTCCCCGACGGATACGCTCGAGTATCATGAGCAGATGACGGCTATAGCGGATTTTGACACGAAAGTGCTGCCGACATTCCGTCCGGACGAGGCGTTGGATTTTTCGGGCGATACATTTGTGAAATATGTCTCAAAGTTAGAAGCGTGCACGTCTCGTAAAATCGGCAGCTTCAGCGATTTTTTGAAAGCGCTCGAAGACAGAGTAGATTATTTCCATCAAAAAGGCGGGCGGATTTCCGACCACGGTTTAATGCGCATCGAATATGCCGAATCCAGCGAAGCGGAACAGGAGATTTTGTTTCAGAAGAAGCTCGAGGGCCTCCAGCTCACGGCGGAAGAAACCTTGAAATACAAATCAGCTGTTCTGGTAGCGCTTGCCGGGTTTTATAAAAAGAGAGACTGGGCGATGCAGCTTCATTTCGGAGCGATACGCAGCAATAATACGCTTATGCTGGGCAAGTTAGGCCCGAACGCCGGTTACGATTCCATCTATGATCAGGCCGAAGTCGCAGAACCGCTAAACAAACTGTTTGATGCTTTGGAACAACGGGCCGCGCTGCCGAAGACGATCGTCTACAATTTGAATCCGGCGATCAACGATGTCGTGGCTACCGCGATCGGCAATTTTCAAAAGTCCGGGTCGGCCAAATCGTATATTCAATTCGGCGCCGGCTGGTGGTTTAACGACACCAAGCGAGGAATGCTGCGGCAGCTAAACGCTTTGGCGGATCAAGGGTTGTTGATGAATTTCATCGGCATGCTGACGGATTCGCGCAGCTTTATCTCTTACACGAGACATGAGTATTTCCGCCGGATCCTGTGCGATTTGATTGGACAATGGGTTGCCGATGGCGAAATTCCCAACGATCCAGCTCTGCTCGAAACCCTCATTGAGCAGGTTTGCTACAAAAACGCGAAGGCCTATTTTAACTTCTGATCGTCTCTCTGCGATATAGTATGGGAAAAAAAGCACAAATATAAAGAAACCATGGATAAGAGAGGAAGTGTGCAATATGGCAAGGAAGGTCACTATCCCCGTTAGCATCGGATATGGACTTACGGATTTGATGGGTGGAGGCGCTTTTACCATTATCGGGGCCTGGCTGCTCTTTTACTATACCACTTTCGTAGGGCTATCCCCGGTGCAGGCGGCATCGATTGTAGCGATCGCGCGGGTTGTGGATGCGATTGTCAGTTTGTTCATGGGGAGCTTCACCGACCATTTTTACAAAAACCGGCTGGGGAAAAAATTCGGGCGGCGCAAGTTTTTCCTGTTGATCGGTTCGCCGCTGATGGCGGTTTATGTCCTGCTATGGGTCACCGGCATGAACTACTGGTTTTACCTGATCTGCTACCTGTTGTTTGAAATCGTTGCCGCGATGGTGTTGATTCCTTGGGAAACGCTTCCGTCGGAGATGACCAAAGACTTTACGGAAAGAACGAAGCTCTCCACCTGCCGGATGTTCATTTCCGCGTTGGGGACGTTTCTCGCCACGTTTGTGCCGGGGCGCTTGATCAGCTATTTCGGCGAAAACAACGCGCATGCTTACCTCTTGAACGGACTTATCTTTGCTATCCTGTTTGCGGTTTGCGTGTTTATCTCCTACAAGGTGACGTGGGAACGGGATTTGACGCCGGAGATGCAAGCCGAATTGGAACAAAGCCAGGCGAAAAAAACGTTGGGCGAGCAGTTGGCGGCGATTGGCGGTTTGTTTAAAGAGTACGCCTCCACCTTCAGAATCAAAGCGTTCCGTAAGCATCTGGCGATTTATTTGTTGTCGTTTACGGCCAAGGATGTCTACAATACCGTGTTCGTCTTCTTCTGCGTTTATTGCTTAAGCGTGTCGTCATCGCTTGCGGCCAATCTGCTGTCCTTGAGCATCGTAGGTTTGCCGGTCACGCTGCTGGCCGGCTTCGCGATCATCAAGTTCGGCCCGGCCCGGTTGTATACCGTATCTTATTCGACGATGATTGTATGCTTGCTTGGATTTTATGCGGTGTACCTGTACAATCCCAGCTCCAAAATCGCCATTTTATACGTACTCGCGGCGTTATATCAGATGGGGCGAAGCTTGCTGGAATTTACGCCTTGGAACGTGTTTCCGTTCATTCCCGACGTGGACGAGGTGGTGACCCGGCAAAGACGGGAAGGGCTGTTCGCCGCCGTCATGACCTTTGGCCGCAAAACGACGGTAGCCATCGCGACCTTTGTCGTAGGGATCGTGCTCGAAGAGGGCGGCTTCGTCAAAGGACAGGCGCAACAGTCGGCGCAGGCGATTAACACGATTGCTTATACGCTGTTCTTGGGCGCGACGATTCTGCTGGTGTTGGCCTTAATCTTTGCCTTGACTTTCAAATTGAATAAGAAGACGCATGGGATACTGGTGAAGGAGGTTGAACGCCTGAAAGAGACGGGTTCCAAACAAGGCGTGGACCCGGAGACCAAGGCGATTGTCGAAAATCTGACCGGTTACCGGTATGAACAGGTTTGGTCGGCGTCATCCTCCAAAATTTCCTTATAAGAAGAACACTATGACAGAAAGCGGGAATCAAGCATGACGGTGTTGGGAGCAAGTCACGTTAAGACGCAGCCGGAAGCTTTTACTCAAGCGGGAATTCGGCTGCCCGGATTCGATATCGAACGAATTGCCCGGAACACGATGGAAGCGCCGGTGTGGGTGCACTTTGGGGCAGGCAACCTGTTTAAGGGCTACCATTCGGTATTGCAGCAGCGCCTGATTCAGGCGAAAGCCGCGGATAAAGGCATTATCGTCGTCGAAACCTTCGACGAGGAAATCATCGACAAAGTCTACCACCCATACGATAACCTGGGATTACTGGTGGTCATGAAAGCCGATGGAAGTTTGCAGCAAGAAGTGATCGCCAGCGTAGTGGAGAGCATTTATGCCGACAGCGGCAACGCTTCCGCCTGGGAACGGCTGAAGGCGATATTCCGCAATAGCTCTTTGCAGATGGTTACATTTTCTATCACGGAAAAAGGCTATAACCTGAAAGACATGAACGGCGGATTGCGCGAGGCGATTATCCGGGAACTGGAACAGGGCCTGGCACGTCCGGAGCATGCGATGATCAAACTGACGGCGCTGCTGCATGAACGATACCGGAACGGCCGGCAGCCGCTGGCTTTGGTCAGCACGGACAATTTCTCGCATAACGGCGACAAGCTGAAGGAAGCGGTATTGACCGTGGCCGAGCAATGGGCCAAGCGGGGATTTGTTGATGAGGGCTTCATTCCGTATCTGACGGACGAAAGCAAAATCACTTTCCCGTGGAGCATGATCGACAAGATTACGCCGCATCCTTCGGCAAGAGTCCAAGCGCAGCTGCGGGAGGCCGGCTTCGAAAGCGCCGATATCGTGAGAACGCAAAAGAATACGGTGACGGCTCCTTTCGTCAACACCGAAGAATGCGAGTACCTCGTCATTGAGGATTCTTTTCCGAATGGGCGTCCGGCTCTGGAAAAGGCAGGCGTGTACTTTACGCGGCGGGAAATCGTGGATCAGGTTGAGAAAATGAAGGTTTGCACTTGCCTGAATCCGCTGCATACGTCACTGGCGATCTTCGGCTGCTTGCTGGGGTACGCCTCCATTTCGGAGGAAATGAACGATGCGGATCTGCGGGCGCTGGTTACGAAGATCGGCTACGATGAAGGTATGCCGGTGGTTACGAATCCGGGGATTATCGATCCGCTGGAATTCATCCACGAGGTGATCGACAAACGTCTGCCGAATCCGAACATACCGGATACGCCGCAGCGGATTGCCTCGGATACGTCGCAAAAACTGAAGATCCGCTTCGGCGAAACGATCAAGCTCTATGCCGAACGCGAGGATTTGGAAGTGCGGCAGCTGGAGCTGATTCCGCTGACGATCGCCGCCTGGATCAGATACCTGCTTGGGATCGACGATCAAGGGCAAGCATTTGCGATCAGCCCCGATCCGCTGCTAGCGGAACTGCAGCAGCAGCTTGGTGCCTTGCGTTACGGCGAACCCGAATCGGTGGGGAATACGCTTCGCCCGGTCTTGTCCAATGAAACGATTTTTGGCATGGACCTGTATGCGGCAGGATTAGGCGACAAGATCGAACGGCAAGTGCGGGGGCTGGTCAGCGGCGACGGCGCCGTCCGGAATGCGCTGAAAGCACATCTTGCCCTATCGCAAGAAATCAATGGATGAACATGAATGGAGTGGACAAACGATGAAAATGACTTTTCGCTGGTTCGGCAGCGCCGACGATAGCGTAACCCTGGAGCAGATTCGCCAAATTCCCGGCATGACCGGCATTGTAGGAGCATTGTTTGACGTACCTGTCGGCGAGGTTTGGCCGAAGGAGAGAATCGCCAAGTTGAAAAAAGAAGTGGAGGATGCGGGGCTCGAGCTGGAGATCATCGAAAGCGTCAATATCCATGACGATATCAAAATCGGCTTGCCGTCCAGGGACCGATATATCGAGAATTACAAGCAGACGCTTCGCAACCTGGCCGAATACGGCATCAAAGTGATCTGCTATAACTTTATGCCGGTGTTCGACTGGACGCGTACCGATCTGGCCAAACCGCTCGCCGACAAATCGACGGTGCTGTCCTACAAGCAGGCGGTCGTCGATCAAATCGATCCGACCCGCATGATGGATACGTTTAAGGAATCGGCAAACGGATATTCCTTGCCGGGCTGGGAGCCGGAACGTTTGGCCGAATTGAAGACCCTGTTCCAAAAGTATGAAGGCTTGACTGAAGACAAACTATTCGACAATCTGCAGTATTTCCTGGAAGGGGTCATTCCGACCTGCATCGAATGCGACGTCAAGCTGGCCATCCATCCGGACGATCCGCCGTGGCCGATTTTCGGATTGCCGCGCATCGTGAAGAACGAGGCCGATCTGGAACGGATCGTGGGTCTCGTCGACAGTCCTTACAACGGGCTCACGTTGTGCTCCGGATGCCTGGGAGCCAATCCCGAGAACGATATTCCGAAGCTGGTCCGCCGGTTCGGGGCAATGGGTCGTATTCATTTTGCCCATGTTCGCAATATTAAAATTCATGAAAACGGGGACTTCGACGAATCGTCTCATCTATCCAGCGACGGTTCCCTGGACTTGTTCGAAATCATGAAGGCTTATCACGATATCGGATTTACGGGGTATGTCCGTCCGGACCATGGACGCATGATTTGGGGCGAAAAAGCACGCCCGGGATACGGGTTGTATGATCGTGCGCTTGGCGTAACCTACCTTAACGGCCTGTGGGAATCGATCGACAAATTAACCGTTAAATAAACCTGCAAAAGAAAAACCCTCAGCCGAAGCGGCCGGGGGTTTTTGGCTTATTCGAAATAATCCTTGAATTCGGCGATCACGGCGTCCTTTTCGTCGATCATCAGCTGCAGATGGCGGGATGCCAATTCTTCGGCTATTCGCGCGTCTCCTAGTTTGACAGCGTTCAGGATGTCCTTGTGATGCTCGATCAAATGCTGAAGGTCAAGGTTTAGAAAAGAGCTTCTCAGCCAGCGGTACCGGTTCAGGTGCGAATTGAACGACTGATGCCAGTTCCACACGTTTTCTTTATGATCGATTTGATAAAACATATAATGAAACTTCTCGTCGAGCTCGAAGAAATGCTCGGGCTTGTTCTTAAGCGAATAAAACTCCTGCAGATCGATGATATCCTGGATGGCGGCGATTTGTGCGTCGCTGATATGGTTGCAGCAATTGGACACGATCACCTTCTCGATGTTCTCGCGGACAAAACGGGCTTCTTCCGCCAGTTTCATATTGATTTTGGATACATAAGTCCCGCTTTGCGGAACGATCTGAAGCAAGCCCTCGCGGCTCAAGCGAATGAATACCTCGCGGACGGGCGTCCGGCTGGTGTTCGTTTGCTCGGCGATTTCCTGCTCGGAGATCTTTTGGCCGGGGGTATATTCCATGGTCAGGATCCGGTTCTTTACGGTATTATAGATGCTGTCCCGGTTGTTTGTGTACGAAGGCATGACTGATTTCTCCTATAATATTAATAGACCAGTTATCAACGGTTAAAATTAGGCTAACATATAATTCGCTAAAACGAAATAGCGGAATGAAATCACCCTCATTCATAATCCCAGATCCTTGATTTCGGCCATGCCGAAAACTTCAGATTTTATGCTTGCATTCCGCCTATGTTTTCTATATAATAGTGAATGTTGTTCTGTGACGTTGCGATGATGTGAGAGGTTACCGACACACCCGGCCCCTTTGCCATGGGAGCGTGAGTTGGAAAATTTTCACGGAGTATGTCCGATACTAAATTGGGCGATAGAAGGAGGGACTAAAATGGCAAAGCAAAAAATTCGTATTCGTTTGAAAGCTTACGACCACAGAATTCTTGATCAATCCGCAGAGAAAATCGTTGAAACGGCAAAACGTTCGGGTGCTGGCGTATCCGGGCCGATTCCGTTGCCGACCGAGAAACAAGTGATTACTATTCTCCGCGCGGTGCACAAGTACAAGGATTCCCGGGAGCAATTCGAAATGCGGACGCACAAACGTCTGATCGACATTGTGAACCCGACTCCACAAACTGTGGATGCCTTGATGCGCTTGGACCTGCCGTCCGGTGTAGATATCGAAATCAAATTGTAATACCTACTATTGTAAGGTAATCAGGAAAGGAAAAGAGGTGTCAACATGAAAGGTATCTTAGGGAAAAAACTTGGAATGACTCAAGTGTTTACTCCGGAAGGGAACGTAATTCCCGTGACGGTTATTGAGGCAAGCTCTAACGTGGTTCTGCAAAAGAAAGATCTGGAGAACGACGGTTACGAAGCGATCCAAATCGGCTACTCCGATAAGAAGGAAGCCAGAGCAAACAAACCGGAAGTTGGGCATGCGAAGAAAGCAGGCGCAACGCCTAAGCGCTACGTTCGCGAAATTCGCGGTGTTGATTTGGCAGGATACGAGGTTGGCCAAGAGGTCAAAGTCGATATTTTTGCTGAAGGCGAATTTGTTGACGTAACAGGTATTTCGAAAGGTAAAGGATTCCAAGGCGTTATCAAACGCTGGGGACAGAGCCGCGGCCCGATGGCGCACGGTTCCCGTTACCATCGCAGACCAGGTTCGATGGGCTCCATTCAAGCGAACCGCGTTCCGAAGGGCAAACACCTTCCGGGACATATGGGCAGCGAAACCGTAACGATCCAAAACCTTGAAGTCGTTCGCATCGACGCAGAACGCAACGTATTGCTTGTTAAAGGCTCGATTCCAGGTCCTAAAAACAGCTTCGTTAAAATCAAACAAACCATTAAGAAATAATCGTTATAAGAAAGGAGGAACAACAAATGCCAAAAGTAGCACTTTTCAATATTAGCGGTAGCCAAGTGGGCGAAGTGGAATTGAACGATGCCGTATTCGGGATTGAACCGAACACGCATGTTCTTCACGATGCTGTTGTGATGCAGCGCGCTTCCCTGCGTTTCGGTACCCATAAAGTTAAAGGACGCTCCGAAGTTCGTGGCGGCGGCCGCAAGCCTTGGAAACAAAAAGGTACGGGTCGTGCGCGCCAAGGCTCCATTCGCTCTCCGCAATGGGTAGGCGGCGGTACGGTATTCGGACCGACTCCGCGCAGCTATTCCTACAAATTGCCGAAGAAAGTACGTCGTTTGGCGATCAAATCGGCCTTGTCGTCGAAAGTGATCGACCAGGACATCATCGTGCTGGACGCACTTACGATGAACGCTCCAAAAACGAAAGAATTCGCAGCGATTTTGAACAACCTGAAAGTGGAACGCAAAGCACTGGTTGTAGCTCCTAGCTACGACGATAACCTGGCGCTTTCCGCGCGCAACATCCCAGGCGTTAAATTCGTAGCGGCTGACGGCATTAATGTTCTTGACGTGCTGACGCACGACAAACTGATCATTACGAAAGAAGCAGTTCAGAAGGTAGAGGAGGTGCTCGCGTAATGAAAGATCCTCGTGATATTATCAAACGCCCGGTGATTACGGAACGTACGGCTGAATATATGAGTGACTTGAAATATGTATTTGAAGTTGATATTCGCGCCAACAAAACCGAAATCAAGAAAGCTGTAGAAGCGATCTTTGGTGTGAAGGTTAGCAATGTGAACACCCTGCGCGTTCCTGGAAAGCCAAAACGTTACGGACGCCACTTCGGATACACTCCCGAATGGAAAAAAGCGTTCGTTACTCTGGCGGCTGACAGTAAACCGCTTGAATTTTTTGAATCGGTATAAAATCGTTTAAAGTAAGGAGGGAAATCTAGTGCCAATCAAAAAGTACAAACCGACATCCCCGGCAAGACGCGCCATGAGCGTGTCCACCTTCGAAGAAATTACGACGGATCAACCGGAGAAATCTTTGCTTGCGCCGCTGAGCAAAACGGCTGGCCGCAACAACCAAGGTAAAATTACCGTTCGTCACCATGGCGGCGGACATAAGCGTAAATACCGCATTATCGACTTCAAACGGAACAAAGATGGAATTCCAGGCCGCGTTGCTACGATCGAATACGATCCGAACCGCACCTCGAACATCGCTTTGATCCACTATGCCGATGGCGAAAAACGCTACATTATCGCGCCTAAAGGTTTGAAAGTAGGCGACGTGATCGAATCCGGCGCAGGTTCCGACATCAAAATCGGTAACGCTATGCCGCTGGAGAACATCCCGGTGGGTACCGTTATCCACAATATCGAACTGAAGCCCGGCAAGGGCGGACAACTCGTTCGCGCAGCCGGTACGGAAGCTCAATTGCTGGGTAAAGAGGACAAATACGTAACGATCCGCCTTTCTTCCGGCGAAGTTCGTAAAGTCCTGAAAGTGTGCCGCGCGACGATCGGTTCCGTAGGTAACGGTGACCATGAACTCGTGAAAATCGGTAAAGCGGGACGTAATCGCTGGCTCGGACAACGTCCGGAAGTGCGCGGTGTCGTCATGAACCCGAACGATCACCCTCACGGTGGTGGCGAAGGTCGCGCTCCGATCGGCCGTAAATCTCCGTTGTCTCCTTGGGGCAAACCGACCCTTGGTTACAAAACGCGTAAAAAAGGCAAAGCTTCTGATAAATATATCGTTCGCCGCCGTACGAAGTAATCCGCATTACGCGGATCACTTCGCGGCTTGTGGATAAAGCGGGCGAAACAAGCAGCGTAATGTGAAGGGAGGATAAATGAATGAGTCGCAGTCTGAAAAAGGGACCTTTTATTGATGGTTACCTGTTGAAGAAAGTGGAAGAAGCGAGCGCGTCGAACAAGAAAATCGTGATCAAAACGTGGTCCCGTCGCTCCACGATCTTCCCGCAATTCATTGGTCATACGTTTGGTGTATATGACGGCCGCAAGCATGTTCCGGTATACGTTACGGAGGACATGGTCGGACATAAACTGGGCGAATTTGCTCCAACCCGTACCTATAAAGGTCATACGGATGACGATAAGAAAACGAGACGTTAATTCGATAAGTTCTTCGTTTGAGAGGAGGTAATACACATGGAAGCAAAAGCACATGCAAGATCTATTCGTATTGCTCCCCGCAAAGCTCAGCTCGTTATCGATCTGATCCGCGGCAAGCAAGTCGGCGATGCGATCGCGATTCTCCGCCACACTCCAAAGGCGGCTTCCCCGATCGTGGAGAAGCTCTTGAACTCGGCGATTGCCAATGCTGAACACAACTATTCTATGGATGTTAATAAATTGGTGATTACGCAAGCATACGTAAACCAAGGCCCGACAATGAAACGTTTCCGTCCGCGGGCTATGGGACGCGCTAGCCGGATCAACAAACGCACCAGCCACATTACATTGGTGGTATCCGAAAAATAAGGAGGGAAAACGTGTGGGCCAAAAGGTAAATCCGGTCGGATTACGAGTAGGGATTATCCGTGATTGGGAATCCAAATGGTACGCAGGCAAAGATTTTGGTGATCTTTTGCTGGAAGACGTAAAAATTCGTGAACACCTGAAAAATAAACTGAAAGACTCCGCGGTATCTCGGATTGAGATCGAGAGAGCGGCTAATCGTGTGAACGTAACGATCCACACAGCCAAGCCGGGCATGGTTATCGGCAAAGGCGGTTCGGAAGTGGAAAACCTGCGTAACGAAATTACGAAAATCGCAGGTGGCAAAAAGGTTCACATCAATATTTCCGAAATCAAGCACCCTGACCTTGACGCAATTTTGGTCGCAGAAAGCATTGCACAACAATTGGAACGTCGCGTTTCTTTCCGTCGTGCGCTGAAACAAGCGATTCAAAGAACGATGCGTTCGGGAGCCAAAGGGATTAAAACAGCAGTCAGCGGTCGTCTCGGCGGTGCTGAAATTGCTCGTACGGAAGGCTACAGTGAAGGAACTGTTCCACTTCATACGCTCCGCGCCGACATCGATTACGGTACGGCAGAAGCGCATACGACTTACGGCCGCATCGGCGTAAAAGTATGGATCTATCGTGGAGAGGTTCTTCCTACGGCTAAGAAACAACAAGCTGCTCAGGAAGGAGGCAACTAATCATGTTGGTACCAAAACGCGTAAAACACCGCAAGCAACAACGCGGTAATATGAGAGGCCAAGCGAAAGGCGGCACCGAACTCAACTTCGGCGAATACGGCCTGCAAGCTCTTGAGCCAACTTGGATCACCAACCGTCAAATCGAAGCGGCGCGTATTGCAATGACGCGTTACATCAAACGTGGCGGTAAAGTATGGATTAAAATTTTCCCTGACAAGCCGATTACCCAAAAGCCTCTTGAAGTTCGGATGGGTAGCGGTAAAGGTAACGTAGAGAAATGGGTCGCAGTTGTGAAACCTGGCAAAATCATGTTTGAGCTTGCCGGCGTATCTGAGGAAATCGCACGTGAAGCAATGCGTCTTGCTGCTCACAAACTGCCGATCAAAACGAAGTTTGTGAAACGTGAAGAATTGGGTGGTGAAGCAAATGAAAGCTAATGAACTTCGCAACTTAACCACTGCAGAAATCGAACAAAAAATCGCAGGTTTCAAAGAGGAACTCTTTAACCTTCGTTTTCAATTGGCTACCGGCCAACTCGACAACCCGACTCGGATCCGCGATGTGCGTAAGGAAATAGCTCGTGCTAAAACCGTAATCCGTGAAAGAGAACTCGGGATCATCAGTTAAGAAGCGCTCAAGCGTAAGCGAAGCGCCTAAGTCCAGGAAGGAGGCTAACCATGAGCGAACGTAATAGCCGTAAAGTGCAAATTGGTAAAGTCGTCAGCGACAAGATGGACAAAACGATCGTTGTTGCTGTAGAAACCTACAAAAAGCATAATTTGTACCATAAGCGCATTAAATACACGAAAAAGTTTAAAGCGCATGACGAAAATAATACTGCGAAAATCGGAGATACCGTTAAAATCGCCGAAACTCGCCCGCTGTCCAAAGACAAACGCTGGAGACTCGTTGAAGTCGTTGAAGAAGCGGTTATTATCTAATAGCAAGGTAGCTTAGACCGAAAGGAGGAAATATCCATGATTCAACCATTTACACGTTTGCACGTTGCCGACAATTCCGGCGCGAAGGAACTGATGTGTATCCGCGTTCTGGGCGGTACCGGTCGTCGTACAGCACAAATCGGGGATCTGATCGTTTGTTCCGTTAAACAAGCAACACCAGGCGGCGTTGTCAAAAAAGGTGATGTAGTCAGAGCGGTTGTCGTTCGTACGAAACGTTCGGTTCGTCGTAAAGACGGTTCCTACATCGCATTCGACGAGAATGCAGCGGTTGTTGTTAAGGAAGATAAGAGCCCGCGCGGAACACGTATTTTCGGACCAGTAGCCCGCGAACTTCGCGACAAGGACTTTATGAAAATCGTTTCCTTGGCTCCGGAAGTGATCTAATTGTGACGCCCCTCTCGGGGAAGTGCGATAAACAGGAGGTGTAAAACCAAGTGCCTAGACTGAAAAAGATTCTTGAATCTCATAACAATAAGCTGCACGTCAAAAAAGACGATACGGTTATCGTGATCTCCGGTAAAGACAAAGGCAAAAAAGGCCGCGTCATCGCCGCTTATCCTCGCGAAAACCGCGTGCTTGTGGAAGGCGTGAACATGGTTAAGAAACATCAAAAACCAAATCAGCTGAACCCGCAAGGCGGCATCATCGAGAAAGAAGCTCCGATTCACGTATCGAACGTCATGCACGTTGATCCTAAGAGCGGAAAAGTAACCCGTATCGGTTACAAAGTATTGGACAACGGCAAGAAAGTTCGCGTAGCTAAGAGATCCGGAGAAGTAATCGACTAATCCAGGAACGTAAAGAAAGGAGGTCCATGATTCATGGCAGCAAGATTGAAAGAACGCTTTTTGAACGAAGTGACACCTGCTTTGGTTCAAAAATTCAACTATACGACAGTAATGCAAGTGCCTAAAATCGAGAAAGTCGTTATCAACATGGGTGTTGGCGAAGCTGTGGCTAACTCCAAAGTGCTTGATTCCGCAGTGAACGACATGCAGCTGATCGCTGGTCAAAAACCGGTTATCACTCGCGCCAAGAAATCCATTGCCGGTTTCAAACTTCGCGAGAACATGCCGATCGGCGTTAAAGTAACGCTGCGCGGCGAGCGCATGTACCATTTCCTAGACAAACTGTTTAACGTAACGCTTCCGCGCGTTCGTGACTTCCACGGCGTATCGACGAAAGCATTCGACGGTCGCGGCAACTATACGCTAGGTCTGAAAGAACAGCTCATCTTCCCTGAGATCGAATACGATCAAGTGGATAAAGTACGCGGTATGGATATCGTTATCGTCACTACGGCGAAAACCGACGAAGAATCCCGTGAGCTGTTGACGCAGCTTGGCATGCCATTTGTAAAGTAACTCTAAGTCAATAATTCTCCGAAAATATTTGGGAGGTGTCAGGCTAAAGTGGCAAAAACTTCGATGAAAGTTAAACAACAACGTACACCTAAATTCAAAGTGCGGGCATATACCCGCTGTGAACGTTGCGGTCGTCCACATTCGGTTTTGCAAAAGTTCAAAATTTGCAGAATTTGTTTCCGTGAATTAGCTTATAAAGGCCAGATTCCTGGCGTGAAAAAAGCAAGCTGGTAATTAATCAACAACGGGAAGGAGGTTTACACGTATGACTATGTCAGATCCAATTGCAGATATGCTTACACGTATTCGCAACGCGAACACAGTGCGTCACGAAACGGTAGAACTGCCTGCGTCCACGATCAAGAAACAAATCGCCGAAATTCTGAAGCGTGAAGGTTTCATTCGTGACGCCGAATATATCGATGATAACAAACAAGGGATGATTCGTATTTTTCTGAAATACGGCCCTAACAACGAACGCGTTATCTCCGGTTTGAAGAGAATCAGTAAACCAGGCCTTCGCGTGTACACGAAAAGCAACGAAGTTCCTCGTGTCCTCGGCGGTTTGGGTATCGCGATTATCTCCACTTCCAAGGGAGTCATGACCGACAAGGAAGCTCGCCAGTCCAAAGCCGGCGGCGAAGTTGTCTGCTACGTTTGGTAATTAACGTCTTATAACAAGGAGGTGCAATAAATGTCTCGTATTGGTCGCAAACCAATTACAGTACCAAGTGGTGTGGATATCACACTTGATAATAGCGTCATTACGGTAAAAGGGCCGAAAGGCACTTTGACTCGTGAGCTTCACAAGGACATCAAGGTAGCGGTTGAAGAAAACGTGATCACCATTGAACGTCCTTCTGACAATAAATTACATCGTTCTCTGCATGGCACGACTCGCTCCGTCGTGAGCAACATGGTCAGCGGAGTAACGGAAGGCTTCTCCAAATCGCTCGAGCTGGTTGGCGTCGGTTACCGTGCAAGCTTGACCGGCAACAAACTCGTTCTGAACGTAGGTTACTCCCATCCGGTGGAAATCACTCCGGAAGCAGGCATCGAATTTGAAGTGCCTACGAATACGAAGATCATCGTAAAAGGGATCAATAAAGAGCGCGTAGGTGAATACGCCGCTAAAATTCGTTCCGTTCGCGCACCTGAGCCGTACAAAGGCAAAGGGATCAAGTATGAAGGCGAACGCATCATTCGTAAAGAGGGTAAAGCCGGTAAGAAGAAATAAGTTTCTTCTTAGCGGACTTGTCCTTCTGGCGTCTTGAAATGAAATGTCTGTAACGGTAAACCGAAGGGAGTGAAAGGGAAGTCATGATTACTAAAGGTGATAAGAACAAAGCCCGTCTGAAAAGACATTTGCGTGTGCGTAAAAAAATCGAAGGAACGGCAGCTCGTCCAAGACTGAACGTATACCGTTCTTCCAAACATATCTACGCTCAATTGATCGACGACGTAGCAGGCGTAACGCTGGCTAGCGCTTCGACGGTTGACAAAGAGTTGAGCACATCGATCGGCAACGGCGGCAATGTGGAATCCGCTCGCAAAGTTGGCGAATTGATCGCAAAACGCGCTCAAGACAAAGGGTTCAAAAACGTTGTGTTTGACCGTGGGGGATACTTGTACCATGGACGGATTCAGGCGCTGGCTGACGCAGCCCGCGAAGCAGGCCTGGAATTCTAAAATATTCTCTAAAAGGAGGTTAACGACTTGCGTGTAGATCCGAACACTTTAGAACTGACTGAAAGAGTTGTAAATATTAACCGCGTAGCTAAAGTAGTTAAAGGCGGACGTCGTTTTAGCTTCAGCGCGCTCGTAGTTGTCGGCGACGGCAAAGGTTGGGTTGGCGCCGGTATCGGTAAAGCAGGCGAAGTTCCTGACGCGATTCGCAAAGGAATTGAAGATGCGAAGAAAAATCTTGTTCATGTTCCACTCGTGGGAACTTCGATCCCTCACCAAGTGATCGGGCATTTCGGCGCCGGCCGCGTGCTGCTGAAACCGGCATCCGAAGGTACCGGGGTTATCGCCGGCGGTCCGGTTCGTGCCGTACTCGAACTGGCTGGCGTGGGCGACATTTTGACAAAATCTTTAGGTTCTTCGAATTCCATCAACATGGTCAACGCGACTTTGGAGGGCTTGTCCCGTCTGAAACGCGCTGAAGATGTTGCGAAATTACGCGGTAAATCCGTCGAAGAACTTCTCGGTTAAGGAGGGAATCTCATGGCTAAACTGCAAATTACCCTCGTGCGTAGTTTGATCGGTCGTCCGGAGAACCAACGTACTACCGTGAAAACATTGGGACTTCGCAAAATCAACCAGTCCGTGGTTCACAATGATAATCCAGCCATTCGCGGCATGGTTAATCAAGTCAGCCACCTGGTTTCGGTTCAAGAAATCGAAGGTTAAGGATTTCGGGAACTTTTTAAGGGCCAACAATAAATAAGGAGGTGCAACGAACGATGAAGTTACATGAACTTTCCCCAGCACCTGGCTCCCGCCAAGAACGCAAACGCGTAGGCCGCGGTACAGGTAGCGGCATGGGTAAAACATCCACTCGCGGTCACAAAGGTCAAAACGCTCGTTCCGGCGGTGGTGTGCGTCCAGGCTTCGAAGGCGGACAAAACCCGCTGTATCGTCGCTTGCCAAAACGCGGGTTTGTTAATCCGACGCGGAAAGAGTACGCGATTGTGAACATCCAAGATTTGAACAACTTTGCGGCGGATACGGAAGTTACTCCTGAACTGTTGTTTGAACAAGGAATCGTGAAAGACGCGAAAAGCGGCATCAAGATTCTCGGCAACGGCGAAGTTACTGTCAAGTTGACAGTTAAAGCGAATAAGTTCTCCCAATCTGCGGTAGAGAAAATCGAGGCTGCCGGCGGTAAAACCGAGGTGATCTAATGTTTAAAACCATTAAGAACATATGGCATGTTCAGGACCTGCGCAACCGCATTCTCTTCACGCTGTTTATCTTTCTCATCTACCGGATCGGTTCTTTCGTTCCGGTTCCGGGCGTTAATAAAGACGTCTTTGAAGCGACGAACGGCGCCGGAAGCGATTTGTTCGGGCTCTTGAACACCTTCTCGGGTGGCGCACTCAAGAACTTCTCGATCTTCGCTCTCGGGATTATGCCTTATATCACGGCTTCCATTATCGTACAACTCTTGTCCATGGACGTTATTCCGAAGTTTGCGGAATGGGCCAAGCAAGGGGAACACGGCAAGAAGAAGATGGCCCAGGTTACCCGTTACGGTACGGTCATCTTGGCGATCATTCAGGCATTTGCCACATCGATCGGCTTCAACCGGCTGTATGGTACGGAAATGGTTCCAAACGCCACGTTTGCGGACTACCTCGTGATTGCGATTGTTTTGACAGCCGGTACTTCATTCCTTATGTGGCTTGGTGAGCAGATTACCGAGAAAGGGATCGGCAACGGGATCTCGCTGATTATCTTTGCCGGGATCGTGGCGGCGATTCCAACGCATATCCAGTCGATTGCTCAATCCGAGTTTATCGTTGAAGGCCAAGCGTTCATGAACGTCGTTAAATCGTTGGCTATCATCCTCGTGTGCGTGCTGATCGTCATTGGAGTCATTTACATCCAGCAGGCTGTACGGAAAATTCCGGTACAGTACGCAAAACGTGTGGTAGGCAACAAAATGTATGGCGGGCAGAATACGCATATTCCGCTCAAAATCAACGCAGCCGGCGTTATTCCGGTGATTTTCGCTGTCTCCTTGCTGCAATTCCCGATCGTGATCGCCAGCTTTTGGTCGACGCACACTTGGGCGCAATGGATCAGCAGCAACTTGTCCCATGACCGTCCGCTGGGGATGGTGCTTTATGTTGTCATGATCATCGGCTTCACGTTCTTCTATACGTTCGTACAGATGAACCCGCAGCAGATGGCGGACAACATGAAGAAAAACGGTGGGTATATTCCGGGGATTCGCCCGGGGAAAACGACCGCTACTTATCTGACCCGGGTCTTGACCCGTTTGACGATGACCGGCGCCCTGTTCCTCGCGGCTATTTCCATCCTTCCAATCGGTTTGGGTGCCTTGGCTAGTCTGCCGCGTACGGTTCAAATCGGCGGTACCTCGATCCTGATCGTTATCGGCGTTGCGCTGGATACGATGAAAACGATCGAAGGCCAGCTGATCAAGCGTCACTATAAAGGTTTTATCAATAAATAGTCGGTAGGTACCAGGAACAGGCTGTTCAACGGCCGTACCTGGCACCTAACTGCGCTATTTCTTGTTGTAGAGGAGTCTTGGAGGGAGTGAGAGACATGAACCTATTATTCATGGGGCCTCCTGGAGCAGGAAAAGGAACGCAAGCCGAGGTCATCGTTAACGAATTCGGTATTCCTCATATCTCTACCGGCGACGCATTTCGCCTGGCCATTAAACAGGAAACACCTGTGGGGATGAAAGCGAAGGAATATATGGATCAGGGACTTCTGGTGCCTGATGATGTGACAGTGGGGATCGTTCGCGAACGCCTGCAGCAGTCCGATTGCGAAAAAGGTTTTTTATTGGACGGATTTCCAAGAACCCTTTCGCAAGCGGAATCGCTGGAGGACCTGCTTCAAGGCATGGGTCGCAAGCTGGACCACGTCATCAACCTGAAAGTGGACCGGAACAAGCTGCTGGCGCGGCTGACCGGACGCCGGATCTGCAAATCCTGCGGTTCCACTTATCATGTGATCTTTAATCCTCCGGGGCAGGAGGGTGTTTGTGATAAATGCGGCGGCGAGCTGTATCAACGTTCCGACGATAACGAAGAGAGCGTAGGTACGCGGCTGGACGAATATATCAACAAAACGGCACCGCTTCTGAAGTTCTATGAGGACAAAGGCCTGCTGCGTCAAGTGGATGGTGAACAGGAAATCGATGCGGTCTCGAAAGAAATCGTATCACTACTGCGAGGTTAGGTGTAATGATCATTTGTAAATCCGAAACGGAACTGGGCTTTATGAGAGAAGCTGGGCGAATCGTAGCGGAAACGCACAGGCTCATGGCACAATCGATTGAGCCTGGAATTACGACGGGAGAACTCGATCAACTCGCCGATAAATACATTCGCAGTCAGGGCGCCGTTCCGTCCTTTAAAGGTTACAACGGTTTTCCTTACAGCATTTGCGCTTCGGTCAACGAAGAATTGGTACACGGATTTCCCGGCAAACGCAAATTGAACGAAGGCGATATCATCAGTTTGGATATCGGCGCGGAGTACCGTGGTTTCCATGGGGACTCGGCGTGGACTTATCCGGTAGGCGAAATTTCGGAGGAAGCCAAGAAGCTCTTGGAAGTCACCGAAGGATCGCTGTATGCGGGTCTCGCACTCGTTAAACCGGATGTCCGGTTGTTCACGATCTCGCATGCGATTCAGCAGTTTATCGAAGCTGCCGGTTTTTCCGTGGTTCGGGAATATGTCGGTCACGGCATCGGCTCGAATTTACACGAAGAACCGCAAATCCCGAACTATGGTTTGCCTGACCGGGGACCACGTTTAAAGCCTGGCATGGTCCTGGCGATTGAACCGATGGTTAACGTGGGGAAACGATATGTTAAAACGCTGGATGACAATTGGACAGTCGTAACGGTAGACGGCTCGTTATGCGCTCATTTTGAGCATACCGTAGCTGTAACTCCGGACGGCATGGAAATTTTCACGAAGCTGGATGCGTAGGTGATGAAGGTGATGCACCGCTCAGAGCCGCAGCTCGGTCAACTGGTGAAGGTTCTCAAAGGCAGAGATGCCGGGGCGATATACGTGATTATCGGGATCGTGGATGACAAGTTCGTCTGGATCGCGGATGGAAACAAACGCAAGTTTGATCAACCCAAACGGAAAAACGCCCAGCATCTTGAGCTACTGCCCATGGTCAGCAGCGAGGTTGTTCAGAGTTTGCAGGAAAGCGGGCGGGTGACGAACGGCAAGCTGCGACATGCCGTGATCGTTCATTCGAAATCCGCCAATTCCATTGCTGAAGAGAAAGGAGACTGACTGTGGCTAAAGAAGATGTCATTGAAGTCGAAGGCGTGGTCATCGAACCATTGCCGAATGCTACATTCAAGGTTGAGCTCGAGAACGGCCATCAAATTCTCGCTCACGTATCCGGAAAGCTGCGGATGCACTTTATCCGTATTTTGACGGGTGACAAAGTAGTAGTACAACTTTCGCCTTACGATTTGTCAAAAGGCCGGATCACTTACCGTAAATAGCTATACCATTTGCCATAAACATGTGGTATAATATTCAGGTTGAGTTGTTTCGATGATTAGGTTTATGATTGCAAAGAAGTTTTACATCCGTAAAACTAAGCTAGTCCTTACGAATAGAGTTTTGCTTCGCAGAACTTGAGGAGGTAATTAACATGAAGGTAAGACCTTCTGTAAAGCCGATTTGCGAAAAATGCAAAGTCATTCGTCGCAAAGGCAATGTCATGGTGATTTGCGAAAATCCGAAACACAAACAAAAACAAGGTTAAAGAAGGGGGTGTAGCGTAAAATGGCACGTATTGCTGGTGTGGATTTGCCACGTGATAAACGCGTTGAGATCGCCTTAACTTACATTTTCGGAATCGGTAAAACGACTTCCCAGAAAATCCTGAGCACAACAGGCATCAATCCGGACACTCGTGTTCGCGATTTGACGGAAGATGAGGTTAGCAAACTACGCGAAACGATCGACAAAACGGTCAAAGTTGAAGGCGACCTGCGTCGTGAAATTTCCTTAAATATTAAGCGTTTGATCGAAATTGGCTGCTACCGCGGAGTGCGTCATCGTCGCGGCTTGCCGGTTCGCGGACAACGTACGAAAACGAATGCCCGTACTCGTAAGGGTCCTCGTCGTACTGTAGCGAACAAGAAGAAATAAGAAGGGGGGATAACAGACAATGGCTAAACCGAAAAAAGTCGTACGTACAAAACGTCGTGACCGGAAAAATATCGAATCGGGTGTGGCACATATCCGCTCCACCTTCAACAATACGATCGTTACGATTACGGATCCGCACGGTAATGCGATCTCTTGGGCCAGCTCCGGCGGTCTTGGTTTCAAAGGCTCTCGTAAGTCGACTCCGTTTGCTGCGCAAATGGCTGCGGAATCCGCTGCCAAAGCGGCAATGGAGCATGGCATGAAGAGCGTTGAAGTTATGGTTAAAGGCCCTGGAGCCGGCCGTGAAGCCGCTATCCGCTCCTTGCAAGCGGCAGGCCTTGAAGTCAACATGATCAAAGACGTAACTCCAATTCCTCATAACGGCTGCCGTCCTCCAAAACGCCGCCGCGTTTAATGAAGCCGCGCTGAAGCAGTGGTATAACAACAGTGCCACTTGGAAACAATGGTTGTTTAGGCATACTACATGATCAACTTCAGCAAACTAGGCAGTTTCAAAGGAACGACGTTTTGAAGGAGGGGTACTTTCGTGATAGAAATCGAAAAGCCAAAAATCGAGACCGTAGAAGTTAACGATGAAGGCACCTATGGGAAATTTGTAGTAGAACCACTTGAGCGTGGATATGGCACCACACTGGGCAACTCGCTTCGCCGGATTTTGCTCTCTTCTCTGCCGGGTGCTGCGGTAACCTCGGTCCAAATCGATGGAGTTCTGCATGAATTCGCGACTATCCCGGGCGTCATGGAAGACGTTACGGAAATCATCCTGAACCTGAAAGCTCTCTCGCTTAAGATCCATTCGGACGAGGAGAAAATCCTTGAGATCGATGCGGAAGGCGAAGGAGTCATTACGGCAGGAGATATCCGTGCGGACAGCGACGTGGAAATCCTGAATCCGGATCTGCATATTGCTACGCTTGAGCCGGGTTCCAGACTTCACATGCGCATTTATGCCGGCCGCGGTCGTGGTTATGTTCAGGCAGATCGGAATAAGCGAGATGATCAACCGATCGGTGTCATTCCCGTCGATTCGATCTATACCCCGATTACTCGCGTCAATTACGTGGTTGAGAATACCCGTGTTGGCCAAGTGACCAACTACGACAAGCTTACGCTTGAAGTGTGGACCGATGGCAGTATTAGACCTGAAGAAGCGGTGAGCCTCGGCGCAAAAATTTTGACCGAGCATCTCTTCCTGTTCGTGGGCCTTACGGACGAAGCGAAAGACGCGGAAATCATGGTCGAAAAGGAAGAAGACAAGAAGGAAAAAGTGCTTGAAATGACGATTGAAGAGCTTGATCTCTCCGTTCGTTCCTATAACTGCCTCAAACGTGCCGGCATTAATACGGTACAAGAGCTGACGACGAAAACCGAAGAAGATATGATGAAGGTGCGCAACCTGGGTCGTAAGTCTTTGGAGGAAGTTCAAGAGAAGCTCGAAGAGCTTGGTTTGGGATTGCGTACTGAAGAGTAAGATAGCTTGAATCGTTTTAGCGAAGGAGGGAAAACTCATGGCATACCAAAAGTTGGGCCGCGATTCCAGCGCACGTAAAGCTTTGTTCCGTGATCTGGTAACCGACCTGTTCTTATACGAACGCATCCAAACGACGGAAGCAAAAGCGAAAGAAGTTCGTTCGATCGCCGAGAAGCTGATCACCAAAGCAAAACGCGGAGATTTGCACGCCCGTCGTCAAGTAGCAGCTTATGTTCGTCGCGAATCGATCGACGGCGAGCAGGATGCAATCCAAAAGCTGTTTACGGAACTGGCAACTCGCTACAACGGCCGTCCAGGCGGATACACTCGTATCCTGAAGCTGGGACCTCGCCGCGGCGACGCTGCTCCTATGGTTTATCTGGAACTGGTAGACCGGGCTTAGTTCCGGAAAGCCAACCATATTCTGCGTGTGAAACTCTCTGTCGGCTTGCCGTTTGGCATGGCTTTCGGAGAGTTTTTTCTATGTCAGCTCTCTGTTTATGCTGTACTTGAACTGGTCGAAGAAAGGCCAGAGGGTGAAATGATTCAGCACTCACGAACAAGGAAGGAAGGTACCGATGCGCAATTTGCTGATGACCGTCAGCTATGACGGAACGAACTACTTCGGTTTTCAAACCCAACCGGGCGGCAATACCGTGCAGGATCACATCGAGGCGGCCATCCGCCAATTGACGGGAGAAGAAGTAAAGATCCATGGCTCGGGGCGGACCGATGCCGGGGTGCATGCCCGGGAGCAGCCGTTTCATTTTCACACGGCCTCGCAAATTCCGGTAGAGCGCTGGCGCCTCGCGCTAAACGGGCGTCTTCCTTCCGATATCCGGGTCATGAGCGCTCGCGAAGTTCCCCTATCCTTCCATTCCAGGCGTTCGGCTAAACGGAAGACCTATCGTTACACGATTAATGCCAATCGGATTCCGGACGTATTTCAGCGCAATTATCAGTTCCACCATCCCGGCAAACTGGATGTTGCCGCTATGCGGGACAGCTTGCCGTTTTTGCTGGGAACGCATGATTACACGTCTTTTGCTTCCCGGCACTCGACCAAGGCGAGCCATATTCGTACCATTTATGATGTCCGTTTGGTCGTGGATCCATCACCGGATGTTCCTGGAACCGGAGGGCAGGGCATCATTGATTTGTATATCACCGGCAACGGTTTCCTCCAGCATATGGTGCGAATTATTGTAGGGACGCTGCTCGAAATCGGGGAAGGCAAACGGAAGCCGCAAGCGATGAAGGCGATTCTGGAAGCCAAAGACCGCAAAGCGGCGGGTCCTACGGCCGAAAGCAAAGGACTTATGCTGTGGCAAGTGGAATACGACGAAATCATCGAATAAGCCTGAAACCTGAGGACTCATCTTACGTAACATATTTAAAAATGTGAATATGCGATATGAATCCAAGGAGGTTTTTTTGAATGAAATGTCCGGTATGTAACGATGTGCGAATGAGGGAAGTGGAGAAGGACGGCGTGCTGATCGATGTATGTCCGGATTGCAAAGGCGTATGGCTGGATCGCGGGGAATTGGATAAGCTGCTGAGTGAAATTCGGGAAATCCGCCCGGCGTTCAACGAATGGTACGAAAGCGACCATCATCGTCCAAAGAGCAATCCGAATCCGGGTTACAACCCCCCTCCTCAACAGGGCTATAACCAACCGCCCCAACAAGGATATGATCCGAGATATTCCGGGCACGGATATGATAAGGGACACTACAAACACAAGAAGAAGAAGTCGGCGCTCGACATATTCGGCGACCTGTTCGACTGAGCCTGGAATTAATGCTCTTTCTTTTCAAAAAAGGCTTGCGTATTATTTTCGCTTCCTGTAAAATAAAAATTGTGTTTTCTTGATGGCTATCCCACAGCCCCCAATCAAGAAAGCCGACCATAACCAGATTTTATGACTTGCTGACAATGAACGAAACGATCGAAGATAAAGATGCTGGAAAAGGTCATGCGACCCCGAAGAGCAAGATCGTTCTCAGCATTATTGAACCATTTCGGACGATATTGAAGGAGGATCTTTACATGCGTACCACTTATATGGCGAAGCCAGCCGAAGTAGAGCGCAAATGGCATATCATCGATGCCGAAGGCAAAACGCTGGGCCGTCTGGCAAGCGAAGCTGCTGCTCTCATCCGCGGTAAACACAAACCACAATTCACTCCACACGTTGACGGCGGCGACTTTGTTATCGTCATCAACGCGGAGAAAATCGCCTTGACCGGCAAAAAGATGGACAACAAGAAGTACTATCGTCATTCCCTGCATCCGGGCGGTTTGAAAGTGACCGTTGCCAAGGATATGCTGAGAACGAAACCTGAACGTGTAATCGAGTCCGCCGTTCACGGCATGCTGCCTAAAACTCGCCAAGGCGAGAAAATGAAGCTGAGATTGAAAGCTTACGCCGGCACAGAGCATCCACACGCGGCACAAAAACCTGAAGTTTACGAACTTCGCGGATAATTAAAAGGGAGGACAGTTTCATGGCACAAGTACAATACTATGGGACAGGTCGTCGTAAACATTCGGTAGCTCGTGTTCGCCTTGTACCGGGTGAAGGACGCATTGTCATCAATAAACGCGACATCAATGAATATTTCGGTCTGGAAACACTTAAGCTGATCGTTAAACAACCCCTGACTTTGACGGAAACGCTCGGCAACTACGACGTGATCGTTATCGCTCATGGTGGCGGTATTTCCGGTCAGGCTGGCGCCATTCGTCACGGGATTTCTCGTGCATTGCTCAAAGCGGACCCTGAGTTCCGCGGTTCGCTGAAGAAAGCGGGCTTCCTGACTCGTGACCCACGGATGAAAGAACGTAAGAAATACGGCCTCAAAGCAGCTCGCCGTGCTCCTCAGTTCTCGAAACGTTAATATTTGCCTTGCATTCAAAAGCCCTTCTCCGCTAAGCGGAAAAGGGCTTTTTGGTGCAATGGCGACTCAACCGCATCATATGTGCATAATTTCACATACAGGCAATGCGCTCCATGTTAACATCTTCTTGGCAAAACAACAATGTATAAAGTGGGGGTATTGATTTTGAAAAACGTAAAGATGATCGGAACCGCTCTCATCCTTGCACTGGCTTTGACGGCTTGCGGCGGTAACGACAAAGAAGCGACAAACAATACGGGAGCAGTAAACGGCAGCGCCAATGAACCGGCGGCAACGACCGACAATGCCGGGACGGCTGGAGCTTACAAAGACGGCACCTATAAAGGGATCTATGATCGTAAGGACGTTAGAAACTGGACGGCTTACGTAGAAGTAACGGTCAAAGACGGTAAAATCGAAAAGGCTTACTACGATTACACGAACGAAAACGGCGATCTCAGAACCAACGACGAAAACTATACGAACGCGTTTAAAGATGCCAACAAAATGACGCCTCGCGAAGCTTTCGACCAGCTTGGCACCAAACTGGTGGAGGTTCAAGAGGCGGCTAAAGTGGATGCCGTAACCGGTGCCACTCATTCCTCCAGAAACTTCAACGAATTGGCCGCGGCTGCTTTGGAGCATGCGAAATCCGGCGATTCGAGCGATGCGGTCGTGAATCTTTACGATGACGGCACCTACAAGGTCGAAGCGGATGCCTTTGACGAACATGGCTGGAAACCGCAGCTGGAACTGGTGATCAAAGATCACAAAATCGATGCCGTGACCTTCGATTACGTCAATGAAGAGGGCAAGTTGAAAACGGAAGATGCCGAATACAAAGCAGCGATGGAACCTCAATCCGGCACGTACCCGGCGAAATACACCGAAGAGCTGGAAAAACAGCTGGTTGAGAAACAGCAGATCGGCGATGTGGACGCGATTTCCGGAGCGACTACTTCTTCCAACAACTTCACTGCGTTGGTGGAATATGCTTTGGACGATATGGCCGAAGTTGGGGATGCCTCGACCAAAGCGATCAAAATCGAAGAATAATTTTTCCGCATCACGAATAGGAATGACCTGGTCTCTCTTAGGAGAGGCTAGGTCTTTTTTTCATTTCGGTTTTTTTTGGGTTGACTTATAAGACGGATGTTATATACTTAAAAATATAATTCAAATCTGTTTAGTGGGATTAATTTCATGCTAAGACAACCTATTGCGGGAGGTCAGAAGAAATTGAACTTATTGGAGAAGGAACAGCTGATTCAAGTCAAAGCGGATGAGTTTGAAACATTAACGCCGCAGGAAGTGATTGCTTGGGCGGTAGAGACGTTTCCCAACATTACCTTTGCCTGCAGTTTTGGTGCCGAGGATGTCGTATTGGTCGATATGCTGCAGAAGATTAGCCCGAAGAGCGATATTTTCTATTTGGATACGGACTTTCATTTCAAGGAAACTTACGAGACGCGCGATGCGATCGCGGCCAAATACAATTTGGAGTTTGTGCGGGTATCTCCCAAGTTGACGCCGGAGGAGCAAGCGCAGCAGTACGGGGAGGAGCTGTGGAAAACCGATCCGAACGCTTGCTGCAACCTTCGGAAGGTAGAGCCTCTGACTCGGGTGCTTACCGGCTATGAGGCTTGGATTACCGGGATCCGCCGGGACCAAGCTCCGACGCGGGCAGGTGCCAAGAAGATCGAGTACGACACCAAATTCGGGCTGGTCAAATTCAACCCGATTGCGGATTGGACCTCCGAAGATGTCTGGAACTATATCCGTGAGCACGAAATCATTTATAATCCTCTTCATGACCGCAATTATCCAAGCATTGGCTGCGAATATTGCACACGTCAGGTCATGCCGGGAGAAGATCCGCGTGCGGGACGCTGGGCAGGGTCGGAGAAGACGGAGTGCGGGTTGCACAAATAAGGGAATAGGTGAAGCAGAGACTCAAGATTGGGGGAATAGGGAATGACGGCGATTTTACCGCATGGCGGCAGCTTAATCAACCGGGTCGTAACCGGGGAAGACCGGAACAAATTGCTGGAACTCGCGCAGGGGCTTCCGGCGATCCCGTTGAACGCCTGGGCGATTTCCGACCTGGATCTGATCGGGGTGGGGGCCTTCTCCCCGCTAACCGGCTTTTTGAATGAAGACGACTATCGTTCGGTAGTACAACGCATGCGGTTGGTCGACGGCACCGTGTGGAGCATTCCGATTACCCTCTCGGTTAGCCGGGAGCAGGCGGAAAGCCTTGAGGTCGGCGAGCAAGTCGCCTTGACCGGCGAACCGGACGGCGTGATCTACGGACTGTTGGAGATCGGAAGCATTTACGTCGCCGATCAAGCGGAAGAGGCGCGCAACGTGTTCAAGACTGAAGATCCCGAGCATCCCGGCGTCAAAAAGCTGCTGGAACGGTCGCCTTACTACGTAGGCGGTTCGATCCAAGTGCTTAATCGTCCGGAACCGGCGCGCTTTAAGGAATTTTACTTCGACCCGGCAGAGACGCGGCGCATTTTTGCCGAAAAGGGCTGGCGGACGGTTGTCGGCTTCCAGACGCGCAATCCGGTGCACCGGGCGCATGAATATATCCAGAAAAGCGCGATGGAAATCGTCGACGCTTTATTCCTGAATCCGCTCGTTGGGGAGACGAAGTCGGATGACGTGCCGGCGGATGTTCGGATGAAAAGCTATTTGACGCTGCTCGATCACTATTATCCGGAAGACCGTACGTTCCTGGGCGTGTTTCCGGCGGCGATGCGGTATGCCGGACCACGCGAAGCGGTTTTCCATGCCATGGTACGCAAAAACTACGGCTGCACGCATTTTATCGTGGGGCGGGATCATGCCGGAGTCGGCGATTATTACGGGACGTATGAAGCCCAAGAAATCTTCTCCAACTTTACGGCCGAAGAGCTTGGCATCTCGCCGTTGTTCTTCGAACATAGCTTCTTCTGCACGAAATGCGGCAACATGGCATCCAGCAAAACCTGCCCTCATCCGAAGGAGGATCATCTGACGTTATCCGGCACGAAGGTGCGCGGCCTGTTGCGCGAAGGCCTTTGTCCTCCGCCGGAATTTACCCGGCCCGAGGTGGCGCAAGTGTTGATCGAAGGAATGAAGCAGCAAGTTCATAACTAAACTGTCGTATTAGCCCGGCGCCTGCACAGGCGAGGCATATTTGTCCACCTTGTCCCATATCATGAGTAATGTCATGATGGGAGAAAGGTGGCTTTTTTATGCGCGATCGAAACAAGGTGACGTTATGGATTTCCTTGAACCACATCAGAATAGCGCTGCTCGGCTTAGGCCTGATTGCGGTGCTTGTCGGCATTGCTTTGTATCAGGCCCCCACGCAGAAGGTATCGAAATATTGGAGCCTGCCGTTAGCGGGACAGATTATCGCGCTTGACGCAGGCCACGGCGGACCGGATGGCGGGGCGAGCAGCCGGCAGGGATTGATCGAGAAAGATATCAATCTGGCGGTTTCCTTATATCTGCGCGATTATTTGCAGCAGGCCGGAGCGGTCGTCGTCATGACGCGGGAAGCAGATAAGGACCTGGCTAACGCCGACACGAAAGGGTACAGCAAACGTAAGACCGAGGATCTGAAAAGCCGCGTGCGGTTCGTGGAGGAGAGGCAGGCGAATCTGCTGGTCAGCATTCATATGAACAGCATCCCGTCCCCCCGGTGGAGGGGGGCGCAAACTTTTTACTATCCGAGCCATGGGGACAGCGCGAATCTGGCGGCTCTCGTGCAGGAAGAGCTGAAGCGGAATCTGGAGAATACCGACCGGGTCGCGAAACCTGCGGACAAAAAGGTGTATTTGATCGAATCGGTTAAAATTCCTTCCGTGCTCGTGGAGGTCGGGTTCTTGTCCAACCCCGGGGAAGCGCAACTGCTCGGCAGCGAAACGTATCAGCGGAAAGTGGCTGCCTCGATCTATCAAGGCATTTTACGGTATTATTCCGGCGAAAGAATACAAATTCCGGCAGACGATGTCAGGTAATGCTATAATAAACATCATATAGTGAGAGTTCTGAACAACCCCTTAATGGACCAGTCAACTATCTGATGAAGTCGAGGTGCTGTCATTGTTAACGAAGGAGCAACTCCAGGCGGCGTTGCGCCCCATTGCGGAGCCGATCACGGGGCTCAGCCTGGTGGAAATGCAATGGATTCGCGATGTGATGATCAAGGAAGACCGCGTCAATTTAACCGTCGTATGCGCAGATAAAAATAACGAGCAAAACGCCAAGGTGGAACGGGACATCCGTTTTCGCCTGTCCGAAGCGGGCATTACCGACGTCCATCTGCGTTTTCGTGAGGCTTCGGAACAGGAGCGCGAAGCCGTGCTTGGCGCACAGCAAACTGCCGAGCAAGCCGAACAGCGTGAATTGAAGGGCCATGGTGCCGGACTGGAACGCCTGCCGATTTTGGACCCTATGTCGGGTGTCCATTTTATCGCGGTGGCCAGCGGCAAAGGCGGGGTAGGCAAATCGACCGTAACGGTCAATTTGGCCGTCGCGCTGGCGCGCCAGGGCAAGAAGGTCGGTTTGATCGATGCCGACATTTACGGCTTCAGCGTCCCCGATATGATGGGGATCGAGGAAGCTCCGCTGGTGGAAGACGGAGAAATATTGCCTGTTGAACGCTTTGGCGTCAAAGTGATGTCGATGGGATTTTTCATACAGGACAACAATCCCGTGATTTGGCGGGGACCGATGCTGGGGAAAATGTTGCGGCAATTTTTCAGCGACGTTCGCTGGGGCGAACTAGACTATTTACTGCTGGACTTTCCGCCCGGAACCGGGGACATCGCCCTCGATGTGCACCAAATGATCCCGCAAAGCCGCGAAATCATCGTTACAACGCCTCATGCCACGGCGGCTTTCGTCGCCGCCAGAGCCGGTACCATGGCGCTGCGCACCGAGCATGAAGTGCTGGGCGTCGTCGAAAATATGGCTTATTATGAATGTTCCAAATGCGGCGAGAAGGAGTATCTGTTTGGCCGGGGCGGCGGAGCGCGGTTGGCGGAATCGCTGCATACCGAACTGCTGGCGCAAATCCCGCTTGGCGCGCCGGACAACCATCCTTCCGAGCCGGATTTCTCACCGTCCGTGTATAGGCCGGAGAGCCCGGCAGGCAAGCTATATACCGAGCTGGCCCTTCTGGTCGCCGGCAAGTGCCAAAAAGACTGACCCTTCCGGGTCAGTCTTTTTTCTGCGTACGGGACGGATCAGGAAGAACCGCCACCGCCTCCTCCTCCTTCTTTGCTTTGTCCGCCTTCCTCTTCTCCACCGCCGCCTTCTTGCTTTGGTTCTTTTTCAACTTTCGGCTGCAGTTGTTCTTGAACGACGGTTTTTAACAGCTCCAGGACTTCCATTTTGAACAAGGGGCTTTGCATGGCTTCCTGCATGACCGTCATCGACTGCTTGCGGTAATCCGGCGTTTTGGTTAAATCCAGAAACATCTTCATCACTTCAGGCGATTTCAAGATGTCGCTGACCGACTTCTGATACGTCGGATCCTTGATCAGCTGCATATGAAGCTCTTTGCTCTGGGAGTTGACCGCTTTGGCAAAATCTCCGGCAAATTGGGGATCGGTCATGATCTTCTCGATTTCCTTTTTGTATTCCGGAGAGGTGATGGTCTCCTTCACCGCCATTCTGACTTCATTCGACGTTTGCGAAGGGAGAATCATCTTGATTCCAAAGCTTCCTCCGGCTCCGGCTCCGCTTCCGCCTCCACCGCCGCCGGAGCCGGAGCCGGAGGAACCGGAGCCGGATTCGGAACCTGACTCTCCGCCGCCGCCGCTTTCACCACCGCCACCGCTCTCGCTGCCTCCGCTTGGGGGCGCGCTGAGCGCTTCGTATATCGCTTTCTTGCCTTCATCCGTTTTCAGGATGTCGATGACCATGGATTTGGTTTCTTTATATCCCCCACCCTGGGAAGAGGAGGAGGAGCTTTGTTCAGAACCGCAGGCCGCTAGCGGAAGAGTAAATGCACATAAGAAGCATAAAATCCAACGGGTACCCCGCCATTTCATGGTTCCCTTCCTCCTTATCATCATTGCTGAGGTTAGTATGCGGCTTCAAAACGGATTTATCCCATTGAAATGACTGAAAAGAATGGTTTTTTACCGGGATCGTTGGTAAAATATTTCGATAGTGGGGGTGAAAGGGCTTGAACCTGAAAAATTGGCTATATCTATTTTGGACTTCTTTGGCAGTGGGCGCAGCCGGATCGTTAATCGTCGGCTTGCTGTTGCAATGGACCGATACGATGCAATACAACGGGGCCGCAGACGTCTTGGTCAATATCGGCATTTTGCTTGGCGTTGGAGTTATGGTCAGCGTTTATTCCCAAATGGGCTTTTTCGCCTATTTGATGATCAATTACATGGGGAACGGCGTCTTCTCCAAAAAGACTTGGCAATATGTGCAGTTGGTGTTGACCGCGCTTGCGCTGCTCGAACTGATGTTTTTCCGGATTTTTGTCGGCGGGGAAAAAAGCGGGGTTTCCGATATCGTACTCGGTATCTTCATCCTGATTGTGGCTTTGGGTACTGCGTTCTATAAAGCGAAACTAACGAACGTGACGGCATGGATACCGACGTTATTTTTTATGATCGCGGTAACGATCGTCGAGACGGTGGGCGTGTTGAAAATAGGGGTCAATCAGGCGACAGCCTGGATCGTGGCTCCGCTCATTGCCTGCAATGCTTACCAGATCCTGATATTGCACCGGGTGTTGAAGCCGCTTAAGTAATGTACATAATAAAAGCCCAGCTTAAGAACTGGGCTTTTTTTCTTAAGTTTTGGGTCCTGCCGATGATTACATGCCGGCTGCGATGTCCATCTGCCGTTGAAGCCAGGCCTGATCACGGACTTCGCTGCCTTGCACACTCGCTTCCTGCAGCAGGTCGGTGACGGTGACGAATTCGTAGCCTTGTTTGCGAAGCTCGTCGATGATGATCGGCAGCGCCTCATGCGTCTGTTTGACGGAATCGCTGGCATGCAGAAGGACGATATCTCCTGGATGCGCTTTTTTTACGACGCGGTCGACGATGGCCTGCACGCCTTTATTCATCCAATCCTGGGAATCGGTATCCCACTGGATCACTTTATAGCCTTGGCTTGCCGCGATTTTCAGCACCCGTTTGTCGAAATCGCCGTTGGGCAGCCGCAGCAAGTTTGGCGCTTTGCCCGTCAGGTCGGTGAGAATCGTATGGGCCGTGGTGATTTGCCGGGAAATCTCCTCTTCGCTAAGACCGCTGTAATTGACGTGTTTATGGCCGTGGCTGCCGATTTCATAACCCTGTTGTTGAATCGCCTTGACGATTTCCGGATGGGTTTTGCTCCATGGCGAGGAGAGGAAGAAAGTGGCTTTCTGGACATTTTTATCTTTTAACACTTTGAGAATCGGCTCGGTTCTCGTGTCGCCCCAACTGATATCGAAGGTTAGGGCAATGACCTTTTTGTTCGTGGAAACACTATAGATGGCCGACGGCGTGCTTTCTTCGGAAAACACGGTAATCTGCCCTTGCTCCACGTAAATGACGCCGGCGGCAAAAAGGGCCGCGGCAAAAACAAAGAAAAACCGTTTGATTTTTTTTCCGTTCAGGACATAGAAGAAGTTGTTCATGAAATATTAAGCCCCTCTCGTCATCAGAATGAATAGGTTCCGGAAGTGATCCGCTTGTACCAATGTATGCTTTTCCCAACGCTTTATGACGCTCTTGTCCCTAAAAGGTAGTTCAAAAATTAATCTTTTGATCACGAATTCAGCCGGGCCTTCCGTTGCTCACGTAGGATTTTCCTACGCTGCGCTTCTCGGTGCTATAAACCTAATTTTTTGAACTCGAACTATAACTTTGAAGGAGGCTAAACGACATGCTATCGATTCGGCGATTCATGCGCGATTTGCGCCATTATAAGAAGGCAATGCTGCTCTCGATCCTGATCTTTGCGGCGGGTGCCGCGTTGGGCGCGGGGAACGTCGATTTTTTGACGAGGCTGATTATGCCGGATATAGAAAGACTGGGGGAGTATAGCCGGAATTTGGCCCAGTCGGATCATCCCGAGTTGAATTTCTTCATGTTTATCTTCGTGAACAATGCCGTGAAAAGCATCGTAGTCATTCTGCTTGGCGGGCTATTCGGCCTGCTGCCGGCGTTTTTTCTGCTGATGAACGGTTTGGCCTTGGGATTCGTAGTGGCCGCGGCGGGGGCGAACGGTGCCAATATGGCGGATTTGGTGGTTCGCGGATTGCTGCCCCATGGCATTATTGAAATTCCGGCGATTCTCATCGCGGCGGGATTTGGCTTGCAGTTTGGGTACACGGCACTCAAAAGCTTGGGAGAGCTTGGGGCAAGGGACGTCTCGGAACGCACAGTGAATTGGCGGGAGTTTTTCACTTCCCTTAGCCGCGGTGCCGTTTGGATCGTGGTGCTGCTGCTGATCGCTGCGGCGGTCGAAAGTACGCTGACCTACTATTTGGTTGGGACATCGCGATAGTAATTCATATAATAAACTTTTTCCATAGGCATTCATAATTTTCCCAAAAAGTGTGCATAACATTAAAGCGCCTGATCAAGTTGGTTTAGAGAAACGGCGAAAATGGGTAATAAGGTGTACGACCCTCCCCGATACCTTTACCTGATCACTTTACTGAAAGAGGAGATGTTGCGCATGCTGGGAATGCTGTTTAATGATAAAGAATGCAAGGAATTGGACTACGTATTGCGTAAAGAGCTGGATGAAATGTTGCTGGATATGAGCGATACTCGTCTGGATCAGGATATTCGGCATGCAATAGCCAACCGCTATAAAACGATCTTCCGAATGTATGCCCGCTTCGCCCCTTCCAAGGAATTATCCAAATATGCCCGCCGGGCCCGGTTTCCTCAAGTAAAACAATAGGTTAAAATTGGAGTTGACGGCGGGGTTCGGCTTGTGTTAAATTATCATTCGTCCCACTTTTTACGGGATGTGATCTCGGGCCGGCAGGGAGACATTGGCAAGAAAAAAGTTTCGAAAAACTCTTGCAAAAACCTAGCCACCTGTGATATATTATAAAAGTCGCCGCTGAAACGCGGTGATGAACGAAAACGAAGTTGATCTTTGAAAACTGAACAACGAGTGAGTATAAAAATGAGAAGAAATTCTCGTCAGTTTTTCTAAATGAGCAAGTC
>NZ_JBNYYG010000023.1:0-77661 GCF_050565405.1 Paenibacillus macerans | reverse complement strand
TTCTTTCCTTTCCCCGAGGCTTGTCGGTTTCTCTGTTACCTGATCAAACGGGATAATTGTGCAAAGCTTCCGGACAGCGAGTGTTGACCTGACGCCAAAAGGTTGCCAGCTCCTTTTCGGCTATTCAGGATGAAACTCAACAAATTAACGGGACTTTTTCCAGTTAATGAGGCTGCGAACCTCACTCCCGGTTGATCATCGACAGCCGAATCGTCGCCAACGTCGGATATCCGCGGAACCGTTTGAAAATGACCTGCACCTGTCGAGCCGTCGTCAAAGGGACTTGGACGATTTTTTTGTATCCGATCACCGTGCCTTCCCCGATCAGGCGCCAGTCATGACCCGTTCCTTCCCCGTCGCCAGCCTCAGCGTTAACGCCGTCTTCGCCAGCGGCCCAAAGCTCAAACGCTTCGACCCGCTGGCCCTGCAGGATTTGCTCCTGCAGCACCACGGCATTGAAGGCAACGGGATCGGCGAATGAGGCTCGAACCCACGGTTCCCGGTCCCCGTCGGACGGCCTCCAGCCCCGGGACGGATCGCCGTCCGCAAGACATTGCACCGGCCCGGCTTCGTGCGCCGTGCTGGAGGCAGCATACGCCGCGCCGCGCATCAGCCGTGTGTCGTTCAGCTCGGCAATCCGGCGTCCCAGCCCGGCCAGCGCAGCGCAGTCCGGCTCCGCGATCACCCCGTCGCGGTTCGGTGGAACATTTAACAGAAACGTCGCATTGCCGCCGACGGCATTCACATAGATGTCGAACAATTCGCGTTCGCCCCGAACAAGGGCATCCTCCGCCTCATGGTAGAACCAGCCGGGACGAATCGACGTGTTCACCTCGGCGGGGTACCAGACCCATTCGCCGCCGTAGCGCGCGATCGCTTCACGGCTTCCCAGGTCCTCTTCCATGGAGTTAAGCGAGCGGGCAAAGGACGGATCATCGGCCTGCTGCGATTTCTCCGCCGTCTTCTCCGCATCCTGCAGCGCCTTCGGGACGACGCTCCATTCCTCCGGCCGCGTGTGTCCCGCTTCATTACCGACCCAGCGGATGTCCGGCCCGCACACGCTGATCACGCATGGCGGCTGCAGCCGGCGAATCGTCTCGTAATAGCGCTCCCAGTCGTAAACCTGCCGTTTCCCTCCCGGCCCTTCGCCGTTGGCGCCATCGAGCCAGACGCATGCGATCTCGCCGTAATTCGTCAGCAGCTCCGTTAGTTGATTCACGTAGTAATCGTCGTACGGCTTCCCTTCCCCATAGCTTTGTTCCGTCCGATCCCAAGGCGATAAATATACCCCGAACTTGAGGCCCTCCCGCCGACAGGCTTCCGAAACTTCGCGGACCAGGTCGCCTTCGCCGTTTCTCCAAGGGCTTTGCGCAACCGAATGGGACGTATACCGGCTGGGCCAGAGGCAGAAGCCGTCATGATGCTTGCAGGTGAGGATCGCCGCCTTCATTCCGGCCTGCTTGAGGACCGCGACCCATTTGGCCGGATCCAGGTGCTTTGGGTCGAACAGGGAGGCATCCTCATGCCCCGTCCCCCACTCGCGCCCGGTCATCGTGTTGATGCCGAAATGAATAAAGCCGTAAAACTCCAGCCTTTGCCAGGCCACCTGCCTTTGGGAAGGCTTAACGTTGAAAATATCGTTCATGTTCATCTAAAGAAGCGTTCCTTTCTTTCATCCGCAGGTCGCGATGCTATTGGTATTTCCGGTTGTAGTCATAGAGCAGGACCAGCAAGCCGGCCAGTCCGGCAAGCATCAGTCCCAAATCGCCGTAACTCGTGCCTCGGCCGTGACCGAAAACGACCAGACCGATGCACGCGGCCAACAACAAAAACCGAACGATGAGTTTCATTTGGCGATCCCCTCTCGTTTGTGGTACCGAACTAACCGATTTCCTTCCATGCGATTTCGCTTGGGCCGAGTTCAAACATGGATATATTCCCCGACCCGTCATACACGGCCGTTGTTTGTGGATCGTTCGTGTTGTTGACGACCGCATAAACGCCTTGCTGCGGATACGCATGCACCTCGCAATGCAGATTATCGGCATACCAGCGCTTCAGCTCCGCTTCCTTGCCGGCGGCAAAATACAGGCTTCGCAGCAGCAGCCGCGCATTTCCCGGGGAATACGGCAATCCGGCGATATACACTGCCCGCCCTCGCCCCGGCCGATGGGCCGCGAGATGAACCTCTCCGTTCGAGTACTCCAATATTTCTACCCGATCATGCAGGGCATACATGTGGTTCGTGGTTTCCCCGAAATCAAATACCGTCCCGTCTGCCGTAATAAAATGAGATTCGGCCTGTCGGTCGAAATATTTGTCCGTGGACACGCTGAACCCGAGCTCTTTATCCACCCCAAAGCAATCGGCCAGCTGAAAATAACGTCCCTGATGCTGTATCGCCGTCGGCTCTCCAACGCCGATCAGGCCCCCTCCGCCGTAAACCCACTGGCGAAGCGACTCCACCAGCCGCGCGTTTTTCCAGATCTCTCCGCCGGAAAAGGCCGTATGCGCATCGCCGGCATTGATCACCACATCGATCGACGGGTCGATGCCCTGCTTCAGGACATCATCAAAGCTGATAAACTGCACATCCACGCTCATCCCGCTCAAAGCCTCCAGAATCCCGTAATAGGAATAGGCCTGTTTGCTATAGAGACTATGCGCCACCGTAAACGCCTGCCACGTCCGCAGCGCCCCCCAGCAGTTCAGCACGGCCACCTTAAGCCCCGCGTAAGGCGTACCCCCCCGGATCTTCTCGTGAATGTCGCGAAATTCATCCGTAATCCGCTCCACGTAATCGATGAACTTCGGGAACTTGTAAGCCAGGCTCGGGTACCCGCCGTACCCCATGCGGTCGACCGGTTTCCGCAGTATTGCGCGCCGCGCCGCCAGCCAATTCCGGTTCGCTTCGATGACTGGGTCGTTGCCTTCATGGAAGACGTCCGGAAAGAAATAGGGCAAAAACCTGCCCTCGGTATATTTCACGTGCGGTATGTCGGAAATCATCCGCAGCGTCGTGCCGTCACCGACGCTCCCCACCACGGCATCGAGCCCCATCGATTCGAAGTAAGGTCCGTAAGGCTCCGTGCCGATCCACTGATCCCCGAGGAACATCATCGCTTCTTTTCCGCTGGCGTGAACGAGATCGACCAATTTCTTCGTTTCCGCCGCCACGAAGCGGGAGACGAAGTCGACGTAATCCAGGTAAGCCGGGGTCGGTACCCGGAAGGACGAGTTGTAGTACCCCTGGTCGACGAAATCTTCGGCCGTCAAGGCGTACCCTTTCTCCTCGGCAAACGCCTCCAGCATCGCCACCGACACGCTGGCTCCGTAACCGAACCAGTCGACGAACTTCTCCTTGCCGAGCTCGTTGAAGACCAGCGTGAACTGATAAAACAACGTGGTGAAACGTACAACATCCACTTCGGGGTTATCCTGTAGCCATTTTTTTAACGTGTCATGAATAAAGGCATTGGAATGGGGCTGTTTGACGTCAAACGGAATTTCATGCGGCTTGTCGCCCCAATCGTTGGTGATATGGTTGTACATTTGCACCGGATCCCACTGAATGTAAGCCAGGAACGATACCGTGTATTGATGCCAGGGCTCCGCATGATCGATGATCACGGTATCGTCCCGTTGGCGGATGCGCCAGACGGAGGACGGTACGAGCTTTCCGGTCGTTCGATCCATTACCTGCCAGTAGCGATACGGATCATGAAGGTAGTCGACGTCGAGCTGATCCCGGTAATACGACCGCAGCAAACCGATCTCCAGCGTATCCGCCTCGGCCAAGACGAACTCCGACAGCAAATAGATTTGCGGGCATTCCTCCATATGCCGTTCAATGAAATCATTGTGCCCCCTGGACGGAAAATAGGCCGTATATATTTTCGCGGGGAGCGACTTCACGGCCTCATCCAGCTTCGTCCCGTCGCTGTCGCGGATCGCATCCGCGCCCCACCGCTCCATCAGCTCCTTCGTCTCCCTCTCGAATCCTTCCTCGCTTGGCAGCGTGACTCTTCCTTTATGCTTTGCCATTAAGTATCCTCTTCCTCTCCTATTCTCTTGTGCCTCCGGCCGTCATGCCTTCCACCAATCTGCGCTGCACCAAAATGTACAAGATTAAGGCAGGAACCATCACGATCACCAGCCCCGCGTACAAACGGCCATAATTCGCCGCGGCTTTCTGGGCGGTCATCAGGTTCAGCAAACCGACGGGCAACGTCTTGTTCGGCCCCGGCAGCAGCGTCAGCGCGATGATGTAATCGTTCCAGAAAGCCAGGAAATTGAACAGAATCACCGTCACGATGCTGGGCCGGGCCATCGGCACCATGATGTTAAGCATCGTCCGGAAATGCGAGCAGCCGTCCATCGAGGCCGCCTCTTCGAATACCTCCGGGATCGTCTGGAAATAACCCGACAGCAAATAGATCGTAAACGGGATCGTCGTTGCGGCGTACACCAGTGCAAGCACGCCCAAATTGTCGATGAACAAGCCGTCCGGGAACAGGCCGCCGAGCAGCCGGTCCCCATCCAACAGCATCAGGAAAATCGGCACGACGATGTAATTGACGTTAATGAACAATCCGCCCATAAACAGCAGGTTCAACATCCTGCGGCCCTTAAATCGATAGCGTGCCAGGACATAAGCCGCGGGTACGGCCACGACCAGCAGAATCGCCAGGGCCAGCAGCGTCGCAAAAAGCGAGTTGAGCAGGTAAGAGCCCATGTTGGCTTCGGTAAACGCGTCGATATAGTTTTGCAGGTATACGCCCGCCGGCATCCTCCAGGGATTTCCGTAAAACTCGGATTTTTGTTTCACCGAGGCAAACAGCACCCAAACCATCGGAACCACGATGGACAAAGCAAGCAGACTGAGGACCACATAGATAAATACTTTATACAATTTGTCGGCTTTCATCGGTTCTCCATCGGCTCCTCCCTAATATTGTATGGTTTCCCGCTTCGTCACCCGGCTGACCAGGAGCGACAGCCCGAACGAGAACAGGAACACGACCGAGCCGATGGCCATCCCGTATCCGTAAGAGGAATTCGTATAGGCCTGTTTATACATATAGTTCAGGAACACCTCGGTCGCCCCGTCCGGTCCGCCGTTCGTCATTGCTTTGATCAAGGTAAAGCTTAGGTTGATCGAGCTGATGATAAAAAAGGTCAGCGTGTTTCTCAGGTTCTGCCAAATCAAGGGGAGCGTGATGGAGAAAAATTGCCGCACCTTCCCGGTCCCCTCCAGCGCCGAAGCTTCGTAGAAGCTCTCCGGAATGCTGGACATGCTGGCCATATACATCACCATGTAGTAACCGACGGACTGCCAGATCATGGCCGCGGCAATACTGTAGATCACGATGCCTTGATCCCCCAGCCACATATGCTGCAGGAAATCAAGCCGGAGGATGCCGAGCATTCCGTTCAGCAGCCCCTCCTCGGCATCGTAAATGGCCGAGAAGATAGCTGCGATAATAACGACCGACAACACGTTAGGGATGTAGAAAACAATCCGGTACAGATCCTTTCCCTTGACCTTTTCCCTCGTCATGATCGCCGCGAACAACAGCGCCAGCGACATCGTCAGGATCGTCACGACCACCAGCAGCAAAATCGTATTTTGAAACGACTTCACGAACACCGCGTCGTCCATCAGGATTTTGAAATTGTTCAGGCCGACGAACTGTTTGTCCGCGGAAAAACCGCTCCACTTGTACACCGACATCCGGAATACGTTGAGGGTTGGCACCACCATAAAGAGGAAGAAAAGCACAAACGCCGGCGTGATGCACAGCCATATGAATCGGGTTTTGCCTTTGTTATGGTTCACTGTCTCACCCGCTTCCTGCTAATCATGAAAGTGAAAATTCTACTTGGCCGCTCGCAATTTTTCGCTGGCATCGTTTAAGTCCGACCGCCAGTCATCCACGGTTTTATCGCCCGAGATGATGCTGTTGGCCGTATCGAACAACGTCGTTTTGATGTTGACGCCTTCGACCGGACTCGTGCTGACGAACCCGCCGACCAACGCTTTTACGTTCGGTTCGTCGTATACGCTGTAGAACGATTGGTTTTCGCCCGTCAATTGCTCGGAAATGCCTTTGATCGGCTGAATGGCGTTCGATTGGGCAAAAATGTCGGCCGCTTGGTCGGAGTACAGGAAGGAAATGAATTGCTTCGCCAGGTCTTTGTTTTTCGCTTGGGACGGCACCCAAACGGCTTCCGTCGAAGTGACGATATAGCGGTCCCCGCCTTCGTTCACCGTCGGAATCGGGGTTAATCCCCAAGCAAAGCCCTCCGCTCTCGGGGCGTCCGCCATTTCTCCGGCAATCCAGGTGCCGTTAGGCATGAACAAGACCTTGTTATCCAAAATCGCTTGTTGATTTTTCGTAAAATCCTGTTCGTTGGCGTAGGCGACGGTCGTGTCCGAGGCGTAGCTCAGCAGCTTGGCGGTAATATCCAACGCTTGCTTGGCCTCCGCGGTCTGCCAAATGTCCTGCTCGTAATTCATCACTTTGTCGTAGAACTCCATCCCGCCGACGTCCGCCAGCAGGGCAAAGAAAAAGGAATCCATATACCCGGCGGTCGGATAGGTAAACAAAGCGATCCCTTCGCTTTTCGCCTTATCGCCGAGCGCAAACATCTCGTCCCAGGTTTTCGGGACGTCCCAGCCTTTTTGCTCGAACAGTCCCTTGTTGTAAACCAAACCCGTCGGCGAATAGTACATCGGCATCAGATAAGTGCGGTCATCGCCGTAAGGATTCGTTCCGAGCGTTCCGATCAGCCCGTCGACCAGCTTGTCCTGGATTGTTTGCTCTTCGCCCGGCACCTGCATCGATAGCACATCGGTCAGGTCCTCCAGCCCTTTGTCCTTGATCAGCGTCTCCGTGAGGCCGGCGCTGCGGCCTTGGCCCAGCACCACGACATCCGGATATTTGCCGGCTTTCATGCCCGGGGTGATTTCATCCTCGATGCTTTTGCTGATCGTCAGCTCCACGTCCACGTCAAACTGTTCCTCGAACGCGGCGATGACTTCGCTGTACATCTCTTTGCCGTAACCGCCTTCGAGCGCGGCCATCTTCAGGACCGGCTTTCCCTCTTCCCCGGAGGAAGAAGCTCCGTTAGAATTGGCTCCGCAGGCCGTCAAAGTTAACATTGCCGCCGCCAAGATGACGGCGCCTATTTTTTTGACTTGCATTTGAACGCCTCCCACTTTTTATTTATTTTCATTATAGTGATAAGAAAGCGTTTTTAAATATGTCAATATTGCTATATTTGTTAGGTATATTGCTTTATTAATGAAAAAAGATAACATTTTGTGCTATCATTTGTTTGACATGAACCCGTGAACAAAACTGCCGGACGATATGTATTTTGGAAAGGAAAGGATTGGATATATGACGAATCAGCCATCTTCTGCGGTAGATCTGATCGCCAGCCTGAGTACGGAGCTGATCTATATCAACAAGTCGGATGCCGACAGCCAAAACTGGATTGGCCTGAAGCACTCCCACCATTTTGCCGAGTTGTTTTATGTGACGGGCGGCACGGGGGAGTTTCTCGTCAGGGACGAGCGCCTCCCCATCAAAAAGCACGACGTGATCATCGTGAACCCTAATATCGAGCATACGGAAATTTCCGATTTCAGCGATCCGCTGGAGTATTTCGTCATCGGCCTGAACGGCATCTCCTTTATTTCCGACGAGGACACGGTGCCCTACGTTCGTTTCCGGGACCCGGACAAAAGCATCCTGCTCTACCTGTATAAAGCATTCGAGGAATATAGCGCGAAGCAGGAAGCCTATCTCGAGCTGTGTAGAAATCTGATCCAAGTCATCTTGATTTTGGTGCTGCGCAAAAAGCACGTCTCCATCAACGTCTCCTCGACCGAAAAGGTGCAAAAGGAGGTGGCCCTAGTCAAAAATTACATAGATGTCCATTTCAAAAGCACCATCACGCTCGAATCGTTGGCCGAGGAAGCGCATATCAACAAATACTACCTCTCCCACTTGTTCAAAAAAACGTATGGCGTTTCCCCTGTCAAATACCTGAACCAGGTGCGGATGGACACGGCCAAATTTCTGTTGGAGTCGACCAACTACTCCGTGCTCGAAATCTCGGAAATCATCGGCTTCAAATCGCAGTCGTATTTCTCGCAGACGTTCAAGCGGGAGATCGGTCTCGCGCCGCTCGATTATCGGAAGGAAAACCGCCAGAAAGCCCGAGGGCCGGTGTGAGCGGCCCCTGCAAAAAAGAGAAAAACCTCGCCACGGCGAGGTCCCAAACTATAGACAAATTGGTAGTTTACATCTTTACTTGCGTTCTCTTATATAAAACGGGGATTGCCGCCGCTATTAGGATCACCCCCATAAAAGCGGGTGCGGGAGACCCAAGCGATACATAGATTTGACCTCCTATGATGGGCCCGATCATTCTTGCTAAAGCCTGAATAGATTGGCTACCTCCTTGAATCCTTCCTTGTTCGCTGGAATCGACGGACTTGGAGAGCATCCCGTTGAATGAAGGCCCAAAGATCGAATCGCCAAAACCGAATATAAACATTCCGGCGATAATAAGAGGATAGAATGAGAACAAAACAGATAGCGCGATAAGGCTGTAGCCTATCATCTCCGAAACCATTCCAAGAATGGCTATCTGTTTATCGCTAAGTTTGATCAAAAGCTTCGGCATGATGAAACCTTGCGACACGATGTCTTGGACGCCCATTATTGAAAACATAAGTCCGATGATTGTAGGCTTCCAGCTGAAAGTATCCATCGTAAGTTGCGAAAAGACGGCCTGTAAAGATCCGTTGGGAATCCAAAGTAAGAACGCGGAGACAAGCAGCCTTTTTAAGTTTTTCATGGAAAGGACGTTTGCAAGCTGTGTAAATGGATTCAGTCTTACAAAGGCAATCTCCTTCCGTCTGTTACTCTCGTCAAGGCTCTCAGGCATATAAAAGAATCCGTAAACCACATTCAAAAAAGTTATGGTTGCTCCAAAATACATGGGCACAGAATATCCAAACTTGGCAAGCAATCCGCCTAGAGTGGGGCCAATGACAGCGCCAGCACCTACAACCGCACTCACCCATCCAAAGTATTTGGTTCTCTGTTCCGGAGGAATGATATCCGCAAAATAGGCGAAGATCGTGCTTATGCTCCCGCCTGTTATACCTTCTATTATACGCCCGGCAAATAGGACCCATAAAGCTCCTCCTATGCCAAATACGAAGTACCCGATTGCGGAACCCAAAAGGCATACCAAGAGCAACGGACGACGGCCATATTTGTCGCTCAAAGCTCCAAGCGCGGGGGCCGCAAAAAACACGCAGAAGGCATAAACAGAGGTCAGCAGCGTAACGGCTATGGCTTGTTCTCCCGGATTGCTTATATAAGGCTGTACTAAGAATGGGACGACAGGTGTTAAGATGCTGAAGCCTATTCCGCAAAGAAACACAGAGATAAGACCGAATAGTAATGCGTGTTTATCTATCGTTTGTTCGGTGTTCTGTCCATGGTGTGATCTAAATTTGAACACTTAGATTCTCCCTTCAAGATTTGTGATTTTGATTCCTCGGAAACAAACTTATCATATCGCGACTTTGTTTCCTTGTCAACAAAATAACAACAATAAAAAAGCAGCCCGTTCTCAATAGAGCCCGGCTGCCTGCGGTTTCTTTTTCATGATTCAAATTGATGCCGACTTAGATATCAATCCCCTGTTTCTTTATTTCCGCATCCAAATGCCTGCTATACTTTTCCATGAAGTTAAGCATACTATCAAATTGTTCCTCGGTTACCTGCTCAAATACGGCTTTATCCCGCTCTTGAAACTCTTGATGCAGTTCCTCATGGATTTGATAAATGATTTTCCCTTGCTCCGTAAGCCTGAAATAGATTTCTTTCTTGTTATCCGGCTTCTGGTAGCTTTCGATTAAGTCCTTTTCCATGAGCTTCTTAGTTAATTTGCTTATGGCACCTCTGGTCATATAAAGGGACTCCGCAAGTTTGGTCACGTTGGGATCCGCATTTTTTCCAACGGATTCGATGCAATGCACTTCAGAAGGCTTATAACCCTTTAGACGGTCTTCCATCTTAATCTTATTAAGCCAAGCCATCTTGTTAAATAAGTCCCTGAAATCCATGATGACCTGATCTCGTTTGTTCATGGCCCGTCCTCCCACCCGTCGGTGCATAAACCATATTATTTACATTTTAACTGAGCTGCAATGTCGTGATGCACGTATTGTCGTTATCAAACGTGGAAATTTCCGATTCCGCCGTTTTTCCGTCATGTTCGACCGTGACCCGATAGGTTTGATCGCGCGGCAGCCACAAGTCGATAAATCCGTTGGCTTGGGATTTCATCGTTTGATCCACTACCGTGCGGCCTTCCGAATCGGTGACGTTGACCTGGAATTCCTGTTCTGCCATTTCGCCTTGGCAGCCGGTCAAACTATGGATTTCGCAAGGATGCGTTTGTTCCACATACGGCGCGATGGATACGAAAAACTCATCCTTGGGCAGATCATAAGTCTTCGAATTTGCCGTATCGCCGTTCACGATAAGCTGTCGCGGCGTGATGGAAGCGGACTCGGCGGTCAAGTTGCGGACGCTGTAATCATGAACGAGCTGCTTGAGGCTTTGGGCGTCGAGCTCTTGCGTCGCGTTGCCCTTGTCCCCTACTCCTGTCAATATATAGAAGGTTCCTACGGCGACTACGGCAACAACGCCCACAGCCGTCCAGATTGTACTCCGTTTCATTCCTGGCACCCTTTCCTGTTCAAAATTTTGTTTGCAGGCCAAAAACTAACCCGATTATAACACAAGCTTGGCGGGAAGGTTATCCCTGCGCAGCCATTCTTCATTAGTTGAGCGCTTTAAACACTCACAAAGCTTCCCAATGAGACCTTACGAACAACTTATATAGCCGCTTCCAGGCGATTTTCAACAGCATGTACACCGGGATCACGACCAGCATGCCGACGATGCCGAACCAGTTGCCGCTTCCCAAAACGAGCAAAATCGTCGTCACCGGGTGAATGTCCAGCTTTTTTCCAAAGACATAGGGTGAAATCACATTATCCTGAATCTGCTGCGCCAGCAAAATAATGACCAACGCCCAAACGCCTGTCGACGGGGACTGAATCAGGCCGATGATAACAATGGGAATGGCAGAAATAATCGCCCCGAACAAAGGTATAAAGTTTAAAATGACCGCAATCGTCGTCAGCAAAAGGGCATAGGGCAGCCCGATCGCTAGGAAGCCGATAAACATCAGAACGCCAAGGGCTGCATTCACGATGACCCGGCCGATAATATAATCGTTTAACGCCTTGTCCATGTCCCGGGTAGCGCGAAACACCTCTTTCCGATACCGAATGGGAGAGAGCTTGACCAAGCTGCGTTTGAAGCGGTGGCCTTCTTTCAACATGTAATAGAGCAGAATCGGGAAGGTAAACAACACGATCGCGAATTGGGACAGGAAAGAGACGAAGCCGGTCAGGTAATTCGTCAAAAACGAAATCCCCTGGCTCAAGTACTCCGAAAAATTAGCGGCCAAGCCGGAATCGGAAGGAATAATGGACGAGAGGAAAGGCGTTTCTCCCCACTCCTTCAGTTGAGCGTCAAGCAGATTCACGAATTGGGGAATGTTTTGCACTAAATTGACCAACTGAGCTTGCAAAAGAGGCCATACCCCGGCAATAAATGCAATGGTTAAAATGGCCATGACGACATAAAGGATAAGGATCGCCAAAGACCGCTTGATTTTATGCCGTTCCATGTAAAGGACCACGGGGCGAAGCAAATAATAAAAAAATCCTGCGAGCAGCAGCGGAATCAAAATGGCTCCGATCACGGCTTGCATCGGGAGGAAAAAAGGCCTCACCAAGGAAAATACATAGACGATGGCCAGCAAAATCAAAATGAATTTCGCGCCGCGGGTCCATCTTTCCAACAAATTCATTCTCATCAGCACCTAACTTAATAATTATCGGAATACGATGCCTATATTATATAATTGAATGGACCCAAAAATAAAATCGTACATAAAGGCAACGCCTTATGTACGATCAGACCAAAAAAGCGGATCATGTTTAGGTTATCTTTGGTCGGCATAACGCCACCACGTTAATGTGCCGATAAAACCGGCAAACCCGGCAACGCCAAGAATAAGGTAGCTTAGGATATTCAAAACTCCGGCTTCGGCTCCCGCAAAACCGAATTGCACCGTTTGCAGCGCCGGAATCGCCCATGGCACATAAGGACCGAGGGAACTCCCCCCAAGACTTAGCGCCAGGATCAGGGTCAGAAATACAAACCCGATCGGAGCCAGCCACCCGCGTGACCAACTGGCCAAAAAAGCGACAAGCGTGCAAAGCAGGATATTGGAAATCGAAGTCAAGGCGAACACGCCAAGGGCATGCAGGATGACGTCCCATGAAAATCCGGGCAAACCCACAATGCTTCCTAAGCCAAGCACATATACAAATACGATGATTGCCATTAACGAACAGCATACGAGAACCGCAGCATATTTCGCCAGCACCAGGTTTATTCGCGACACCGGCAATGAAAGCAGATCTTTCAGGGTGCGATCCGTATATTCACGGCCAAACAACCAACTCGTCAGGAACCCAAAACCGATGGACCCCAAAATCGTAAATCGGTAAACCGCTCCATCCAGAAAGGAGTTCCAGTCCGGTTGGCCCGCTTCTTGCGAAACGACGAATATTAAAAACAGAAGCGTGAGCCAGGGTACCAAAGAACGGCGCAATTTATAAGTTTCGACTCCAAAAGCAGCCATAAAATAATTCACTTGGCTTCGCCTCCAATCATCCCGACGCTTCTCAAAAAATAGGATTCCAAATTTTCTTCTTCCACTTTCAGCAAGGTTGGGGGCATATCGGCATGTACCAGCAGCTCCGCGATCTGTTCCGGATGACGAATAGCCTTCTCACTTGTCACTTCAAGTAATCCCTGGCCGGACAAATGAACGGAATACCCTTCCTCCGCCAGTTTAGCCCTTGCAGCTTCCGGGTGACGGGTTTCCACCCACAGATGTTTGTTGCGAAGACGATCCAGCTCGCTAGCGCTCATTTCCTGCATCATCCGGCCTTGATGGATGATTCCGAATCGCGACACCATCTTGGACATCTCCTCCAGGATATGACTGGAAATAAAGATCGTTACGCCATGATTGCCGGCCAGATCCTGCAGCAATTCTCGGACCTGATAGATGCCGGCGGGGTCAAGTCCGTTGGTAGGCTCGTCCAAAATCAGGATGCTCGGATTATGAATCAGCGCTTTCGCCAATCCAAGCTTCTGTGCATTCCCTAAAGACAGGTCTTTCGCCTTCGTATGTTCATAAGGAGTCAAATTCAGCTTCCGCAACACTTCATCAACCGGTTTTTTGCCGGAAATCCGTCGAAGCCGGCAAATGAGTTCCAGGTTCTCCCGTACGGTGAATGCAGGATAAGCATAAGGCGTCTCCACGAGATAACCTACATTTTCCCACAACCCGGGATCGCCGCTTTCAACCCATTTCCCATCCAAGTAAACTCCCCCGGATGAAGGCCGTATCATCCCCAGAAGAAGGCGAATAATCGTTGTTTTCCCTGCACCATTCAACCCCAGAAAGCCATAAATCTCCCCTTTGTTGACAGACAGGGAAATATCGTCAATGACCGTCTTACTTCCGTATCGTTTGAACAAATGTTGCGTTAGTATCATTTCCGGCATGCACAGCTCTCCTTGTTTGTATTCGTCTCCCTCTCGGGTTCATCATACAACAAGCGAGTAAACTACATTTAAATCAAATATACCATAAAATGTCAATTTGACAAAAACACAGTAATTGTTGTGCCTGCACCCGGTTGACTACGCAAGCGAATACCGCCGCCATGCAAATCAACGATTTTGTTGACGATGGATAAACCGAGTCCGCTGCCTTTCGTTGAATGCTCTCTAGATTTGTCCGCTTTATAGAAGCGCTCGAAAACACGCTGCTGATCTTCCTCCGAAATGCCGATTCCCGTATCCGAGATGTGAACCTCGATGTTTGCGCCATGTTGATGCAGCTCCACCCTTACCTTGCCGCCTTCGGGCGTAAACTTGATGCTGTTGTGAATCAAATTAGTCCAAACCTGGCTCATCCTGTCTTCATCCAATGTACAGATTGCTTCGTTCAGGGAAGCCTCCATACCGATTCTTTTGCTTCTCCATTGCGGTTCGCTAGCCAAAATCAAATCCCTTAATTGCTTATCCAGCCGGTAGGGGCGACGTTCCAGTTTCATACTCTCCGATTCCAGAACCGTAAGCTGGAGCAAGTTGTCACTCAACTTGGACAGTCGCGCACTTTCGGTTTCAATAATGCCTAAATAGATTTTTGCCTCCTCGGGACTTGCTTGCTCGCTGCTTTGCAAGACCTGGGCAAATCCGCGGATGGACGCAAGCGGGGACTGGATTTCATGGGATACGTTGGAGATGAACTCCTGGCGCATATTCTCCATCTGCTCCAAATCCGCGGCCATATTATTTACGCTATTCACTAATTCGCCAAACGATTCGTTTTCGTTGAATTTAACCTCCAGCCTGGCTTTGTAGTCGCCACTGGCAATGCTCTCCAATACCCGGATGACGGCGGCAACCAAATCGATATATTTTGCCACATTCCCACGTTTGAGGTAAGATCTTACCAGCCATAAGAGAGTCAGCCAAATCAACCCATTGAGGCCCAGTCTATAGATCGATTCCTTTGCCGGAACATGGCCCAACGTAAAATAAATGATTTGCGTAAAAAGCCCGGCCAGCGCGCCGCAGCCGATCATAATAGCCAGTGTGGCAAGGGTGAGTACGATACCTCCAATCATCGTTTCTTTTTTCGAAAGCTTCGTTTTAAACGATGGCTGTACTCTCGTATATCTACCGATGAGCAACAGGAATACGATCCATATCAAAAGGACAAGGATCAGAAAAGCAAACGTGGGTCTATGAAGCTCCTCGTAACCCATAAGAGAAGCGGTCATGCGGCAAAGTGTATAAGCAAGAATATAAGCAATTACTAAACTTACAAGCAGCAATACCGTCAAGCCCCGGGCATTCCTATCGTTCCGAACATGATTTTCCTTTTTCACGGATTCACCTCCAAACAGTAGCCAAGACCTCGCAGGGTCCTGATGGCAAAGGCATGATCGGATTCCGGAAAACGTTGGCGCAGCCGATTGATATGCACGTCCAGCGTCCGTTCGTTTCCTTCAAACTCGTACCCCCATATGTCCGTAATCAGCTCTTCCCGCGAAAATGTTTTGTTGGGATGACTGGCCAATTTGAATAAAAGCTCAAATTCCTTCAGCGGCAGAAACAGGATTGCCCGGCCTACGGTAACCTCATAGTTCTTACGGTTCATGAACAATTCGCCGATGTTCACCGTTTGGGACGATACGATTTGATAACGTCTTAACAATGCCTTCATTCTCATCACTAATTCCATTGGCTCTACAGGTTTGACCAGGTAATCGTCGGTCCCTGATTGGAACCCCTTCACTTTTTGCTGAAGGTCTCCTTTGGCGGTAAGCATCAGCAAGGGGAGGTCATAATGAGCCCGCAGTTCTTGGCACAATTGCCAGCCATTCATGTTCGGCATCATCACATCGAGAATGACCAGGTCGACTTTTACGGTCTCCAGCAGGGAGAGCGCTTCGATTCCGTCGGAAGCTTCATATAATTCGCAGCCTTCCTTTTTTAATACAACGGTGATCAGTCTGCGGAAATGAGGGTCATCATCCACGATTAATATTTTATTCATGCCGGTTTATCGTTCACAGCCTCTCTATATAAAGTACATTTTGCATGTTATTCTTAAGTAGAATTATATATCCCGCGAAAAATAAAGTACAATTCGTACGTTATTCAGATCATGAATCTATAGAAATCACTCAGGAGGTTGCACTCATGGCTAGGGGACGAAGAAGAGGAGAACAATTGGAAGCGGCGATTCTGGAAGCGGCCTATGAGATTCTATCGACCTTAGGGTATGAGAATATGACCTTTCAGAACGTTGCAAAACAAGCAAAAACCAGCAGAACGGTGATCTACGGGCGTTACAACAGTCAAGCCGATCTCTTGTACGCGTTGGTACAATACAGATTTACGCAAGCCCACGGCGGGAGATTGATTGATTTAGTTCAGGAACAAGGGGATTTGCGAGCCGATTTATTAGCAGTCTTAGAGTTATACCAGCAATTTTTAGATACGGTGGGCCCGGAAATTACGAGCGCCATTTTGTTCGAATTGAGCCGAAAAAACGAACAATTCCGGGAGTTCTCCATCCGAGGGCAGGAAAGCAATATCGAGGTCATGAACAAGATACTGGAGTTTGCTAGACGGCGAGGGGAGATTCAAGGCGAACTCTCGGTAATGCAAATGAGTTTACCGTTCGACTTATTGCGTTTTGAGAACATGATGCGAGGCGGAAATGTAACGAAAGCGTATCTGGACCAATTCGTCGATGGAGTGTTGATGCCGATTTATACGAAATAAAATATCGAAGTGTTCTTGGGGCCCGTTCCAACAGATGGGCATCGCCGCGTATTAAGCAATCGTCCGTTGAACGAATCGCGATGGAGACCTGTTTTTCCTTTGCTCGCGGACTCAGGCTATCAACCGACTTCCGGTTCCACCGCCATGGCGCTCGTACAAATCAAAAAGAAACGGATCGTCCAGCACCGAAGCTGGATGATCCGCAGTTACGCCTTTTGTTTCACGAATATGCTGATTCATCTTCTCACTTTTCTTTTTCACCAAGGGTTCGGTCTCATCTACGCGACCAGCTATACCATCGGCGTTTACGGCTCCATTGTCCTGCTGTTGATCATTCCTGGGGTCGTCATTCAAAGGATCGGCCCATGGAAGTGCCGCCATTAGAGCCGAAACGGGGACCCGCAATCCTCATCCCCGCGGTAAGCTTCCAGAATCCCGCCCAACGTGAGCTCCGATGTATCGGCGACCAGATACTTCGCTTCGCGCAAGGCATCCGGCGACCCGATGCCGACCGAAAACATGCCGGCGGCGTTGATCGCTTCGATGCCGGCTGCCGAGTCCTCCACGCCGACGCATGCTTCGTACGGGATACCGAAATAATCGGCGGCATTCATGAAGGTTTCGGGATGCGGTTTGCCAAAGCGGATCTGACCGGCATCGACAATATAATCAACCGCGCCGGCCAGGCCAAGCCGTTCCAGAACAACCTTCGCGTTCCGGCTTGCGGATCCCAAAGCCAGCAAGAGGTCCGCGTTCCGGATACTCTTCAGCAGCTCGTCGATCCCCGGCAGCCTATCGCTTGGCCGGATCGTTTCGATCAGCCCCTGATAGAGCAAATTCTTTTGGGTCGCCCACTGTTCCTTTTCACCGGCGGACAGGTCAAGCGGCCGGGGAGCGGCCGCCAGCACCCGCTCCAGCGATTCCATGCGGCTTACGCCCTTTAGCCGCTCGTTCAGTTTGCGGTCCACTTCAATGCCAAGCTCCGCTCCAATTTGCTTCCAAGCCAGATAATGGAACTCCGCCGTGTCCGTGATGACGCCGTCCAGATCAAAAATGAATGCTTGCGGTTGCATGCTCCTTAACCTCTCCCTTGCTCAAGCCATTTCGCGCTTAATTCGACCCAAGCTCCGAGGCTTAACGCTTTGACCTGCTCCTCCGGTTTCACGGTTGCATCGCCAAGTGACATGCCGTGAGGCCCTTTTTCGAATAAATGCAGTTCGCAAGGCACTTGATGTTCAAACAGCTTGCCGGCCAGACCAAGCAAATCGGTCGGCAGAATGACGCTGTCTTCGTAAGTCCCCCAGATAAATGTGCGGGGCGTATCCCCGTTTACGTATTGCAGGAGATTAAGCGACCGTTCTTCCTCTTCCGTCAAATTTTCCTTGCCCATCAATATTTCCCGGATGTTCGGGCCGCGAAAATCCGGCATTAGCCCCTTTTCCATCAGCTCGATAACAAAAGGCGGGGTTTCCGTCGACCGCGGCTCCAAAGTAACCGCCGGATAACCGAGGATCAACTGATTCGGCTTGATTTGCTCCGGGGTAAGTCCGATCTCGCCGGTAATCAATGCATCCTTATAATAAATACCGAGGCTTAAGGCCAAATTTCCGCCGGCCGAAAATCCGGCGACGCTGATGTCGTTTACATCCACCAGCCATTCGTCGGCCCGATCCCGAATGATGGACATTGCTTTAGCCAGTTCCCGAAGCGCCGTCGGAAACGGGTTCTCGATCTTAACGGAATATTTCAGCACAAACGCATGATACCCCATTCTGGCAAATGCAAGCGCCACAGGTTCTCCTTCGTTTTGGGAGATGAAGGCGTATCCTCCCCCCGGACAGATCAGAATGGCGGGTCGGGTCATATCTTTCCGCTCAAACTCCCCGTTTTCCTGTACGTAGGTCGTCAAGGTGGCCGAAGAGTGTTCGAATAGCTTTATCGTTTCATGTATCACATGTGTTCCTTCTTTCTATAATCGGGTATCCCATTTTCCGCAAAATGGATCCACGGGGCTTATTCCTTTGAAATCCGATTGCCCCGACAGTTTTCGCACCAGCATGGGCAAGGTATAATCGTTAACCCCATACGTATTGATATAGGTTTTGACGCGAGGAACATCCAGCAAATGATACGGGTTTTCCGTCGAAATAAACAGGGTTGGAACGGATTGCATGTAAATGGGCACGTTTACCCCCATCGGATTGATCCATTCGATGCGTACGGCGGTCTGATTCGATTTGGTCGCCAGGTTGCAAAGATAGATGATCAGGTCGTATCGGTCCTTCATCTCCGTAAACGAGCCCTGCAGCCCTTCGTAGATGCCGTTCGGCTCGAATCGCGTCACTTCGAAGCCCTCGGCTTTCAGCAACGGAATAAATGAAGCCGCAAGCCCGCTCGATTTGTTGTAGCCAAGCGCGTTCGCCTCGCTTTCGATATCGTAAAGCAGCACCCGCTTATAGCGATCGCTGGTGATGGGCAGCACGCCGGGTTCTTCCTTTACGAGCGTGATGGACCGGTCGGCGACCTGCTCGGCGATGCTCAAATGCCGCTCATTCTTCAAGACCGCCTCCACCGTTTCCGGGGACGGAAGGTTATTCTTCTTATGCAAGGCTAACGATGCCTTCAACCCGAGGATGCGCAGCACGGCTTCATCCAGCCTTTTCACCGAAAGCAGTCCTTTTTCCAGGCCCTGCTTCATGAAGGCGACATCCTCGTCCAGGTTTTTGGTGAACAGAAACATGTCGCACCCGTTTTCGATCGACCTCGGAACCAACTCGTTTCGCGGCATCGGAATATTCATCCCCGCCATGGTGGTTGCATCGGTCATAATCAAGCCGTTGAAACCAAGCCGCTCCCTAAGCAAGCCGTTAAGCAGCTCTTTGGCGAGCGATGCCGGCAAAATATCTTTATCCTTGAGCGACGGATCCAGCTTCTTCGAATATTCGGGCAGCGCGATATGCCCGACCATCACCGTCTTGGCTCCTTCATCGATTAGGTGTTGATATACGCTCCCGAAGGTGCGGTCCCACTCGTCGGGCGAAAAGGTGTTGACGGAGGTAACGAGATGTTGGTCCCTTTCATCCACGCCGTCCCCGGGAAAATGCTTGACGGATGTAGCCATTCCCTGCTGTTGGGCCCCTTTAACATAAGCCGCGCCCATACGCTTTACCCGCTCCGGATCGCTGCCGAAGGTTCGTGTATTCGTAATCGGATTGCGAAAGTTATAATCCACGTCAACGACGGGCGCGAAGGCGTAGTTGGCCCCGACGCTTTTCCCTTCAAGGGCGCAGATCTTCCCCAACTGATAAGCAAGCTCGGTATCGTCGGTAGCGGCGATCGCCATACTCGAGCCGATTTTCGTTCCGTCTTTCGTAATTCCCTGGCCGCCGGCTTCCAGATTCGCCGCGATCAGCAGCGGAATGGGGGCGGAGGATTGCAAGGCCGTAACCGTGGCCATCACGCTCTCTTTGTCCATCGAACGGCACATCAGGCCCCCCACGCCAAGTTCCCCGGCCAACCTTTTTAAAAACGGCTCGTCCTGCTTGTAGCCAACCATAAAAAACAACTGGCCGATCTTTTCGTCCGTCGTCAACCGCTCAAAGGTCGACTTCACCCATTCCAAATCGTCATCCTGCAAATCAAACGGTTTATTCCGCAGCAGATTGATGTCCATAGGTTTCTTCTCTCTCCTCTCCCAACTTCTTTCCTAGGCCTGCGCCCTGCTCCCCGTTTTCATCCGGTTAAGGTAGGACCGGATCCGCTCCTGATTCGTGGTATACGCCATGAATACGACAATAAACACCCCAACGATGACGGTTTGCAGGGAGCTGTTGATCCCCAGCACCACCATCCCGTAGGACAAGGCATTCATTCCGAGCGCTCCCGCAAAAATGCCCAACGGTAAATTCGTGAATTGCGCCAGGTACAGCCCCATCAATACAGGGGCCATAGAGGAGAACATCAAAGCGGTGGAACTGAGATTTCCGGCAGGCGATACCAACACGGTGGAAGCGTTCAGGACGGCAGCGACTCCCAGCAGTGCACCGACCACCAAATAGGTCAGTAACATGTTCTTCTTCTCATTCACGCCCATATTGACTGCGAGTCTTGGATTCGCCGACAAGGATCTCGTATCGTAGCCGAATTTGGTATGACTCAACAAGTAGTAAAATAACACCATAATCAGCGCGAGCACGATATAGATCAAAGGAGGTCTGGCGAATACGGTCAAGTTGGCATGCATGAAAAGTTGTGTTCCCGAACCGCCGAACACGACGCCGGATACGGCCTCGTACATCATAACCACACCAAGTGAAACGATAATCGTCGGCACTCGGATCCATAAATAAAGCAAACCTTCGAACAGACTGAGGAGAATCGCAACGGCAATGGTGATCGCCAGCAGCATAACCGGCCCGAGCCCCAGATCAATCGTCAAATTGCTGCCGATAATGCCGGCAAGCATGATGATTATGCCGGGGGCAAAATCCCACCTTCCCCCGGATAGAGGCAGCGCAATGGCATACGCCGTGATCGTTGTCAGCACGCTGCCTCTCACAATCCGGTCGAAAGCGCCAACCGAGATATACCCCGTTTTGCCCATGAGAAGCGTCACAATAAGAATGCCGAGATACACCGCGATCGGAAACATGAAGGTTTTCAGGAGGTTCACTGCCTGTTTCTTAATCAAGACTCGCATATTTTCACTCCATTATCCGCTTGCCCGTCAGACTTCTTCCCCAAGCAAGCATGGTTTAATTTCTGGCCGCCTTGATCTCGGCAAGCGTTCGGCTCGTCAGTTCCTGCAACGATGCCCAAGTGGCTGCATCGTTGTACGTCAACATCACGTTTTTCAACTCGTCAGCCGTCACTGGGCCATTCGATTTATCCTCAGGAATAATATAGTTTTTGAAGTCTTTGACCTCTTCAATTGAAGTCATGGTTACATAATTGACATAGCCGTTCGGCTTCCAATCCGCGTAGGTTTTCCCGTTTAGCCGATCGTAAATTTGCGCAAACGAATTGGCGATAACCTGACCGTAGTTGTTCGTTCCGGCCATAAGGACTTTGCCGCTTTCAAACCCTTCTTCCGTAGTATCGTTATAGCCAAGCGCCAACAGGGGGATATTGGGCTTCGTGCTGTTGAGGATCGCCGGATATACATAATCCATGCCGGAGCCCAAACCGAAAATCGCATCCACCTCCGGGTGATCGGAAATCACCTTGGTGACGGCATCCGCCGCATTTTCCGGAGCAAACGAATGGAATTCGGTCGGGTAGACCGTAATTTCTCCCTTGGTATCAAGCGCCTCCATTTTATCCGTGAAGCCCTTGATAATGGCGGGAGCGTCCACAAAGGCGAATTCCAGGAAAGACGTCATCCCGATCTGTTTCACGCCGGCGGCATACGCCTGTTCGGCATACTTGGCGCCAAGTTCCTCCGGGTTCTCGCCGAATTGCTTGATGCCGCCCACAAAATAATCGCTCGAGACATTTTCGTCGACCTCGCCAAGCGCGACCGCATAATATACGCCGGCTTCTTCGACGAGGCTGAGGCTTTGCTCCAGGGCAGTATCATAGCCGCTGATTACGGCATCGACCCCGGAGGCAAGCAGGTTTTCCAGGCCGCTGATATGTCCCTCTTCGCTGGGGCCTACCGTAGCGAAATTAAATTTGACATTGAAATGGTCCTCCAGATAGGAACAGTAGGCTTTAATTTGCTGGCCTTGAATATCCGTGTAATTGTAAAGCATGACCCCGATGGTATAGTCGCCTTTTGAGTTTCCGCCCGCATCTCCTTTAGCGCTGTTACCGCTCCCGCCGCAACCGGCCAGAACGACGCTGATCAGCAACATCAAGGCGGCTAAAGAGAATACCCACTGTTTACTTTTCATCGATTTTACCCCTTTTCTCTGTTTTGATTGGTTTATCTTGGCATGACCTCGCCGCCGGGCCTCCGTAGAAGCAGGAACACGACGATGAGGAAAATCATCCCTTTGACCAGTGAAACCACTTCGGGCGGAACGCCCACCATTACCAAGCCGTTGTTCAACAGTACTAGCGTAATGCTGCCGACAAACGCGGAGCTCATTCTGGAGCGGCTGCCCCCGTTTAGCGCCATTCCCCCAAGGATAAGCGCGACGATCACGTCCATCTCCAGGCCCATCCCCGTGTTTTCGCTAATAACCGCCGAACGGGACAAGGAAAGGATCGAGGCAAACCCGACCAGGATGCCCGCCGATAGATAAGCGATCACCTTTATCCTCTTCAACCGTACGCCGCTCTGCGAAGCAGCCAACGGGTTATCGCCGATCGCTTTGTTTTGTTTGCCGATTTTGGTCAAATGAAATAGCACGTAGCCAGCCACGCCCACCAGCACCATAATCGTGACGATCAGCGGCACGTTCCGCCCCAGGGCTCTTAATGGCCCGGCATCGGCCAAAGCGATTTTGGAAACCGAGGTCGATACCTGATAAGTCACGATCCCCCTGCCCGCAATCATCACCGCAAGCGAAGAAATCGCCGCCATAAGGCCAAATTGGTTGGCGATCAGCACATTGAGCAAATAACAGACTACAGATACCAAGATCGCCACGAGAGCCCCGACCGCCAAAGGCGCTCCCGCATTCAGCGCATATATGGCAGCCATCGAGCTTAACGCAAGAACCGCCCCTACCGAAACATCCATCCCGCCATGCGAAAAAATGAAGATCATGCCGACCGTTATCGTGAACAGGATAACGAGCTGCTTGAGAATCGTCCGGATGTTAAATTCGGACAACAGGGCTCCGTCCGTCATGAACGCGAACACCAGCAGCACGAGCACCAAGCCGGCATATTGGATCAGCGCGCTTTGATGCCTTATGATAAATTGTTTCATCGTTCTTTCTCACCGCCTTGCCTAAATCATGTAGTCGATTAGCATGGATTCGTTCAAGTTTTCGTCGCGCCGGAATTCCTTATTGATTTTTCCGTCCTTCATGACCAGAATCCGATCGCTCATTCCGATCAATTCCGGGAGTTCTTCCGAAATGATCAAAATGGCGTATCCCTGCTGTTTGAGCGAGTAGAGCAGTTGGTACATCGTCGTCTTGACGCCGACGTCGACGCCGCGGGTCGGACTGTCGAGAATCAAGATTCTGGAATCATTTCCGATCCACTTGCCGAAGGAAACCTTCTGCTTGTTCCCCCCCGACAACTCCCCTACCCGCTGATTCATCCCGCTTGTCTTGATATTCAGTCCCTCTATTTGCTTTCGGGCGAATTTCTTCTCCGCTCCGGGCAATACGAGGCCGAACTTGGTCAGCTTTCCGAGTGCGGAAAGCACAAGATTCTCCTTGATCGAAGCTTCCATGATCAAGGTTTCCCGGTCCCGATCCTTGGACACATAACCGACCCGATTGGCGATTGCGGTTTGGACGTTTTTCACCGCGTGCGGAAATAAAGTCCCGTCGCCATTCTCCCCGTAGACGATCACTTCTCCCCGCTCCGGCTTGATTTCGCCGAAAATCACCTTTCCTACCTCATGCATCCCGCTCCCCGATAAACCGCCGATGCCCAGGATCTCTCCTTGATACAGCTCAAAACGGATATCGCAAAGCAATGAGGTGTGAACGCCGTTTACGCGGATCATCGCCTGCTCCCCACGCGAGGCGCAGGCATCGCTTCGGTAGTAGTTCCCTTCAATAACTCTGCCAACCATCGATTGCTTAATATGATTTTCCTCGAAATCAGAGCGGTCGATCGTCGTGATCAAATCTCCGTCCCGCATCACGGTCAGCACGTCGCAAACCTCCATCAGTTCGGGAAGATCGTGGGAGATGAACAGCACCGCTTTATTTCGATCGCGCAGCTTGCGCATCAAGCGATGGATCAAAAGTCTTCCGTCGTGCGACAATGCGGTGGTTGTCTCGTCTACAATGAACAATTCCGGGTCGTGATACAAGGCTCTGGCAATTTCGACCAACTTCCGCTGCTCGAAGTTCAGCGTGAAGGCCGGCTGCGACACGTCCACCTCGCCGAATTCGACAAGGTCGAGCGCTTTCTCCGCTTCCTGATACATCCGCTTGCGATCAACGAAACCGTTCCGGGCAAAGCGTTTCTCATCCCCCAGGAAAATATTTTCCGCGATGGACAACTCGCCGATGGTTCCGGTCTCCTGCACGATCATGGAGATTTTCCTGGCCCGGGCATCCAGCGGATTTTTGGGAACATACGGCACACCTTCGACAGAGATGTCCCCAGCCGTCGTCGGAAGCAAGCCGCTGATCATAGCGGAGATCGTCGATTTCCCGGAACCGTTTTCACCGATCAGCCCCCGGATTTCGCCGCGATAAATCTTCATGCTAACCTTGTTCACGGCTAAAACCTCATTAAACCTCTTCACGATGTTTCTCGTTTCTAAAAAAACGGGTTTGTCCATGTCTACCTTCCTTCAATCCTTGATATCGCTTTCTTCCCGCAGCCCCAGTGTAACATGATTAAGAATCGGCTATAACTGATTCATTTATCTTCATTAGGGCAAAAATTTAACCAATCATTATTGCCAAACGCCCATGAAAGAAGCGCGAAATTAAATAATTCACCTTGGGGCGGGTCATAAAAGCAAAATAACGCTCTACGCCAAGTACTTTGATCATGCTGCATTCCATGTCTGTCCGCAGGTTCTTGAACAAGACATTTTATCATAGCCAAGAGCAAATAATAACTATATGTTTTGCTATAACTAGAGCAAATTTTTAACCTAAATCACCATTTTCCAACATTTCACTCTTTAGTATTGTGGATTACATTAATATTTAGTACACTCTGAAAAAAGCATCGAATTAAAAAACCAACCATCAAGGAGTGCATGACCTTGGAGTCTCGTCATGAAATCATCAACTTTCCCAAGAAGCTTCCCATCAAATTTTTCCTGCACCGGATCGGCAGCGTCAGCCGGCACTGGCATCAATCGTTGGAGCTTATCGTAACCATGAAGGGCCAGGTGGACATTAACGTGGGCAACGCTTCCTACCGCCTGGGCGCGGGAGACCTCATTCTCATCAATTCCAACGAGGTGCATGAGTTGCATTCCGATGACGCCACCATGGTCGCCTTGCAAATCAAGCTCGAGCTGTTGAAGGAAGTCGTCGTCGACATCAAAAAAATGTATTTTGACTGCAACACCGCCAAAACGGACGATCCCGGGATGTTCAGAAACATCAAACGGATCGTCGCCCAAATCCTGCAGCACAACATCAGTGCCTCCGAATTCGTCGATTTGAAGAACGCTTCTCTCGTGTACGAGCTGATTTACGAGCTCTGCACCCACTTTAGCAGCGACGAGCAGGAAATGCCCCGGCAGCCGAAGGAAGGGCTCGACCGGCTGCGGCGGATTCTCGATTATGTCAACAGCCATTACGGGGAACCGATCTCCTTGCAGGAAGTGGCGAAGCAGGAGTTTCTGTCCGTTCCTTACCTGTCCAAATATTTCAAGAAGAAATTGGGCCTGTCCTTCAGCGAATATTTGAAAGACCTGCGTCTGCATTATGCCGTTAACGATTTGTTAAACGAGTCTTTGACGATCGACAAGATCGCCGCCAAAAACGGTTTTCCCAACGTGCGATCCTTCGTAACGGCTTTCGGGGAGAAATACGGGGAGCTTCCCAGCATCTGGCGCAAGAAACACGCCGAAGAGGTGTCGGGAAGCATCGAGGCGACCAAGGAAAAGTCGGTGAACTACTATCAGGACGAGCCGCATTCCTATCATGAGGAAATTTCCCGTTTTATCGAGAACAATCTGGGGGAACCTTCTTCCTTCGCAACGCCGGGGAAGATCATGCAGCGTTTCTCCTCGACGATCCGGATCGACTTGTCGAAGCCAACCGGAAAGCTGCACCATCATTTCAAAAACTTCATCGGGGTCAGCCGCGTCAAAGAAGTTTTGTATGCCGACGTTCAGGAAGCCTTGCGCACCGCACAGCGGGAAATCGGTTTTAAATACATCAAAATGCACGGTTTGCTGGACGATGATCTTATGGTATACGGCGAAGACGCCGAAGGAAGGCCCCTGTACAATTTCCGAATGATCGACAGCGCATTTGATTTCCTGCTTTCGGTTGGCCTGAAGCCGCTCGTGCAATTTTCATTTATGCCGACAAAGCTGGCCAGTGACTTGTCCAAAACCGTTTTCTACGCCAATATGAACACCAGCCCTCCCAAGGACATGGATAAATGGAACCGGTTGGTCGAAGCGTTAACGCTGCACCTGATCGGCCGATACGGCGTGGAAGAAGTCCGCGGTTGGCTGTTCTGCGTATGGAACGAACCCAGCTCGTCCAACCTGCTGTTTGGCTTCAAGCAGGACGAAACGTTTTTCTCGCTGTACAAAAACACGTACGAGACGGTAAAAAAGATCGACCCCGCGCTACCGTTCGGCGGACCGGCGGCTTTCTCGACCTACAACAAAAGCGAGGACTGGCTGTTTTCGTTTCTTGCGTTCAGCCAAGGCAACGATTGCCTGCCCGACTTTATCACGATTCACTATTACGATATCGATCTCGTTCCGCAAGGCGATCAACTCAGCATGGACAAGCAGCTCAATCTGAGTCCGGTCACGGATTCGTTCAAGCAGTTTATCGACCGGCTCCAGTACCGGCTTCGGGTAGCGGAATTGGCGGATTTGCCGGTTTATTTGACCGAATGGAATTCGACGGTTTCGCACAAGGATTTAATGAGCGACACCTGCTTCAAATCTTCTTACGTCATCAAAAATATTACGGAAAATTACGACCGTTTGGACTCGTTCGGCTACTGGCTCCTGACCGATCTGCACGAAGAAAACCGGCTTCCGCGCCAAGTGTTTCATGGCGGCCTCGGTTTGTTTACGTTCAACAACATCATGAAACCCGCTTACCATGCCTTCTGCTTTTTGAACAAGCTGGGGGATTTCCTCGTGGAGCGGGGAGACGGCTACTTCATCACTAAACAAGAGGACCGTTACCAGATTTTGCTGTACAACTATCACCATTACGACGACATTTACGCGAACGGCATTTCGATCAGCATCTCGCACAAGGAACGTTACTCGCATTTCCCCAACAAAGCGAAGCGCGAATTCCGGCTGGAGCTCGCTCCCCTTGCCGGCAGCTTTGAAATCAAGCACTCCATCGTGAATCGCAGTTACGGCAGCGCCTACGATAACGCGTTGAATCTGGGACAAACGGAAGAGCTTTCCTGTGACGACATCAAGTATCTCCAGCGGATTTCGATTCCGAAAATCGAGAAGGAACTCGGCACCTCCTCCGAGGAGTTAACCGTTCACGCGGTTTTGGAGCCTTTCGAAATCCGGCTGATCGAAGTGTCGGAAATCTTTTAATCCCGCCGCAGCCGTTCGCTGCAGTTGGCCAATCCAAACAACGTGGAGGGAATGATGCGCAATCTCGCGAACTTGCTGAACGATAACGCTTCCGCCCTCGTACAGCTCGGCCGCTTTAACATTTCCGGTGTTGCGTTCTCCGTCAGTTTGTATACTATCGTGGCGATCATCTTGAGGTGTCAAGCGGCAACCGGTTTAAGCGGCAGATCAACACTTGCTGTCCGGACGTTCTTTGCACGATTATCCCATTTGATCAGGGAGCAGAGAAGCGGACTAGCTCGGGAGAAGAAAGTATTTGGTGGAGAAGCAGATAGGATTGAGAGTATACGAGGGGTTAGGACAAAGATGCAAGTTTAAGAGAAGGAAGCAGGCAGGCGAAGTGAAACAGACCGGACGAGAGGAATAGAGCAAGATACTTTGGTATTTATTTTCTTATTTATCCCTTACCCTAGCCCCTTGCCGCTGCTCCTTAATAAAAGGGATAATCGTGCAAAGCAGTTGACAGAACAACGAGATGCGATCCAAGAACCCAATCCTAAAGGTGCGTCGATATGCGCATCGTATTGAAAAAGGGATCCGTAGCCGTCGGCTAACAAATCCCTGCGATCATGCCATTATTCAAAAAAACTTCTTATGCTCCCGATCCTCCTTCAAAATCTCCACCGCTTCGCGGAACCGCAGCGAATGGACGACCTCGCGTTCGCGCAGGAACTTCAGGCCGTCCTGAATGTCGACGTCGTCGGTCATGTCGATCAGCCACTGGTATGTAGCTCGCGCTTTCTCCTCGGCCGCGATGTCCTCGTACAGGTCGGCGATCGGGTCGCCTTTCGCCTGAATGTACGTCGCCGTCCACGGCACGCCTGCTGCGTTCTCATAGAACAGCGCCTTGTCGTGGTTGACGTAATACGGATCCATGCCGGCGGCTTTCAACATCTCCGGCGTCGCGTCCTTCGTCAGCTTATAAACCATTGTGGCAATCATCTCGAGGTGGGCGAACTCTTCGGTACCGATGTCGTTGAGCAGCCCGATCACCTTATCCGGAATCGTATATCTTTGATTCAAATAACGCAGCGCCGCCGCCAACTCCCCATCGGCCCCGCCGTACTGCTCAATGAGCAGTTTGGCCATCCGGGGATCGCATTTGCTTACACGAACCGGGTATTGCAGCTTTTTCTCATAAACCCACATATCGCCTGATTAACCTCCTTTAGCTTCCATAACATCGAAGGCAGGTTAGGTTAAACCTGCCAAGGCCAAGGGCTTTTCGACCATTCCCAGGGAAACTTCGAAAAGCTGCGCCCGAAGTTTTGCAGCGGGCCGTAAAGCTGCTGAAAATGGTTTGCATGCTGCGTCCGTTCCTGAGTCAGTTGATTGAACTGCTGAATCGCCGCCAAATCGTCGGGATGCGTGTCGAGGTACAAATTCAGCTCCACCAGAGCAAAGTCGAGCGCTTGCAGCTTCTCGAGCATTTCGTAGTATTCCTGGTCGAAAGGTTGATTGTTGGGATTCTCCATCATGGGATCACCGTCCTTTTCCCCATTTGGATTCGTAAGGGCTGTACAACGCCGGCCATAACGTGCCGCGTTTCAAGGCTTCCATAAGACCGAACTGCGGAAGATTCGGGGGCTGAAAATGGATAAACAGCTGCGGAGGGGTACTGTAGGTTTTGTGCGTAATCGGCGGACAAGGATCAAACGGGCCAATAAAAGGGGTCCACACACGCTCTTGGGGATGGCTCAAAGAAACTTCCTCCTTTTCCAGGACAATTTCATGCAATCAGGGAGACCATATTTTCCCTGCATCCTACCACTAACATATGACGATCGCCCAAATAATGAACCGGAACTCCGCAAAATTCGCAAAAAAATACGCCGTATCTCCAGTTCAGGAGAAACGGCGTCTTGGTTGTAGCGGAGCTTGTCCACCTATTCGTCTTCGGTTTCCTCTTCCGGCTCCTCTACGGCCAAGCGGATCACTTTCACGCGGGTAATGCGCAGGCGGCCGGATTCCTCGACCTCGAACAGAAAGCGGTCGACCTGCTTCTTTTTTCCTTTGACCGGCGCGCCTTCGAGTTCCTTGAACAACCAGCCCCCGATGGAATCGACCTCATCATCTTCGATCTCGCTGCCCATCAGATCGTTGACTTCTTCGATCAATAGTCGTCCATCCACCGAATACACGCCTTCGGTCAATTTCTCCACTTCCGGACGTTCGTCTTCGAACTCGTCATGCAGATCGCCGACGATCTCTTCGAGGATTTCCTCCGCGGTCAGCAGACCCGCCGTTCCCCCGTATTCATCGACGACCAGCGTCAGCTGGGAATGCTTCTTCTGCATTAAGCGAAGCACATGGCTGACTTCCATCGATTCCGGTACATTGAGAATCGGACGTGCCATCTCGGCCAAATCCAGCTTCTTCTCCGGATCCGGCAGCAACAGGTCGGTGATGTGGACGAAGCCGATGATCTGGTCCTTATCCTCCACCGCGACCGGATACCGGGAATGCTTGGTCTCCCTGACGATTCTCATGTTTTCTTCCCAGCTCAGGTTCGTATACAGGCAGTCCATGTCGGTCCGCGGCAGCATGACCTCGCGGGCCAGCATGTCGGAGAAATCGAAGATGTTATCCATCAGCTTCATCTCATCTTTATCGATCACGCCGCTTTTGGCGCTTTGATTCATCAGGATGCGAATCTCCTCTTCGGAGTGCGCCACTTCGCCTTCGCCGGCCGGCTCGATGCCGATCAGGCGCAGCGCTCCGTTGGCCGCCGAATTCAGGAGCCAAATAATCGGCAGGAACAATCGGTAGAACATGAGCAGCGGCCACGACAACCATAACGAGGTATCCTCGGACTTCTGAATGGCCAACGATTTTGGCGCCAGCTCGCCCATGACGATATGTAAAAAAGTGATGATCGCAAATCCAACCGCCACCGAAATCGTGGAAATCAGCGTGGGGTCCGTCATCCCTATTTTGTGCATGATCGGCTCGATCAACAGCTCGGATACCGCCGGTTCGCCGACCCAGCCAAGTCCCAACGAAGCGAGCGTAATCCCGAGTTGGGTCGCCGACAGGTAGGTATCCAGCCGCTTGTTGACCTTCAGGGCATAGTTTGCCCGGCGATTCCCCTCCCTGGCCAACTGGGTCAGCCGGGATTGGCGGACCTTGACGAGCGAGAATTCGGCAGCAACGAAAAAGCCGTTCAGAAAAACGAGGATAAAGACGATAAGCAAATTCAAAATCAACTTTCCGATTTCAAATTCGGTATGACCATCCGGTGACACAGGCACTGAAAACGCCTCTTTCCTAAGTAAGATCGTGATCAAAATTCAACTGCTTGGCGGTTTTTGAAATCCGTATCCTTGTAATACATATCGGCGACCAGCAAATTCGGGCCGCAGCAGCCGGCCGCGTCGCAATGGCAATTTACCTTCTGATTCAGCGGGTGCTCCGTCAGCCATTTGCCGAAAATATCATCCAGGCGTCCCTCCCGCATGTTTCCGAAAGCCGGGATGGCGGCAAAATCCGTCACGTAAACGTCGCCGGTAAACATGTTCACGTTTACCCGGTTGCGGCCATCCGGATCGTTGCGGACCGTGACGTTCGGCTCCTTGCGCAAGCGGCGCAACAGCGAAAGATCCTCCCCGTTCGGATTGCAGGCAAAAAAAGGCAGTGTGCCGAACAGCATCCATAGCGACGGATCACGCTCATCCAGCAGCGAGTGAATCGCCGTGCGCATATCGCTTAACGCCAAGACGGGCAAGCCTTCGGCAAAATCGGCCGCATACATCGGATGCACCTCATGCCGCCTGCATCCCATTTCCGCGATTATCTTGTGGATTTCCGGGAGCTTGCGGTGCGTGCGGTAATTGATCATCGTTTCCGCGGAAACGAACATGCCGGCCTCGCTCAGCCTACGCGTGTTCTCCATCATTGTATCATACATTTTGTAGGCAACCTCCGGTTTGACCGGATGGCCGCTGCGCGCAAAGCCGACCTCATGGAAATCGCGCCCGCTCGTATAGTTGAACGAGATGTGCATCACGTCCAAAAAAGGGAGCAACTGCTCATAACGTTCATAATCCAACGTCAGGTTGGAGTTGATTTGCGAACGGATGCCCCGCGCCTTGGCGTACTTCAGCAGAGGAATGATTTTCTCCTCGACGGTTTGGCGGCGGAACGTGGGCTCTCCCCCCGTGATGCTGATCGTCCGCAAATGCTCCACTTCGTCCAGCGCCTTCAAGATCAGGGGAAGGGGCAACTGCTCCGGCTCTTTCATGACCAGGCTGTCCCCGACCGCGCAGTGCTCGCAACGCATATTGCACAGGTTCGTCACTGTCAGCTCGACGCTGGTCAGCACATGCCGCCCATGTTCGCGCAAAGAGAGAATCGGATCCCAAGGATCGTAACTCGGGCTAATCGACAGATCGGCAAAGCCGGGGCGTTTATTGGTTATTTCCATCATGCATCCATCACCATTCCCATTCCGTCCACTTCCGCCACCACGATGGACAGCTGAACGGACAAATCAACTTCGTAAGGCGATTTCAGATCCTCGCCCAGCGGATTGGTCAACACCCGGACTACAGGACGCTGCGGCATATGCCCGTGAATCTTGACGACCACGCCGGTTTCGCCCGTACTGAGCTTGACCGTCATCCCCAGCGGGTAGATCGCCACCCGGTCGCGGAAAACCTCCAGCTTCGCTTTTTCGTACCAATGACCGCTGCCCGTATACAGGACCTCAAGCGCCTGATGCGGCAGAAGAGCCCTACGGTATACGCGGTGCGTCGTCATGGCGTCATAGGCGTCCGTGATTGCGATCCAGCGGGCGAATTCATGGATTTCGTCGCCGCGGATGCCGCGGGGATAGCCGCTGCCGTCCATCTTCTCATGATGCTGAAAAGCGCAGTGCGCCGAAATCAAAGGGATGCCCGGCTCATCCTTCAGCATTTTGAAGCCGAGATCGGGATGCCGTTTAATTAGTTCGTATTCCTCGTCCGTTAATTTCGAAGGCTTCGTCAGCAGTTCCAACGGAAGTTTCGTTTTGCCGATGTCATGGAGCAATGCGCCAAGCCCCAGCACGGTCAGTTCATCCTTGCTATACCCGTGCATTTGTCCCAGCAACAGCGTATAGACGCACACATTCAAGGAATGGCGGTACAAATAATGATCCATGCTGTTGATATTCATCATCATGATCATGGCATCGTCCCTTGAGCTGAGATCGTCCATGATCGATTCGATCAGGCCGGAGAAGGTTTTGCCCAGAAAAGGATAAACCATCCCTTTGACGGCCGGAGCCGACCATTTCCGGAAATTCGTCCGGATTTCGCTAAGCGCCCGCCGCTGCGTTTCCTCTTCGATCATTTCCTGAACGGTCACGTCATCCGTGCGAGCATCGGCAATATAGACAAAATCCAGGCCGTGGTGCTGCAGGCGCCGGATGACCGCGTCGCTCAACACGGCATTTTCGGACAGCAGAACGATTCCGTCCTCATTATAAATCTTTTTACCTAATTTCATACCGGCTTGCAGGGAGCCGACAGGTATTAACCGCAATGGTTCCACTTCCGTCTCTGTATAAGTTCGATTGCCTCTGGAATCAGCGGTTTATCGGATAACCACTTCATTTAACGCGGATCAACGCATGATAAATATCCAGAATAGCGCAGCCAGAATAAAGCGATAGTAAGCAAAATGGCGAAGCTGGATCTTATGGATCAACTTCAGGAACGCCACTACCACCACATAGGCGACGATAAACGCCACGACAAAGCCGATCAGAAAATAACCGATCGTGTCGGAAGTCAAATAGCGATAGGAGTCCAGCATTTCGTAGCCGGATACCGCGCACATGATCGGAACGGCGATCAGGAACGAAAAGTCCGACGCCGCTCTATAGCTGGCGCCGCTGAGCATTCCACCCGCAATCGTCGAACCGGAGCGGGAGAAACCGGGCCACAGTACGGAAATACACTGGTATAAGCCAATCAGGAGGGCTTGTTTGTATGTAAGCTGATCGATCTCCGGGGCCGTAATCTTCGCTTTGTTTTTGGAGAACCATTCGGCGAAAATCATGAACAGGCCGCCGGCCACCAAGGCCCAGAGCACGGTTGATGAGCTGAACAGGCTTTTGATGAAATCGCGGAAGAAAAAACCGACGACCAAGGCCGGCAAAATCCCCAAGATCACATGGATCAAATCAAGGCGGCCCGCCGGCGCATGACGGTCGACCACCGTTACTTTTTTGCTCAGACCGAGCAGATTCAGAATCCGTTCCCGGTATACCCAAGCGATCGCCAAAATTGCGCCCAGTTGAATGACGATTTCAAAGGTTTTCATCTCCGGCGACTGATCGTCGTAGCCCATCAGCTTGGCGGTCAAAATCATATGTCCCGTCGACGAGACGGGAATAAACTCCGTTAAACCTTCCACTATAGCTAAAATAATCGCGACAATAAGACTCATCCCATCCTCCTAAATCGAGTGTGACTTCATCCAACCTTCTCGGTGCTAAAAAGCCGACTTTTTTTGGATTTGTACTATAAGTTATTCTACTTTTTTCCACCGGGATTGAAAACAGCTTTCAACCGCACCGGCGGTTTGCAGCTCCAGGCGCAGCAAGTCGCGCAAAAAGTCCGGCAGCATAAACCGCTTCTCCGTCCCCCGTTTCAAGCGCTCGTAGCCGACGCCAAACGAGAACATATCAAGGGTTCCGACGACATAGGCTTGCTCCTCCGCTACCTGCGCCCCACCGATGGTTGCCTGGACAACGCGATGGTACGGCGCAGCGTTGGGGTCATACACGATGTTCATGCCGTCGACGCAGATTCCGCCAAGCACCTTGCCCCGGAACCCGAAGCCCATAATCGCCTTGCCGGTCATTTCCTCCAGCAGCGACTGCTCCAGGCTAAATAAAATATCCTTGCCCTTCAGCCGCATCGTGCAGGGATTGATCGGCGATGGGCAACGCTCGTGCAGCATCCCTTCGCTGATTTCGCCGGCCGGCAGGCCGGCAAGCAGCTGGCCGCTGTTCACCAGTGAAAAGTCGCAGTCCGCATAATGGCGAACGGCCTGAGCCAACAGATTGCCGAACGGCGATTCCGAGGCATAATCGAGCGGTAGCGCCCGGTCCGTTACGGCGACCGTACGATTCAGCCGAAGAACCGCGGCCTCCCGCTGCAAAGCGATGGCCTGCTCTACCCGCTCCTGCTTAGGCCCGTCCCCTACGACGAGGCAAGTCCCGTCCAACGAGAAGCGGCGGCCAGCCTCAGACGCGGGGCGAACGACGATTCGGCCCAGATATTGCCCGAATTTCCCCGCAGCCGCAATCGTCGTGGAGCCAATCCGCAAAGGAACTTCCAGGAGATGATGAGTATGGCCGCCTAGGATCAAATCGATGCCCGGAATCGTCTCGGCCAACTCCCGATCCAGGTTCAGCCCCAAATGGGACATGACGATCACGAGATCGACCTCGCCGCGCAGTTCGCGCACATCCCTTGCAATCGTCACCAAGGGGTTAAGCGACTCCAGGCCCAACAACTCGTAAAATTCGGCAAAAGCCGCCGTCGCCGCGACCAACCCCACCGTAAAGCCGCCTTTGCGCACGATGAGTCGGCGATTCATCCAAGCCGGTGGCCGTCCCGTCCCTATCTCTAAAATATTGCCGCAAACCGCGGGGCTAAGCAGGCCCGCATAGGCTTGATCCAGCAGGTCCGGCGTAAAGGTCAGCCCTTCATTGTTGCCGATCGTGATGGCATCATACCCCGTCAGGTTGAGCACATCCACATTGGCCTGTCCCATGGTCCCTTCGGTTTCGATCGCCGCGCGATCCATATGGTCACCGATATCGAGAAGGAGCGTGGGGCCCGGTGCCTCGGCGCGCAATTCGTCGATCATCGCAGCGATGCGCCCCATCGTCTCAAAATGACTGTGAAGGTCGTTGGTAAAAAGAATCGTTAACGTTTCCTGGTTCGTATCCGGCATCATCAACCGCCCCCCTTGCCTTCTCATTCTACCCGGCCTATTCTAAATTTTAGAGTTCAAAGAGTATTATATACCTTAAAATTGATCGTTGTCTTGTTATAATGTATATTACATACAAACCATTACGAGGAGATTCCCATGATTATAAACATCGCTCTTTTTGCCGGACTGGCTGACCGGATCGGCACTTCCAGCCTAAGCTTCGCCTACCCGCATCCGGAGCGGCAAGTGACCGCCGCATTATTGAAGGATGCCTTGTCCGAAGCCTACCCTTCCGCCGCCAATCTGATATCCGCTTCATTCGTGGCCGTGAATCAGGAATACGCCGCCGGCGATACCCTGATCGCCGAACAGGATGAAGTTGCCCTCATCCCGCCCGTATCCGGAGGACAACCCGTCCCCGATGATTCCCCGGCGAGCCTGACGGACGACAACTTGTACATCATCACGGAGGAACCGCTGTCCATAGAGGAAGTGACGGCCAAAGTCATCGCTCCCGATCATGGAGCCGCGCTTACGTTTACCGGGACGACCCGGGAATGGACGCAAGGCCAGCGCACCGTGCATCTGGAATACGAAGCCTATATTCCGATGGCCCTGGCCAAGCTGCGGCAAATCGGCGCGGAAATCGCCGGGCAATGGCCGGGAACGCGCTGCGCCATCAGCCACCGGATCGGCCATGTCGGCATTGCCGAAATCAGCGTCGTTATTGCCGTTTCGTCCCCTCATCGCGCCGGATGCTATGAGGCCAGCCGTTACGCGATTGAGAGACTTAAGCAAATCGTCCCGATTTGGAAGAAAGAGATCTGGGAAGACGGCTCCGAATGGAAGGGCCACGGTCTCGGGCCTTGGGACCCTCGCGTTCCCGGCGAACATGTCCCTTCCAGCGACGGATGACCTAGAATTTTCATTGTCAACCCAATTATTTCCTGATATCATTAAAGGAAAACTGAAGATTATGAGGTGTCATCGTCCTTGAGAGTACATATATTGGAACTCAACCCCGGCGACCGTCTTCAACATGATGTTTTTAATCATATCGGTGTTTTCGTATTGCAGAAAGGCTCCGCGTTGAGCAGCGATGCCATTGTCAAATTGATGCAGCATGGAATCGATTTCGTCGATGTCGAGCCTCAGACCCTAATGGCCGAATTTCCGTCCGCCGAGCGGTTTGCCGATCCCGCGCATCGGGCCAGGCCTTATTTGGACGAAGCCGTGGAAGGATTCGAGGAAATTTTTCTGGAAGCGCTGTCCAGCGGGAAGTTCGATGAAGCCAAAGTGGATCAACTGATGCAACCGATGATCGGAGAGCTGGAATCCCAGAAGGATGTCGTGTCCTTGCTACTGATGATCGGCGATGATGACAACTATACATATAACCACTCCATGCAAGTGGGCATGCTTTGCTATTATATGGCTTCCTGGCTCGGTTATTCCAAGCAAGAAGCTTACCAAGCCGGCAAAGCCGGCTATTTGATCGACATCGGCAAATGCAAGGTGCCGCAGCACATTTTATCCAAGCCCGGCAAGCTGTCCCCGGAGGAGTTCGAAGAAGTGAAGCTCCATACCACTTACGGGCATGAAATTATCCTCAATTCTACCGGCGATGAAATCGCCGCCTTGGTGGCGCTGCAGCATCATGAACGGGAAGATGGGAGCGGTTATCCGAATGGCCTGCGCGATCATGAAATTCATCCGTTCGCCAAAATCGCCGCCGTTGCCGACGTCTACTCGGCGATGACCTCCAACCGGGTTTACCGGTCCAAGCAAGAGCTCTTATCCGTCCTGCGCGAGCTCAACAGCCTCAGCTTCGGCAAGCTCAGCCCGGAGCCGACGCAGGCGCTGATCCGCCACCTGCTGCCGAACTTCATCGGCAAGAAAGTGCTGCTGAGTTCCGGCGAGGTCGGATCCATCGTCATGACCAATCAAAGCGACTTCTTTCGACCTCTGGTCAAAACCGATTCCCGGTTCGTCGACCTGTCCAAAGAACGCCAAACCTCGATCGAGGAAGTATACATATAACCACCGGAGCTGCCCCCGCGGTCATACGACCCGGGGGTTGTTTTATTTTGCTCCTATAACAACGATTCAACCGTTTGCCCAGTCAACCTTAGCCCATCCGTCATACACTGTAGGCAAAAAATACGGGAGGCGAATCGAATATGCCGAACTACCGCATCATCGTGGATTTGTCGGATCGAATGCTGTATCTGCTCGACAATAATATCGTGGTTCGCGGGTTTCCGGTCGGGATCGGCAAGATGCTGACCCAGACGCCCGAAGGTTCGTTTACGATCGTCAACAAAGCCCCAAACCCCGGCGGACCGTTCGGAGCCTACTGGATGGGCTTGTCCAAGCCCCACTACGGCATCCACGGCACTAACGATCCCTCTTCCATCGGCAAAGAGGTTTCGCACGGCTGCATCCGCATGTACAATCCCGACGTCATCGAGCTGGCGGGAATCGTGCCGATTGGAACAAGTGTGACGATACGGCAATAGGACCGGTTCATTTCGCCTTAGCCTGGATGCGACCGTAACGTAACGGACCCAAATGACGTTATTCACTCATTTCCCGGAGATTTCCTGGTGTAACGGACTCAGTGGGCGTTATGGGGTCTCAAATGAGGCCATTCTTGCTGAAATGAACGAAATAAGGTCCCTTGAGTCCGTTACGATTCATATCTCTTTCTTTTAGAACAAATAGCGTCCCTTAGGTCCGTTAACCGTTAACCTGCGCTATCCCACACGCTGGCCGGATTTGCAATTTAAAAAGGAGAGGACCCGATAAGGTCTTCTCCTTTTGGTTTTGCCGCTCTGTTACCCGATACTGCCTTCCATCTCGAACTTGATCAGCCGGTTCATTTCCACCGCGTATTCCATCGGCAGCTCTTTGGTGAACGGCTCTATGAAGCCCATGACGATCATTTGCGTCGCTTCTTCTTCGGTCAGGCCGCGGCTCATCAGGTAGAAGAGCTGCTCCTCCGACACCTTCGAAACGGTCGCTTCATGCTCCAGTACAATATTATCGTTCATGATCTCATTGTACGGAATCGTATCCGAAGTCGACTCGTTGTCGAGAATCAGCGTGTCGCATTTGATGTTCGACTTCGCGCCCTCTGCCTGGCGGCCGAAGGAAGCGAGACCACGGTACGTGACCTTGCCGCCGTGCTTGCTGATCGACTTGGACACGATCGTCGACGTCGTATCCGGCGCCAGGTGAATCATTTTCGCGCCGGCATCCTGGAGCTGGCCTTTGCCGGCAACGGCGATGGAGAGCACGCTGCCTTTGGCGCCGCGGCCTTTCAGAATCACGGCCGGATATTTCATCGTCAGCTTGGAGCCGATGTTGCCGTCGACCCATTCCATGTTGGCGTTCTCTTCGGCTACCGCGCGTTTCGTAACGAGGTTATAAATGTTTGGCGCCCAGTTTTGGATCGTCGTGTAACGAACGCGGGCATCCTTCTTCACGATGATTTCGACGACCGCGCTGTGCAGCGAGTTCGTACTGTAGATTGGAGCCGTGCAGCCTTCGGTATAATGCACGAAGCTGCCTTCGTCGGCGATGATAAGCGTCCGTTCGAACTGCCCCATATTTTCCGAATTGATCCGGAAGTAGGCCTGCAGCGGAACCTCGCACTTTACGCCCTTCGGTACGTAAATGAAGCTCCCCCCGGACCATACGGCGCTGTTCAAAGCCGCAAACTTGTTGTCGGCCGGAGGAACGACCGTCCCGAAATATTCCTTGAACAATTCGGGATATTCGCGCAACGCGGAGTCCGTATCCATGAAGATCACGCCTTGGTCTTCAAGGTCCTTTTGGATGCTGTGGTACACAACCTCCGATTCGTACTGCGCGGAGACGCCGGCGAGGAACTTCTGTTCCGCTTCCGGAATCCCCAGCTTGTCGAACGTCTCCTTGATTTCGGCGGGCACTTCCTCCCAAGTTTTGCCTTGCTTTTCGGAAGGTCTTACATAGTATTGAATATCGTTAAAATCAAGCTCGTCGAGATCTCCGCCCCAACGCGGTAGCGGCATTTTCTCAAACTGTTCGAGCGATTTCAGACGAAAGTTCAGCATCCATTCCGGCTCGTCTTTAATCCGGGAGATCTCCGTCACGATTTCACGGGTCAACCCTTTGCCCGATTGAAATATCGCCTTGTGTTCGTCCCGGAAGCCGTATTTATACTCTTCCATTTCCGGTGCTTTTTTGGCCATGTTCGGCTACCCCCTTAAGTTTATGATTCCGCTTGGATTCCTTTTTTCAGCGCGTTCCAAGCCAGTGTGGCACACTTGATACGGGCAGGAAATTTATTAACGCCAGATAAGGCCTCGATATCTTCATAATCTTCAAAATCCACCGTCTCGCCCATCATCAGCCGGGAAAAGCGTCCGGCCAAATCCATCGCCTCCGCGAAATTCCTGCCTTTGACGGCCTCCGTCATCATCGAAGCCGACGACATGCTGATCGAGCAGCCTTCCCCGGTAAAGCGGGCGTCCTTGACGACATCCCCTTCAACGATCAACTGCAGGGAGATGCGGTCGCCGCAGGTCGGGTTATTCAGGTCGACCGTGACGGCGTCCTCTTCAAACTTCCCGCGATTGCGCGGATTCTTATAATGATCCATTATGACACGGCGGTACAAATCGTCCAGTTGCATCACCCAAAATACTCCTTTGTTTGGATTAGAGCTTCCGCCAGTCGGTCGATATCCTGTTCCGTATTGTATAAATACAGGCTGGCTCTGGCCGTTGCGCTCGCCTCAAGCCAGCGCATCAACGGCTGGCAGCAATGATGGCCCGCGCGAATGGCGATGCCGGAGGCATCGAGCACAGTCGCTACGTCATGCGGATGGACGTCCTGCAGGTTGAAGGTGACCAGCCCGACTTCGCGCTCGCGCGGTCCGTATAGCGTCAAGCCTTCTATTTCCGCTAGGCGGTTCATCGCATAGGCGGCGAGTTTGGTCTCGTGGCGATGAATTTCCTCAAGCCCGATACCTTCCAGGAAATCGATGGCGGCCGCCAAGCCGACGGCACCGGCGATAATCGGCGTTCCGCCTTCGAATTTCCACGGGAGCTCTTTCCAGCTTGATTCATACAGCCCGACATCGTCGATCATTTCCCCGCCGTATTCGATCGGCTCCATGGCTTCCAGCAAATGCTTCTTCCCATATAGTACCCCAATCCCAGTCGGAGCGCACATTTTATGGCCGGAAAAAGTATAGAAATCGCAATCCAATTCCTGCACGTCAACCTTCATGTGAGGTGTGCTTTGCGCGCCGTCAACGACCATCACGGCCCCGTGGCGGTGGGCGATTTCAGCCAATTCCTTCACGGGATTCACGACGCCGAGCACATTGGATACATAAGCGGTAGCCACGATTTTCGTCTTATTGGTAATCGTCTTCTCCGCATCCGCAAGGTCGATATGACCATCCGGCTGAAGCGGAATATATTTCAGCACGGCTTTTTTCTTCAAAGCCAGCTGCTGCCAAGGTATCAAGTTGCTGTGGTGCTCCATCGGGGTAATGACGATTTCATCGCCCTCCCCTACGTTTGCAGCCCCATAAGAGGAAGCAACCAGATTCAGCGCCGTGGTCGTGCCGCGGGTAAAAATGATCTCCTCCCGCCGCGCTGCGCCGATGAAGCGGGCTACCTTCTCGCGGGCATTTTCATAGGCGTCCGTCGCCCGGCTGCCGAGCGTGTGAACGCCGCGATGCACATTGGCATTATCCCATTCGTAATAATGCTTCAGGGCCTCGATCACGACGGCCGGCTTCTGTGAGGAAGCCGCGCTGTCCAGATAAACGAGCGGATGCCCGTTCACGTCCTGCTGTAAAATGGGAAACAGTTTTTTGAGCTCTTCAGCGTTGATGCTCATTGTCCCAACTTCCTTTCCACCAGCCCCTGCAGCTGCTGCTGCAACTGCTCCAGCGGGATGTCCGCGACGACCGGCGCCAGAAAGCCGTAAATGATCAACCGCTCGGCATCCGCTCGAGTAATGCCCCGGGACATCAAGTAGTAGATCTGTTCCGGGTTCACCTGACCTACCGATGCGGCGTGTCCGGCCGAAACGTCATCCTCGTCGATCAGCAGGATCGGGTTGGCGTCCCCGCGGGCTTTCGGGCTCAGCATCAGCACTTTTTCCGTTTGCTGACCGTCCGCTTTGGTCGCGCCTTTTTCGATTTTCGTGATACCGTTGATGATAGCGGTAGCCTCTTCGCGCATAACCGCGCGGGTGATCATTTGGCTGTTCGAACTCTTGCCGAAATGAACCGCCTTCGTCGTATAGTTCAAACGCTGCTTCCCTGAACCGACGGCGATGACTTTCGCGTCCGAACTCGAACCGTTTCCTTTCAAGATCGACAGGGTTTCGCTAGCCGAGTCCCCGCCGTTCATTTCGCCGATGATCCATTCGATGCTGCCGTCGTACTCGACGATGGCGCGCCGATACGTCAGATCGGTCGCCTGCTCGCCCAAATGGTGCACGGTCGCGAACTGCACTTTCGCACCCGGTTTGATGTGCACCTCGGCGGCCCCGTTATGCACGATTTTCTCCCCAAGGTTCACGGAAATATAGTTATCCACGTAAGTGACTTTGCTGTTCGTTTCAGCCACGATCAGAACATGCGGCGCAAAAACGGACTTCGCTTCATCCAACAGGAAAATACTTTGCAGCGGCGTGTCGATCACCACGTTTTTCGGTACGTACAGGAAGACCCCGCCGTTCCATAAAGCCGCATGCAAGGCGGACAGCCGGTTCTCCTCCGGCTTAATGACCGTGCCCAAATAGCTCTTCACCAGATCGCCATGCTCGCGCACCGCGGTTTCCAAATCAGTGAAAATGACTCCCTGCGCAGCCAGCTCCGGCGCAAGACGGGTAAACACCGCGTCCGCGTTGCGCTGTACCAGCAAGTTGCTTTGCTCCGTCAAATCCACCAGCGATCGGATGCTGTCCGGAAGCTGCTGCACGTTTTCGTTGCGGGACTCGCTAACTCCCCCGAAGTTATTCAAATCCCAGCGGTCGAGCCGCGTTTTCTCCAATTTCGGCAATTCCAGTTCCGCTGCCAGCTGCAGCGCCTTCGTCCGGCTTTCCGTCAGCCAGGCCGGCTCGCCGCGCTTCGCGGAAAGTTGTTTAAGCTGCTCCGTTTCTACCGGAAGAACGGTTTGTGTCGTCATTCTCTACTCCTCCTTCCGCCTAGGCTTCTTGACCGACCGTCTCGTCCACAATGCCAAGCTCTTCTTTGATCCAATCGTAACCGTCCTGCTCCAGACGTTCGGCAAGCTCCGGACCGCCGGATTTCACGATACGCCCTTGCATCATGACGTGGACAAAGTCCGGTTTGACGTAGTTCAACAAACGTTGGTAGTGGGTAATGATCAGGAAGCCGCGGTCTTCGCTCCGCATCGAGTTAACGCCGTTCGCCACGATCCGCAAAGCATCGATGTCGAGACCGGAGTCGATTTCGTCCAGAATGACGATTTTCGGATCCAACAGCAGCATTTGTAAAATCTCGTTCCGCTTCTTCTCCCCGCCGGAGAACCCTTCATTTAAATAACGATGCGCAAATTCCGGATTCATCTCCAGCACTTTCATCTGCGATTCCATCTGGCGGATGAATTTGATCAGCGATACTTCATTGCCTTCGCCGCGGCGGGCATTGATGGCACTGCGCAAGAAGTCGGAATTGGTCACGCCGGCAATTTCGCTCGGATACTGCATCGCCAGGAACAAACCGGCACGGGCCCGTTCGTCGACGGCCATCTCCAGCACGTCTTCACCGTTCAGGGTGACTTGGCCCTCGGTAACCTCATACTTAGGGTGGCCCATGAGCGCGGAAGCCAGCGTACTTTTCCCGGTACCGTTAGGTCCCATGATGGCGTGAATTTCGCCGCCTTTTATCTCAATGTTGATCCCCTTGAGGATCTCTTTCTCCTCGATTGTCGCCTTAAGCTCTTCAACTACAAAATGCGTTGCCATATGACTGCTCCTTCCATCCTTGAAAATTAACGTTATTGGATCAGGGACGCCGCCCCTTGTTCTTGCTATTATAGCATAGTGATTATCACATTAGAATAATTCTAAGTGATTCTCACTGATTCTCATTACATTCTAACCTACTTTTTTGGCATAAGCAACGTATGGCTGCGGATATAACCCCTGTGCTATATAGTTTGTCACAGACAAGACACGATTTCCAGTTTGCCCCAATATGCAAAAGAACCCGGCCCATACTTTCGGCCGAGCTCCTTTGGGTGTGACGTTCTATAAAGCCTTCATTTACCGGCTTTCGCGGGCGCTAACGGGTGAGCGGTCAATCCAGATAGGCGCGCAGCATCCACATATGCTTCTCGAGGCTGCCGACGTAACCGGTCAGCAGATCGGCGGTCGCGTCGTCTCCCGCTTTGTCGGCCAATTCGATCCCCTCATGGTAAGACTCCGACAGCGTTGCAAGGTCTTCCAGCAGGTGCTGCACCATCGCTGTCGGCTCTTCCTTCCCGGCAGCCTCCTGAATGGCGGCGAGCTCCAGATATTCCTTAAGCGTTGCAGACGGATTCCATTTCAAAGTAAGCATCCGTTCGGCAATGGCATCCATCTGCTCGGCGACTTCATTATACAGTTCCTCAAATTTGGCATGCAGTCTGAAAAAGTTGCTTCCCTTCACATACCAATGGTAGCTGTGCAGCTTCACGTAAAGCACGTTCAAATTGGCGACTTGCTCATTCAGCAGCTGCTCCAGGCTCGACTTGTTCGTTTTCCCTGCAGATTTTGCTTCCGACTTGGCCATCGTTATCCCCTGCTTTCTATAAAATAGTGTATTCTGATCCCCCGGAACACGGAGTTCCGGAAGGATAACTCGCTCGATTTCAGGTGCATGTAATCATTTTACCCTCAACCGGAGTTTACGAAACAAAAAACACGTCCAGCCCCGGCTTTCCTTTCTATAATATAGATAAAATACGACAATATAGATGAATTACGACCCGAAAGTACCTTTTTGCAATTTCCAGCATTGTTCAGTGTTTTTTTCTTAAATTTGGACTATGATTGTTTTATTAGCGGTGCTATGATAAGTTGGGTATTTTCAACAGAAAAGGATTAGCCTCCTTCTCTGCCTAACACATATGATTTTGGGGGAATTATGGACAATCAGACGGGGCGACATCACGAAGAAGAGTTGGGCTATTTGTTCAACGTCGAAATTCTGGTCAAGGGCAATTCGAATCCATTGGCGTTGCAATCGTTGCTGAAGTTGTTGAACGACAGCACCGACATTATAGATTACCGGATCAATTCCGGGATTGAACTGGGACAAATCATCGAATCGATGTTGGCGTCAACGAAGCAGTCCCGCATCGATAAGGCCAAAGCCGCCTCGGCCAAGGCTAGCAAGGAAGCGGCAAAACAGCCGGCCGCCGCCGATAAGAAGAAGGCAGAACCGTCGCCGAAAACTTCGGGATCCGTGGAAACGTCCCCGGGCAATTTCAAGGATATCGCCACGAGCGACGAGTTTCAGGCTTGGATTCAAAGCTATATCACGGGAAACAAGCTCGTCCGGCTGTACGTCAACCGGAACGGGAAGCGGATGAACATGCCGTGCCGCATTCTGAACTTCTTGCCGGAAACCTACGCGTTAAACGTGTACCACGTCGACGAGAAGCAGGTATACACGCTAAAGCTGAGCGAGGTCATCGACTTTTTGGATACATAACGACGGCCGCGCAAACCAATAAGGGCTGGCGTCTCCTTCGAGAAGGAGTCGTCAGCCCTTATTGGTTTCGATCCCTCCGGATACGAACCGCACCCCGAAGGCTTAGCGCCCCGCACTGCCCTTCCAGGCCTCGACCGCCAATAATAGCCAACCGGCCAGGAAAGCGACGCCACCCAGCGGCGTTACCGGACCAAGCCATTTCCAATCCAACGCGGTAAAGCCGTACAAGCTGCCTGAAAAAAGAATCACGCCGATCAGGAACAACCGGACAGCCCAAAGCAAACGCCGGGATTCCCCCCATTTGCCGGCAAACACCGCGCTAAGCAGGATTGCGATGCCATGAATCATCTGATAATGAACTCCGGTCTCGTAGGTCTGGATGGCCGATTCGCCGATATGTTCCTTGAGGATATGGGCGCCGAACGCTCCCAACGCCACCGCCAGCAACATCACGATCGCGCCGATTCCCGCATATTTTCGCTGCATTTCACTTTCGCCCCTCTCGTATGATCCACCTGCATACGATCATCATAACGCATGACGGCGACCGATTTCTACTGAACCGCAGCCAAATTTATCCTTGCATTTTTCTGGGAGATGTGAAAAATTAAACTTAAATAGGCATACATAACCGATAAGAAGGAGATTTATGATGGATTATCGCCAATCGGAGCAGGATCAGATTCCACCCTACGCCGAGGTAGACGGCCATCTCGTTTCCCGGCCGAAGTTCTCCGGCCCCGGCATCGCTTCATTCGTGATCAGCTTGCTCGCCGTAATCGGCTATATTGCCTCGCTTATGCTGATCACTTCCACGGTGCTGGACATCATGGACCAGCCGGCCAACGTAATCGCCGAAGACTTGCTGCAGCGCACCGAAGCCTTGCTCGGGATTTTGCTGTTTTTGGTATCCGGCTTGCTGGACCTGATCGCGTTAATTTTGGGCATCATCGGCCTTGCGATCAAAAACCGGCGGAAAGTGTTCGCGATCCTGGGCACGGTATTTTCCGCGCTATCCCTGCTGGTGCTCATCGGATTGTTCGTATTGGGCAGCATGACCGCCGCTTCTTAAAGCAACGGAGCCTACGGGCCTGCGGCAAAGAGGCGCCCGTTGCAGCCAACGATGGAAGCCCCAAGCCCTGCGGGTCATCGACGCACGGTCTGGGGCTTTTCCTTGTCTCGTTCTTTTTGATAAAATATAGGAAGTTGTTTTTGAACTACTACCTATCATTCTTATGAACCGAACCAAGGAGACTGCTTATGCCTAATGTGAAAATATTCGCAGATAGTACCTCGGACCTGCCGGCCAACTGGCTCAAACGGCATGAGATCGGCCTGGTTCCGCTATACGTCGTTTTCGGCAACGAAACGTTCCGGGACGGCATCGACATTACCCCGACGGATATTTACCGCCGGGTGGAAGCCGAGGGAAATTTGCCGAAAACAACGGCACCATCCCCGAAAGATTTTATGGATGCGTTCGGCCCCTACATCGAACGCGGGCAAGATATCGTTTATATCAGCCTGTCTACCAAGCTGTCGTCCACTTATCAAAATGCGCAAATCGCCGCCACGGAATTTCCCGAAGGCCGGATCCATGTCGTGGATTCCCTGACCTTATGCAGCGGTATCGGCTTGCTCGTCATGAAAGCCGTCCGCATGGCCGAGCAGGGTCTTGCCTCCGCGGACATCGCTGCGCGAATCGCCGCCATTCGTCCCCAAGTGGAGACGCAATTCGTGATCGATACGCTGGAATATTTATATAAAGGCGGGCGTTGCTCCGGCATGCAAAATTTCATCGGCAGCCTGCTGCAGATCCGGCCGGTGCTGAAATTGGTGGACGGGAACATCATCCCGGCCTACAAGGTGCGCGGCCGCAAGGAAAAAGCCGTGCAGCAAATGCTCGACAACGCCTTGGCCGACAAGGACAACATGGATCGGGATCTGATCCTCGTCGCCCACACGCTCGCGGAAGAAGAGGCGCTGCGGTTGGCCGCGATTTTGCGGGAGCAAACCGGTGCGAGCGAAGTGGCCGTATCGGAAGCCGGCTGCGTCATATCCAGCCATTGCGGGCCGCATACGGTAGCCATTATGTATACGAGAAAACAACCGGCTTCATAGATTATTTAGAAGGCTCACCAAATCATTAGGAGGATCATTATGGCTTCGATCAAAATTTTCGCGGACAGCACCTGCGACCTGCCCGCCGATTGGATTGAGCAATACGACATCGGGATCGTGCCTCTCTACGTGACGTTTTCGGAGCAGACCTACAAGGACGGCGTCGATCTGAACGTGCCCGAGCTGTACCGCAAGGTTGACGAAACGGGGAAGCTGCCCAAAACGGCGGCGCCTTCCCCGGCGGATTTCATTCAAGCGTTTTCGCCTTACGTGCGCGAGGGCCGGAAGATCCTGTACATCAGTTTGTCCTCGGAGCTGTCCTCGACCTATCAGAACGCGCTGATCGCCGCGGAGGAATTTGCCGAAGGCAGGGTTACCGTCTTCGATTCCTTGAACCTGTCGACCGGGATCGGACTGCAGGTGATGAAAGCGGTGCACGCCGCCGCGGAAGGGAAAAGCGTGGAGGAGATCGTCACGCTCCTTACGGCGGTTCGTCCGCAGGTCGAGACGGAGTTCGTCATCGATTCGCTCGATTACCTGTATAAAGGCGGACGTTGCTCCGGCATGCAAAACCTCGTCGGCAGCTTGCTGAAAATCCGTCCCGTCATCAAGGTCGAAGACGGCAAAATGACTCCGGCCTATAAGATTCGCGGTAGCCGCGAAAAGGCGCTAGACCAGTTGCTGAACAACACGCTCAGCCGTTTGTCCGACATGGATAACGACCTCATCTTCATCACTCATTCTTTGGCGGACGAAGACGCGGAGCAGCTGAAACAAGAGCTGGAGTCCAAAACGAAAGCCCGGCTGGTGGCGGTGTCCAATGCCGGCTGCGTCATTTCCAGCCACTGCGGCGCTAAAACGATCGGCATTTTGTATACAAAAAAATTGGGGTAGCTCTCTTCGAGTCTACCCTCTTCTTATAAATGGATCAGCATCTGTGGATTGATAGATTGATAAATGCGACAACTACGACCGGTCCTTTATTACTCGGGCCGCGGAAGCTTCACGGTGACTCTGGTGCCCTCCCCTTCCCGACTGTCGATCTCCACGCCGTAGTCTGGACCGTAATGCAATCTTACCCGTTGATGCACGTTCCATAACCCAAACCCTCCGCCGGTTTCGATATCTACGGCAGGCTCCATCAGATCTTTCATGATTTCGCGCCGAAGCTGAAGAAGGCACTCCTCGCACATCCCCACTCCGTTGTCCGAAACCTCAAGGTTCAAACGGGCGCCGTGACGGAAAATGCGGATCGAGACGTTTCCCGGTTTGTTTTGCCGCCGAATTCCGTGCTGAATGCTGTTTTCGACCAGCGGTTGCAGCAGAAATTTAATGATTCGCTGCTCTCCGATCCCCGGTTCGATATGAATATCCCACGCCAATTGTTCCTCGAAGCGGATGCCCTGGATCCGCAAATAGTATTCCACATGCTTCACTTCGTCGGACACCGTGATGATTTCATTGCCCCGATTCAATCCGATGCGCAGGAGCCGGGACAGCGAAGTCACGATATCGGCGATTCTCCGGTCCCCTTGCTTGCGCGCCAGCATGTTCACGGAATCCAGCGCATTGTATAAAAAGTGCGGATTAATCTGGTATTCGAACGTACGCAACTGAAGCATGCGGATTTTGGCTTCCTCCGCCCGCTTCTGTTCGATGAGATTCAAAATTTCATCCGACATGCGGTTCATCGTCATGGCCACGTGGCCAATCTCGTCATTACGCAGCACCGGCACGTGTATGATTGGCAGCCCGCCGCCCAACTGCTTCATCGCCTTTTGCACAAGCAAGAGCGGTCTCGTAATGCGATTGGATACGAAAATGACCATAACTACGGTAAAAATAAGCACCGTGACGGTCACAAACAGGTACGCCGGCAAAATCTGCCGGACAGGCCGCAAAATGTCCGATTCGGCGATCCAAGTCACGATATGCCAATCGTGAACATCGACGGCAAAATAGGCGTTCACTTCATCATTGATCGCCATTGTCTTATATTGTGAATCATTGTTTTCTTCTATTTTAGGAAATACGGGAAGAATCCTGTTCTCGGTCAAGGTTGCGCGAATATGGCCGGTTTCGTCGAAAATGACAAACGATTGGCCCTCGTCCAATGCAAAGTTGCGGAACGTGTTCATTAATTCCGTCTGATCGATCACGATCATCACATACCCAATCTTGCGGGTGAGATCAAACCGATTATCGTTGATTTGGCGCATCAGCACGATGGTGTCGCCGTTCAGTCCGTTGTCCCAAAACGGCAATCTTCCCCGCTGCTCTATATCGGCCTTATGGTCCGTAAAATAGGATGATGCCGTTGAAACGACCGAACTTCCGGTCATTTGGCCGTAATTGTTCATTAAATAAATCGCCCGGATATAAGGGGACGATTCCTGATAGGTGATCAGCCTGGTTCGCGTATCGCTGCGCAAGCTAAGATGCTCTGCGGTCCGCTGCCACTTTTCGACCATCAGGTAATGTTGAACCACCGGATCGCCGAAGATGCGGAAGGACAAATCATCATAGTAGGATCGCCACTTATCGACTTCCAGGGCCAGCGCTTCCGTCGCCTGGCTTTGGTGCCTCGCGTAAGACTGCCTGATGTTCTCCTGCAGCGTCCAATAGACGTACAGCGCCGAAAACAGCAGCGGAATCAAAATAAGAACCGAAAAGAAACGAACCATTTGGTTTCGGATCGAGGGAGCTCTTCTCATCGTTTGCCCTCTCGCTGCTCATCCCTGTACTCGCTGGGTGAAAGTCCGGTATTTTTCTTGAACAAGGCGCTAAAATAGTGGGTATTCGCATAACCGACTTGCTCGGCGATTTGATAGCTCTTCATCGGCGAAGACGACAACAGTTTTTTCGCTTGCTCCACTCTAACCGAAGTAATGTATTCAATGCAGGTACTGCCGGTCTTTTGATGAAATATCCGGGACAGGTAGTTCGGCGTAATGGATAATAGACCTGCGATAACACTGACAGTAAGCTCGATCTGCGAATATCTTTCCTCGATGACCGCTTGGGCCTGATTGACCAGTTGATCGACGAGACCGGACTGATGCCGGATTCTGTGCGCTATGATTTGTTTTCCTAACTCATCAAACAAACCGCAAATTTCCTGCAGGCTATCCAATTCGTTCAAACGGGAGTAACTATCGTAGAACGATGGCAATTGTTCGGTAATCCGATATTCGTCGGCGACCCGATATACGGCCACCAACAGTTGCATAAACATCAGCTTGACAACGAAAGCCGAGGCACCCTGTTTCTCCAGCTCGGCGGCAAAATCGCCGAACAGATCGGTTCCCACCCCGTCTTTGTAGCGCAAGCATTCCATGATCTCCTGTTCTTGGGCGTACGGATAAGCAACCTGATCTTTTTTCCAGTTCGGCATGTCTTCAAACCAGAGCACTCCTGGCTCCCCGCTCATCGACTGCACCTGGGCCGCCTCGGCGCCTTCCCTGGCCGAAACCGACGTTTCCGCCAAACGCCCGTACGCACGGCCAACGCCGATGCTGACGCCAAGGCCCAACGTGTTCTCGACAGCCGAGACGACGGCTTCGAATGCTTGCTTCTCCAAATGGGTGTTGAATATGCCAAACAGCAAAGTGGACGAGCCGTCGACGAAATGAGACCATTTGCCGTCCAATACTTCCTCGGCGATGTTGCGCACCGCATATTTGATCAGCGTCATATTCGTGCGATCGTAGCGGTTCGCCACCTGTCCGGCGTTCAACTTGATCGCCGCGCAGAACACTTGGTCATTCAGCTTGACGTGCAGCGATTCCCCGCGTCTACGGATTTCATGCTCCGACTGTCCAGCTTCCGAATGAACCAAATCGTTCCAGAACTTGTCCACGATCATCGGGCGGTATTCCTCGAGCTTTTGCAGTGTTTCCGCATTGAGCAGCGTTTCAAACCGCTCTCGCCGGATGTCAGCGGTAATCTCACGGACGGCTTCGAGCAGCTCTTCCGGAAATACCGGCTTGACCATAAATTTGTCCACGCCCAGATCTACGGCCTGTTTCGCATACTCAAACTTTTCGTAACCCGTTAAAATAATGAAGCGGACCGAGGGATACTCCTCCTTGACCTGCTGCGCAAATTCGATCCCGGACATTTCGGGCATGAAGATATCCGTAATGATCAAATCCGGCACCGATTCGCCAATCACTTCAAGCGCGTGCTTGCCGTTTTCCGCCTCAACGCATTGTTCAAAACCGGCATCGCTCCAAGAGATGAGGGTTCGCAGTCCCTCTCTGATAATTTCCTCGTCGTCTACAATCAGAACTCGCATGCTCTCTCCCCTTTCCCGATCGCCGAATCAAATCCTGGTCCTTATTTTACAGCACCTGCAGTAAGGCCGCCGATAATTTTTTCGCTCAGAAAAGCATAGGCGATAACCGTAGGCAAAATCGCGACCACCATCGCCGCAAACGCTTGGGGATAGTCCGCTTGGAAGGTCGTCAGGAAGAAGCGGATCGCCACCTGAAGGGTTCGCGTCCCTTCGCTCTGGGTCAGCAAATTGGCAAATAAAAGCTCATTCCACGCGTTGATGATCAAAAAGATCGAGGCCGTCACGATGCCGGGATAGCTGATGGGCAAAATCACCTTCCGAAACGACGTATGCACGCTCGCCCCGTCGATAAAAGCGGCCTCCAAAATCTCGTGAGGAATGGTATCCATGTAGTTTTTGATGATCATCACGCTTAGCGGGAGCGAGATCCCCGCGTATACAAGCGCCACGCCAAACAATGAATCGTAGAAGCCAAGCCAGTTCACGATATAATAATAAGGTACCATAAATGCGTTCGTCGGAATAAGAATTCCTAAGGTAACGAACAACACCCAGCCGGATTTCCATTTAAACCTGTACGTAAAAATATAAGATGCCAGGGTGGCCAACAGCAAAGCCAGCACGGTGGATACCACCGCAACGAAAACCGAGTTAAAGAAATACGTCGGCATCGGATGTTTGGATAATACGGAGGCGTAATTGTCCAACACCCAGTGCTGCGGCAACCCGAAAGGATCGGCAAACAAGTCCTTGTTTGTTTTGAAAGAGGCCATAATCAGCCATAAAAAAGGAACGATCATCAGAATGCTGAAAATGCCGATCACCGGCCATTTGAAAATTCTCACTGAAATCACTTCCTGTCCCATAGGCGAATAACGCCGAGAATTGATCCCATCACGACAATGCCGAAAGCGATCGTCACCAACCCGGCCGCCATCGAAAGGCCGTACTGGTTCGCCGTGATCATTTCTTTATACATGTACAGCGACAGGTTCATCGAGGTGTTCATCGGCCCTCCTCCGGTCATGAGGAAAGGATATTCGAACATTCTCAAGCAGAAAGAAGCATTAAACACGATATTGATCGCGATCGCGCTCTTGAGCAGCGGAATCGTAATGTAACGGTCCTTCTGCCAGCCCGTTGCCCCGTCGATTTCCGCGGCTTCGTACAAATCCGGGGAAATCGTCGAGATTTGCGTCAAAAAAATCACCATCGTCAGACCTACGTATAGGACAAACGGAACTTGGCTGGCCCATATCGCGCTCTGTGGATTGCCCAGCCAAGCCCGCGTCCAAGATTCCAGACCGACGGTCTCCAGCAAATTGTTCAGCATCCCCAAATCCACATGCAGCACAAAATACCAGAGGAAAGCAAGCGCTGTGGTGGAAATGACGTTCGGCAACACGAACAAGGTGCGGAAAAATTTCCAACCTTTCGGCCGCTTGGATAAGATCAACGCCAGAAGAAGCCCCAGCGGAACATGGAGAAACACCGCCGACAAAATCCAAAAGAACGTGTTCCGCAGCGATAGGATGAAGACATGGTCTTTGAGCAATTCCTTGAAATTGCCCAGCCCGATAAAAGCCATGCTGCCTAATCCGTTCCATTGGTGCAAGCTGACATAAGCGGAAAACATGAAAGGAAAAATAAAAAATACGAAAGTGAAAAGCGCTGCAGGCGTCAAGTATAGAACAATGTTGCGTTTTGTGATCGTCATCGCGATGCCCCCTCGGCAAGAGAAAGGGAGAAAGTCCCCCCTCTCTCTCTTATTGATTGCTTTCCTGAAGTTGCCCGGCGAAATCTTGCGGAGTCAGTTGCTCAAAGATCAATCCCTCAATCAACGACGGGAGTTTGGAAATCGCCTTCGGTTTCAGCACCCGGGAGATTTGAATCAGGCTTTCCGGCGCGGCGTTGGAAACTTCGATAAATTGGCCCAGCACCGGATCTGACGATTGCAGATCCTCTTGCGTAAGATCGACCTTGGACGACAACAGGACGCGCCCGTCCAGCGTCAAATGCTTGGAGCTGTCTTCCGAAGTGAGATATTTCATAAAATCGGCGATGGCGTCCGCTTTCGCCGGCTCGCTTTGTTTGCCTGCGGACCAAGGCGTATACGTATCCGTAATCATGAAGCCTTCCTTGGCTTGTCCGTCTGCGAATACCGGCCCCAGAGCTACGCCGATGGAATCGAGCATTTCCTTATCCAATGAACCGATCAACCAAGGCCCGTCGATAATCATAGCTGTATTGCCGAGAATAAAGTGATTCGAGCTGACGGAGTAATTCGCTCCCAGCGCATCGTCCGTAGTATATTGAAACATCTTCTGCAAATATTCCGCGGCTTGCGCCATCTCCGGCGTGTTTAGCGAATTTCCGACCTTAAACACGTCCATGCCGCCAAGGCCCGCAGCCAAATAAGTAAGCGCATTCGTGGCATGCCATGCATCATCCGCCGTCATCAGCGAAATCGGAGTGATGCCCTGAGCTTGCAACTGGTCGCAAACTTGGAAGAACTCGTCCCAGGTTTTCGGGAACTCCTCGATCCCCGCATTGGCGAACAAGTCCTTGTTGTAATAGAACAAAACGCCGGCTTTTTCGAAAGGAACGGAAGTCAATTGGCCGTCGATCGTCATGGCCTGTAGGTCCTCTTCCTTGAAACGCGATTTCCACGCGTCGTCCAGATAGGGCGCAAAATCCATCAGGGCACCGGATTGCTGTCTGGACAAATCATTCGGGTTAAAATTGTAATTGAATAAGTCAGGCGTTTGTCCGGCCGCAATCATCGTCTTGACCTTTTCCTGATAAGCTGGCCAATCGGGATTGATGTCCACATTGACTTTGACCTTTCCGGTATTCTCACTATTGTATTTGTCGATCAAATCCTGTAACGCGCTGCCTCTTTCGGTGTCCGTGCTCCAACTGCTCAGCAGGTTGATTTCAACCGCATTTCCCGCGGCGTCGCCGTTTCCGTTGCCTTGGGCGGTGTCCGCCGCATTCTTCCCGCCGGAGCAGCCCCCGATCACCATCAGAGCAGACAGCAAAAGCACGATAAGGCTCTGAGGTTTCGTCAGACTCGCCATTCTTTTGTTCATTTGTCGTTCCTCCTCTTTGTTTGATCCAATTTCGGGTACATCTCAAATTTAGCTCGAATTTTGACGAATTCACATTCAGAAATCTGCACGCTTTCATCCAATTTTCTATCGGAATCCCGGGTGCTGGCGTTTTACTCGACAAGCGCTTCCAAATAGGCTCCCAAACCGTGTATGCCGGCGGAGTAAATCCAACCGAGCGTCCCCCAAATATCCCCTTTGGCGATCATCCCTTCGTCGGCGCCTTGATTGCAGATGCCGAATCCTTCGGGCTGCATGCCGATGTCCGCAAACCCCATCGAATCACCGGGATAGGATAAAAATTGCTGGGTTCCCGTTGCGATCCATTCCGCCATTTGGACATAAAACGGTTCTTGCGCCGCAATGCCCAGCAGGTGAAGCTCCCGCAGATGAAACAAGGAATAAATATCGACCACGCCGCCGCCCCAAATCGAATTGATGCCGCCGCAGCCGATCGTATTGAATCGTTGTTTGGCCAGATCGGTGCCCGGAATCGTCGGAGCGCACCAAATGTAATTCCAGGTAACGAACAATTTTGCCGCGCGGTCGGCGCCTTGCAAATACCGCTTTTTCCCGGTAGCCCGGTATAGAGCATAAAGCGCCGCGGCGGTATATTGGGCCGCTTCCTTGTCAATGACGTTGGGATTATCCAGGGTTCCTCCCTGATAGTAATCCTGACTGACGTAAGTGTCCAAGACAAATTCGGCGGCCCGTTTGGCGGCATCCAGATAAGGCTTCCCGCTGTCCTGGTTCATTTCCCAAAAGGCCAGCAAAAACAGGATAGGCATAACCGTGGCCGATTTGGCGGAAAACTCGTCTTCCCCGAATCCGGGCGCATTTTTGAGCGGCGTCCCGTCCGGTTCGAACGCCCTGTACCAAGAGCCGTCATCGTTTTGATGCCTTAGCAGAAACCCGGCAAACAAGCTCGCCGCGCCGATCCAATGCAATTCCGACTTGCCCTGCGCTTCATAGACCCGGTAAGCGTTCAGCAAATCGAGTGCCGTTTCCGACATCAGTCGCAAATAATTGCCGCGGCGATCGCCATGCGATACGTAATGAAGCTTGGGGGCCGTCTCATCCCCGAACGAATAAAACGGTTGATGCCGCTTCAAATCGTACAATGTATACATCCAGCCATTCTCCGTCGTGCAGTGCCGTACAAAGAAGTCGATCACCTTCTTGCCTTTGCTCCACCATTCGCCGCCTTCCCGCCTTGCCGTCTCATACGCGGCATTGATCTGTCGGCCCGTAAACCCGTATTCCAGGATCGATTGATAGCTTTCGTGGGGAATATTGACAAACGAGGCTCCAAATCCGCTTGGAGCGGAACGGTAGCCTTTACGCGGATCAAAATGGAAGAAGAACCCAGCCCCGCCTTCCGGCAGCTCGCGGTAACTGGCTTTGAGCGATTCCATCCGGTAAGCCATCGACTGCTTGAGCGAAAAAGGCAGCTTTGCTAGGAGGGACGCATGCCGAGCCGCAGCCCGTTTGAAAGCGTCGAACACGGCATCCGCATAGCAGTCGTGTGCGGCAAAACGAAGTTCGTAAGCCGTTTCCAGTTTGAATTTCTCTTCGACCAGCGGGTAAAACGCCGCGACCGGGGCCTGCTTCGCCGAGAGCGAGACGCTGCGGTCTCCTTCGTAATACGGTAAATAAGCTTCATACATAACAGCTCCCCCATCCCGGGTACAGCCGATGGAACCAATATCGGTACGCTGGAGGTAATCGCTGTCTCCCTTGGATCTAGCCGGCGGCTCCGCAAACGTCGCCAAGCCAACCCGCGACAAACTTACCGTACGGCGCCGATCCGGGAAATAAGCCAAGACGATCGGGTAAGTCAAGCGGTCGTCCATATACACTTTGGCGAACTTGTCCGCCCCGCCTATCCGCGCCGCTTCATACAAAACCGCCGGCGCATGGAATCGCGCGAGTTCATTCCCCGGTAGCATCTGCGCAAAGCCGAGACGGAAGCGGATTCCTCCGGATTGGACGTCGTCTGCGGCCGTTTCCTTCTCCTCTGCGATCCCGCTTGCGATTGCACCATCCTCGCGGTCGGCCGAAATCTTCCGGGCGACGGTCACTGAATCCCGACCTTCCGTACTCCACCGATCCCGCACCGTGAAGCGGTATCCGCCGTCATTCCATTTCGATTCGGCCGTCCACTCCATCGGCCCGGTCCGCTCGCAGTGTTGATATCGCAGGTTCCGGCCGCCGCCCCGGAAATATTTGACCTCGATCGGATCAATTACTGTGACGTCCTCCTGGCCTTTGCGGCGAATGACCGGGAAAAATCCCTCGTTTTGTGTTTGCGACCAAACCAGTTCAATCATTGGAATGCTCCTTTCTGTTGTAATTCGACTTCGCTCACCCGGCGGATCCGGAATTCCCGGTCAACGAAAACCTGGGGAAGGATCTCGCCTTCATCGGCGATCAACTTGCGGGACTTATCGTAGAAATAGAATTCTTTGGGATAAGCGGCATAGCTGGTCACCAAAACCCCGTCGTCGACCGGCTCCGTCCATCCGTTGATGCACTTGATTCCGCCGTCCTGCAGATAGAGAAATGTTTTGGTGCCGAACCCGCTCAAGTAGGCAGCGACTTCCTCGCCCATGTCCCAATCGTCGCCGGTCGCGTTCCCGGCCAGCAGTTCCACCGTTTCCCGGAACACGGACTGGCCGAACCGGTTCCGGGACAGCGCGGGCATGTTAAGGTTCGGATCCGGAACGCAATACGTCGAAGCGGCTTCGCCTTTGTCGAGAAGACGTTCGCTGGAGCAGGCGTTCCAGTCGTAGCAGTAAAATACCGGCATTATCGAACGGTAGGCGGCCCGAAGATAATCGAGTTCCCCGAAATGCTCATAAGCCGTCAAGCAAGCGTTGGCGGCTAAGCCGCCCCACAGGGAGTGAATCATATAAGCAAGCCCCTCCCACCAGCGATCGGGATTTTGCGCCCGATAATCGTTGCTGAAACCGATGTTGGCCAGCAGTAGTTCGCCGTACTTTCTCGCCTCGGCGGTATGCCCCATCAGGCAAAGCGCCTCGCAGGACGGACCGAAACCGGCATTATCGAAATAATGTTCGGTGATCGCTCCCGTGTATTTTTCGCTGTTTCTTTTCAGTTCGACGCCAAACTGTCGGTATAAAAAGGATAATCGTTCGTAAAGCGCCGCGGATTCGGCGGACGGATCCTCGCGAAGGGCGGCCAGCAGTTCGGGAAGATAATGTGTAAAGGCCCCGGCCAACCCGGTCTCCCTTTGCTCCCGTTGATCCCGGTGCTGCCGTTGATCGAAACGAACGGTTAGGATTTCCGCGCTCCAGCGAAGGTACGTTTTCGGCGAATGAAGCCGCAAATAACGCTCATCCATGCGCGATAAAAGGAAGAAGATATGTGCGATATAATCCAGATCGAAGATCCGGTAAAACGTTCCGTACAGCTTGCGCGGCCGGGCAAAGTTACCTTCATGAAACCATCTCGGCAGAACATAACGAACCGCGCTCGACTCCGCTTTGGCAATTTCGTCGGCTGCGGGGTCGCCGAGCCGATTCTTCATCAAGATCATGGACAGCTTCCCCAGCGACTCCCCCTGGTTGGAGACCGGGCGAAAAGCGTACGGATGCTCCGACCGCGCATCCTCGTCAAACGAATGCTCGCACAAATACTTGACGCGCGCTTCTATGATTTCCTTGATCGGTTCCAGCACGCTAAAGACGACGAAGTCCTCCCGTCCATCGCCCAGCCGCAAAACTAATTTGTATTCGCCCGGGTCCGCAAGGCGGCGCTCGAGCCGATATTTTTGCGCCGCCACGGGCTGCAGCTTCGCCGTCACGTCCTGCCGAACCAGCGAGTACCGGCCTGTGCGTGGATCGCTTTTCTCTCTTTCCGCCCGCTCCAGGACAGCGCTTTCGATTCTTTGTCCCGTTGGCAGGACCAGGTCGGCCGCAAACAGGCCGTTCTTGACCAAAACGGGAGTATACTCCACCGCCGGAAACCCTAGAGCGACACCGTGCGGGCCGAAATCTCGCCGGTCATTCACCGGCAGGAATGAATAACTCCAGCTTTGGCTTTCCCCGGGCGGCAAAGCTAGCGGGGCCCGGGGCTTCGGATAGATCCATCCTCCCCCGGCTTGTCCGATCCCCGAGCTTTCTTGCGTCCCCACCAATACGAGCGTATGGAAAATGAGCCCGTCCAACGACGGAGATACCTGCTCGAGGAAACGGTTTTCAAACCGGCAGTAAGAGCCCAGAGACAACGTCCTCCCTTTCGTATTGAAGATCCCGAGATGCGGCCCGCGATCATTCCGGCGAACCGCGGCAAGCCGGGTAAAGTCGGTAGACAGCGACGGAAAAAGCGCGCAGGATTGGGACATGTTTCGCTGCACATTCGGGTCCCGAAACATGACATACGCCAGGGAAAGCCATACGTTCAAGCCGTCCAAACGCAAGGTCTTTTCCCCTTCGTTCAAGATCGCGATCGTCCAATTGAAGCTTGCTGCCTCATGCACCGAATAGCTCATGACAATGGTAAAACAAGGAAACGAATAAGTTGCTTCCACCGTGCCGGCCGTACGCCTGCGGACCGCAATTCGGCTCTCATGCTGCGTATATTTGCGGCCTTCAACGATAACGGCAAAGCATCCGGTTAATTTGTCATGGTCGGGATAACCGCACTCATCCAAATAACCCGGTTCAATCATCCAATTCATCTGCTGTTTGTCCTGCTTCTGGTACAACTCGATCAACCGCCCACAATCATCGACGGCTAGCGAAAATGCTTCATTTTGAATCCGATGCAAGCCACACCCCTCCTTATTTAGCCTTAAATTGATTGTAGGAGTTAGGTCCAACCAAATCGATTCAACTTTTTCGCTTTTTTCATGCAATTATTTGACATCAGCACCTTCCAAATAAAAAAAAGCAGGGCTCTTCTGGGATTGCGAAATCCGCAAAGAAAGAACCCTGCTCGGAACCATTTCATTTCAAACCCTATTTCCCCGTTAACGCCGCTTGTAGCTGACCCTCGAACGATACTGCTGCGGGGCCCGGGCCGGGTAACGAACCGGGAGCGAAAACATGTGCACCAGCTTCGTAAACGGAATCGAGGCGAACAGTAGGAACGCCGAAATGACATGCAACTGGAACAGCAGTGGCACCGTATCCATCAGATGATAATCGGGCCTGAAAGCCAGCAAGCTGCGGAACCACGGTCCGATGGTGGTCCGGTACTCGTAGGCGACCACCGTCGTATTGTAGACGATTGTCATGTAGGTGCCGTTGGCAGCTACGATCAGCAGCAGAATCACGGCAAAATAATCGGCAAATTCGGCATGGGCACGCACGCGCCGGTTCGACATTTTGCGGATCAGCAGAACGACGAGCCCCAACACCACCATGATCCCGGCAAGCCCGCCGCCGGCAATCGCGAAGAAGTGGTACATTTCATCGTGAACGCCCATGGCATGGTACACGCTGCGCGGAATCAACACGCCCATGACGTGGCCGATGAACGCGAAGATGATGCCGTAATGGAACACCGTGGAACCGATTCGCAGCCATCTTCTCTCGAATATTTCCGTCGAGGGAGCAGTCCAGCTCACCTGCCGGAAGGCAAAGCGGTATAGCAGCCCAACGATCAGTACCGTCAAAGCGATATACGGAAAGACCACCCACCAGAACAATCCGGTCATCTAGTTACCTCCCTTTCCTTCAATTGCACATTTTGAATTGCGGCAGATCCGTTCCCGTCCGGGCGGTTCCGTCCATCCCGTAAAGGATCGGGTACGGCAGCACATCCAGATCAGCCTGCTCCCGCTTCTGCTCCAGGCGGCGGATATCCTCTTCCGCAGGCTCGCCGAACACGTCCTGCATCAGATGGCGGAAGAGCTCCCGATACGGGCTGTCCTGCTCCAAATGCTCGGCGACGCGTTTCGTCGCGACCGCCAGCCGCAGCTCGAGCGCCCGTACGTGAACATGCTCCGGGCGCAAGGCCAGCAGTTCATACAGCAGCGGCATGTAATCGGCCAGTTCGCCGTTCGAGGCCGCAAATCCGGCATCGCTGATAATATGCTGCAGTAGGATCAACGCCGCACCGCGGTCCCGGCTGTCGCCCAGCTCATGTGCAGTGAGGTAAAGCCCGGTTTTGTCCTTCCAATCGAACGTCCAAACGTACTGCTCGCGCAGCTCCTTCAGTGGACAGGACAGAAGCGGCCGGATCGCCGCTTCCAGCTGCGTATTCAAAGCAGGATCCCCCGCTTCCAGCACTGCCTCGATCAGCTCCTTTAAGGAGGCATGGAAATCGTCCTCCGGATATCCGAGCAACCGGGCGGCGACGGACAAGCTGATTTGTTTGGCTTCTAACTCTTTCGTCTCTTCCATCCCGCTTAATCCCCCTTGGCAAAAAACTGCGCCATAAAGCCTTCTTCCGGCGTGATGCTTTCGATGCTGCAGGCCCCTTGCCGGTAATGGAGCCCGGCTTCGCCGATCATTTCCCGCCGTGCGGTCGGGATAACGAAACGTTCGTTATGCTTGGCAACGGCGAACAAGCGGGTCATCTCCTCGATTTCCTCCACGGTGGTTCCGGCTTCTTCAAGCAATCGGCTGCGCTTCAACGCATCCATGCCGCCGACGGCGCGGTCGCGCATCATGACGCGCATCGCCGTCATTTTCAGCAGCACGCGCCGAATCACCTTCGTGTCGCCCGCCGTAAGCAGCGAAGCCAGGTATTCCATCGGGATCCGCATCTGGTCGACGGCCGGAATATACATGTCCGTTTGCAGCTCGTCTTCTTCGATGTGGTTCATGATCGGGCTAAGCGGCGGCACGTACCATACCATCGGCAGCGTGCGGTACTCCGGATGCAGCGGCAGCGCCACCTTCCATTTCATCGCCATTTTATAGATCGGCGAGCGCCCCGCGGCATCGATCCAGGAGTCCGTGATCCCCGCTTTTCTCGCTTCCTTGATCACCTCCGGATCATGGGGATCGAGAAAGATGCCAAGCTGCGCTTCATATAGCTCCTGCGGATCCTCAACCGCCGCAGCGGCCTTGACCCGGTCGGCGTCATACAAAACGACGCCGATGTAGCGGATCCGCCCGACGCACGTTTCGGAGCAGATCGTCGAGAGCCCGGCCTCCGTGCGCGGGTAGCAGAAATTGCATTTCTCCGCCTTGTGGGTGTTCCAGTTGTAATACACCTTGTGGTAAGGGCAGCCGTTCATGCAGAAGCGCCAGCCGCGGCAGGCCTCCTGATCCACCAGCACGATGCCGTCCTCGTCCCGCTTGTAGAGCGCACCCGACGGACAGGAAGCGACGCAGGACGGATTCAGGCAATGCTCGCAAATCCGCGGCAGGTACATCATGAACGTTTTTTCATATTCGAAGGCGATATGGTCCTGCAGTTTCTTCACGTTGGGATCCAGCGGCGCGATTTCGTTGCCCCCGGCCAGGTCGTCGTCCCAGTTGGGCCCCCACTCCGGCTTGTCCATATATTCGCCCGTGATCATCGACACTGGCCGCCCGACCGGGAGATGCTTGCGCTTCGGGCTATGGATCAGGCTGTCGTAATCGTAGGTCCAGGGCTCGTAGAACCGGTCCAGATCGGCCATGTCCGGGTTGTAGAAAATGTTCGCCAGCTTGGCGATCGGCCCGCCGGCCCGCAGCGACAGCTTGCCGTTCCGCAGCACCCAGCCGCCCTTGTATCTTTGCACGTCCTCCCATTCCTTCGGGTATCCCGGCCCCGGACGCGTCTCCACGTTGTTGTACCACATATATTCCGTGCCGGGGCGGTTGGTCCAGGTATTCTTGCAGGTAACCGAGCAGGTATGGCAGCCGATGCATTTGTCGAGGTTCATCACCATCGCAACCTGCGTTTTAATCCTCAAGCCAATCTACCTCCTTCAGCGGGCGGATGATCGTCATCGTATCCCGTTGATTCCCCGTCGGGCCGTAATAGTTGAAGCCGTAGCTCAGCTGTGCGTAGCCGCCGATCATATGTGTCGGCTTGAGCGTAATCCGCGTCACGCTGTTGTGCGTGCCGCCGCGCTGCTTGCTGATCGACGTGCCCGGCACGCCGAGCGTGCGGTCCTGGGCATGGTACATATAAGCGATGCCCTCCGGAATCCGGTAGGTCAGAACCGCTCTCGCGGCGACGACGCCGTTGCGGTTGTACACCTCGATCCAGTCGTTGTCCTTGATGCCGATCGAGGCCCCGTCCTTCTCGTTCAGCCATACGACCTGCCAGCCGCGGAACAAGGTCGACATCTGGTTCGTGTCGGTGAACATCGTGTGGATGCCCCATTTCTGATGAGGGGTCAAGTAACGGATGGTCAGCGATTTCCCGTCGTTCGGCACTTCCTGTTCCCCCTTGAGAAAAGGAACGTGCTTCAGCGGCGGCAAATACAGCGGCAGCGCCTCCCCGAAATCGAGGATCATCTCGTGGTCGAGGTAGAAGCTTTGCCGGCCGGTCAGCGTACGCCAAGGGATGCCGTATTCGGTGTTCAGCGTAAACGGCGAATAACGGCGGTTGTCCTTCTCCAGCCCGCTCCAGACAGGGGCGGAGATGGCTTGGCGCGGCTGCGCCGTAATATCGAATAGCGTAAAGGCTTCCTCTTCGCGCGGTTTGGCGATCTCCGCGAGCTGCTTGCCGGTCTTCTTCTCCATGTCGTGCCAGCCTTCCACGGCCCGCTCCCCATTCGTCGCTCCCGACATCAGCAGAATCGCCTCGATCGCTTGACGGTCATCATACAAATCCGGCTGGCCTTTGCCGATACCTTCGCGTTTGGAGGCGCCTAGCCGCTCCATCAATTGCTTGTACACCCGCTCGCCCGGGATTTTGACCGCCTTCGAGCTGTACCCCTGCTTAATGTTCGGGCCGATCGTGATCATTTTGCCATAGACGTTCGGGTAGTCGCGCTTGACGATCTGGAAACGCGGCATGCTTTTGCCGGGGACGGCTTCCGTTTCCCCTTTGCGCCAGTCCTTGATTTTCCCGTGTACCTGGGCCAACTCGTCCGGGCTGTCATGGCCAAGCGGGGTCATCATCACGTCCTCGCAGGCGGGCAAGTGCTTCTCCGCAAGCTCCGAGAACGTTTTGGCGATTTCCCGGAACGCGTCCCAATCGCTTTTGCTCTGCCACGGCGGCGAAATCGCCGGATTAAACGGGTGGATGAACGGATGCATGTCCGTGCTGCTCAAATCGTGCTTCTCGTACCAGGTCGCCGCCGGCAGCACGATGTCCGAGAACAGTCCGGAGCTGGTCATGCGAAAATCGATGCTGACGAACAGATCCGTCTTGCCTTCCGGCGGCACGTCGTCGGTGCGCACGTCCTTCGGCCGCCAGGAGTGGCTCGGATCGGTCAGTACCTGATTGTCCGCGCCGATCAGGTGCTTTGCGAAATACTCATGTCCCTTGCCGCTATCTCCAAGCAAATTGGAGCGCCAGTTAAAGAACACCCGCGGAAAATTGCGCGGATCATTCGGATGCTCGATGGCAAAGTCCAGCTCGCCGTCTTTGGCCATCCGGGTGATTTCCTGCACGGCCTGGGCATCGTCCGACAGCCCTTTCTCGCGCAGCTCCTTCGCTACGTCCAGGGAATTTTGGCTGAACTGCGGGAACGATGGCAACCAGCCGAGCCTTGCGGCCAGGGCGTTGACGTCGGCCGGATGCATTTTGCCGTACCGCCCGCCCCATGGGGTATTCTGCTCCTCGTTCGCATGCGCCTCGTAACGGAACTGCTCCGTCGCAAAGTAGAAAAACGACGTACCGTTCTGCAACCGCGGCGGACGGATCCAGTCGCCGGCAAAAGCGATCTGCTGCCAGCCCTCCAGCGGCCGTACCTTCTCCTGACCGACGTAGTGGGCCCATCCCCCGCCGTTGACGCCCTGCGAGCCGGTGAGCATCACGAGGTTCAGGATCGCGCGGTAAATCTGGTCGCTGTGGTACCAGTGGTTGGTGCCGCCGCCCATCGCGATCATCGATTTGCCGCCGGTTTTGGCCGCATTGTCGGCGAATTCGCGGGCGACCTGGATGCAGTGCGACTTCTTCACTCCGGTGATGGCTTCCTGCCAGGCCGGCGTATACGGCTTCATATCGTTGTAATCGACCGGATAATCCCCCGGCAACCCGCGCGGCACGCCCACGTGAGCCATCATCAGATCGTACACCGTAGCCACCGTTAGCGTCTCGCCCGACCCGGTTTGCACCCGTTTGACCGGAACGCCGCGCCGTACCGTTTCGCCCTCCCGTTCCGCAAAATACGGAAAGTCCACCAAGGCGACTTCGTCGGCCCCGTCGATAAAAGTGAGCTGAGGATCAATGCGCGTTCCGTCCGGCTTGTCCAGGTCCAGGTTCCACTGCTTGCCCTGATCCCAACGGAACCCCTGGCTGCCGTTCGGCACCTCCGGCGTTCCGGTCGAGGCGTCCCACAGCACCGTTTTCCATTCAGCCAGCTCTTGGTCGTCGCCCAAATCGGCCGCTCGCAGGAACCGGTCCGAGCGCATGCTCCCGTTCTCTTCGTTCAGGATGACGAGGAAAGGAAGGTCAGTAAATTTCTTGACATAATCCACGAAATAAGGCGTTTGCCGATCCACGTAAAATTCCTTGAGAACGACGTGCGTCATCGCCATCGCCAAAGCGGCGTCCGTGCCTACGCGAGCCGGCAGCCAGATGTCGGCGAACTTCTCGTATTCGGAGTAATCCGGGCTCACCCCGACCACCTTGGTTCCGTTGTAGCGCGCCTCCACCATGAAATGGGCGTCCGGCGAGCGGGTCTGCGGGATATTGGTGCCCCAAATGATGAAATATTTCGTGTTGTACCAATCGCCGCTCTCCGGCACGTCGGTCTGTTCGCCCCATACTTGCGGCGACGCCGGCGGAAGGTCCGCATACCAGTCGTAGAAACTGAGGATCGTCCCGCCGATCAACGACAGAAACCGCGTCCCCGCGGCATAGCTGACCATCGACATGGCCGGAATCGGGCTGAAGCCGACGACGCGGTCGGGCCCGTATTGCTGGATCGTATGAATCGTGGCCGCGGCGATCATCTGGCAGGCCACGTCCCAATCGCCGCGCACGAATCCGCCTTTGCCCCGCGCTTTGACGTAACGCTCGCGCCTGCTTGGATCGCTCACGATGTTGCGCCAGGCGACCACCGGGTCCTTGACGGCGGCCATTTCCTCGCGCCACATGTCGTACAGCTCCCCGCGGATATACGGGTATTTCACGCGCAGCGGGCTGTAGGTATACCACGAGAAGCTCGCCCCCCGCGGGCACCCCCGCGGCTCGTATTCCGGAAAATCGGCGCCCGTCGTCGGATAATCCGTCTTCTGGGTCTCCCAGGTAATGATGCCGTCCTTCACGAACACGTTCCAGCTGCAAGAGCCGGTACAGTTCACGCCATGCGTGGACCGGACAACCTTGTCGTGCTGCCAGCGGCCGCGATACAGGCTCTCCCAATCGCGGCCGCGCGGACTTTCCTCCGTCCAGCCGTCATTGATGATTTCGCCGCGCCGCAAGTGCTTCAGCGACTGGAACAGCTTGTTTGACTTGTCTCCCACCTTGGATCATCCTTTCCGCTCCATGATTGATGGCGAGACCGGATTGAACCGCTCGCCCGCCAGCTTGAACGCTCCCGCTTCCGCCTGCAATTCTTCGGCGAACACGCTCCAGTCGGAGGCGTTGCAGGCGGCCAGGATCAAGCGCTGCAGCTCGTCCAGGCTGCGGATCGACGCGACTCGTTCGCGAACCTCGGGGCCCGGCATTCCGAAGCGCATTTCCAACACGGCCAGCAGGTCCTCCCGGTCCTGACTGACGAATAACTCAAGCTCGCGTGCCTCCAAATGGACTCAACCCCTCTTGTAGTACTCGGATATCAAAACCTTCTTCACCTGTACCGCGGCGTCGCGCATAAACGCGCTGATCCGCTCGTCGTTCCGCTCGATGGAATCCCAAGGGAAAAACCGGCTCTCCAGCCGGTCAAACCGTTCCCCATAACGTAACCGTACGGAAACCCCCTGGTCGTTAGCCTGTCCGCCCGCTTTAACATCATAAGGATGCAAACCGAGGCGGGCCAACTCATGGACCAAGCTGTCATACAGCCGGGGTTCGGCCGCTCGCAGCGGTTTATCCGGCAGCAGATCCGTCAATCTCAGCTCGGGCAGCCGTTCCATGGTGCATCGCCTCCACTTCCTTTTCTACCATTTCTTCTTCATCGCGGTTATGCATGAGATCGATCAGGATCAGCGCCTGAAAACGCTGAAGCACCTCTTCTCCCGCTTCGCCGAGCTCCAAGCGCTCCCTGATCCGGGCGACCAGCTCCCGCATGAGATTATGGTCCCGGGTTAAGGCGACGACGGCATCTCGCAGCTCCGGCTTCATTTCTAACGCCTCGACATAGAGCCCTTCTTCCTCGCTTTGCGCATGCTGCAGGGTCCGCGATTCCCAATGCTCGACGGCGATCCAGGCGATATCCAGCGCTTTCTCGCGTTCTCCCCGGCGCAGGCTGAGCGCGAGCAGCTCCGTCAGTTCCTTGGCTTCTTCCAAAGCAGCCTCGTGAATCAAAGCGTGGCTGTCCACTTTTCGTAAGGAGGGTCCAGACATCCCGAAAACACATCCTTTTGTGGTTAATTTTTACTATCGTTCGCTTTATAAATCCGATTTATACCAAATCCGGACACAAAAAAATGCCAGGAGATTTCCAGCCAACGCTGGATTCCCGGCATTTTTTTGACTCCGCACGGATTAAAACAGATGCCCGCTCATCGCCTGTTGGAATTCTTCAATCGCCGGCAGCTCGGGTACAAGTCGATACTCCAAACCCAACCCCGCGATCACGTTGTCCAATCGGCCAAATACTATTTCGTCCGTAGACACCAGCAGAGCGGGGACGACGTGATGCGTCTCTATCAGTTGCAGCAAGCCTTCGGCCAAATCCCCGGCCGCTTCGGACTGTTTCGTCATCCCGTGATGCAGCATCATTCCGGTTTCCTGGTCCGCAATCAGATTCATCGTGGGATAAAACGGCCGGCCTTCCTCCTGGATCGGCATCGGAACGAAAAAGCTGGCCACCTCCCAAATGCCCCCGCTATGCTTGACGGTCCGTTTAGCTTTTGCCATTCGCAGCTCGTCCACCATCAGCGTCTCCTGCTCCCGCAGCATGGGCTTCTTCGCCTCCGGACTCCGCCATTCGCTGGTCCAACCGGACAACACTTTCTTCGGAACGCGCACGAGAAAACGTTCCCCGTTTCCTTCCAATAGGGCATCGGGATTGTTTTGATACGCTAAGCTGACTTCCAGAGCCTGCTCGATCGCATCGGTCAAAAATAAGACGTCGTCCCGGCTTAACAGCGGCCATGGCACATAACCCGGTTCGTAAAGTCGGAAGGTGGGCCAGGCGTTTTTTCCGCGATAGGAGAAACCAAGCTCTTTCACTCGTTTATATTCCTCGGGATACAAATCATCCCGATTATCGAAAGACAACATATAACAGTGTTGGGCAAACAACGGATCCCCTGCGAAATCTCCATTCAGCATACTCAGTACCGTATGTAACCCCGGGCCGCCCATATAAACGGCCATCCCATACATTTCACCGCCATTGCCCATCACGCAGCAATAACCGGTCTCGTCTTTTATCGGGCTGCTAACGCCGAATAGATGAACATTCGATAACCATTCCCAAGGCTTGACCTTTTTGAATTGGGCTGCCGCTTCATAAAGCCGCGACCATTCGACTGCCGTTGGTTCCAAAATACATCCTCCTTCTCTGAACGCTTCCTGCTTCTATTAATAATAATGGCCTTTTCCTTCCTTTTCCACCCTATTTGTTTCCACCCCCCGCGCGCTCCCTCACATATCGCCCCTCCCCGTGAATATACTTAATTTACATCCACTAAAACAGCGTTCCGCAGAATCCACAAATGGAGGTGTTCACCATTGTCTGCACCTGAACGGTATAACTTTGTCGTCTCCAAAGAGGATTGGTCGCTGCATCGCAAAGGGTATCAGGATCAGCAGCGCCACCAGGAGAAAGTACGGGAGGTCATTCGGCAAAATCTCCCGGATCTCGTCACCGAAGAGAACATCATCATGTCGGACGGAAAGCAGATCATCAAGGTACCCCTGCGCAATTTGGAGGAGTACCGCTTTATCCATAATTACCAGAAGCATAAGCATGTCGGCCAGGGAGACGGGAGCAGCGAAGTGGGTGACGTGCTTGGCCAGGACAGTCCCAAGGATAGCGGAAAAGGCGGCAAGGCGGGCGATCAGCCGGGCCACGATTATGTAGAGGCGGAGATCAGCATTGAAGATCTGGAGGATATGCTGTTCGACGAACTGGAGCTTCCCTTCATTCAGGAAAAAGATAAAGATGAGCTGGAAACCGAGGCGATCCGCTTCAACGACATTCGCAAAAAAGGCCTGATGTCCAACATCGACAAGAAGCGTACCATCCTGGAAAACCTGCGCCGCAACGCCACCGCCGGCACCCCCGGCATCCACGGCATTTCGCCGGACGATCTCCGGTACAAAACGTGGGAGGAAATCGTCATCCCTCGCTCTAACGCCGTCATCCTCGCCATGATGGATACGTCGGGCTCCATGGGGGCGTTCGAGAAGTACTGCGCGCGCAGCTTTTTCTTCTGGATGACCCGGTTCTTGCGTCGGCAGTACGAGAAGGTCGAGATCGTGTTCCTGGCGCATCATACCGAGGCCAAGGAGGTCAGCGAGGAGGAATTTTTCACCCGCGGGGAAAGCGGCGGCACGATCTGCTCCTCGGTGTACCAGAAAGCGCTGGACATCATCGACGCCCGTTACCCGCCGTCCAGCTACAACATTTACCCTTTCCATTTCTCGGACGGCGACAATCTGACCTCCGACAACGAGCGCTGCGTCAAGCTGATCAGCGAGCTCATGAAGCGGAGCAATCTGTTCGGCTACGGGGAGGTCAATCAATATAACCGCGGCAGCACGCTGATGTCCGCCTACCGGACCATCAAGCAGGAGAAATTCATGTATTACGTCATCAAGGAAAAAGGCGAGGTCTATAACGCGCTGAAACGGTTTTTCCACAAGCGCGAAGGAGGTGCGGCGAGTTGAAAAACGAGCATGAACAACTGGAATACGCCATCGCCGAAATCATGGAGATCGCCGATTCCTTCGGCCTCGACTATTACCCGATGCGATACGAAATTTGTCCCGCCGATATCATCTATACGTTTGGCGCCTACGGGATGCCAACCCGATTCTCGCACTGGAGCTTCGGCAAAACGTTCAACAAGATGAAGATGCAATACGATTTCGGGCTCAGCAAGATCTACGAGCTCGTCATCAACTCGAATCCGTGTTACGCCTTCTTGCTGGAGGGCAACTCCCTGATCCAGAACAAGCTGATCGTCGCTCACGTCCTGGCGCATTGCGATTTCTTCAAGAACAACCTGCGCTTCTCCGGCACGAACCGGGACATGGTCGAGAGCATGTCGGCGACCGCCGAGCGGATCAGCCGTTACGAGTTGGCGTACGGCGCTGATACGGTGGAGAGCTTCATCGACGCGGTGCTGGCGATTCAGGAGCATGTCGACCCGCAGCTGATCAAGCCGAACCGCTACGACAAACGCCGGCAGATGGAAGAGAAGCTGCGGCGGGCCAAGGAAGGCCGGCGGGGCCAGGCCAAACCGAAGGAATACGACGACCTGTGGTCGCTGGGCGAGGAGCCGGACCGGCGCGCCGCGGAATCCCGGGAGTCCTCCGCAAGCTTCCCTCCCGAGCCGGAGAAGGACGTCGTTTGGTTCATCCAGGAGTACTCGGAGACGCTGGAGGACTGGCAGCGGGACATCATGAGCATGCTGCGCGAGGAGATGCTGTATTTCTGGCCGCAGATGGAAACGAAGATCATGAACGAAGGCTGGGCCTCCTATTGGCATCAGCGCATCATCCGCGAGCTTGACCTGACCAGCGACGAAACGATCGAATTCGCCAAGCTCAACGCCTCCGTCGTGCAGCCCTCGCGGCAAAGCCTGAACCCGTATTACCTCGGGCTGAAGATCTTCGAGGACATCGAACGCCGCTGGGACCATCCGACCGAAGAAGAGCAGCGGCGCTTCGGGCACTTGCCGGGACAGGGAAGGGAGAAAATCTTCGAGGTCCGCGAGCTGGACTCCGACATCTCCTTCCTGCGCAGCTATTTGACCAAAGATCTGGTTCGCGACCTCGATCTGTACATTTTCGAGAAGCAGGGCCCGGAGTGGAAAATCACCGACAAGACGTGGGAACACATCCGCGATCAGCTGGTCGCCTCCCGCGTCAACGGCGGCTCCCCTTACATCGTCGTCCAGGACGGCGACTACCTGCGATCCGGCGAGCTGCTGCTGAAGCATCAGTATGAAGGCCTCGAGCTCGACCTGAAGTACCTGGAGCACACGCTCCCCCACGTTTACCGCCTGTGGGGACGTCCCGTTCACCTCGAAACCGTGGTCGAGGATAAGCGGGCCATGTTCTCTTACGACGGGCAGAAGCATTTCCGAAAGATGATCTGAGGCTGAACGACAAGAAGAGCCGCCGGGCTTAGAATCCGGGAGGCTCTTTTCTTTTGCCGGTATCCGGTTAGGACAATAAGGCGATCACTAGCAACTCGTACAGTACAAGCGTTAAAATCAGCTCGTCGCTCCCACTATAAAAAGGACTGCCTCCAAACGCACGCTGCCCCCCGTATCTCGACACAGCTACATGCAGCATCCCGCCTTGGCAGTGAACGATCCTGCCGACGTACACCTGGCCGTCCATCGTTTCGATGCGAACCCTTTGATTCATGTGCTGCCGGCATATTCCATGCAGCCGATCGCGGATCGAGCGCAAGTTTTGCGCGACTTGCGGATCCGCCTGGTAGATGACTCGTTGCTGCGGCATTCCCCATGGTTGAACACTCATTCGTCTGTCGCCTCCAATGGATTCAAATTCAAAATATCGTATGCGGATACCCAGACGATGGTGAAACGGGGCGATTCACCTGCATGTGCCGGTTGACATACGCGAGTATAATGAAGGTGTGAATTATCTAGAAAAATCGACCAAATCAAAAGTTGGAGGTTTGCGATGAGCGCAACATCGATTCCGCTGCACAAGCATGGGATTCAAGCCAGTCAGCTCGTTTTGGGGTGCATGAGAATGGGCGGCGATTGGGATAAGAACAACCCCTTTACCGAGGAACACGTCAAACAAGGGCAACGTGCCGTGGAAGCCGCGCTCGAAATCGGCATCAACATGTTCGACCATGCCGACATTTACGCCGTCGGTAAAGCGGAGCGCGTATTCGGCGAGGTCTTGAAAGCCAAGCCGGAGCTGCGGGAGCAGATTATCCTGCAATCCAAATGCGGGATCAAGTTCCCGGAAGGGACGAGCCCGCACCAGTTCGATTTTTCCGCCGGGCATATTTTGCGGAGCGTCGACGGAATTTTGCAGCGGCTTGGCACGGAGTACCTCGACATTTTGCTGCTGCATCGTCCCGATCCGCTCATGGATCCGGAGGAAGTGGCGCAGGCGATCCGGCAGCTCAAGGCCTCCGGCAAGGTCCGCCATTTCGGCGTGTCCAACATGAGCCAAGGCCAAATCAAGCTGCTGCAAGCCTATAGCGACGAGAAATTCATCGTCAACCAGCTGGAGCTGAGCCTGCTGAAGACCGGGTTCCTGGAAACGGGCGTCCACGTCAATCAGGATGCGGCCAAGGACGACGTGTTCCCGGAAGGCACGATGGAATATTGCCGCTTGAACCATATCCAGCTGCAATCGTGGGGGCCGCTCGCCCAAGGCCTGTACTCCGGCCGCTCGCTGGAGGGGCACAGCGAAAGCGTCGTCGCCACGGCCAAGCTGGTGCAGCAAATGGCGGCGGACAAAGGCACGACGCCCGAGGCGACCGTGCTCGCCTGGCTGATGACCCATCCGGCCGGCATCCAGCCGGTCATCGGCTCGATCAACCCGGACCGCATCCACGCCTGCAAGGACGCAGCCGAATTGCGCCTGACCCGCGACGAGTGGTACACGCTGTACATCGGCTCGCGCGGAAGAAGCATGCCGTAAGGAGGCTACGCGGGCTCGTCTGTCGACCAACTAAATGGAAAACCTCCTGTTAATTTTTGCGATTCCACCTGTTGGAGCATAGGCGTTCCATTAAACCCAACAATTTACCCGATGTGCATAAAGACAGGCCAAGTGTGGCGGTCTATAGGGTTCGAGTCTTGTTGTCTCTGCATGCCGCTTTGCACGATTATCCCTTTCGTTAAGGGAGTAAAGGTCGGGGGCTAGTAGATGTGAAGCAGACCGGAGAGGAGATCCATGACAAGAAGCGATTGATACGAAAATACTGTGATTTAGCTGCAGTCTAAACCCTTCCGTCAGCAGAAACGACTGCATCGTCATACGGACCCCCGCCTGCTTCTTTGGCCTAAGGCCCGCCTCATGATTTCGAACCGATCTATTTTCTCCACCTAATATTTTCTTTCCTATCCCCGAGGCTTGCCGGTTTCTCTGTTACCTGGTCAAACGGGATAATTGTGCAAAGCTTCCGGACAGCGAGGGTTGACCTAACGCCAAAAGGTTGCCGGCTTTATTGTCAAGCATGGATGATTAGAAATTCCATGGATTTCATGAATGCTTTAATGCAACGCTAGTGCTGTTGGAGCGGTTTTTCGCAGAATTAGATGGACTTCTTCCAGTTAATTCGGGCAAATCGCCGATATTGCACATAATTAACAGGAGAAAATCCAGTTAGTTTACTATGAGAATAGCAATGTCAGAACTGACAATACGCACCTAGCGAGTGAGCAAGCAAAAAAAACGTAACGAAGCAAGCCAAACTCCGATTTAGGAGTAGAGATGCAGCAAAAAAGGTGGAGGGGAAGTCCCCTCCACCTTTAGCTTTTTCAACTAGTTACCGGTTGAGCAGACTGCCGACGTAGCGCAGCAGCTCGTTGGCGCATACCGGGCAGTAGCCGTGCTCGTCGATCAGGCGTTTGCTGACCTCGTTGATGCGTTTGAGCTGGTTTTCATCCGGCGTTTTGGTCGAGGTGGTGATTTTGACGATGTCTTTAAGATCGGTGAACAGTTTCTTTTCGATCGCTTCCCGCAGCCGGTCGTGGTGGTTGTATTCGAATTTCCGCCCTTTCCGCGAGTAGGCGGAGATGCGGATCAGGATTTCCTCCCGGAACGCCTTCTTGGCGTTTTCCGAGATGCCGATTTGCTCTTCGATTGAACGCATCAGCCGCTCGTCGGGATCCATCTCCTCATCCGTGAGCGGATCGCGGATTTTCGTCCAGTTGCAGAACGCCTCGATATTATCGAGGTAGTTCTCGAACAGCGTTCGCGCCGATTCCTCAAACGAGTACACGAACGCCTTCTGCACTTCTTTTTTGGCCAATTCGTCGTATTCCTTGCGGGCAACGCCGATAAAGTTCAGGTACCGCTCGCGTTCCTCTTTCGTAATCGAAGCATGCTGATCAAGGCCGTCCTTGATCGCCCGCAATATATCGAGAGCCCCCATGCAATGCAAATCCTGCTTAATGAGCGCGCTGGAAATCCGGTTGATGACGTAACGCGGGTCGACGCCGGACATCCCTTCCTCCAGATATTCGTTTTGCAATTCCTTCAAGTCGGCGTCTTTAAAGCCTTCCACTTCCTCGCCGTCGTAGAGCCGCATTTTTTTCACCAGATCGATGCCCTGCTTTTTCGTTTCCTTCAAACGGGTCAGGATGGAGAAGATGGCCGCCGACCGAAGCGCGTGCGGGGCGATATGGATGTGGCTCATGTCGCTTTGGCCGATCAGCTTCGAGTAAATTTTCTCCTCCTGCGACACCTTGAGGTTGTAGGGGATCGGCATGACGATCATCCGCGACTGCAGCGCTTCGTTTTTCTTGTTGGCAATAAACGATTTATATTCCGCTTCGTTCGTATGGGCGATAATGAGCTCATCCGCGCTGATTAACGCAAACCGGCCCGCTTTGAAATTGCCTTCCTGGGTCAAAGACAGCAGGTTCCACAGGAACTTCTCGTCGCATTTCAGCATCTCCTGGAACTCCATCAGCCCGCGGTTGGCTTTGTTCAGCTCGCCGTCGAACCGGTACGCCCGCGGATCGGATTCCGAGCCGTATTCGGTGATCGTGGAGAAATCGATGCTGCCGGTCAAATCGGCGATGTCCTGCGATTTCGGATCGGACGGGCTAAACGTACCGATGCCGATGCGCTCGTCTTCGGATAAGAGCACCCGCTCGACCCTGACATTTTCGATGTCGCCGCCGTACTCGGTCTTGAGCTTCATCTGGCAAACGGGGCATAAATTGCCCTCGATGCGGACGCCAAGCGCCTTCTCTACGTCCGGCCTTAACTCATGCGGCACGAGATGGAGCGGATCCTCATGCATCGGGCACCCGGTGATGGCGTAAACGGCCCCTTGATCGGTCCGGGAGAATTTCTCCAGCCCGCGCTTCAGCAAGGTCACGAGCGTCGATTTGCCCCCGCTGACGGGGCCCATCAGGAGCAGGATCCGTTTGCGCACGTCCAGCCGGCGGGCGGCGGAGTGGAAATACTCCTCGACCAGCTTTTCGATGGCCCGGTCCAGTCCGAAAATTTCCTGCTCGAAAAATTTATACCTTTTCCGGCCGCCTTCTTCCTCGACACCGAACGACTTGATCATTTCGTAAACTCGGGCATGGGCAGTCATCGCCGGCGAAGGATCTTGAGCCAACAATTCGATATATTGTTTAAATGTGCCGCTCCACGACAAGGAGTCGCTTTCCGCCCGGTAAGCCGCCATACGTTCAAAAATGTCCATGTTAGGTACCTCCTGTACTCCCGCTTTAGGGGTTCTCCCGCGTCCCCGACTTTTGATCCGCGCTGAATGAATATGGAGCTTCCACGTTAAAAAGTGTATTACATACCTATGCGGCTTTGATGGAGAAGTTGACCTTTTTTCCGATGAAAATATTCGGATGGAAAAAGTAGGAATTCGTCTTTGTGATATAATCTAGCTTAGATTGGGAACGAAGAGGGGATCGTCATGGCGGTACAGCATGAGACGGAATTGTACGCTCCGCTAAAGGCTTTTTTTGAGGAGCGGGGGTATATCATCCGAAGCGAAGTCCGGCATTGCGACTTGGTGGGCGTACGGCCTGGCAGCGATCGGACGCTGATCGTGGAAATGAAAAAAACGTTTAATCTGCCCTTGCTGCTGCAGGGCTTGGAGCGTCAACGCCTTAGCGACGAGGTGTATTTGGCCGTAGAGCGCAACCGGGCCAAAAAAGGCGCGCACAATCAGCGGTGGAGCGAAATCACTTTATTGTGCCGCCGCCTGAATTTGGGCTTGATCGCGGTGACCCAATATAAAACGAAGCCCGCGTTCGTGGAGATTTTGTGCTCGCCGGGAGATACTGTCTATACGCCGGGGCCGAAAGTGGTAAAACGGCGGGCCGAGCGGCTGCTGCACGAATTCCACGAGCGCAGCGGCGATTACAACGTCGGCGGCAGCACCGGCACCAAGCTGGTGACGGCCTATCGCGAAAAAGCGCTGCGCGTGGCGCTCGCCCTGCAGGAGGGCACGGAGATGGCCCCGCGGGACGTGCGCGAACGCAGCGGCGTCGGCACGGCGGCGGCGATCCTGCAGCGCGACTACTATGGCTGGTTCCGCCGCGTCGCCCGCGGCCGTTATTCGCTGACGCCGGCCGGCGCGGAGTGTCTTAAGGAGTACGCCCACGTCGTCGATGCGTGGCGGCGCACGGCCGCCGCCGAGGAGCCTGGCGACGAGGCGGAGTAAAGCGGCGGGCTCCGTATTCGATTTTTCGAATACAATTCGTCTCTAACGACATAAAGTACGAATTCTATTCGAATTTTCATACAGATTTTTGGCTTCCGTTTTCCTGAGACCTAATTAAGTATGAAATTTCATATACATTGTGCCAAAATCGTCGGAAACGGTGAATTCTATTCGATTTTTCGTATATATTTCTTGCCTGTTCCTTTCGGCATCCCGGATTGGGGAAGCAGGGCCCCGAAGTTTTAAGGAACGCTAATACCAAACGGGTCCACGAGCGGAGAAAGCCTGTATTTCTGCAGGAATAGATTGGTGGCGCGCTGCTTGCTAGTTAGTCCACTGAACGCCCCGTAAAATCCGCGAGGGCGGCGGCGATGCGCGCCAGCCCCTCGCGCAGCCGCGCCGGCCCGTGCGCGGCCACGGTGAGCCGGATGAAGCGATCATCCGGCTCTTTGGCGTAGCACAGCGTCCCCGGCAGGAACGCTGTGCCTTCCAGCAGCGAAGCGCGCAGCAGCGCTTCGCCGGAGATCCCGGCGGGCAGGCGCAGCCAGAGGAACAGCCCGCCGCCGGGATCTTCCGCGCAGGCACCCCGCCAGGCCGGCGCCTGCAGCAGCTCCAGCGCGAGCGCGCGCCGCTCGGCATACGCCGCCGCCATTTTCGCAAAAAGCTCTTTGAAAAAACAAAAAGGATGCGCTATAATAATTAACGCATCCTTTTTTCATACCCCTGTGTCCCAGTA
>NZ_JBNYYG010000022.1:0-80648 GCF_050565405.1 Paenibacillus macerans | reverse complement strand
TAAGTGACAGATTGCTCCGTCTTTCCCAAGCCTCCCATGCGAGAGGCTTGCGTATCCGGTATTAGCTACCGTTTCCGGTAGTTATCCCAGTCTTACAGGCAGGTTGCCTACGTGTTACTCACCCGTCCGCCGCTAAGTTATCCCCGAAGGAATAACTCCGCTCGACTTGCATGTATTAGGCACGCCGCCAGCGTTCGTCCTGAGCCAGGATCAAACTCTCCAATAAAGGTGTTTGACTTGCTCATTTAGAAAAACTGACGAGAATTTCTTCTCATTTTTATACTCACTCGTTGTTCAGTTTTCAAAGATCAACTTCGTTGTCGCTCATCGGTGACAACTTTTATATTATATCATGTCCGGCGTTATTTAGCAAGCATTATTTTGATCTGCGATTCTGAGCTGACTGTTATAATGCCGTCGAATAACGACCGGATTTATAATATACCACCTTTTCAACACGGGCGCAACCCAAAAGCGGATTTTTTATTCATCCAAATTCAACCATATATGAAACATTGTTTTTATAGGTGATCGGCTATCCTAATTCCACTTCATTCGCCCTTCATCCAGCCAAATAAAAAGAAGCCCGGCATCAGGCCGAACTTCTTCTTCTTAATATAGAAATCAATAAACGTTACGAACTACTCCACCGAACGCATATGCGGGAACAACAGCACATCTCGAATCGACGCGGAATCGGTCAGCAGCATCACGAGGCGGTCCACCCCGATGCCCAGTCCGCCGGTTGGCGGCATCCCGTATTCCAGGGAACGGATGAAGTCTTCATCCATTTCATGCGCTTCGTCGTTGCCATGCTCACGTTCGACCAGCTGCGCCTCGAAACGCTGACGCTGGTCGATCGGATCATTCAATTCCGTGAAGGCGTTGGCATGCTCGCGGGCCACGATAAACAATTCGAAGCGATCCGTAAAGCGCGGATCCTGTTCGTTTTTCTTGGCCAACGGGGAAATTTCCACCGGATGCCCGTAAACGAACGTCGGTTGGATCAGTGTCTCCTCTACGAACTGCTCGAAGAACGCGTTCAGAATATGCCCAAACGTCATGTGCGGCTCGACCGGCACCTTATGCTCCTTAGCCAAGCGATGCGCTTCTTCGTTGCTCATTTGTATGCCGAAATCAACGCCGGTTACCTCTTTAACCGCATCAACCATCGACACGCGGCGCCATCCTGGAGCCAGGTTGACCTCATGCCCTTGATAGTTGACCATTTGCGTTCCCAGCACTTCTTGGGCGATATGGGCAATCATGTTCTCCGTCAATGCCATGATATCCTTGTAATCCGCATAAGCTTCATACAGCTCGATCATAGTGAATTCCGGATTGTGGCGCGTCGAAACGCCTTCGTTCCGGTAAACCCGGCCGATCTCATATACTTTCTCCAGACCGCCTACGATCAACCGCTTCAAATGAAGCTCGATCGCGATCCGCATATATAGCTGCATGTCCAGCGCATTGTGATGCGTAATGAACGGGCGGGCCGCCGCGCCGCCGGCGATGTTGTGCAGGGTTGGCGTTTCCACTTCCAGATAGCCGAGCGAGTCCAGGTAACGGCGCATCGATTGGATGATCCGGGAGCGTTTGATGAATGTCTGCTGCACTTCCGGATTCACGATCAAGTCGACGTACCGTTGACGGTAACGCAGCTCGACGTCCTTCAAACCGTGGTATTTATCCGGAAGCGGGTAAAGGGATTTGGACAATACCTCCAGATCCTTGACTTTGATCGTCGTTTCGCCGGTCTTGGTTTTGAACACCTCACCGGTTACGCCTACGATATCCCCAAGATCGAGAATGCTAAATGCCTCGTATTTCGCTTCAGGCACGCTGTCCTGGCGAACATAAATTTGGATTTTCCCCGACAGGTCTTGCAGATGCGCGAAACTGGCCTTGCCCATGCCGCGTTTCGCCATGATCCGGCCGGCGATGGAAACCTCGACGTGCTTCTCCTCGAGTTCTTCCTTCGAAACTTCGTCATATTGCCGCAGAATGTCTCCGGCCGTGTGGGTGCGTTCATATTTTTTGCCGAAGGGATCAATCCCCAAACCGCGCAGCTCGTCCAACTTATCGCGGCGAATCTGCAGCAGCTCGCTGATCTCCACGATTTCCTGGTTATTGTTTTCCTCGCTCATTGCCCTACTCCACTCCTTATAACCGCTGTATTTGGCTCGAAGACAAAAGAAACAGTGAAAGAAGCTTCCGCGGGGGAAGCTTCTTTAGTCGCTAATTCCGGCTTATTTCTTAATATCCACGATTTTATATTGAATCACGCCGGCCGGAACGTTGACGTCCACGACAGCGCCCTTTTTCTTCCCGAGAATGGCCTTGCCCACGGGGCTTTCGTTCGAAATTTTATTCTGCATTGGATCGGATTCGGCCGTCCCAACGATCGCATACTCCATCGTGTCGCCGAACTCCAGATCCTCCACCGTCACGATCGAACCAATGCTTACCGTATCCGTATCGATCTCGTCGTTGTTGATGATCCGGGCGTTGCGCAGCATTTTCTCGAGGGTGATGATCCGTCCTTCGATAAACGCCTGCTCGTTTTTCGCGTCCTCGTATTCCGAGTTCTCGCTGATATCCCCATAACCGATCGCAACCTTGATCCGCTCCGCTACCTCGCGGCGTTTCACGGATTTCAGGTTTTCCAACTCTTCTTCCAGTCTTTTCAGACCGTCCTGGGTAAGAATAACTTCTTTATCGCTCATCTCAACCGATTCTCCTGTCATGGAAAAAATTTTCGCACAGTGCGTGCGGAGACCCGAAACCCCTCCTGGGCAATGAACTCTCCCGCAGGAATGTCCCTTTGCCGCCCCATTGCGCCAGGTGTTTGAAAGCGCCCGCTTCCGGCAGCAATGGCCTTGAATTACGTTTCATTGTGTATATCATATGCAATATGTTGGAATGGTCAGACCACCCCAAAGGTGGAAGTTGACTCGTGAGGCGAATTTATATTGTGAAATTATAGGTGAACGATTCTCAAATGTCAATGACACCCGAATTTACAAATGTAAACGTTTCATGAAGATAGGGGATACCCTGTAAAAAGAGCCCCACATTCCAGGGCATCCTTAGGCGGACACCTCGTCACGCACCGTTCCCACCGCCAAGTCGGCGACAAAATCCTCGAGTATCCGTACCATCTGATCGCGCCGGGTTTCTTCCATAATCAGGTCCTTAATGCGCGCGGCGCCTTTCAGTCCTTTCAGGTACCAGGCCAAATGCTTGCGCATTTCGCGAACCGCCACATGCTCGCCTTTCAAAGCGGCCAAGCGGTCCATATGGAGGACGGCGATGCGGATTTTCTCGCTCGCATCCGGCTCCGGGAGCAACTCGCCCGTTTTCAAGTACTCGACCGTCCGGTACAGCATCCACGGATTGCCAAGCGCCCCCCGTCCGATCATGACTCCGTCGCAGCTGGTTTGATCCAGCATGCGCTTGGCATCCTCCGGCGTGGCCACGTCGCCGTTGCCGATCACAGGGATCGACACGGCTTCCTTCACCTGACGGATGTAGTTCCAGTCCGCCTTGCCGGTGTACAGCTGCTCGCGCGTGCGCCCATGCACGCTTACGGCTTTGCCGCCGGCCTGCTCCACGGCTTTCGCGTTATCCACGACGTAGATATGCTCGGCATCCCAGCCGATGCGCATTTTCACCGTCACCGGTTTGCTGACCGCGTTCACGACGGCCGAGACCATCTCAAAAATTTTATTCGGTTCGAGCAACCAACGCGCGCCCGCATCGCATTTCGTCACTTTCGGCACCGGGCAGCCCATATTGATATCGATGATGTCGGCATTCGTTTCCTGGTCGACCACTTTGGCCGCCTCCACGAGCGATGCGCGATCCCCACCGAAAATTTGCAGGCTGAGCGGCTTCTCCCGCTCGTCGACGAACAGCATTTCCTGAGTACGCTTGTTGCCGTGGATGATCGCTTTATCGCTAACCATCTCTGCGCAGACAAGCCCCGTCCCGAATTCCTTGGCAATCAGGCGGAAGGCCGGATTGCAAACGCCTGCCATCGGGGCAAGCACGACCTGGTTTTTCATTTCAATATCGCCAATCTTCAGCAAGATGGTTCCCTCCTATACGATAAGGTTATTGGTGAGGCGGCGTTGCGTTATTTTCCGGGCTTGAGCTCCGTTAAGGAGACACCCAAACAATCTGCAATTTTAGTTAAAATTTGATCATCTGCCCGGCGGTTTCCACGTTCCACCGCCCCTAAGACTGCGAGGGACACGCCGGATTTCTCGGCCAGCTCCTGCTGGGTATAGCCTTTTAGTTTTCGGAAAGCGCGGACGCGCTGTGCCAGTTGAATGTTTTCCAAAACCGGACGCCTTCCTTTCCATCTATGATGTCCAAGGCACCGTGCATGCGCTCGTACAGCCCGGAGGGCTCTCCTTTCGGAACGATGTCGGCCAGCGGAACGAGCACGAAAGCCCGCTCCATCATCCGCGGATGCGGCAAGGTAAGCAGCGGCGTATTCAGTTCGCGGCCGCCGGCCCACAGCAAATCCAAGTCCACCGTTCGCGGACCGAACCGGATTTTGCGTTCCCGCCCCAGCCGAAGCTCGATGTCCAGCATGACGGACAATAAAGCCTCGGGTTCCAAAGAGGTTCGCAGCGCAAGTGCCATATTTACGAAACAAGGCTGATCCAGATAACCCACCGGATCGGTCTCGTATAGATCGGAGCAGCGAAGCACCTCGATCTCAGGATGCTCCTGAAGTGCCGCGATCGCCTTCATCAAGGTGGCCTCGCGGTCCCCCAGATTAGCCCCTAAAGCAATATAAGCCTCTGAAAGCTCAGAGGTAGAAGGTGTGTTCATAGACGCTTTCTCACTTTCTGGAACGGTACAGTTCCACCGTCACGCCCGCAAAATGAATGTCGAACGGAGGATGCGGCTTCGTTACCTGGACCGTTAATGCATCTACCCTAGTATAAGTGTCCAAAACCGCAGATGCAATATGCTCCGCCAACGCTTCGATCAATTTGAAGCTTTTTTTCTCGACGATGCCACCCACCAGCTCGTGGATTTCGGCATAATTTACCGTACGGGTCAAGTCGTCGGACGTTCCCGCTTCGCGCAAATCCAGCTCCAATTCCAAGTCTACGTAAAAACGCTGGCCCAGCTTGCGCTCTTCTTCGAACACGCCGTGATACCCGTAATATTCCATGCGCCGCAGCAGCATTTTATCCATGATTTCGGCTCCTTTTCCAGCAATTATGCAAGTGGCGCCCACTTTATATACTACCTCTATAAAGCGTACACGATCGCATCGCACATTTGCGCCGTTTTTTTGATTTCCTTCACGTCATGCACGCGGACGATCTGGCAGCCTTGGGCAATGCCAAGCGCCACAGTCGCCGCCGTTCCCAACACCAGTTCATCGACCGGGAGGTCCAGGGTAGTGCGGATGAATCTTTTGCGGGACGTGCCGAGCAGCAGGGGAAACCCGAGCTTGGCCAATTCGTCCAGAGAGCGCATCACGCGCAGGTTCTCCGCATAATCCTTGGCGAATCCGATCCCAGGGTCCAGCATGATGTGATCGTCGCTTACCCCGGCCTTCCGGGCGATCTCCACGCATTCCAGCAAATCGGAGGTTACGTCGGTCATTAAATCCCGATAATCCCGGTCATGCCGGTTATGCATCAAGATCACGGGACAGCCGAACTCCGCCGCGACTTCCGCCATTCGCGCCTCCGCCTTAAAGCCCCAAACATCGTTGATGATATGGGCCCCCGCCTGCAGCGCTTCCCGCGCTACCTGAGCTTTGTACGTATCCACCGATAACGGAATATGCGGGAGCTCGCGATGCAGCGCCTCTACCACCGGAATCACCCGGGCCAGCTCCTCCTGCTCGCTGACGGGCTCGTGACCCGGACGGGTGGATTCTCCGCCGATATCGATCAGATCGGCCCCGGCCTCAATCATCTCCCGGGCATACTGCAGTGCGCGTTCCACGCTGTTGTAGCGCCCTCCGTCGGAAAAAGAGTCCGGCGTGACGTTCAAAATCCCCATCACCAGCGTGCGCTCGCCCAGCGAAAGGGACGCCTCGCCCAGTTGATAGCTGCGTTTATATAGGATCGGTTGCATCGCCATTCCTCGCTTTCTCTCTATATTCCCCCAACAACCAGCCCGTAATCGGGCCGACTTGGCCGTCCGCGACGGTGTGCATAAGCGTCTCCCGCTTCCCGGAGTCGCCCGGCTCCAGCAGAGCCGTCACCGGAACGATTTCCTGGATCGAATTGGTCAGGAAAATTTCGTCCGCCTGCAGCAGCCTGTCCCACGCGTAACGTCCCTCTTCCGGAGCTAACCCTTGTTCTGCGGCCAGTTCCAGCACGAGCGCGCGGGTAATGCCCGGCAGAATGCCGGTTCCGATATCCGGCGTATGCAATCGGCCGTCCTGCACGAAAAACAAATTGCTGACGATCCCCTCCGCCAACCAGCCCTCCGCGGTCAGCAGCAAGCCCTCCGCGGGTGCGGCAAAAGTAAGAGGATGATGCGCATGCGGAGATGATGCGGCGTTTTGCGCGTCCGCACGCTCAGCGGAATTGCGCGGCACTGGCGCTTGCCGCATTACAGCGCCGCTTTCCCGCGCCTCACGTTCCAATCGGCCCAGCTCGCGTTTGGCCAGCAGGTTATTCATGTAATGCAGCGATTTGAAGCGGACATCGCCTTCCGGCGTATTTCGGCGCGTCGCCAGCTTCCACAGCGGCTTGCCGTAGGCGTACAACGAGGCTCCCGGCTCGGGGAGTGCTTTGACGTACACGATCACGGTCGGCTCGGCGTAATCGCCGGCCGGCAGCCCCAGCGGCCCCTCGCCGGCCGTGACCGTGTAACGGATATAGCCCTCGGCCAATCCGTTCAGCTCCAGCAATTCGGCGATCTCCGCCACTATCCGGGCCTGGTCGGCCTCGTAGCCGATCCCCAGCGCACGGCACCCCTCATGCAGCCGCCGCAGGTGCCGTTCCAGCAGAAAGGGCCGGCCCCCGTACGTGCGGAACGTCTCGAACAGGCCGATCCCGTACATAAAGCCGTGATCCATAACGGGTATCACGGCTTCGGCGAGGGGGGTCGGCATCCCGTTCACCCCGATGTAGTTCATGCTTTCGCTTCCGCCTTCCGATTCAGGAAGTTGCGGAGGATTTGATGGCCGTGCTGGGTAATGATCGATTCCGGATGGAATTGCACGCCCTCTACGGCGTATTCTTTATGCCGCAGCCCCATAATCTCGCCTTCCGCGGTTTCGGCGGTAATCTCCAGGCAATCCGGCAGGCTCTCCCGCTCTACGATCAGCGAGTGGTAACGGGTGGCCGTAAACGGCGAAGGCAACCCGGCAAACACCGATTCTCCCCGATGGAGGATCGGCGACGTTTTGCCGTGCATCAGCCGCTCGGCGCGAATCACGTTACCGCCGAAAGCCTGACCGATCGCTTGGTGCCCCAGGCACACGCCGAAGATCGGGATAACGCCTTTGAAGCGCTCGATCAGCTCCAGCGTAATCCCCGCCTCGTTCGGAGTGCAGGGTCCCGGTGAAATCAAAATATGATCCGGCCGCAAAGCCTCGATACCCGCAAGATCGACCTCATCGTTGCGGCGGACAGTAACTTCCTCGCCTAGCTCGCCTAAATACTGCACCAGGTTATACGTGAAAGAATCATAATTGTCGATAACCAAAATCATCTCGTCTCATCTCCTGTCCTTAGGCTTTGCCCGGCCGGTCCTCGCTATGTCGAACCGCCAAAGCGACAGCTCTGGCTTTGTTGAAACATTCCCTATACTCACGGTACGGAACCGAATCGATCACGATGCCGGCGCCCGTTTGCAAATAACCAACGCCGTCCTTCGCGACCAGCGTACGTATAATAATATTTAATTCCATATTACCGTTGTAGTCAATCCATCCCATCGAGCCAGTATATGGGCCTCTGGTGACCGGCTCCAGCTCCTCGATGATCTCCATCGTCCGCACTTTGGGCGCACCGGTAATCGTACCGCCCGGAAACACCGCGGCAATGGCGTCATAGATCGTCCTACCCGCATGAAGGAGTCCCTCTACCTCGGAAACCAGATGCATCACGTGCGAATACCGTTCGATCACGTACAATTCACTGGCCCGAACCGTCCCGTATTCGGCCACGCGGCCGATGTCGTTGCGCAGGAGGTCGACGAGCATGATATGCTCGGCCAGCTCCTTTTCGCTGCTGCGCAATTCCTCCTCCATTCGTGCATCCTCTTCCGGCGTATGACCACGCCGTCGAGTTCCCGCGATCGGACGGGTTCGGATCATCCCTTGCTCCACCTTGACCAGCAGCTCCGGCGAAGCGGAAACGAGTTGAAAATCCGGGAAACGGAGCATCCCCATATAAGGAGAAGGATTCAAGCGGCGCAACTGCTCATACACCCGCTCAGGAGCCTCGGGCAGCGAAAAGGCCTGCCGAAGCGACAGATTAACCTGAAACACGTCGCCGGCTCCAATATAATCCTGTACCCGCCGCACCGCAGCTTCAAACGCCTCCTGCGGCATCGAAACGCCCAGACGGCTCCGCTCCAGCTCTGCATCGTCAATCGCCGGCACGGTTGCCGACGACGAATCCGGCGTGACCTCCGCTGCTTCCGGTACCGATCCACGACCGCAGATCCGCTCCCAGCGCTCCGCCATCCCGGCAGCCCGGCGTTCGGCATGGCGGTAGCTCTCCAGCAGAGCCTCGCGCGACGAGCCCGCCACAGGGCAGTGGACGATGCAATAGATGTCCCCCCGCTCCTGATCGATCGCCCACAGCTCCTCCAGCCGCATCCAGACGTAGTCGTCCAGGCCAAGGTCGTCCTGCGCGAGCCGCGGCAGCCGCTCCAGCGAACGGGCCACGTCGTACGCAAGGAAACCGACGGCGCCGCCCGCGAATTTGGGCAGACCTTGCACCGCTGGCGACCGGAACGGCGCCATCCAGCCCTGCAGCAGCTGCAGCGGCTCGCCCTGCAAGGTCACGAGCGCGCCGTCGACGAGGTCCCGAACGACGGCTTCATGGCCTCTGCCGCGTATGACCGAGACCGGCTCCAGGCCCAGGAAAGTATAGCGCCCGCCCTTGCCGCTCTCCAGTACGAACGAATAGGGGCCTGCGCCTTCCCAAGCGCGCGACCAGTCCGCCGGCAGTCCTGCTGCCGCGAGGGGACCTTTTACCGCATAAGGCAGCACAGTCCATCTCCCGTCTTCGGCCCATGTTACCCACTGCTCCCATGTCGTCATCGTTTCCATCTGCCGCGCAGCTCCTCCTAACTCATCGTTAGCGTGTCTTATTGCTAGCTAGTATACTAAAACCCGGGCCGCTTTGAAAATGAAAATACCTAAAAACTAAAATAACCCCGCGACGTTCCTGCTCGGAACGCCACGGAGCCCGTAATTAAGATCCCTATGGGGATTATGCCTCGAAATTATACAGCGGCGTGCTCAGGTAGCGTTCGCCATTGCTTGGAATGATGGCTACGACGCGTTTGCCTTTACCCAGTTCCTTAGCTACCTTCAGCGCAGCGAATACGGCGGCGCCGGAGGAAATGCCGGACAGGATGCCTTCTTGCTTCGCCACCGTCCGCGCTTGTTCAAACGCTTCGTCGTTTTCGACATGGATGATTTCATCGTAAATCTCGCGGTTCAAAATTTCCGGAATGAAGTTGGCGCCCAGGCCTTGAATTTTATGAGGACCCGGTTTGCCGCCGGCCAAAATCGGCGATGCCGCCGGTTCGACGGCGTAAATCTTCAGATCCGGGAACCGCTTCTTCAACACTTCGCCGGCACCGGAGATCGTTCCGCCCGTACCGATCCCTGCCACGAACGCATCCAAGCGGCCGTCCAGCGATTCAATCGCTTCCACGATTTCCGGGCCCGTCGTTTCGCGGTGGATTTTCACGTTCGCTTGGGTTCTGAATTGATCGGCCAGGAAATAATCCGGGTTCGCCGTAAGCAGCTCCTCGGCTTTCTTCACCGCGCCGTTCATGCCTTCGGACCCCGGCGTCAGCACAAGTTCTGCACCATAAGCGCGCAGCAGGTTGCGGCGTTCCAAGCTCATTGTTTCCGGCATGACGATAACGGCGTTATAGCCTTTGGCCGCAGCCACCATCGCCAAGCCGATCCCGGTGTTGCCGCTGGTAGCCTCGATGATCGTACCGCCCGGCTTCAGCTTGCCGGCTTTCTCCGCTTCTTCCACGATGCTGATGGCAATCCGGTCTTTCACGCTGGAGCCCGGGTTTTGGTATTCCAGTTTCACGTAAATTTCCGCGCTGTCCTCCGGCACGATCCGGTTCAGGCGGACCAGCGGCGTATCGCCGATCAAATCCGTCACATTGTTTACGACTTTTGCCATATCAAATATCCTCCCTTTGGATGATAAAAATAACCGCGTTCATCTGACAGTACAAAATGGAAAGCTCAACACTATAGGATGCGCCATTCGTTTGCTTTCATTTATATCCGAGTAATTAAGTTGGTTTTGTAATTATTATCTTAACAACCCCGATCGGAGTTGTCAAGAAAGTCACAAAAAATACTTTGCTTTCCGAGCCATCCCTTCGCCCGGTCCGCAAAGTATTTGTCAAGATGCCGTCGATCCCCGGCACTTCTTATTTCTCCGTTTGGGCAATCAGCTTCTCGATGTCCTCTTCGCTGAACAAATACGGCTCGTTGCAGAAATCGCACACGACCTCCGTCTCTTTCCCTTCGTCGCGCAGCTCCTCCAGCTCTTTCTTGCCCAGGCTGATCAGCGTACGCTCCACTCTTTCCCGGGAGCAGCTGCAGGAGAACACGATATCCATCTCCTCCAGCACCTGCACGTCCGGCACGATCCAGCGCAGCATTTCGTCCAGCTCCAGGCCTTGGTCCAGCAGCGCGGTCACCGGCGGAAGCTTGCCGACCGCTTGCTCGATCGCGTCGATCTCGCTGTCGCTAAGCCCCGGCAGCAGCTGAATGATGAAGCCGCCGGCCACGATGACGGAGTTGTCCACGTCGACCAGCACGCCCAGGCCTACCGCGGAAGGCGTCTGCTCGGACACGGCAAAATAATATGTAAAATCCTCGCCAAGCTCGCCGGAAATCAGCGGAACGCTGCCGCGATAAGGCTCTTTCAGCCCCAGATCCTTCGTTACGTGGATAAAGCCTTCCGTTCCGACCGCGCCGCGCACGTCGAGTTTCCCCTGGCTGTTGCTGGGAAGGTGCACGTGCGGGTTCTTGACGCAGCCGCGAACTTCTCCTTTGGCGTTGGCATCCACGATGATTTGCTCGATCGGCCCATTGCCCTTGACCTGTACGGTCAACTTCTCGTCGCCCTTGAGCATCGCGCCCATTATGGCGCCCGCCGTCAGCGTCCGCCCAAAGGCGGCCGTCGCGGTAGGGTACGTATCATGCCGGCGACGAAGCTCCTCTACCAGTTCGGTCGTCCGCACGGCGAAGGCGCGCACTTTGCCGTCCATGGCGATCCCGCGGATCAGCCGATCTTGTTTGTTGTTTTGCTCCATATGCGAAAGACCTCCTTTCGTCCTTATACCAGTATATCCATCGTATCCTTATTGATTGCGTTCGTAAATAATCCGCAATCCCTCCAGCGTAAGGCGCGGATTCACCTCTTCGATCGTGCGCGTCTCGCTGGCGATCAATTCCGCCAATCCGCCGGTCGCAATGACCTTCGGCTTCTCGTTCATTTCGCGGGCGATCCGCTCGACGATGCCGTCGACCTGGCCCGCGTAGCCGAAAATAATCCCCGCCTGCATCGCGTGCACCGTATTGCGGCCGATGACCTTCTTCGGCTTCTCCAGCTCGATGCGCGGCAGCTTGGAAGCGCGCTGGTACAGCGCTTCGGTGGAAATGCCGATGCCCGGAACGATCGCGCCCCCGAGGTAGTTGCCCTGGGCATCGATGCAGTCGAACGTCGTGGCCGTCCCGAAGTCGACGACGACCAGCGGGCCGCCGCCGTATTGCTCGATCGCCGCGACGGCATTGACGATGCGGTCCGCCCCGACCTCGCGCGGATTTTCGTAGCGCAGGTTCAGGCCGGTTTTGATGCCGGGCCCCACGACGAGCGGTTTGTGATGCAAATATTTCACGCTCAGTTCTTCAAGCACATGCATTAACGGTGGTACGACCGACGAAATAATGACCCCTTCCATCTTGCTCTCGGGGATCCGCGCCAACTCGAACAGGTTATGGATCAGCACGCCGTATTCGTCGACCGTGGCTTGCCGGTTCGTACTGATGCGGAAATGGTGGAGCAGCTCACGCCCCCGGTAGATTCCCAAGACGATATTCGTATTGCCTACATCGATCACAAGGAACATGGCCATTTAGCCCTCCTTTTTCGCGTTCAGGTCCAGACTGATATCCAGGCTTTCAAAAGAGTACGTCAACCGTCCCACGGAAATCACGTCGACGCCGCACTCGGCGATGCCGCGAATCGTCTCCAGCGACACGTTGCCCGACGCCTCCACGGTGACATGCGGCGCTTTGGCCTTGATCCGCCGGACGGCTTCCTTCATCAAATCCGGAGCCATGTTGTCGAGCATAATGATATCGGCCCCGGCTTGCAGCGCTTCCTCCACTTGCTCCAGGCTTTCCGTTTCCACCTCGATGGTCATCGTGTGCGGAATGTTGGCACGGGCGCGGCTCACCGCCTGGGCGATGCCTCCAGCCCCCTTGATGTGATTATCCTTGATCATCACGGCATCGTACAGACCGTAACGGTGATTCGAACCGCCGCCGGCGCGGACGGCGTATTTCTCCAGCATCCGGTGGCCGGGCGTCGTTTTGCGCGTATCTACCAGACGGGTCGGCAAGCCGCCGAGCGCGTCAACGAACGTCTTCGTCCGCGTAGCGATCCCCGACAAACGCTGCAGCAGATTAAGCGCCAGCCGCTCGCCGGTCAAAATGCGGTGCGTGCTGCCCTCGACTTCGGCCAGAACGGTGCCTTTGGCAACCTGCTGACCGTCTTTGACCTGCGGCGTAAACGTCAGGTTCGGGTCGACGACCTCGAACACGAGCTGCGCCACCGGCATCCCCGCTATAATGCCGCCTTGCTTGGCGTGAATGATCGCTTTGGACTCATGTCCGGGCGGAATCGTCACGGCGGTCGTCACGTCCCCGGAGCCTACGTCTTCCTTCAGCCAGCCGCGGATGGCGCGGGCTAGCCCTTCGTTATATCCGTTAAACATCATCGCTAACTTCCTCCAACATTCCTTTTTCCCGCTGCCATAAAAGATGCTTGCGCCACTTCTCGTCGCTCCGCTCCGGGAAGTCCTCGCGGTAATGGCCGCCACGGCTTTCCTCCCGGGTCAGCGCCGATTGGGCCAGCAGCAGCGCACAGGTCAACATATTGGCATATTCCCACTGCTCCCGGGTATGCAGCGCCTGGCCGAAGAGCGGAACCTGCCGCTCCAGCTCCTCGATTCCCTTCGCCAGTCCGGCCTTCGTCCGGCGCAGCCCCACCCGGCGTACCATCACCTTTTGCAGCTCCAGGCGGCGTTCCACCATCGAGTTTGGCGCCGGCGCGCGACGCTGCGCTTGATACGCGATGCCCTCGCCGGTTTTGGTCCGCGGCGGCAGCTCCCGAATGCGGCGGATGATCCGCCGACCGAACACGATCGCCTCGGACAGCGAGTTGCTGGCGAGCCGATTCGCGCCATGCACGCCGGTGGACGACACCTCGCCGCAAGCGAACAAGCGGTCGACGCTCGTCTCGCCACGATGGCCGGTGCGAACCCCGCCCATCATATAATGCGCAGCCGGAGCGACCGGAATCCAGTCGGTCGTCATATCGAGCCCATAACCCAGGCAGGTTTCATATATCGTAGGGAAACGGCGCTTGATGGTTTCCGGGGCTTCATGCGTAATATCCAGGTATACGATATTCGCGCCGGTCGATTCCATTTCGCTGACGATGGCCCGGGCCACGATATCGCGCGGAGCCAGTTCGAGGAGTTCGTGGTATTTGCTCATGAACCTCTCGCCTTTAATATTGCGCAGCACGGCCCCTTCGCCGCGGACGGCCTCGGAGATCAGAAAACGAGGCGCGCCCGGGTAACATAGGGAAGTCGGATGAAATTGAATGAATTCCATATCGCGAATGACCGCTCCGGCACGGTATGCGATCGCTACGCCATCCGCCGTAGCCACCTCGGGATTGGTCGTGTACCGGTACAGCTGCCCGGCGCCGCCGGAGCACAAAATCGTCGCGTTCCCGCGCAGGAACACCCGCTGTCCATCCGGGCGCTGCACTAAAGCGCCCAGACATTCGTTATCCTCGGTGATCAGGTCGATCACGTAATGATTATCCCATATCTCGATATTGGGGTGGGCGGCTACCTGCTCGGACAAGGCGCGCACGATCTCGTACCCCGTGGCATCTCCGTTGGCGTGCAAGATCCGGCGGTGGCTGTGCGCCCCTTCTTTGGTTAGCGCCAGTTCGCCGTTTTCGACGTCAAAGGCGGTGCCGAGCGTGATCAGCTCCTTGATGAGCTCCGGCCCTTCGTTGACCAGGATGTCCACGGCTTCGGACGAGCATAAGCCCGCTCCGGCCAGCAGCGTATCCTGGCGGTGATAAGCCGGAGAATCGTCTTCGGCGATCACGGCGGCAATCCCGCCTTGCGCATATCTCGTGTTGCTTTCCAGCAGCGATTTTTTGGTAATCATGATCACGCGATCTTTTTCACTTGCTTTGATGGCCGTAAAAAGACCGGCAATGCCTGAGCCGATCACGACGACATCCGTGTCGATAACCGGCAGCTTACCGAGTTCGAAATCAACCAAATATTGTGGAATCACGATCGTCACCTATCTTAGACAAGAGAGTAGCGCATGCTACTTGACTTGTAACATGCGCTCTAGGGAAAGTCTGGCTTTGTCGGCAACGGCGGGCGGTACGTAGATTTGCGGCTGCATCGTTTCCAGACATTTGACCAGTTTCTTCAGGTTATTGACTTTCATGTTCGGGCAAACGAGAAATTTCGTGGCGAAATGGAACGTTTTGTCCGGGCTGTCTTTTCGCAGCTGATATCCGGTCCCGTCTTCCGTTCCCACGATAAACTCTTTGGCGGAAGAGTTCTTGCAGTAATCCAGGATCGCGGTGGTGCTGCCTACGAAGTCGCCCATCGCCACGACCTCCGGACGGCACTCGGGATGCACTACGAACTCGGCGTTCGGGTATTTGGCTTTCATTTCGAACACGTCTTTCACAGTGAGCATGTCGTGCGTGTTGCAGTACCCTTCCCAGATAATCAACTTTTTGTCGGTATGCTGCTGCACGTAGTGGCCGAGGTTTTTGTCCGGCACCCAGATGATTTCATCGGCGTCTACGGAATTAATGACCTTGACGGCATTGGATGAAGTACAGCAGATATCGGTTTCCGCTTTAATCTCCGCCGAGGAATTGATATACGTGACTACCTTGGCGTTCGGGTGCTGCGCTTTGAGCTTCCGCAGGCCGTCGACGTTGACCATATCGGCCATGGGACAGCCGGCACGTTCGTCGGGAATGAGCACCGTCTTGTTCGGCGCCAGAATTTTGGCGCTCTCTCCCATAAAATGCACGCCGCAGAACACGATCGTCTCCGCGTCGGTTGAAGCCGCCTTTTGGGCAAGCAGAAAAGAATCGCCCCGGAAATCGGCAACTTCTTGTATTTCATCACGCTGGTAGTAGTGCGCCAGTATGATCGCATTGCGTTCCTTCTTGAGCTGGACCAGCCTCTCCCGCAGCTCGCGGTTCATTTCCGCTTTCCGCTCAAGTGCTAGAGCCTCCACCTGAATTCCTCCCCCTATGAAATCCTCGATTAGCAACGATGCAACGGCATTGTATCTCTCTGTCGCCGGCGAACGTTGCGCTTTATGGCAATCCTGCGTGAAACGGCAAGAACGTATTAAATTTCACACGGTGTTTAAGAACTAATTTACACAAGGTGAAAGGCACTGTCAATGCGCCGAAGAACAGCGCAAAATGCCAATTCCCTATGATTTTCAAGGTAAATTCGGCGTTATCGGGGGGATTCGGGGGTTAGGGGATATCTAAAATTTTTGGTAAAAAGGCTGGAGAAGACCGCTAAAACTCTAAAGCTCTTCCCTGTCGAAGTCGCCTTCCACCTGGTGGGAGCGAGGCAAACGTTTGAATTGTTCTTACGACCGCTGTTGCTCCCGGATTTCTTGAATTTGCAGATTCATACAAGGAAGAAATCCGCTCGCAAAGGCGGACGCTCCGCTTCTTCAGAATCATTTTAACTTTTTGCCTGAACTCCCCCTACTGATGCCTCAAGGGAAGAGCTTTAGAGAACCGATTAGTTCCCCAGCCTGCGGGGCGGCAGGAAGCCCAATAGCGGTAAAAAAGGGCGCTATCGGAGCATAATCAACCGTTTTTATAGAAATAAGGGGATTTTTAGGCCTTATTTTTTGGTCAAGCCGGGCAAAACGGGCCTTTCAGCACCTTCGGGCGAAAATAGCGCCATAAAATGGCCTTATTTTCGGTCAACAAGCCTAAATAAGCAAAATAAGGCCCTTTTTTACCGCTATCAGTGCGGGACGGAGAGCAGGGCAGGTTAACGGTGCGTTAACTCTCGCCCTCCGCCCGCGTGCAGCCAAATCGTCCATCAGCGTACTTTCAAAAGTAGACAGACCTAGTTTAGCGGCGGTTTTTCTTGCGATATCAGGAAGCAGTCCCACGAAGCTTATACTTACTGTATCTAAAAAAATCCGGGAAACGCAAGGTTTCCCGGATTTGGTTCGTGTTGGTGGTATTAAAAGGTTGGCTTGCCGCCGTTGTTCGGGCCTTTACTGGCATCGTCGTCGGCATCCGCCGAATCCGATTTACCCGGCGTGTCACTGACGGTGCCTTGCGGCGCGTCGACGACCGGATCGTTGGTGCGATCGCTTGCCGTTCCGCCCGGCACGTCGTTCGGGATATCACCGACCGGTGCGCTAGGAGCCGGATCCTCGGTTTTGCCCTGAATGCGGACGCGAACGTCGCCGATGTTATCGACGGTTGCTTCGCCCGGTTCCGAAGAACCGCTGCCGCCGTCTTTATCGCCGCTCGAGCCTGCGCCTTCCAGCGAACCCGTTTCGATCAGCTGCTTGATTTGCTCCAGCTCCAGCGTTTCCACTTCAAGCAGCGTTTCCGCGATGAGGTGAACTTCTCTGGCATGCTCGGTCAACAGCTGCTTGCATCGTTCATACGACTCCGTAATGAAGCGATGCATTTCCTGATCGATTTCGTAAGCAATCTGATCGCTGTAGTTCTGCTCGTGGCCGATATCGCGGCCCAAGAAAACTTGGCCCTGCGAAGTGCCGAACTGCATCGGTCCGAGCTTCTCGCTCATCCCGTATTCGACAATCATGCTGCGCACGATACTGGTCGCTTGCTGGAAGTCGCTGTACGCTCCGGTGCCGATTTCGCCGATGTACAATTCCTCGGATACCCGGCCGCCCAAGAGGCCGGTGACTTTATCCAGCAGCTCGTTTTTGGTGACGAGCATTCGGTCTTCCTTCGGCAACATGATGACATATCCGCCCGCGCGTCCGCGCGGAATGATCGTCACCTTGTGCACCATGTCGGCATGCTCCAGGAAGTAGCCGACGATCGTATGCCCGGCTTCGTGATAAGCGACGATCCGTTTCTCGCGGTCGCTGATGACGCGGCTGCGCTTCTCGGTACCGACGATGACCCGGTCGATCGCTTCGTCCACTTCGGTCATGGAGATATCTTTCCGGTTCCGCCGTGCCGCCAGGAGCGCCGCTTCGTTCAGCAGGTTCTCCAGATCGGCGCCGGTGAAGCCGGTCGTACGTTTCGCAATGACATCCAAACGGACATCTTTCGTCAGCGGCTTATTGCGCGCATGCACTTTCAGTACCGCTTCGCGTCCTTTCACATCCGGACGGTCGACCGTAATTTGACGGTCAAAACGTCCCGGACGCAACAAAGCCGGGTCAAGAATGTCCGCACGGTTCGTCGCTGCCACGATAATGATGCCTTCGTTGCCGCCGAATCCGTCCATTTCCACGAGCAATTGGTTCAGCGTTTGTTCGCGTTCGTCATGACCGCCGCCAAGACCGGCGCCGCGCTGACGGCCAACCGCATCGATTTCGTCGATGAAGATGATACAAGGTGCGTTCTTCTTGGCATTTTCAAACAAATCCCGAACGCGGGACGCCCCGACCCCAACGAACATTTCCACGAAGTCGGAACCGGAAATGCTGAAGAACGGAACGCCGGCTTCGCCGGCTACCGCGCGGGCCAAGAGGGTTTTACCGGTACCCGGAGGGCCCACAAGCAAAACGCCTTTCGGAATTCTTGCGCCAACGGCGGAGAATTTCCGCGGGTCCTTCAAAAACTCAACGACTTCGACCAGCTCTTGCTTCTCTTCATCGGCCCCTGCAACGTCCTCGAACGTAACCTTCTTCTTCTCTTCATTATAGAGACGCGCCCGGCTCTTGCCGAAGTTCATCACTTTGCCGCCGCCGCCCTGCGCCTGATTAAACAGGAAGAAGAACAGGATGAACATGATCGCGAGCGGCACGATGGAAGTCAGGAAGGTTAGCCAGATGCTTTCTCCCCGCATCTTCTCCCATGTTACGTCAAAGTTGTTCTGCTCGCTCTGATCCGTAATTTCCTTCAGCACATTCTCGTCAAAAGGAATATAGAGAGAGAAATTCTTCGTCTTGCTGTCTCCGACGATTTCTCTATACTTACCGGTTACCAGATAAGCGTAACCGTCAAATTTACCGGTTAGTTCTGCCACATTGTTATCCTTCAATTGCTGACGCAATTCGGTATAACTAGGGGTGACGGTTGCTTCTTGTCCGCCGTTGAGGAATTGGACGATGCCCACCACGACTAAGAAAAGTATCAAATAAAAACCAGAATTCCGGATGAACCGATTCATCCCCTACCTCCTCTCAAGACCTTAAGTTATTTTACCATAGCCGCTCTCGCCATTTCAAAAAACCGGCGAGCGGGGTCCTTCGCCCGGATGGACGACGAAATCAACTGGTGTAAATTTCCGGTTTCAGTACTCCGATGAATGGGAGGTTGCGGTATTTCTCGGCATAATCCAGCCCGTATCCAACAACGAAAGCGTCCGGCAGGACGAATCCCGATAAATCGGCTTCCAATTGAACCGTCCGCCGCGCAGGTTTGTCGAACAGCGTAACGATTTTTACGGATTTCACCTTCCGGCGCTCCAGCACATCGATCAAATAGCTGAGCGTCAGCCCGCTATCGATAATATCCTCCACGATCAGGATATCGCGTCCCTCGACGGAGTTATCCAAATCCTTGATAATCTTTACTTCTCCCGATGACCGGGTCGAAGCCCCGTAGCTCGAAACCGCCATAAAATCAAGCTCGATCGGCACGGTGATCTCTTTGACGAGGTCGGCCATAAAGATAAACGCGCCCTTCAGGATGCAAATCACGAGCGGATTGCGCCCTTCGTATTCCGCGCTCAGCTGCTTGCCGAGCTCGACGACCTTCTCTTGAATTTGTTCCCGGGTGATCAGTATTTCCTGAATATCGTTCTGCAAAGTAAGTAAACCTCCTACGTTATACTATGAATGCCGGTCTTTCGCTAATCCTAAAGTACGAACGGTTAGCTGCGCTATCCGAAAACCATATGCACGACGGAAGTCGTGTGCGGGTTCACCGCGGCAATCGCGGAACGGCGAACGCCGGGAATCCATAATATCCGGCCTTTGGCATCCGTCACCATCGGGATGCGGGAGCGGAGGGATGGAGGTATTTTCTCATCGATGAAAATATCTTTTACCTTTTTGCTACCGTTTAATCCCAAAACTTTCATGACGTCTCCCGGAAGCCGGGAACGCACGGTAAGCGGATAGACCAGCTCATCCGCATCAAATTCCGCCTCGTTATTGTTGCTGCCTGCCTTGGCCCTGTCGGCATCCCTGCCGGCAGTAAGCCGCGTCATCCGTAAGCTTTGACCCGTGCCTGCAATCGGCACTTCTGCCGGAAATTGTTCCACCAAATATGTATAGTGAGGAATCTGACTTTCCGTTGCAACGGGGATAAAACGGATCGTGCCATACTCGCGCAAACACTTCGACCCGCCGCCAAGATCAAGGCTCCACGTCGTCGGCCGATCCTGGATCGTTCCTTGACGAATCGCTTCAATCTTGACAAAATCATGTTCTTCCGTGCTTAAAGGCAGATAATTTAATATTAGTTTAATCAACCTCCGTTGTAAAGCAACATGTAACGCGGCAAAAGGCGCGATGTCGAACGCCGGGCCTCCCTCTTCCATGCGGACGATACCGGCGTAAGCCTTTAACGTCTCCTGCAGCAGATAGTCATCCTCCGCGGCGGTCAGCTCCGCCAACCGACCCAGCGATTCCGGGAGCTGTCCATTATATTGCCCCAAAAAAGGCAACACATCCAGCCTCACCGAATTTCGCGCTTGCTCCGTATGCAGGTTGCTGCTATCTTCAACGAATGAAAGTCCGGATTCATGGCACGCCCGGAGCAAATCCGTCTTGTATATACGCAGCAGGGGACGGATAAGTTCCACATTTTTTTCCCGCCGTTTGAACCTCATCCCGGCCAGCCCCGAAGGGCCGCTTCCCCGTAAGAGGCGCATGAGCACGGTTTCCGCCTGATCATCCGCGTGATGGGCGAGCGCGATCGAGGCCGCGCCGTAACGCACCGCCACCCCGTGCAAAAATTCGTATCTCTTCTCCCGGGCGGCAAGCTCCATGCCCTTTCCCGATTCCTTCATATAAGCAGGCACATCCGCGTATCCCAGCTCGAACGGCAGATTCAGCCGCTGCGCCAGGTTCCGGACGAATTCGGCATCCCGGTCGGCTTCGGCCCCGCGCAAGCCATGGTGGAGATGGGCGCAGATCAATTCCAGGCCCAGCTCCTGGTCCGCGGCGATTTCCTTCATTATATGCAAAAGAGCTGTCGAATCCGCTCCTCCGGAAACGGCTACGACGATGCGGTCTCCGGGAAACCACAGCCGTTCGAGCCGTCCGGTGCGCCGAACCAGCTCCACCAAACGGTACATTGTTCGTTCTATCATAGGCGGCCCTCCGTCCCGCTTAAAATGAGTGTTCAAAAAGTCTAGGGACTGAGGTGCGCAGCGTAGCCCGAGGCTACGTAAGCAACGGAAGGCCGGGCTGAATCCAGATTCGATGTCGAATAACCTTCCGTGAATAGCTTCGCGATCTAAAGATGACTTTTTGAACTACCTTTTAAAAACGCAAGGTTAGATATAGCGCGCAAGCGAGCAGGGTAATCGATATCGCAAAAGCGCCGATGATCCAGCCCGGCGTTGACGGCCTAGACCGGCGACGCGGGGCAAATCGCTGCGAAACCAGCTCCTGCCACAGCCGGCAAGCCTCCGCCGTATCGCGGAATTCTCCATGCAGGGCCCGTTTCAGCCAAGCCCGATAAGGCGCCAGCGCTTCCTGGCCGTCGACGATCGCCGCCAGATCGCTGCGGCTGCGCATTTGCGGCAGCTGGGTGGCGGCTTTCTTCAACGAGGGTTCGGCCAGCAGGTGAATGCACACGACCGCAAAGGAAAACAGGTCGTACGCCGGATCCGCCGTCCGGCTCCCCGCTCCCCAGAAGCCGCGGTCGTACCATTCCGTGAACTGCTTCACGCTGCGCCCGATGCCGGTGACCCCGCCGTAATCGATCAATTCCACCTCGCCATAGGAGGCGACCAGCACGTTCTCCGGCTTGAGGTCGCCGAAGATCCAGCCCGATTGGTGCAGGCGCCGCAACTGCTGAAGCAGTTGGCCTCCGGCAACGTCCAGCCAGCCGGGCCCCCGGCGGGCCAGGAAAGCCCGCAGCGGCTCGCCCTGCACATAACGCATGACGTAGAAAGGAATCTCCCTGCCCTGGTAGCTGTAGTCGTCCACCTCCACCAGATAAGCGAGATCCCGTTCCGCCGCGCCGCTGCGCCGCCCTTGACGCTGCAGCGCTTTCAGCACATTGATTTCCGATTGTATGTCAAGCGTATCGAAGCCTAGCTTAAGCGCGTATAATTTTGCGTTCTTCTCCCGCTTCACCAGGTATACGACGCCGTTCGCGCCCTGCCCGAGCAAGCGCTGGATCACGTACCGGCCGCCTTTCCAGCGACCGCTGATCCGCGTCCCTTGCGGCAGGTTGATTTTAGACGACGTAGTCGCCGAGGATTCCATCTTGTCCATCCGTCTCCTCACGCCAAGACTTTCCATGTCCATTCAGTGTACCATAACGCATGAAATCCATCACCTTCAAGATCGCCGGTCCGGTTGGCGTGGCTCCCCTCATGACAAGACGCTGGAACATCGAACGCGCCGATCCCAAGTCGTCCGTCCAATCGACGTCAAGCACGGCATCCTCCCCGCTATGGGAACCGGGAAAATGGAACACCGCCAGTTTGCTGTCCCCTTTTCTCGACCCGAGGCTCAGCATCATATCGCGAATCGCTTCTTCCACCGCCCTTAGCTTCGGCTTCATGCTCGCGCTGGCATCGATCAGCAGCGCGACCTGCAGCGGACTGTTTTCGCTCAGCTCGTCGATGACCTCGACCACCTGCGACCGCGTCTCCGGCGGCAGGTCTCCCACCGTTTGGTCGCCCAGAATCTGCCGGATTTCCTTATGTACCGCTTGCTGGATCGTTTGAACGACCGTTTTCCGGGTCAGCATTTGCATCGTTTGCGCCAGGTTCTCCGTGCCGGCGATCCGGCTCATCCCGCCCCCGGCCTTGGCGATTTCGGATATCTCCAGGCTCCCGAGCTCGCCGATCGTGCCGTAGTCGACGATCCCCACCACATTGACGGTAATACCCTCCTGCCGAGCCAGCGCCGCCGCCATCACCGGACTTTCCCCTACGTTGGAGCATCCGTCGGTAATCAACATGATCTGTTTCATCCCGTTTTCCGCCTTCCAAGTTAGATTTGAACATTCTCGTATCTAGCATTGCCAGAGAGGATAGAATTCAAACTGGCTTGGCGGGGAAACCGGCAGGATTGCCACTTCTCTATATAACGTGCTTCCCCACGGTTCACGCAAAACAAGAATTCGCGCAAAAAAAAAGAACCTGAGGCTCCTCACCTCAAGTTCCCGCTCTAACTGACCGTGCGCGGCCGCTCCAGCCGGCTGATGCCGGGGATGTGCAGCGTGGACCACTGCGGCCGCAGATGATCGACGGTCGCTACGACCACGGTCATATCATCGTGGATAACGTTCTTCTGGTAGCGGATGACCGATTCCAGCAGACAGTCGGCGATTTCCTGCGGATCCTCCGCCTGAATCTCCTGGATCAGCCGCTTGATCCACAACTCCTTGTTCACCGCCGGCCCCGGCGCATCGTAGATGCCGTCCGTCATCATGATCAGCGTATCCCCCGGGTACAGCTGCACCGTGACCAAATCGACTTCGATATCCTGAATGATGCCGATCGGCAAATTGCTCGCCGAGACCGGAATTACCTCCTGGCCGCGTTTGATGAAGCTTGGCGACGAGCCGATCTTCATGAACGTCGTCCGCGCCGTATACTCATCGATTAGTGCCATGTCGACCGTGGCGTACACTTCGTCCGGCGAGCGCAGCATCAGGATCGAGTTCACCGATTTGATCGCCAGCGTCTCCTCCATGCCGGATTGCAGCAACTGCTCGAGAATGTTCAACGCCGTGCTGCTCTCCAGGCGCGCCCGCTCCCCGTTGCCCATGCCGTCGCTGATCGCCACCGCATAGGTGCCGTTGCCGAGCTCCTTGGCGCTGAAACTGTCACCGGACAGCATGTCGCCGCCTTTGGCGGTTCCGGCCACCCCGGTCAAGATTTCGAACGCTTTGGCGGAGCCGAACGTGACGGTCGCGAGCCCCTCTTTTCCTCCGTGCTGCGTCTCGTTCATCACCGCAATATGCTCACCCAGAATATCCGATAAGAGCGGCGCGATGATTTTCCGGCATTCGTCGAATCCCCGGGTATAGGCATGCACGATTTCGATCTCCACGTTGCCGTGGTCCAGATTCACGATGTCGATGCTGTGGATGGATAGGCCCATTTTCTCCAAAGCCTCGCGAATTTGCTCCTCCTGCCGGTACATGGCTTGTCCCTCGCGCTGGATTTCCCGGGCCAGATCCTCCATGACCTGTGACACGCCGGAGAGCTGCTCGGCGACAAGCTGGCGGCTATCGTAAATTTGCCGTTTCCAATGCATATCATGCTGATAGAGATCATATTCATGTTTCATAATGTCCAGCACCTGATCAGTTTTCGAGCACAGCTTCCCCCACCTCGGCGGCAGCTCGGCGACGGAGATTTCCGGCTTCTCCTCGATCGCGGTCATCATCTCGGTCATCAATTTGTAAGTTTGGTAGAATCGTCCGTCCCAGCAAGTATCCCGGCGGAAGCAAGTCGCGCAAGCCCCCTCCGTCACCGCGTTCATGAAATGGTCGATCTCCTCGCCTCGCTTGGCGATTTCGCCGGAGCTGGACACCTGTCCGAAGCTGCGGGCCAGTTGCTTGAAGACTTGGGAGAACTGCGCCACCCGATCGGCCGTAATGTCGCGCACCCGTTTGGCGTATTCGTGTTGGGTGTTCGTATGTTCCTGCGTACCGGGTACATATTTAGCAATGATATTCACCGTTTGCTTAGGCGTCAGAAGGAATAGCAGCACGGCCGCGCAGCTCTCCCAAGTGGAGGACATCACGTCCGCCGGACCGGCAATGTATATCGATAAAATCGAAGACCCGAGCAGCATCCCGAATCCGACGGCCCACTTGCGGCCCTCCCGCAGCATGCCGGCGAGCATGCCGGAGAACGCCAACAAGCTCATTTGGTACAGCGCCGACGTATCCGCCAGGCTTAAAATAAGCCCGGTAATGACGCCGACCGAAGCGCCGAGAGGCGCTCCGCCCACAAAGGCAAACAGCAGGATCAAATATCTCGAAAGCACGTGCTCGGCCGATAACCCGGAAATTTCCCATCCGACCGTTCCGGTCATGACCGATGCCAGCAGAATCACGAGGCACAATATTTCTTCTCCGCGCAAATGGTAGTGCTTCTTTCGATACGTAAACACGGGAACGGCCTGGATGAATACCAGCGTCAGCACAAAGCTGAGCAGCGCATCCATGACGGTCATGGCCAAGGCGTACCAGGTTAACGAGGGCCCGATCACCGCGCTGAACAGGCCGACGAAAAACGTACTCGTAAACACCATGATCGGAGCGTAGGAGATATCCGCCCGCTCGAACGACTCCAATCCTTTTTGCAGCAAGTAAAATATCAGCAGCTCCACGGCGATCTGCGCGGCATGGGATTGCGTACCGGGCGTAAACCAAGCGCCGGCTACCATCGCCGCCCCCGCCATGATAGCGATATCCCGCCGCATAAACACCATCACCGCAAAAAAAGCCACGGCAAACGGAGCCAGCTCGTCCAAGATCGTCGCCTTGCCGAGCAGGAAGCTCATGACGATCAGCAGCCCGTTCCATTTGTTGACCGCAAACAGCCGCCCGGCCCGCCGGACAGCCGGCAGATCCGCGAATGCGTTCCACCATGCCCCCTTATCCCATACCTTCGCCTTCTTCATCCCTGGAAACAGGGTGACATTCCACTTGTTCAACATCCTGGCACCGCCTTTTCCAAATTAGTAAGGTATGTCCCATTATAGGAGGCTAGAAGCGGAAAGTTTGTCATATACCGGAGGCCGCCCCAAAGAAATTTCCGACAAATTGAGAGGGCTTACCGAAATGGCGCGAATACAGGCCCCCCATAGCGATGGACAGCCTGAGGCGTCCCTATGTTCGCATTGGAAGTCACGGGGTTTGTAAGGAGACCGCAGCAGCCCGGGCGCACACCTCGTAAAAAACCGTAAGAACCTGTCGGCAAAAGAGGACAGGCGACAAAAGACGCTTTATAGCGGAAGTTCAAACTTCCTTATATCGCAAGAAAAACTACCGCCAAACGCGGTTTGTCTTCTTAGAACCTTCGTCGATAGACGTTTTTCTTATCACGAAGCGGATCATGAAGTAAATTCGACATCGAATCTTGAATTCAGTCGGGCCTTCCGTTGCTCACGTAGGTCTGCCTACGCTCCGCTACTCAGTCCCTAGCTTCATCCAACCTTCTCGGTGCTGAAAAGCCAACTTTTTGAACACATATTTAAGAGGTGGTTCAACAAGTCGTCTTTTGAAGACGCCCCTGGCGAAACAACACAAAAAACCGCAGGCGACGAATCGCCTACGGTGGGTTTAATTATGGATTTTAGGGATTTACATTCGTTTGGCTCCGCGTCCTCCGCGTTTGCCTTCCGTATTCTTCTTGAGGGAAGAGATACGTTCTTCGCTATCCTTGAGGAAGCGCGATACCTTATCCTCAAACGTAGCTTTGTTGGCTGGGGGCTTAAAAGAGCGGCCTCCCCGGTCCCGGTTGAATCCGCCGCCCGGACGGTCTCCGTCTCTTCCGCTTGGCCGGTCCGGTCTCGGTGCGCGAGGCGGTCTGGCCTCCACCGGTTTGTCAACAGCCTGCTTGATGGAAAGTCCGATCTTGCCGTCCTTGTCGACATTGATTACCTTAACGGTAACCATATCGCCGATCTTCAGATGATCGTTGACGTCCTTGACGTAATTGTCGGCGATCTCCGAGATGTGAACGAGACCCGTGACACCTCCTGACAGATCCACAAATGCTCCGAAATGCGTGATGCCTGTCACTTTGCCTTCTAACTTGGTGCCCACTTCAATTGCCATAAAATAAAATGATCCTCCCTTAAAAATATACAGCCAGGCCTCGAAATCATGACTGCGGTGATTTGATTATACCGAATGACTGAAACAAGGTCAACAGACGTATATCCCGCATGGGGTCAGTCATTTCCGGCTTCGGATTCCGATACCCGGACCGGAATTTCCCCCGGTTTGTACAGACCGTATTTTTTCATGGCAATTTGTCCGATGTACTCTGGGTCGTTCAATCGGTTGATTTCATATTTCAATTGGTTCAAGCTTTGCTCGCTTGCCGCCTTGGAGGCCTGGCGCTCCGCCAGTTGCTCCGATTTGGCGCCGATCTCCCCGGATTGGGAGATGAACGTATATCCGGCCCAGCCGAGGAACAGAATCATCAATCCCATCCACAGTCGCAGCCGACGCTTGGCAAATGCCGCTCCGCCGCCGGAAGACTGATCTTTATCGTTCGTATTCGGATTCGTCGACACTGCGCGCATCAGGGCACCTCCAAGCTCTCATTCTTTGTTGAACCAGCGTAACCAGCGCATCACCCGTTCCCGCCACATGGCTCCCCAATGCTGGACCTTGTCCCATCCTTCCGGAATCCGCAGTTTTCTCCATATAGGTCTAAATACCCATACCAGCAGTTTCCAAACCGGCAGCAAAGTCACTCGGCCAAGGAACAACAACACGATCCAAACGAATCCGAGCAGAAGCCGGACCATTTTGATCAGCCATTTCAGCGGAGCGATGATCATAATCTCTATCGTTCGTACGATAAAACGAAAAATTTTGTTAACTATCCTCATTAACATTAACACAAAACGTTCCGTTATTACACTGAGGAACAAAAAATAAATCCAAATGCCTAGGAACAGTCCCAGAAAGACATAGAACCTTAGTTCTCCTTGATTACTATGGTATAAGGCCCGAAATACGAACAAGGCGGCTGCCGCCCAATAGAGCAGGTCGAGGGCATGGATGCTCCAGCGGGGAAACCGGAGTTGTCCCGATACGACGCGATAGCTGTCAAAGGCGATCCCCATGATTCCTCCGGATGCAAGCATCCAAAGCAGGGTCACCCATTGCGTCTCCAAATTCATCGGAACAGCTTGCCGAGCAGGCCTTTGCCGGACGATGAGGAACCCGGATCCAAATACGACAGGGAATTCACCAGACCTTCGATGCTGACCAGACCTTGCTCCAGGTTCAGGTTTTTGATATGTAAATTCTGCCCTCGTATCGTCAAATGTCCTAATTCGGTCTGCAGCAGGAACTCCTCGCTGTCAAAGCTCTCCACGTTGAGGACTCCCGAAATATCCAGCAGCTTGCGGTTCATCAGGCGAAGTTCCTGGTGTTTGCTTTTATTGGGTTCGACCATGGCATGTACCCCTCCTTCTTATCACTAGCTTATGGACGAAAATTCGGCTTTAGAACCGGATTGCCAGGGAAAACCGGAGGCCGCTTCGACCATAGGTCCGCCAGTTTCGTCCCCCTTTCCCGGGCCGCGCGATTCTTCGGTGCACCTCCGCCTGCCTCGGCTTGAACACTCGACGTATCGCCTTTCTCCAACGCGCCTTACCACCGGCAATCCCCTTAACCCAGCCTATGACCCCGCCTACGATTGCGGATAACGTGATCTTCTTTACTGAATTTGGAAATCGCTTTCATTAAGATAGCAGTAGTATAAACTTCGGAGCATAGGCTGCCTGTCATCGCAAGAAAAACCACCGCTGCATGCGGTCTGTCTTCTTTGAAAGGTACGTCGATGGATGTTTTTCTTATGATGAAAGGAACAGGTTGGCATCCGTATTGGGAGGCGAGTCCGTGATGCGGCAAGATCCTGCGGAAGAGCTTGAATCTACGGAAAAATACCGCCGGGAAACCGATGCCCTTGGCCACAAGGACATTCCTGCGGAGGCGTATTACGGCATTCATACGGCACGGGCGATGGACAATTTTCCGGTCAGCGGGCGTCCGGCGAACCCCCGGCTGATCGAGGCGATCGCCGTGGTGAAGAAAGCGGCGGCAATCGTGAACGGCAAGCTCGGCCTGATCCCGGCGGAGGTGGCGGATGCGATCGCGTGGGCTTGCGGCGAGATTGCCGGTGGCGCTTTGGCCGGCGAATTCGTCGTGGATGCTCTGCAAGGCGGGGCCGGCACATCTACGAATATGAACGTAAATGAAGTGGCGGCTAATTTGGCCATCGAGCGGCTGGGCGGGCAAAAAGGCGACTATCGGCTCGTCCATCCCCTCGACCATGTCAACCGCTGCCAATCCACGAACGACGTGTACCCGACCGCGCTGCGGATCGCCGCGATTCGGCTGCTGCGTCCGCTCAGCGAGGCGTACGCCTCCCTGCAGGAGGCGCTGCAGGAGAAGGAGCGGGAGTTCGCCGACACGCTGAAGCTGGGCCGCACGCAGCTGATGGATGCCCTGCCGATGATGGCCGGCCAAGGGTTCGGCGCCTACGCCAAGGCGGTCGCCCGCGACCGGTGGCGGCTATACAAGGCCGAGGAACGGCTGCGCGAAATCCATCTCGGGGGCACTGCTATCGGCACGGGGCTCGGCGCACCCAGGGCCTACATCTATCAGGTGACGGACGTCCTGCAGGATTTGACGGGGCTCGGCCTCGCGCGCAGCGAATATCCCATGGACGGGACGCAAAACATGGACGTCTTCGTCGAGGTGTCCGGCCTGCTGAAGGCGGCGGCCGTGACGCTGTTCAAAATCGCCGGCGATCTGCGGCTGCTGGCGTCCGGCCCGGCCGGGGGCATCGGCGAATACGCGCTGCCCGCCGTTCAGGCCGGTTCCTCGATCATGCCGGGCAAGGTCAACCCGGTCATGGCCGAAATGGCCGGCCAGACGGCCATGCGGGTGATCGCGAACGACGCCGCGATCACCTGGGCCGCCGCAGGCGGCCAGCTCGAACTGAACGCGTTCGGCCCGCTGATCGCCGATTCCCTGCTGGAATCGCTGGAGATCCTGGGGCGGGCCGTGCAACTGTTCGAGCAACGGTGCGTCCACGGCATCGCCGTGGACGAGGCGGCGTGCCGCGAGCACCTGCGGCGCTCCGCCGTGCTGGCGACCGCGCTGGTGCCCCATCTCGGCTACGAGATCGCGGCCGAGATCGCGGAGGCCGCCCGGCGCGAAGGCAAAGCCGTGGAGCAGGTGGCGCTTGAGCACGGCTTGCTTACGGCCGAACAAGCCGCAACGATCCTGAACCCGCTGCAAGTGACGAAGCCGGGCATCCCCGGCCAATAAGGGAGGAACGGAACATGAGCCTAAACGCGACGCCGCGCGGAGAGCGGACGCATATTGCCGTGTTTGGCCGGACGAACGTCGGGAAGTCGAGCGTAGTTAACGCCATGACCGGGCAGGAGACCGCCGTGGTGTCCCCGGTCCGGGGGACGACCACCGATCCGGTGTATAAAGCGATGGAGCTGCTGCCGCTCGGTCCGGTCGTGTTGATCGATACCGCCGGCCTGGACGACGAAGGGACGCTGGGCGAGCTGCGCAAGCAAAAAACGCGGGAATTGATCCACCGGGCCGACCTCGCTTTGCTGGTGATCGACGCGACGGAGGGGGCCGATGAATTTTACCGGGAGCTGTTGGCGGATTTAAGGCACCAAAACATCCCCGTCATCGGGGTACTGAACAAAATCGATGCGATCGCGGATGCGGACGCGGTACGGGCCGATGTCAACGCGCAGCTCGGGCTGGAATGCGTGGCATTTAGCGCCGCGGCTGCGACGGGCGTAGCCGCGCTGAAGAAGGCGATCGTAGCCGCGTGTCCCGCCGAGGAGGACCGGTTTCGGATCGTCGGCGATCTGGTCTCGCCGGGCGATGTCGTCGTGCTGGTCGTGCCGATCGACAAGGCCGCGCCCAAAGGCCGGCTGATCCTGCCGCAGCAACAGACGATCCGCGACCTGCTGGAGAGCGATGCCGTCGCCGTCGTAACCAAGGAGCACGAGCTCAAGGCGACGCTGGAACGGCTCGGTGCGAAGCCGAGGCTCGTCATCACGGATTCGCAGGCGTTCCTCAAGGTGGCCGCCGATACGCCCAAAGACGTGCCGCTCACCTCGTTCTCCATTCTGTTCGCCCGCCATAAGGGCGATTTGAACGAGCTTGTCCGGGGCGCGCGGGCCGTGGAGAATCTGCGGGACGGCGATCATGTCCTGATCGCGGAAGCCTGCACGCACCATCAACAATCCGACGACATCGGCACCGTCAAAATCCCGCGTTGGCTGCGTCAGGTCACGGGCAAACAGCTGCACATCGAGCATGTCTCCGGCTCCAGCTACCCGCCGGACCTGTCCCGTTACGCGCTGATCGTGCATTGCGGCGCCTGCATGCTGGGTCGCCGCGCCATGCTGCACCGCCTCTCCGAGGCCTTGGCCGCCGGCGTGCCGATCGTCAATTACGGCGTCCTGATCGCCTACATCCACGGCGTGTTCCCCCGCGCCATCGAGCTGTTTCCCTCCGCCATGTTGGCATGGGAAGAGTCGGATAACGAAGCTAAGTGAACATCAAACCAAGAGTAGACGGTTGGGCCCTTATTTTTGCCGGCGGGCATCATTTTGTCGAAATAGAGGCATTAAATGCATGAGCGTTGCATTAAACCTGACAGGATACTTTTTGTGCATATAACGAGTCAAGACCAAAATCTCCTGTCTTGTTATCTCTGCATGCTCCTTTGCACAATTATCCCCTTTGTTAAGGGAGCAAAGAGTAGGGGATAAAATAATAAGATCTATCGCAAATATTTTCTTCTCCAAGTTTGTCCGTTTCTTTACTCCCTGGTCTGATCAAACGGGATAATCGTGCAAAGCGTCCGGACAGCGAGTGATTGACCCGAGTGTAGATCTTACGCCAAAACCGGTTGCCGGCTCATTCAAGCAATTGCCGCAACGCCAAAAAACCTTCAACGCCCCGTCAAGGTAGCGTTGAAGGTCTATTTTCATTTCGGCCGGCAGGGCCCGGACTAGAAATACAAATCCCGCTCGCCTTCCTGGAGACGCTGCAGGCGGCTGATCGTCGCATCGCGCGCGGACGATTTGGGGATGCGGCGGAGGTTGTTTTTGATCAACGCGGCACCCATCTTCTGGGCTTCCTCATCCCCGTAGTCCAACAGATATTCCTGCAGGGTAAGGAGCGCGTTCGGATGGCAGACGTTGTGGATCTGTCCCGACTTGGCGAGGCGCATGAAGCGGTCGCCCGTGCGGCCCTCCCGGTAGCAGGCCGTGCAGTAGCTCGGAATATATCCATCCTGGCACAGCGATTTGATCATCTCCAGCGGGGAACGGTGATCCCCTACTTCAAACTGCGAGGTATCTCCGCTGCTTCGGCCGCCTTCCAGCGTATCGACATACCCGCCGACGCCCGTGCAAGAGCCTGCGCTGATCTGGGAGATGCCGAGCCGGATCACCTCGTCGCGGAACTCCGAGTCCTCGCGGGTGGACAGGATCATGCCGGCATAGGGCACCGCCAGGCGAAGCACGGCCACGATCTTCTTGAAATCGTGATCGCTCACGAGATACGGGAAGCTCTTCAGGTCGACCCCTTCGGCCGCCCGCAGGCGCGGGACAGAAACGGTATGCGGCCCGCAGCCGAACGCCGCTTCCAGATGCTCGGCATGCATGAGCATGGCAATGGTCTCGTACTTGTGATCGTAGAGCCCGTACAGTACGCCAACGCCGACATCGTCGATGCCGGCGCGCATCGCCCGGTCCATCGCCGTCGTGTGCCAGTCGTAATCGCGTTTCGGGCCTTTCGTGTGCATCCGACTATAGGTCGGCCGGTGGTACGTCTCCTGGAACAAAATATACGTGCCGATCCCGACATTCGCGAGCTTGCGGTAATCCTCCACCGTCGTCGCAGCAATGTTGACGTTAATCCGGCGGATGCTGCCGTTATCCACCTTCACCGAATAAATCGTTTCGATGCTTTCGATGATATAGTCGATCGGGCAATGCTCCGGATCTTCCCCGGCCTCCAGCGCCAACCGCTTGTGGCCCATGCTTTGCAGCACTTCCACCTCTTTGATCAGTTCCTCAAGGTTCAGGCGGCGCCGGACCATACCGTCGTTCGACTGCTTATAGCCGCAATATTCGCAATGATTCACGCAATAATTGCTGACGTACAACGGCGCGAATAATACGATCCGGTTGCCGTAGATCCGTTCCTTCACCTCGCGCGCCGCATGGTAGATCTCTTCCAGCAGCACGTCGTCCTCGACATGCAGCAGCACGGCGGCATCCGCGGCGGTGATGCCCTTGGCGGTACGAGCGCGTTCCAGTATGGCCAGCACCTTCTTGCGGTCGCGCGCCACCTGCGCCCCGTACGCAAGCGCCGACACGATGATCTCGTCACGGATGAAATCCGCGGCCTCCCATTGTTCAGACCTGCTCATACTTATCCCTCCCTGTAAGGTTATAATTGGATCCCTGCAACAAGCGGAAAGGCCTTACTCTAATAGTACGAGTCCAAAAAGTCAGGTTTTCAGCACCGAAGCCTATGCTTCCGATGTGCTTTAATACCGGGAGCGCACCAAATAATGAGTATGCAAATACTGATGGCTCTTGTGGCTGTTCGGCTGATCCAGAAACTCCTGATAAATCTGCTGGATATAAGGATTCTTATGCGACTTCCGAACGGTAGCCGCTTCGTCCTCGTCATAGATCGCTTTGGCCCGCTCCGCCTTCACGTTGATCTTATCCCGCAGGCCGGGCTCGACGAACGGTTGCCCGCCGCCGCAGATGCATCCGCCCGGGCAAGCCATGACCTCGATAAATTCGTATTGGCGTTGGCCCGATTGAATCATCGACATCAGCCTCCGCGCATTGCCGAGGCCATGGACGACCGCGGTGCGGACGATCCGGCCGTTCGGCAGCTCGATCGCCGTCTCCTTGATCCCTTCCATGCCGCGTACGGCGGTATACTCCACCGTCTCCAGCTCCTCTCCGGCCACGAGCTCGAACACCGTCCGCAGCGCTGCCTCGGCCACCCCGCCGGTTGCGCCGAAGATTACCCCAGCGCCGGACGCTTCTCCAAACGGGTTGTCGAACGTCTCGCCGCGCAGTCCCGCGAAATCGATGCCCGCCTCCTTGATCATCCGGGCGAGCTCCCGCGTCGTCAGGACATAATCGACGTCCTGCAGGGAATCGCTGGCCAATTCGTCACGCTGGCCCTCGAACTTTTTCGCCGTGCAAGGCATGATTGATACAACCACGATATTATGCGGATCGATCCCCATCGTTTTGGCAAAATAGCTCTTGATCATTGCCCCTTCCATCTCATGCGGCGATTTGCAGGTCGAGAGATTGTCGATCATGTCGGGGAAGAAATGCTCGACGAATTTCACCCAGCCCGGACAGCAGGAGGTCATCAGCGGCAAGCCCTGGCCGGTTCCCAGACGATGGAGCAGCTCGGTGCCTTCCTCCATGATCGTCAAATCGGCGGCAAAGTCGGTGTCGAACACCTTGTTGAAGCCCAGCCGCCGCAGAGCGGCCACCATTTTGCCCGTGACGCGCGTGCCGATCGGCATGCCGAACTCCTCGCCCAAGGCGACGCGGACCGCCGGCGCGGTTTGCACCACGACGAATTTATGCGGATCGGCGATGGCCTGCCACACGTCGCTCACGTTCTCCCGTTCCTGCAGCGCACCCACCGGGCAAGCCATGATGCACTGGCCGCAATTCACGCAGACCGATTCGCCGATCGGGCGACCCAGCGCCGGACCGACCACCGTGTCGAAGCCGCGGTTCATGAACCCGATCGCTCCTACCGTCTGCACCTCGCTGCACACGGCGACGCAGCGGCCGCAAAGCAGGCATTTCGAAGTGTCGCGCACGATCGACGGGGACGAAGCATCGACCGTTGACCGCGCCTTTCCGCCGGCATACCGCACGTCGCGTACGCCGATCTGATTTGCGACCTCCTGCAGTTCGCAGGTTCCGCTGCGCAGGCAGGAGGTGCATTCCCGGTCATGGTCGGACAGGATCAATTCGACCGTCGTCTTGCGGGCCTTCCGCACCCGCTGCGTATTCGTTCTAATCCGCATGCCGTCCTCGGCCGCCAGCGTGCAGGAGGCGATCAGGCGGGGGCCCGATTCCACCAGGCAAACGCGGCAGCTGGACGGATGGTTCGTACCCTGCAGGTGGCAAAGGGTGGGGATGTGAATGCCAAGTCCGCGGGCCGCTTGGAGAACCGTCGTTCCCTTCGGTACTTCCGTTTCCATATCGTCAATCCATAGTTTAACGGTATCCATCATAGTCTCCTCACACCTTTAGCTTTTATAGATTGCGGCGAATTTGCAGCTGTCGAAGCAAAGCCCGCATTTGATGCAAACGAGCGGATCGATGGTATGCGCCTCTTTCACCTTGCCGGTGATCGCCCCCACCGGACATTTCCGTGCGCAAAGGCTGCAGCCTTTGCATTTCTCCGCGTCGATCGTATACGTGAGCAACGAGCGGCAAACCCCGGACGGGCATTTCTTATCGATGACATGGGCGATATACTCGTCGCGAAAATATTTCAGCGTGGACAGCACCGGATTCGGCGCCGTTTGGCCAAGACCGCACAGGGAAGCCGCCTTGATCTGTTCGGACAGCTCCTCGAGGACCTCCAGATCCTCCATCGTGCCTTTACCGTCCGTGATTTTCTCCAGGATCTCCAGCAACCGCTTGGTGCCGATCCGGCACGGAGCGCACTTGCCGCAGGATTCGTCCCGCGTGAAATCGAGATAATACCGCGCCACGTCCACCATGCACGTCTCTTCATCCATGACCAGCATGCCGCCCGAGCCCATCATCGAACCCAAACTCAGCAGCGTATCGTAGTCGATCGGACGGTCGAGATGCTCGCTCGTCAAGCAGCCGCCGGAAGGCCCGCCGGTTTGGACGGCCTTAAACGCCTTGCCGCCGGGGATCCCGCCGCCGATTTCGTAAATGACTTCGCGCAGCGTAATGCCCATCGGCACCTCCACCAGCCCGGTGTTGACCACCTTGCCGCCTAACGCGAAGACTTTGGTGCCTTTGCTTTTTTCCGTCCCGATGCCGGCATACCACGAGGCGCCCTTCAGCAGGATGATCGGAATGTTCGCCAGCGTCTCCACGTTGTTGATCACGGTCGGCTTGCCCCATAAGCCGCTGACCGCCGGGAACGGCGGTTTCGGGTTCGGCATCCCGCGCTTGCCTTCGACGGAGTTCATCAGCGCCGTTTCCTCGCCGCAGACAAAAGCCCCCGCGCCCAAACGGACGCTGATATCAAAAGAGAAACCGCTGCCAAACAGATCCTCCCCAAGCAGGCCGTAATCGCGGGCCTGCTTGATGGCCGCCTGCACCCGTCTCACGGCGATCGGATATTCCGCCCGCACGTAAATAAAACCGTGATTGGCCCCGATCGCGTATCCGGCGATCGCCATCCCTTCGAGCACCGAATGCGGGTCGCCCTCCAGGATCGAGCGGTCCATGAACGCCCCGGGATCGCCCTCGTCGGCGTTGCAAATCATGTATTTTTGCGCCGTCTGCTGCCTCGCGGCCGTCTCCCACTTCATCCCCGTCGGGAAACCGCCGCCGCCGCGTCCGCGCAAGCCCGCTTCCTTCACTTCTGAAATGACTTCCGCAGGCTGCATCGTCGTCAGGACGTTGTGCAGCGCCTTATATCCGTTCATCGCGATATATTCGTCGATATCCTCCGGATCGATCGTGCCGCAGTTGCGCAAGGCGATCCGATGCTGCTTGCGGAAAAAGTCGACCTCGTGCAGCGGTTTGATCCGCCCGTCCTCCAGCGATTGCTGATACACCAGCCGCTCCACGATATTTCCCTTAAGCAGATGCTCATCGACGATGTCCGCGACGTCCTTGACCTTCACCCGGCTGTAAAACACCTCTTCCGGGTAGATGATCACGACCGGCCCCAACTCGCATAGCCCAAAGCAACCGGTACGTACGATATCGATCTTGTCCTGGATGCCCTGGCTGCGTACCTCCTTCTCGAACGCCTCCGCAATGAGCATCGAGTCCGAGGAGGTACAGCCCGTACCGCCGCAGATCATGACGGACCGCTGGGCCACGCCGCCTTCATCGTTTCCGGCCTTGCCCAGTTTCCGTTTGACCAGCCGGCCCAAATGGGCCGTTCGGATGCTTTCGAGATCCAACAACGTTTTCATCGTATCTCCCTCCTAGTGCGTCTCCGCAGGCGTGCGCAGCTGCTTCAGAATTTTGGGGATTTCATTGGGCGTCAGCCGCCCGTACACTTTTTCCCCGATGGTCATAACCGGTGCCAGCCCGCAGGCCCCGAGGCAGCGGGTCGCGTCCAGCGTAAATTTCCCGTCCGCCGTCGTCCCCTGCACCGGCACGTTCAGCTCCGAACTCAGCCGGTCGAGCACGGCCTGCGCCCCCTTGATATAGCAGGCGGTACCCATACAAACGCGGATGACATGCTCGCCTTTCGGTTCTAGCGAGAAAAACGAGTAGAACGTCGCCACGCCGTAAATCTCCGCCATCGGCATTTCCAGCTCCCTGGACACGATCTGCAGCGCTTCCTCCGGCAAATAGCCGTAGATATCCTGAATCTCATGCAGCACCGGAATCAATGCTCCGGGCAGCAGCCGAAACTGATCGATGATTTCGCCGACCCGGCGAAGCCGTTCCTGCTGCTGTTCTCCTTGACACTGGCATGTGTCTCCCATGGTGATTCTCTCCCTTCATCGTCCTTTCATGGATCGGAATCCCGCCGGGCGCCGCGCCCCCGCTTAAGGGTCCGTGAGCGCAGCATCCGGCAGCCGCTGTTAAAGTACGTGTTCAAAAAGTCAGGTTTTCAGCACCGAGAAGATTGGAGGAAGCTAGGGACTGAGGAGCGGAGCGTACGTTTTGGGTACGTGAGCACCGGAAGGCCCGGCTGAATTCAAGATTCGACGTCGAATCCACTTCCTGACCCGCCTCGTGATCAAAAGATGACTTTTTGAACAACCTCTTAAAGCAGCGGACTTTCGTGCTTCAGCTTCAGGCGTTCCCACCGCCGGTTAACCTCTTCCTCGAAGGCCTCCAGCAGTTCGGAGTCCGCCAGCATGTGCTTCGTCTTGCCCATCAGCTTCAGCCATTCCTGCGGCGAAATCCGGTTGTTTTTCGCTTCCGGATTATAGGTGATGTTCGTGACGCCATGCTCGATTTCGTACAGCGGGAAGAAACAGGATTCCACCGCGGTTTTGAGAATCTTCGTGCCGAGTTGGTCTTCGGACCGCCAGTTCAACGGACAAGTGCTGAGCACTTTCCCGTACACCAATCCTTCATGCTGGGCATACCACTGCGCTTTGGCCGCCTTCATGATCAGATCCTGCGGGAAAGCTTCGGCGCCGGTAAACACGTACGGGATGTTCGTCGCCGCCATGATCTGCGGCGTATCCTTGTGGTGGAACGCCTTGCCCTTTTGTTTCTTGCCTACGCCCGACGTGCTGGTCATATGGCCCAGCGGCGTGGAATAGGACAGCTGGGAGCCGGTATTCATGTACCCTTCGTTGTCGTATTCCAAAATGATCATCCGGTGGTTGCGCAGCGCCGAACCGATCGCCGGCCCCATCCCGATGTCCATCCCGCCGTCGCCCGTCACCATGATGAAGGTCACGTTATCGGATACGTCGATTTCGCCCCGGCGCTTCCGTTCCCAGAACGCCTCGACCACCCCGGAGACGGTGGCGGCCCCGTTTTGGAACAGGTTATGGATAAAGGTCTGCTTGTGCGAAGTGTAAGGATAACCCGCGGTGACGACGTACGAGCAGCCGGTTTGGAACAACGTCACGACGTCTCCTTCGATGCCTTTATAAAACAACTCCAGCGAAGAGATCGCGCTGCAGCCCGGACATGCCCCGTGCCCCGGCGCAAGCCGCTTAGGCTTCGCCGTCAAGCTGCGCAGCGGCGGCAGCTTCACCTTAAGCTTGCCGGTCGCCTCGTCGGGGGTGACTTGAATCAGCCCGCTGTTAAAGGCATCTCCGTGCTGCGGAGTCAAGATCGGTCTGAGCTCGTGTACCGGATCGCCCGGCACGTGCCCGAAGTAATCGAACGGCACCGCGGCTTTGCCCTGCTTCATCGCCTCGATCGCCAGTTCGAAGAAGGCCTCCGCTTCGTCCGGATAGAAGTCCTTGCCGCCAAGCCCATACACGCGGGAGAGGACGACCGTTTGGTTCGCCGGGTCGAGCTTCAGCGCCGAGCGGATTTCATGCGTCATATTGCCGCCTTGCCCGCCGTAGGAATCGGCCCGCTCGCCGACCAGCAGCGCCTTGACCCCGCGCAGCGCGCTGCGAATCTCTTCCGCCGGAAAAGGCCGAATGATGTTCGGCCGGACGATGCCCGCCTTGACGCCTTGCGCCCGCAGCTTGTCGACGATGTCCTTGGCCGTTTCCGCCGCGGAATTGAGCAGGAACAAAGCGACCTCCGCATCCTCCATCCGATAGAGGTCAAGCGTCGGATAATCGCGTCCCGACAACGCCTTGTATTCGGCGGCGATCTGCTTATACACATCGGCGGCCCGCTCCTGCGCCAGATGCAGCTGGTAGTGGTTATTCAACAGGTCATCGCCGTTCATGTGCGCGCCGACCGTGATCGGCTGCGACGGATCGGCTACGTTGTCGAACCCGGCTGGCGGTGCTTCGCCCACGAAAGCCCGGACCGTCTTGGCGTCCTTGAAATAGCTGAGCTTCCGCTTCTGGTGCGAGGTAAAAAAACCGTCGTAAGCCACGATCACCGGCAGCCGCACCTCCGCGTGTTCGGACAGCTTCAGCGCCATAATATTCATGTCATAGGCCGCCTGCGGCGTGCTCGCCGTGAGGATCAGCCAGCCGGTGTTCAAGGCGTAATACAAATCGGAGTGGTCGCCGCGGATATCCAGCGGACCGCTGATGGCCCGCGTCACCAAATTCAGGACCATCGGGAACCGCGTGCCCGATTGCACCGGCAGCTGCTCGATCATATACATGAAACCGTTGGCGCTCGTGGCGTTGATGACCCGGGCGCCGCTTAACGCCGCCCCGTAGCAAATCCCCGCCGAGCCATGCTCCCCGTCGGCCGCGATCAGCTGAATGTCGTGGAGTCCCTGGGCTTTCTTCTGGTCAAGGATTTGCGCGATCTCGGTCGACGGAGTAATCGGAAAATACCCCATCACATGGTAGTTGATCTGCGCCGCCGCCATAGCCGCCGCTTCATTCCCCGATTCGAAGGCCGTCGTTTGCTCCGCCTGCGTCAAACTCGTTATTTTTTCTTCGGTAATAGACATCGATTAAGTCCTCCTCTACGCGGTATAATCCTTGTTCAAAAAAGTACGATATGATTCTTGTTCAAAAAGTCAGATTTTCAGCACCGAGAAGGTTGGATGAAGCTAGGGCCTGAGTAGCACAGCGTAGCTGGAGGCTACGTGAGCAACGGAAGGCCCGGCTGAATTCAAGATTCGATGTCGAATCCGCTTCTTGATCTACCTCGTGATCAAAAGATGACTTTTTGAACTACCTCTATTGAAAGACGTGGGCAACGCGGTGGCTGTCGGCATATCCGGGTTCTTCCCGGCGCACGCTGAGCGAGCCCGTAGGGCAAATTTCCACGCATTTCAAACAGCCTTTGCAGTACTGGTAGTCGATCCCGCGCAAGAACATTTGCGGCCGGCCTTTCTTGTCCTCCCCGGACTCCCATACGAAGCACAAATCCGGACAAACCGTGTCGCAGTTGGCGCAATGAATGCAGCTTTCCATGTCGAGTTCGGGCACAAAGCCCTGCCGCGATCCGCTCAAGTCCTTCAGTAGGCTGTTGCCCTGCGTGCGGATCACGCCGCCGGGAACCTGCGTTTCGTAACCAAGCATCGGCTGCGCCCGTTCGAAGCGCATCCCTTTTGCCCCTTCCGGCGGCTCGATGGTCTCGAAGCGGACCTCCTCGTATCCCCGGTCGAACGTGCGCAGATTCGGCTCCACCAAATGCGGATATTTCTTCTGGAAGGTATGCTTTATCACCTCGCGCATCGAATCCCGGTCCAGGAAATCGCAAATGCGGAACATCGCGCCCAGCATCGAGGTATTCACCTTCGTATGTTCATCGATCGCGATCCCCATCGCATCGACGACGGCCAGCGTCCCGTAAGGGAATTTCAGGTCGCGCCGGATCTCGTCGAATTCGCGGGTCGAATTCACCAGCACGATCCCGTCCGGTTTCAACCCGCTCAATACGTTGACCGTTTTGTGCAGCGCCTCATGGAAAAGCCCGATGACATTCGGCTCCTCGATCGGGCTGTGATCGCGAATCTCTACGTCCGGCTCGCAAAAGCGGACAAAGCTCTTGACGGGCGATCCCTTCTTCTCCGAGCCGTAGGACGAAAAGTTCGCGCCGTTTAAGCCGAGCCCCAGCACGCCGGACTCCGCCAGCATCTTCCCGGCCAGATTCGCGCCCAGCCCGCCGATGGATTCCAGACGGATTTCGAAAAAGCCGAGCTCGTTCGTTTTGGTCAATATGCTCATTCGCCATTTCTCCTCTACGATTTAGTTGTGAATTATTTCACGAATAATAGCGAAAAGAAAACACGTCTAAGGATGCGGCATCTATGGTGACTCCAGCTCACTCCAGACTAATTTCAGCGGTTAGCCATGATGGCTTTGATGCTATCCCCCCTTCCCATATCCACGGAAAAGCCCGCAACTCCGATGCGGAGCTCCAGGCAGTGCCTGCACTGTGCAGATTCGTCTCCCGTACAAATTTTGCCGTTGTACAGGGCGTATTTGTTGCGGACGCTAACAGGCGACAAGTTCGGCATGACCACGTTGGCTCCAACCTTCAGCGCCATTTCCCGGCCTTCGGAGTTTAGCGTGCCAAGGGCCGTCGTCGCGGGAATGAGCGCATCCGGGACGAGTAGCCGGGCCAACGCCACCATGACCAGCGTATCCTCCAGCGAACCGGCACGAGCGCCTGCGAGCGGAGTCTGGTCATGCGGAATAAACGGGCCGATGCCGATCATGTCCGGGTTCAACGTTTTGAGATATATAAAATCATCCGCCAAATCCTCTGCGGTCTGGCCGGGCAGCCCGACCATGAATCCCGCGCCCACCTGATAACCGATCGCCTGCAGCGTCTTCAGGCAGTTCCTGCGATTATCGAAGGACATATTTGGATGCAGCGATTGATAGAGCCTGCGGGAAGCGGTTTCATGGCGCAGCAAAAACCGGTTCGCCCCCGCCTTGTACAACTTGCTGTAGGTTATTTCATCCCGTTCGCCGATAGACAGCGTCAGGGCCGTATCCGGAAAATTCGACTTGATATTCAGGACCAGTTCAGTCAAGATATCGGCCGTGTACCAAGCGTCCTCGCCGCTCTGGAGCACGAAGGTGCGGAAGCCCAGATCATACCCTTCCCGGCAGCAATCCAGAATTTGCTCCGGCTTCAGCCGATAGCGTTCGGCGTTCCGGTTTCCGGCGCGCAACCCGCAATACAGGCAGTCCCGCCGGCAAAAGCTGGAAAACTCGATCAAGCCGCGCATGTACACCTTGTCCCCGTATTTCTCCATCCTTCTGCGATGGGTAAACCGGAATAGCTCCGCACGCGTTTCGGCATCCATGTGCTCCAGCAAATAGACAAGCTCATCCCTCGCCAATTCTCCCCGGGAATAAAGCTTGTGAACGAACTGTTTCATCGGCATTCTTCCTTTGGCTAGACTGGAATATCTACCCTTGTATACCCTATGGTCGGTATGGCAAAAGATGAATGAAACAATTGTGAATATTTTCACTTTGTAAGCGTTTTAAATTACACCCTTCCGAAAAGCAGACATGAACGTTTTGTATTCATAACGGATAAGAACTCGTCCGAGCATGAACCGTCTAGCGATCGTTCCATAAAACAGGCGGCAGATGCGTAAAATCATGGGTGGAATAGTCGTGCCGGATAGTAGCTGTAACGTGTAGTAGCGTCCATCGTTCGTTGGTTGTTTCGACATGGAGCTGAATCCGAGGTGTTTTCTAAGAAGCCGTCATGCTTATTTCGAAAACAAGAAGTGGATGTGACATCAAGCTGTCAGACAAAACTCTACAAGAGATGTCAGCAAAAAAAGATGAAATGTGTATTTATTATATTACCACGATTCGGTGATTTTGGTAGAGATATTTTTGACAGTTCTTAACTTTTCTTATTGCCATGAAAGCCTACCGCTGAAATCCGGATGGGGGAGAAGGACTTCAGGAGCAGAACCCCGGTACCTTGATGGACAAAAAATAAGCATGCCCCGATCGAGCGGGGCACGCTTTAAGCTCTTCGCTTCTAATTCCAGTCCAGGCCGGAATCCTTCGCGATCGGCTCTTCCTTGACCAAGGTATACATGGTGGCAGCTTCATCCTTGCGAGTCGTCTCGACCAGGCGTTCGACGCGGACGGTCACCAGCTTTTGGCCGAATTGAACCGTGACTTCGTCGCCCACCTTGACGGTGCTGCTCGGTTTGGACTCGCGCCCGTTGATCAGGACTCTGCCTTGTTCGGAGACGTCCTTGGCCACCGTGCGCCGCTTGATTAACCGTGACACCTTCAGGAATTTATCAAGACGCATTATTTTACAGCTTCTTTAAGTTTGTTGCCCGCTTTGAATGCCGGAACATTGGATGCTGGGATTTCGATCGTTTTGCCGGTTTGCGGGTTGCGGCCCGTACGACCGGAGCGTTTGCGGGTTTCGAACGTACCGAAGCCGATCAATTGTACTTTGTCTCCGCCAGCAAGAGCGTCGGTGATTTCGCCAAGGAAACCGTTCAATACGGATTCAACGTCTTTTTTCGTCAAACCGCTTTTGCTGGAAATGTTGTTGATCAGATCTGTTTTGTTCATTAATAATGCCTCCCAATAATAAAAGAAATAGGTGATACCTTGGCACTACAGGCGTAAAGCCTGATATAAGCCCATGGTTATCTTTGTATGAGTATTCTTGCTTGAGATGAAAAATCCTGCACCGCCGGGAACTTTTTTTTGATTTTTTCGCAAAAAAACCGATATTTAGGCCTTTTCTCCCATCATTCCCGTTCTTTCGACTTAGCCTCGTCCCAGAAAGCATCCATCTCGGCGAGCGTGCTGTCGCCCGGGGCTTTCCCCTGCTCGCGCAGGCGTTCTTCGACATATTGGAACCGCTGCGTGAACTTGCGGATCGTCCGCGACAACGCCTCCTCCGGATCGGCCCCGATGTAACGGGCGGCATTCACCACCGAAAACAACACGTCGCCCAGCTCCAACTCCTGCGCTTCGGGTTCGTGCTTTTGCGCCACGGCTTCCTTCAGTTCGGCGATCTCCTCCTCCAGCTTGGACCAAACCCCGTCGATCGACTCCCAGTCGAAGCCGGCTTTCGCCGCTTTTTTCTGCAGCTTGTAGGCCTTCATTAAAGCCGGCAGATCCCGCGGTACCCCGCTGATCACCGATTGCCGCTCCGGCTGGATGCCTTTGCGCTTCTTCTCTTCGGCTTTCATCGCTTCCCAGTTGTTTAGCGCGGCTTCCGCATCCTCGGCGCTCAGGTTGCCGAACACGTGCGGATGACGGTAGATCAACTTCTCGTTCAGCTCCTGAATCACGTCGTAGACCGAAAAGGCACCAAGCTCTTCCTCCATCTGGGAATGCAGCATGATTTGCAGCATCAGGTCGCCCAGTTCCTCGCGCATATGGTCGGGATCGTCGTCGTCGATCGTCTCCAGCACCTCATAGGTTTCCTCGATGAGGTTCTTGCGGATCGATTCATGCGTTTGCTCGCGGTCCCACGGGCACCCTCCCGGACTTCGCAGGATCGACACGATCTCATGGAGCCGCTGAAAGCTGCGGATGCGCAGGGCTTCGTCCTCGCTGGCCGGCACATAGACGAGCGAAAGATTGCCGTATCCCTGGATGCGGTCCAGCTCGAACAACGGAATCCGCTGAATCCGCTCTTGGCCCGCGACGCCAAGCGCATGTCCCACTACGACCGGATAGTCGTCGGGGAATATCTCCATCAGCCCCAGCTTCACCTCAGACGCCGTAAGTTGATCGTATACTTGTCCGATGAGCGTATGCCGGCGAGGGTCGATCGCACCTCCGCTCAGCGCCGTTGCATCGAGTAGCGCAAAGCCTTCGATCGGGTCGAAGCCCAGCCGGACGAACGCTTCGTCGAGGAAGCTCTCCCCGCCGACGATGTCGAGGGCGATGCCTTGCTCCGGGCAGCGCTCCCGCAGCAGCTTCACCGACGCTTCGGCCACCATGGGATGGCCGGGCACCGCGTAAACGATGGTCTGTCCTTCCAGGCCTGCCCTGGCCCGCACCAGCAGCCGGGCGGCGATTTCCTCATAAACGGCCGGAAAGTCATCCTTGGCTTCGTACACCTCGTCGAACGAGGCGAATCCGACGCCCGTTTCCTCCAGCCAAGCGACGACCGGATGATCTTTGGTCCGTACGTAGCGTTCCTTCGCGCCTTGCAGCCGTTTCATGCTTCCTAGCGTCAGCCGGTCGGGATCTCCCGAACCCAGGCCGACGACCGTAATGGATGCGCTCATGGTACTGATCTCACTCCCTGTCTGTTTCGGCATGTAATTCACTAATGAGTGTTCAAAAAATCGGCTTTTCAGCACCGATGCTTAGGATTCCGATGTGCGTTTTTTCAAAACGCTAAGCCTATGCTTTCGAAGCGCGTTGTTTCAAAACGCTTGAGGTCGGATGAAGCCAGGAACTCCCTGTAGCGTGGCTGCGTAACGGACCGTAATGACCTTATTTGCCCATTTCCCAGCTATTTCCCGCTGTAACGGACTCCAGAGACCTTATTGGGTTCTCAGGGCGGCAATTTCGCCGCTTTTGACCGAAATAAGGTCTTCTTGGTCCGTTAGAATCGGAAACTGCCCTAAGGCGGGCCAATAGCGTTTCTGGTGTCCGTTTGCTTGCTGGAGGCTATCTGCAACTCCGTGAAACTACTTCATGATCAAAAGATGTTTTTTGAACTACCTTCTACTATACCACTGCGTCAGCCGATTATAAAATCGGGGCGGGCGCAGTGCGGGAGGCCGAGGTCTTCGAGAGGCTCGGTACCGCAGCGGCGGCGCTGCTGCGCTACGGCAGCAGCCGCAGCTTCCGAAGCAGCGCCAGCAGCTTCGGGCCGACCCGCGGCAGGGCGCTCAGCTCTGCCGCGCTGAGCAGCCGCGTGCGCAGCACGGCTGCGGCGAACACGGCTGCGCCCAGCAGCACGCCGAGCAGGCTCTCGGCCGCGGCCATGCCGCGGCCCTCGGGCAGCTCGGCGGCGGCGAGGCGCAGCGCGAGGACGGCGGCGGCCATCGCCAGGGCCGCCGCTAGCGGGCGCAGCACCGCGTCCCGCAGGCGCGGGCGCAGCCCGGTGCGGCGCAGCAGCAGCGCGAGGTTCAGCGCGGCTGCTGCGGTGTACGCGGCGATGCCGGCGATCGCCGCGCCGGTGATGCCGAGCTGCGGCACGAGCAGCGCGTTCAGCGCGGTCTTGAGCAGCGCCGCAGCGAGCAGGTGCAGCGCCGGAGCGCGCACGTGGCCGAGCCCCTGCAACAGGGCGCTCGTGACCGCGACCAGCGCGCCGGGCGCGGCCGTCCACGCCACCCAGGCGAACGTGGCAGTGCCCGCCGCATCCTCGTAAAGCATCACGTTGATCGGCTCCGCCAGCAGCGCAAGCCCCAGCGAAGCCGCCAGGCCGATCAGCCAGAACCAGCGCAGCGCCACCTGCGATTGCCTCCGGATCGTGTCCGCGTCCCCCTTCATTTGCAGTTCGGCCATCGCCGGTATAAACAACACCGACAGCGAGGCGGCCAGCATCGTCACGAGCTGCACGAGCGGGATGCCCCGGTTATAGATGCCCACCTGGGCCATGATGCGCAGCTCCTCCCCGTGTTCGGAGAACAGCCGCGGCAGGGTGAACGTGTCGACCAGGCTGATCAGCGGCACGGCTAACGACGCAAGGCAGATCGGAATGGCGTATTTCAATATGGCGGGAAGCAGCGACCGCCTCCGCACCGCACTCTCAGGCGGTTCGAAACTCCCGCGCTGCCGAAGGCGCTTGAGGTAAGCCCGCCAATAGAGCAGCATAACCGCCAGTCCGGCGGCGGCTCCGGCGACCGATCCGGCCAACGCCCCGCCGGCAATGACATGCTCCGGCGCTTGCAGCCGGCTTAAATACAGCAGCAGGACGATCATCACCGTCACCCGGGCGGCCTGCTCGGTGACCTGGGATATCGCCGTCGGCAGCATGTTCTGCAGCCCCTGGAAATAACCGCGCAGCGCCGCGCCGATGGGTACGAACAGCAGGGCCGGAGCCGCTCCTTGGAGCGCCGGCGCCAACAGGCTGCTCCCCATCAACCGCGACAATAGCGGCGCGCCAAAATAAAGGATCCCTGCGGCGGCCATCCCCAACACCGCCATCAGCACCGCAGCCGTGCGCAGCACCTCGCGCTGCTCCCGCTCCCGTCCGGCTGCATGCCGCTCAGCCACAAATTTGGCGACCGCCGCCTGGAAGCCGGAGGTCGTGAGCGTAATCAACAACGCGTAAAAAGGATATACCGTATTATAAATGCCAAAAACGCCGTCTCCCCCGATGTTTTGCAGCGGGATTTTCTGCAACATCCCGAGCAGCTTGGTGATCAGGGCCGCCGCGCTCAACACGGCCGCTCCCTTCAATAGCTTGGAAGACAGACTTTCTTTCGATTCCTTCATGGTTTACCTACTTTGCCTTATCATAATGGCTTTACTTGGCTTGCAGGTTCCATTATATGACGAATCAAGGGTATGCCGCCATTTTTCCCCGGGATAACACAAAAAACTTACACATCCCTCTTCAGCTTTGGACGGGCTCCGCCGCCCGCTGCAGGGGGTGTGTGTAAGTTAATCGGTAAGCTATGCTTAGTATCGGCTGCTCTACGGCTATTGCTCCATCTGTTTGGCCAGAAAGCCGGCCGCGGTTTCCGCCATTTTCGATTCAAGATCGGACATTTTGACGGCATCGTCCTTGTTGATCAACACAACCGTTCCGATCGGATCTCCACCGGCAATGATCGGTGCGATGACGAACGAGGAAATATTCTCCGGATGGTCCTTCGTGATTTCGTAGGAGCCCGACTCCGTTTCCATCATGATTTTGCGTCCATCCATGCTGCTCTCCAGCAGCGTGCCGATTTGCTTCTCCAGATACTCCTTCTTGGAGGCCCCCGCCACGGCGATCAATGTATCCCGGTCGGAGATCAACGTAATGTGCCCGGTGCTCTCATACAATGATTCTGCGTATTCCTTGGCGAAATCGCCCAGCTCTCCGATCGGCGAATATTTCTTTAAGATCACTTCTCCATCCCGATCCACGAAAATTTCGAGCGGATCTCCTTCGCGAATCCGCAAAGTCCGGCGGATTTCCTTAGGGATAACGACACGGCCCAGATCATCGATACGGCGTACAATACCAGTAGCTTTCATTTCACTTGTTGCCCCGCTTTCCTAGAAGTTTTGAACTACGGCTTGGATTTCCCTTGCGGTTTCACCTAACGGCTTCAACCGGAACAATGCCTACTTGCGTTGCTGACTGACCTGCAGACGGCTTTATGAACGACCTTTATACAAAATCTGCTGCACGCAGACGTATGCGTCATAAGCTTCGCCAAATACAGCGGACCGGAAATGGGTATGGATAGGGATGGCTTGTTCTGTGATTCTGACCATAGTATTCATCCCTGACGAACACCTTATTCATCATAATGAACCATGATTTTAAATCGCCGGCCGCGTATATAAAAAAAGAAAGCAACGCGGATAATCCTCCGCGTTGCCTTCATCCCAGCCCTTTCAGGGCAGTTCCCGATCTTATTTGCCGGCGTTTCCGGCATTGCCGGAGCCTTCGGTACCGGCATTCGCGCCTGCATCTGTACCGGCATTGGTCCCTGCATCCGTGCCGGCTCCGTTGCCGGTATTCGCCCCGTTTTCTGCGGCTGGGGTTTCCACCTTAGGCAGTTCGATCTTCTTGATAATGTTTTTCTCCAGGTCTCCGGCCATGAACTCGTCCAATTTGCCGGAGGCCAGCGTCGTTTTGATCATGTCTTTCTGTTCCTGCGTCAAATCCTCATACTTCTTCTCGGTACGGGCTTCCACGCGAATGATGTGGTACCCGTATTCCGTTTCGACCGGTTCGCCGATCTTGTTCAGCGGCTGAGTCAAGGCAGCCTGTTTGAATGCTTCCACCCACTGGCTAACTTCGGCATTCTCGTACAGGCCGCCGTTGTCAATATTCTGTTGTCCGTCATTGGAGTATTGTTTGACGAGCGTAGCGAAATCTTCGCCCTTGTCCAATTTCGCCTTAACCTCTTTGGCTAATTTGAGCGCAGCATCCTTGGTCCGCTCTTTGCCCTCTTTATCCGTCAGTCCGATCAGGATATGACGAACCGAAGCCGTCGTGTATTCCTGTTTCGTCGCTTCGAATTCCTTCTTCACTTCATCTTCGTTGATCAGTTGGAGTTGCCCTTCCATGACGGTGTAGATCCGCACCATATAAGCCTTGAAATCGGCCTCCGTGATTTTTTGCGCATCGAGCATTTGTTTGAAGCTATCTTCGCCGTACGATGTCTTCATCGCTTCAAACTGCTCGTCCGCCTTTTTCTTGCCGGCTTCCTTCGTTTTGTCGTCAGCCTTGGTCTCCAGGTATTCGTAAGCGATTTCTTGCTTGATCAAATAATCGCGAAAATCGTCCATTTGCATAAACTGTTCCATTTGCGGCTGAAGCGCCAAGACGATGCGCTGCTCGCGGTCGAATTCGTTCTCCGTAATTTCGCCGCCCTCGTAGGTGGCGATGACCTTACTGGTATCGTTGCCTCCGGAGCCCGCTTCCTTTTTCCCGCATCCCGCCATCACGGAGAAAGCCAGTACTGCCACGAGGGCAATCAGCAGCGTTCTCCAAGTGCGCCTTTTACTTTGAAACATTTTGTAGTTCCCCTTTCGCTTTGAACGCATCCTTCAGGGCATTCAGAAATTGTTCCAACAAGCCCATCAACTCTTTGTCGTCCATTCCCTTGGTTTTTATCCGGATGAGCATCACGGATCCTTGAGTAAATTGTACACGTCTTCCGAACAGATTTCCAACATCGGCAAGTTTGCTTGGCACGACGACCTTTTCCCGGCCTTCGTAGAACTTGATGGTGACTTCTTCGCCCCGCAACGAGATCGACTCGATGCCGTACTGTCTGCCGTACAGCTTGACCCGGGCTACGGAGAGCAAGTTCTGCACCGCTTCCGGCAGCTCGCCGAACCGGTCCAGCAGCTCGTCCTCAAGCTCGGCCACATCCTCGAACGAGGTTGCGGAAGCCGTCTTTTTGTAAATCTCGATCTTCTGAATACTATCATAAATATAATCCGACGGTAAATACGCATCGATGCCGAGATCGATGGACGTGCTCCAGCTGGCTTCCACGGGATCGGGCTCCCCGAGCATGGACACCTTGCGCTTCTGGATCTCCTCGGCCAGCATTTGCGAATACAGATCGAAGCCGACGGAAGCGATGAAACCGTGCTGCTCCGCGCCGAGCAAATTCCCTGCCCCGCGGATGGATAAGTCGCGCATGGCGATTTTGAAACCCGAGCCGAGCTCGGTAAATTCCTTGATCGACTGCAGCCGCTTCTCGGCCACTTCGGTCAGCGATTTGTCGCGCTGATAGGTGAAGTAAGCATAGGCGATCCGGTTGGAGCGGCCGACGCGGCCCCGCAGCTGATACAGCTGGGACAGGCCCATCTTGTCGGCATCGTGCACGATCAGCGTGTTGACGTTCGGAATGTCGACGCCGGTTTCGATGATGCTGGTGCTGACCAGCACGTCGTATTCCCCGTCGAGGAAGTCGAGAATCGTCTTCTCCAGCTCTTGCTCCGACATTTGGCCGTGCCCGATCCCGACCCGGGCGTCGGGCACGAGCATCGAGATTTGCGCCGCCATCTCCTGAATGCCCTGCACGCGGTTGTACAGATAATAAATTTGTCCGCCGCGCGCCATTTCGCGTTCGATCGCTTCCCGCACCAGCGCCTGGCTATGCTCGACGACATAGGTCTGCACCGGAAAACGGTTCTCCGGCGGCGTCTCGATGACCGACAAATCCCGCACGCCCAGCATCGACATGTGCAGCGTTCTCGGGATCGGGGTCGCCGTCAACGTCAGCACGTCCACGTTCGTTTTCAGCTTCTTCAGCTTCTCCTTATGCGTGACGCCGAACCGCTGTTCTTCGTCGACGATCAGGAGGCCCAAATCCTTGAACACCAAGTCCTGGGACAGGATCCGATGAGTCCCGATGACGATGTCGACCGTTCCCTGGCGTACCCCCTTGATGGTTTCGTTTTGCTCCTTGCGGCTGCGGAAGCGGCTAAGCGTCTGGATGTTGATCGGATAGCCGGCGAAGCGCTCGCGGAACGTCTCGTAATGCTGCTGCGCCAAAATCGTGGTCGGCACCAGCACCGCGACCTGTTTGCCTTCGATCGCCGCTTTGAACGCGGCCCGAATCGCCACCTCGGTTTTGCCGTATCCGACGTCGCCGCACAGCAGGCGGTCCATCGGGCGGCTTTTTTCCATATCCTTCTTGATCTCTTCGATTGCCCGCAGCTGATCCGGCGTCTCGTCGTAGGGGAACATCGCTTCGAATTCCTGCTGCTCCGGGGAGTCTTTCTCGAACCCAAAGCCCGGCGCCGCCTGCCGTTCGGCATACAGCTTGATCAAATCGTCGGCGATGTCCTGGACGGAAGAACGGACCTTGTTCTTCACCCGCGTCCACTCGTTGCCGCCCAGCTTATAAATCTTCGGCTCTTTATCCTCGGAACCGACGTATTTCTGGATCATGTCGATCTGTTCGATCGGCACCGACAGCTTGTCGCCGCCGGCGTAAAGGATATGCATGTAATCTTTGTGGATCCCGCCGACTTCCAGCGTGCCGATGCCCAAATATTTGCCGATGCCGTGATTTTGGTGAACGACGTAATCGCCGACCTTCAGTTCGGTATAGCTCTTGATCCGTTCGGCATTGTCCATGCTTTTGGCGACGCGACGCGCCTTGCGCTGCTTCTGGGAGAACATCTCCCCTTCGGTGATGACCACGAGATGAACGGAGGGCAGCTCGAAGCCGGACTGCAGGTTGCCTTTCAACAGTATCGGCTCGTCGATGCCGTAATCCTGCAGCACGCGCCGCATCCGCTCCATCCGCTCGTCGCCGCTGGCCAGCATCATGACATGGGCGCCGCTCTTTTTCCAGCGTTCCATTTCCGCCTTCAGCACATTCATTTGACCATGGAAATCCTGCATGGCCCGGCTGACGAAATTGACGATGTTTTGCGGTTGGGAATGCGGCACCTGGCGCAGGAACAACGACATGAACAAGGTCTGGAACGGCCGGTGGTACAGCACATGGTCCACGTCGACCGCCAGCGGCAGCTCAGGCAAGCTTTTGCCGTTCTGGAACAAATGCAGGTTCCATTCCGCCTCGTCCCGCTCCAGCTGCTTGGCCGTTTCCAGGAGTCGCGCCGGTTCGTCCAGAATGAGCAGCGTATCCTTCGGCATATAGTCGTATAGCGTTTTTCTCTCAGGATAGATCAAAGAAACATATTTATAGATTTCCGGAAAATAGACATGTTCGCGGAGCAGCTCCATTTCCTTGAACAGCTCTTCGCGCAGCCTGTTCTTGGCCTGGCGGTCGGTCATTTTGTCCAGTTGGATCTCCAGCCGTTCGGAAACGGCCTGCGCCGCCTGCTCGAGCCGTCCTGCCGTGGCGATCAATTCTTTGCAAGGCGGAATGAACACGTCTTTGATCTGATCCACCGAACGCTGGTCGGCCGGGTCAAAGGTCCGAATCGAGTCGACTTCGTCGTCGAACAATTCCACGCGGTAAGCCATGGACGAGGTCAACGGATAGAAATCGATGATCCCGCCGCGCAGGCTCATTTCCCCGCGGGATTCGACCCGTTCGACCCGTTCGTAGCCAAGCTCGACCATTTGGGTCAGGAAGTCGTCCAGTTGCAGCGTTCCTCCCAAGGTAATCGTCAATCCGGCGCCGGCCATTGCCTCCGGCGTCGGAATATAGCGGCGGATACCGGAATAAGGCACCACCACGATGCCCCGGAATCCCCGGGAGCATTTCAGCAATACCTCGATCCGCTGCGCCAGCGTCTCCGGACTGGACACGGCCGATTCGGCGGCGACCAGCTCATTGGCCGGATACAACAATACGTTATCCGGTGTTAGCGCTTCCTGCAAATCTTCGTATATTTTCTGGGCGGCAAACATGTTATGGGTTACGACGAGAAGCGGCCGGTCCGTCTCCTGCCTGAGCGCGGCCAGCATCACTTGTCTCGAGGATCCCGATAAGCCCGAGATCAACTGCTCCTTCATGCCTGAGCCTACGCCGGCGACCAAGGAAGCAAAGTCGGTATCCCTTGAAAAAGCTTGAATAAGTGCTTGTAGCAAATGAGGCACCTCTCTTACTGCTTATTGAATCCCTATTTAAACGAAAAGGGTAAGTCCTCCTTACCCGAACCAAAAAGGAGCCTCAGCATACGTGCCAAGGCTCTATTACCCGTAAACCGGTGAATTTGTCCATCGTAGTTCGGCTGCAATCGCTCATTGCAGAGGATTGGCAAGCAACATCAGCTCCGGGTTATGGTCAAGCGCCTCCCTGCAGTAATCGCAGGTCACCCGGACCGTCATTTCGCCATGCGAATCATACGCTATTATATCTCTCCGCTCATCGGGGGTCAAGGAATGGAAGCCCAGTTGCGTTTCCGTCACCTGAGGCGCTTCTATTCTACCAATCACCGTCCGGCAGTGCCGGCAGACGTAGTTTATAGCCATCTATATGCCTCCTGAAGATTCATTATGTCTTCAGTATGCCCCGTACCGACGGCTTTTAGCCCAGCGCCTTCTCATAGAAACTTCCTGTCAACGGCATTCTATGCCGGAACGGAAAGATGGTGCGCCTTCACGATAAGTTCCGCGAGGTCACCCGTTATACTTGGCCATCGTCTGTTCGAACGTATGGTCAAGGCTGAATTCCAACGCGTCGCAGGCCGCTTCGATCGACTGGTCCAGCAGCGGCTTGTCTTTTTTGGCAAAACCCGACAGCACGTAATCGACTACCGCATACCCCGGCTCTGGGCGCGAGATGCCCATACGGATTCGGTTAAACGTCTGCGTGCCGGTATGCTGGATGATCGACTTGATCCCGTTGTGGCCGCCGGCGCTGCCCTGATAGCGCAACCGATTGCGTCCGAGCTCCGTGTCGAGGTCGTCGTACACCACGATCATGTCGTCGAGCGACGCCTTGTAATAATCCATGTAGGCGCGTACCGCTTCGCCGGACAGGTTCATGTAAGTCATCGGCTTGATCAGTACGACTTTGCCGCCCGGCAGCATGCCTTCGCCGATCAACGCCTTGCATTTGCTCTGCTTGACCTCGATGCCATGCCGGCGCGCCAGCTCATCCACGGCCATAAAGCCGATATTATGCCGTGTCTTCTCATATTGGGACCCCGGATTCCCGAGTCCTACGATCCACTTCATCGGTCATGTACCTCCAAAATAATGTTACTATAGCGCTTCAGCAACTAAGTGGAAAAAGTCCAGCTAATGCAGCTCATTGGGGACGAATCGAGAGTGGATTCCACGATCCCATCGTCCCTTCCTGCCCTCCCCCTACTGCCACATAGGGGTGCAGCCGCCCCAAGGGAGTGGCGACCCCCGCCTTCGGAGCATGGCGATCCCCCTATAAGGTGAAAATTTTGCGGAGCGGGCTGTTTGAATCTGAAGGAGCGGAGCGTTCGCTTTGTGATCGGATTTCTACCACTCTTGAATTTACCTAATCCAGAAATCCGAGAACAACAGCGACCGTAAGATCAAACAAGCTTGCGCAGCTCCATTTTTCACCAATAACTCAGCGGAGTCGCAAATACGCCGATAGGGGTTACATCCCCGATCGGGAGGATGCAACCCCTTGTGCGGCAGTAACCATTTTATTCGATCTCGAACAGCTTGCTGATCGACAGTTCCTCATGGACGCGAATGATCGCTTCGCCCATCAGCGGAGCCACGGACAGCACCTTCAGCTTGCTCGTCGGGTTCGGGTGCAGGATCGGAATCGTGTCGGTCACGATGACTTCCTTGAGCGGAGAGTTCTCCAGGCGTTCCATGGCCGGACCGGACAGCACGGGATGCGTACAGCAGGCGTAAACCTCCTCGACCCCGCCCTCCTTCAACGCGTTGGCGCCCAGGACAATCGTACCGGCGGTATCGATGATGTCATCCACGAGAATTGCGGTCTTGCCTTCGATATTCCCGATGATGTTCATGACCTCGCTAACGTTCGGCTCCGGACGGCGCTTATCGATAATGGCCAGCGGCGCATTAAGGAAATCGGCCAGCTTGCGGGCGCGAACCACCCCGCCGTGGTCAGGCGAAACCACGACCGGATTTTGGATATGCTTGGACCGGAAATACTGGGCCAGGATCGGCACCCCGAGCATATGGTCCACGGGAATATCGAAAAAGCCCTGGATTTGCATCGCATGCAGGTCCATCGTAATGACCCGGTGGGCTCCGGCTTTCTCAATCAGATTGGCGACCAACTTGGCCGTGATCGGATCGCGGGAACGGGCCTTCCGGTCTTGGCGGGCGTAACCGTAGTACGGGACAACCACATTGATGCTTTTGGCCGAAGCTCTTTTTAAAGCATCCACCATCACGAGGAGCTCCATCAGATTGTCGTTCACGGGCGCGCAAGTCGATTGAACCACGTACACATGGCAGCCTCGAACGCTCTCGGACAGCTTGACCTGAATTTCGCCGTCGCTAAAGCTCGTCGTCTCCGAATCGCCCATCGGAATCCCGATATAATCGGCGATTTGATGAGCCAGCTTGGGATTGGAGTTACAGGTGAATATCTTCAATTTAGAATCGCAATAAGTCATAAAATTAAAACCCTCCGTGCTGTGTAGATAGCGAAAGGGATCGTCCATAGAACCCGCCTTCGAGCTACCCCGTCTATTCAAAATGGTCACTGCATCCTGATTCCGACAATGGTTACTATCATCCTATGATGGACTGGTTTAAGATTTCTGCTGTCTTTCCTTTTTGGCTTTTGCCCGGGCGCGGATTTTCTCGGCATAACCGGATTTGTTCTCCTGCCGGGTTCTGGCAATGGCCAAGTCATTCTCGGGAACCGAATGCGTGATGGTCGAGCCGGCAACCACGTAAGCGCCTTTGCCTACCTTGACCGGTGCGATCAAATTGACATTGCTGCCAACGAAAGCATCGTCCTCGATTTCCGTAATAAACTTATTATAACCATCGTAGTTGACCGTAATCGCGCCGCAGCCGATATTGACGTTTTTGCCGACTTTGGCATCGCCGACGTAACTCAGATGCGATACTTTGGCACCGTCATCCAGCGTGGCGTTTTTGATCTCGACGAAATCGCCGACTTTGACGTTGGCTCCGAGTTTGGCCCCCGGACGCAAATAAGCGAAAGGCCCCACCGTCGTTTCCCGGCCGACTTCCGCCTGGCTGAGAACCGATTGCTTCACCTTCGCGCCGTCATAAATCACGCTATCCTCGATTTGAGCATTCGGCCCGATCACGCAATCTTCGCCGATCGTTGTCTTCCCGGAGAGAACGGTTCCCGGATGAAGCACCGTATCGGCACCAATGGTGACCTCCGCCCCAATATAGGTCGACGTTGGATCGATCACCGTGACGCCGTTCAGCATGTGCCTGCGGACGATTCGCTCTCGCATCGTCGCTTCGGCTTCCGATAACGCAACGCGGTCATTGACGCCGATCGATTCCCTCACGTCGGGTACCGCGTAGCCTTCGACAATTTCGTTCGCCTGCACCAAAATGCCGATCACATCGGTCAAGTAATACTCCTGCTGAGCGTTGTGGTTGGTTACCTTCTCCAACGCGGCGAATAATTTTGCATTATCAAAGCAATAGGTGCCTGTATTAATTTCTGGCACGGTAGCTTCCTCCGGCGAACAGTCCTTCTGCTCGACGATCCGCTGAACCGTACCGTTCTCTCCGCGGATTACCCGGCCGTATCCGAACGGCTGGTCCATCTTGGCGGTAAGCACGGTTGCCGCCGCACCCTTGCGGGAATGAAGATCGATCAGCGCTTCAAGCGTTTCCGCAGTTACCAAAGGGGTGTCGCCGCAGATGACCACGGTCGTCCCTTCTTCTCCCGCGAGCAATGGCCCGGCTTGCTTTACGGCATGCCCGGTCCCCAGCTGCTGTTCCTGCAGTACGTACTCCGCCGATGAACCCAGATAGGATTTCACGGCCTCGGCGCCGTGGCCAACGACCACGATGCTGCGCTCGCAACCGGCATCTTGAACTGCGTTCAAGACATGCCCGACCATCGGTTTGCCGCATACGGGATGGAGCACTTTATAAAGCTTGGACTTCATGCGCTTCCCCTGTCCTGCGGCAAGAACAATCGCTAATCTTTTCAAGGTCCCGGCCTCCTTCTCTAAGAGGTATCTTATACTCTGTCTTAAACTCATTACTGAATATATCTCATTTAGGGCAAAAAGAAAAGGGAGCCATGCACACAGCATGACTCCCTTTTCCTCAAACCCCAATTGATCAAGAATTAAATATGCGACTTACGCCCCTTCTTCAATCGCTTCCTCTTGGTCGGCGGCACGTTCGTATTCAGCCAATACCGCAGCTTGAATCTTCTCGCGGGTGCCGGAGGAAATCGGATGTGCGATATCCCGGAACTCCCCGTCCGGTGTGCGCTTGCTAGGCATAGCTACAAACATCCCATTGTTGCCGTCGATTACGCGAATGTCATGAACAACAAATTCGTTATCGATGGTAATGGATGCGATCGCCTTCATTCTGCCCTCAGAGCTGACTCGGCGGAGTCTTACATCCGTAATTTGCATATGTGTTCACCACCTTTTTCCATCAGAGACTTGGTGTAATATTCCACATAGCGAACGGAAATCCTTTTTTTTGGAACAATAAAATGGCCTAAATTCACGATTTTTTTTGATATGGCGGGCTTTTCGACAGGTTTCGTCGGAAACCCTTACAATCTGAGGAAAGCGTCGACACGGTTCTTATTGTCCAAATTTTGAAAAATAGTTCCCCGGCTCCACGGAAATTTCTTTGCCTTTGGCGTCAACCGCCCGAAGCGTCGCAAGCGACACGTAATCATGCAGCAACCGTTGTTCCGAAGCGATCTCGCCCGATTCGACCAATACCCCGACTCCGGCGACCTCCGCGTTAAATTCGGCCAGCAGGTCGACCATGCCTTGAATCGTGCCCCCGGCTTTCATGAAATCGTCGACGATCAGCACGCGCGAGTGATCTTTGAGCGCCCGCCGGGACAACGTCATCGTATGCAGGCTTTTGTGGGAGCCGGACACGTAATTGATGCTTACGGCCGATCCCTCCGTCACCTGATGGTCCCGTCGCACCAGGACGACCGGCAGGTTCAGCTCGGCTCCGGTCGCGTACGCCAACGGTATCCCCTTCGTCTCCACGGTCATGATGCAATCGATCTCGAGATCGCCGAAGGCGGTAGCGAACAGCTTCCCGGCCTCGTTCATCAGCGCCGGCTGTCCGAGCAGGTCCGACATATACAAATATCCGCCCGGCAATATGCGATCCGGCTGCGCCAGCTTGCCGCACAGTTGCCGGATGAACGCCAGCGCCTGCTCCCGGCCGACCCGCGGAATGTATTTGACGCCCCCGGCGGCCCCGGCCAGCGTTAGCAATTCCCCCATACCCTCATCTTCGAACACTTCTTTAATGATTCCGAGATCCTCGCTGATCGAGGACTTCGCCGCTCCATACCGCTGTGCAAAGTTGGTCAAAGGAATCAAATGATGCGGACGGGATAACAGATAATGGGTCATCTCCACCAATCGCGCGCTTCTCTTTAATTTTTTCACGAAGTACCCCTCGCTAAATCCGAATATTTTAATGAAACTATAACATTTTTGTACGGATTTGTCCAAGCCTTGGAAAAAAGCGAATTCACGCCGGGGCAGGACTTCGTGCTTTGGATTCCGAGCTTCAGGTCAACAAGCGCACGGCATAAACCTCTTTGCAAAACCCCCGCAATCCGTTGTAGATCCGCGGAACCTTCGATTCTTTGGAAACGAGGCCAAAGACGGTCGGCCCGCTGCCGGACATCAACACGCCATCGGCGCCGAGGCGCAGCATCGTCTCTTTCAGATGCGCCACCTCTGGGTGGATTTGCAGCGTTACGCGCTCCAGCACGTTGCCCAGCTCCTGGCACACCTCCGGGAAAGAACGGTGCTCCAGCGCCGCACGCATCCGTTCCGCCGAAGGATGATCCGTGATTTGTTCGCTGCGCAGCCGTCCGTATACCTCCGCGGTCGACACGTTGATCGGCAGCTTCGCCAGCACGACCCAGCACTGCGGCGGATTCGGCAGCGGCGTCAGCACCTCGCCCCGGCCCGTGGCCAGGGCCGTACCGCCCGTGACGCAGAACGGAACGTCCGAGCCGAGCTCCGAGCCCAGCTCCCCCAGCTCCTTATCGGAGATGCCGAGCTCCCATAGCCGGTTTAACCCCCGCAGCGTCGCTGCTGCGTCGCTGCTGCCGCCGGCCAACCCTGCCGCCACCGGAATCTTCTTGTCGAGGTGAATGTACACCCCGCTGCGTACGTTATATCGTTCCTTGATCAGCTTTGCCGCTTGAAACGCCAGGTTCTTCTCGTCCAGCGGAATATATCCGGCCTGGCTCGAAATAATAATCGTATCCCGCGGGAGGGCGCTCATTTCCAGCCGGTCGGCGAGATCAACCATCGTCATGATCATCTCGACTTCATGGTATCCATCCGGACGCTTATGCAGAACATCGAGCATTAAGTTGATTTTAGCCGGTGCTTTTTCGTAAATTTTCATGGCGCTCCCCCACCCTTAGCAATTCCGTGAGAATCCTCGTTCATCCGGTCTTCTTGCACGTTACTTTATTTTAAAAAATAGTTGGCCCCGCGTCTATGTACGAAAGACAAATTTTTCTCACTCTATCTTACTTCATCCGGCAAAAAAAACGAAGCTCCCCAAAGGGAAGCTTCGCTTGTTCGTATTTACTGCTGCTTGGCTGCGGCCTTCTCGGCGAGCTCGATGGCGCGCTTCACCATATTCCCCGCATCTTTGGCCCTGATCCCTCCCCAGCCTTCTTGCTGGACGGTATCGTAAAATCCCAGATCCTTCGCAAGCTCGACCTTCAGGTCCTCCGACATAACGCTACGTCTTCTGCGCGACATGGCCAGTCCTCCTTTGGGGTCATGGATATAGGGAACATGGATAGTATACGCCGGTTCCCCCCGTTCATACTGGGAAACCTGTCCACTCGTTGCGCACATGCATTCGGCAATGCCGAGCGGTTGCCTCCGGCAGCATTAAAAAACGGCTTCGCCCTTAAGCGAAAGCCGTTTACTAATTTTAACTTGATGCTCACGGTTTAATATACGAAATCCGCATCTCATCGTTGTCGTCGCAAATCATGACCTCAACGGATTCGGTTAGTATATCGGCATAACTGTAAGACACACGCTTAAAGGTCTGTTGTTCTTGATCCAGCTTCACAATGAAGACAGAAGGATAGGTCTCCTCCAATACTCCGGTGCGTTCGACGGTCTTCCGGCGACCTCCGTTTGCCCGCAGCATAATTTTCTGTCCAACGTGAGCGTCGAGACTATGCTTGATTTCCGACAGCGCATTTTTAGCCATTGCCTGTGACCACCTTCTTTCTTTGTCCATTATACAGGAAAGTCACACGCTTGTCAAATCAAAACAAATAATTATATCAGCAGGTAAAAAGCTATGTCAACGATTATTTTTCGACAATTTCCTGTGCGGCCTGAGATCCGCCAAAAAACAAACACCCGGAAGGTCCTGGGCCTGTCGGCTCACGTCCTTCCGGGTTGGACAAATCCAATATTGGTTTACATCGAAGGGACAACCTTCAGCGTCGTCAAGTCCCTGAGCTTCGGCAGTCCGATCCGGTAGCTGCCCCGTGTCTCAATCCCGCCGACGCCCTGAGCGCCGCTAATTGTATGATTAAGCACATCCGTGATCTGGATCGTTTCGCGGATCGAGGTTAACGACGCTTTGGCGGCGATGTAAACCGGATCCAGCGCGTGGATCAGCACTCGTCCGGGGGAGCTGGCAAAATTGGCTCCCGCCTGCAGCAATGCCTCGAAATGAGACTGGCAGGCGCCGGCCACGATCGTCAGCGTATCGAAATTCCTTTCGTATTGCCGGGCCGTCTGAATAGCCTCGACGAAGTGCTTCGAATTCTTGTAGCTGGTCAAATTGTACAGGTCTCCCGAGGGCCGTTGCTTGAGTACTCCGTCATGGCCGGTCAGCACCACGATATCCGGCTTCACCGTCGGCAGCAAACGATATAGCGCCCGGGCCATCTGCGCCTCCGTCACGAAATAGCCTTGGGCCGGGACGCGCAGCTTCTCGTATAAACTTAAGCTTTTTTGCAAATATCTTTCGTCGCCGTCCAGATGCAGGACCTTGCCCGGAACTTCAAAATAGGCCGATTCCCCCTGTACGTACAGTTCCCGGCCGATCGACATCTGGTTGCGTTCCGCCAGTTCTTTGCGGTCCTGCGTTAGCCTTTTTATCGATTCCGTGGCTTTAATGCGGACACGTTGCGTTTTTTCCCCTGGGGAAGCCGGGTCTACCCTGACCAGATCGGTTAAGGGCGCATCCGCCAGCAGCCGGTATTCCGTTCCTTTGATGATAGCTTCGCTCCGCTCAATCCGTTCGATCCGGAACGTGACGTCTCCACCGTAAGATTTGCGGACGACCAAGTCTCCCAAATTCGTCAAGTCAATCACCTCTACCCCATCGTATGGGCGAAGGGAGGTATTGGTTACAGGTGCGGCTCCTTCATCCCCGCCTCCAGCAGCGTATCGCTAAGCTTGGCGAACTCCTCAAGGCTCAACGTTTCGGCCCGCCTGGACGGCAAAATACCGGCCTGCTCCAGCAGCTGTTCCAGGCGCTCGCGCCCTTCCTTCGGGAAGAAGCGGCTTTTGAGATTATTGGATATCGTCTTCCGTCTTTGGGCAAAAGAGGCCTGTACCACCTCGAAGAAAAACGCCTCGTCCGCCACGGCCACCGCCGGCGTCTCCCGCACCGACAGCCGGATCACCGCCGATTCCACGTTAGGCTGGGGGATAAAGACGCTATGCGGCACCGTACAGATCAGCTCCGGCACGCTGTAATACTGCACGGCGATGCTGAGGCTGCCGTACTCTTTGCCGCCGGGCGAAGCGGCCATGCGCTCGGCGACTTCCTTCTGAATCATGACGACGATATGCTCGAGCGGCAGCTTCTCCTCCAGCAGCTTCATCAAGATCGGCGTCGTCACGTAGTACGGCAGGTTAGCGACGACGCTAACGCCGCTGACGCCGCTGAATTCGGCGGCAAACAACGCCTGCAGATCGAGCTTCAGCACGTCCCCGTGAACAACGTGAACGTGCGGGTAAGGCTCCAGCACCTCCTGCAGGATCGGCAGCAGGCGTTGGTCGATTTCAACGGCGGCCACTTTGCCCGCCTCCTTGGCGAGCTTCTCCGTCAACGCGCCGATGCCCGGTCCGATCTCCAGCGCCCCTTTGGTCTCGTCCAAACCGGCCGCCGCGACGATCTTGCCGAGAATGTTCTGGTCGATCAGAAAATTCTGCCCCAAACTTTTTTTAAACGAAAAACCGTGCCGCTGGATGATCTCCTTCGTCCGGCGCGGCGTCGATATATCTTCCCTCATGCTCATGGCCCGTTAACTCCTTTGTCCTCTAACTCGGCAAGCGCGGTGGCGAATTCCTCGCGGCTGATGCGGAACACCGTCAACCGCTTGTACAGTTGCTTGCCGTTGCAATACCCGATCCCCAGCCGTTCGCCTAACGCTTTCCGGCGCGCGGCAGCTTCAGGGTGCACGATTAGCCCCGCTGTGATCAAGTCTTCCCAATCGATCTGCCCCTCTACTCCCGGCACTTCGCTGCGCACGCGCGACAGGGCTTCGCGAATCGCGTCCGGAGAAGCGTTCTCCACGCCGATGTCGCCCCGTTTCGTGGCGTCGGCCTCGCGCAGGAACGCGTGCTTGCAGCCCGGTACCCGCGCCGCGACGATTTTGCGAATCCGCTCCCCGGCATGGTCGGGGTCGGTAAATATAATGACGCCTCGGCGCTCCTGGGCCAAAGCGATCTTCTTCAGCGTGGACTCATTGATGGCCGAACCGCCCGTCTCGATCGTATCCGCTTCGACGGCCCGTTTGATGGCGACGGTGTCATCCCGGCCCTCCACCACAATGACCTCTTTGATCATGGATCTGTTCTTCCCTTCCGCTCTCGCCTTGGATTCAAAACAAAAAGAAGAGGATATCATCCTCTTCTAATCCAAGTCTTGTCTTTACATCATCCTAATAGTATCTTATTCCCCCTGCATTGTAAAACAGGGAAAGCTAGTTCAGTTCCGGCTTCGTCGGGCCGATGACATAGACGGTACGGCCTTTCTTGCGGCCAAAATTCTTGGCTGCCTTCAGGGTATCGTAATACACGTCCATCTTGTTTCCTTCGATCGCCCCGCCGGTATCCTCCGCCTTGCGGAAGCCGATCCCCTCGATATAAACCCACCAGCCGAGCGGAACGACGTCTTTGTCGACGGCGATCGTTCTGCCCTCCGTCACTCGGGTGCCGGAGGCCGTACGGGTGCCGATGCCGTCTTCTTCCGAAGAATAGGCGGTTAATGTGACGTCTTTAAGTACTTTTTTATATTTGAAAGAGACGCCGCCTTTGGTTGTCAGCCCGCTGATGTTGACCGTATTCGAGCTACGGCTGATGCTGGCGGACAGAACGGCTGTCGGCTGCTTCGTGCCGACGGCAACGACTTTCGGCTGGGCCTTCTTGGAGACCTCCTTGCCAAGCCACCGCTTCGCCACGAACTTTCCGTCCTCGTATGTTTTCTCAATGTTGTGGGTGACCAAACCTTCACTGCCTTGTTGAACAACCTTTGTTTTGCCTTTCAGCAAACTGTCGTCCGAGGTCTTGACGACGGTGAAAGGCACGGCTTCCTGCGATTGCACCTTTTGCTTGCTGACCCGCACGATCTTGATGTCCAGTCCCGAGGCCACCTTGCTGTTAAGCGCCGGCGTGACTTTGTCGTCCTGGTCCACCGTGACGCCAAGCTCGGAAATGGCGCCTTCGACGTTGTCTTTCGTCGTGAAGTGGGTCTTGACAACCCCATCTACGCTCACCTTTACCGGCACCGCGCGTACAATGACAATGCGGTCTCCGTCTTTGAGCTGTCCGTCCAGCGGACTCGATACGGAATCCTTCGGATGCAGCTCGATCGACTGCGCATCCAGCAGATTCGCGACGCTGGATTCTTGCGTCTCCACCGATTGGACATTTCCGTCGACAACCAGGGACACTTGTTTATTTTCCTGACCGAAGAGCCAGATTAGGATGATGATGATTCCCGCGATGGCCAGAACGCCGACGAGCGTAATCTGACGAAAATTCTCATGCTTCCATCGCATTGCGTAAGACATGCTGGATGAGCGTGATTCATGGGTCTCCTCTTTGCGGAAAATGCCCATTTCTTCCGTCCTCCTTCATAGTCCCGCCGTCTAGGTCGATGCAAGATAACAAATGACGTGACTACAGTTCTTATTTACGAAACGCGCTTAACCAAGCCGCGCATTTCGCATCCTGACCAGTCTTCCCTGCAGATGTCACCTCCTGTTTTATCAACAGTATGACGACCCTATTACTTTTATTCAAAACAAAAGAAGCCCAAAGAAAGAGTTAGAGGAACTCCTTCGTGGCTTCCTGATTGTCTTGGTGTAATAGGCTGCACGAGTTACCTCTCTTGATACGCTTACGAGGTTAGCTGTCGGATTCGGACGAAAGAGAGTCGCCCTTTCTCGGTTCATTCGCTCATGGCGCAATGACCTCGAATTCACCCCATAGACCCTGTGAAGAAATCAAATACAAGCACGAACAGCTACTGCCAAATCCATACTTGCATCGGTTCCCCCGTTCTCCGTAAGGAGATTCAGCGAGACTGGTTCATGGAACCAAGCATCGAATGGTTCATCCGTCTGTCCAAAATGAGCCAAATCGATTACTGAAAAAATTCTATCCTGTTTCGATGCATGTTGTAAAGGTCGAATCAACCACGTTTTTTTTAATAAATGGTTAAAAAAATGTAATAAACTCGTTTTTATTGATCAAAACGCATCAATCTTTCCTAAATCCTCATTTTCTCATCATGTTTTCTCTCAAATGCTCCTTATTCCAAATCGTTCCAGAGCATTTCGGGTCGTAATTTCCGCGATTTCCTCCAAAGTGACCCCTTTTAACTCAGCGGCCATCTCGGCAACCAGTCGAACGTGAGCCGACTCGTTTCGCTTTCCACGAAATGGATGCGGCGTTAAATAAGGGGAATCCGTTTCGATCAGCAGCCGGTCCATCGGCGTCTTCGCCAGCACTTCTTTCGGCTGTTTTGCATTTTTAAACGTAATGGGTCCGCCAAATGACAAATGAAATCCCAAATCCAGACACATTTTGGCAATTTCCCAACTGCCGGAGAAGGAATGCATCACGCCGCCCACCTCATGCGCTTTCTCCTCGCGGAGAATCCGCACGACGTCTTCATGAGCATCGCGGTTATGAATGGAAATGGGCAGCCCCAAGCTGCGGGCCAGTCCGATTTGTTTGCGGAACACCTCGTGCTGAACCTCTTTGGGCGACGTGTCCCAATAATAATCGAGCCCGATTTCACCGATCGCGACTACCTTCTCGTGCTTGCACAATTCGGCGATCCAGTCCAAATCGCCTTCCTGCATCGTAACCGCGTCCTGCGGATGCCAGCCGACGGCGGCATAAATGAAATCGTACGACTCCGCCAGCTTCATCGTCGACGGGATCGTTTCGCGGTTAAAACCGATATTGATCATCCGCGTTACCCCTTGCGCCACGGCGCGTTCGATCACTTCCTCGCGATCCTCGTCGAATTGGGGAGCGTCCAAATGCGTATGCGTATCGAATAACATGTTGTGGGTATCCTCCTAACTTCTTTGCGCGAAAATTTGAGCTACGGGCTGGGGCAGCCGTCCCATGACGGCGCTTAATTTATCATCCGGATAGTACAAATGGTATTTCCCCCGTTGCAGTCCGCTGATCGACCTCACGATATCGGACACCTCGGAGATTTCCCGCAGGCGTTCTTGCCGGTCCAGCAGCAAGATTTGCTTCTCGCGAACCCCCTCATCCGGACGGAACACATCATACGGCAGATCCGTGGGAAAATCAATTTCCATGTCGTAATCTGGATTCAGGTTGACCCGCTCCAGCGCATGGCGGATCTCGCCGAGCATTTCCAAATCCTTCGTCTCGAGTTCTACATATTTATACAATTTGCGATCCAAGAAACGGGTGCACAGGTCGCTGAGCAGCGCATCGCGCTCGTTCTTCCATTGCATAAAGGCGGTCTGCATTAACGCCTCGTCGAGCTGCAAATAATCGCTAACGCCGATATCGCCTTGGAAAAGCCCGGGGAGCGGGTGGGGAAGAAACGCAAACGCATGCCCATTCCGGTACAGCTCCTTAGCCCGTCGCAGAATCTGCCGCAGGATAATTTCGGAGCTCCGGGTTACCGGATGGAAATAGACCTGCCAATACATCTGGTAACGTGACATTAAATAGTCTTCGACCGCGTGCATGCCCGATTCCTTAACAACGACCCGTCCTTGGAAGGGACGCAGCATCCGCAGGATCCGATCCATGTCGATGGTGCCGTAATTGACGCCGGTAAAATAAGCGTCCCGCAGCAGATAATCCATCCGGTCCGCGTCCAGCGGGCTCGACACCAGATTAACGACGATCGGATTATCGTAATCCTTGCGGATCACCGCTGCCACCTTCTCCGGGAAATCGGGCGAGATGCTTTGCAGCACCGCACCGGCCTCGGTGTCGCCCAGCAGGATTTTGCAGGTCCAATCCTCGTGATGCATTTGAAACGCCTGTTCAATGGAATGCGAAAACGGCCCATGTCCCAAATCGTGCAGCAGTGCAGCGCAAAGGGCAACCATCTTCTCCCCGCTGGGCCAATCGGCGTATCCGCTGCGCTCGAATTGGGAGATGATCCGCCGCGTAATTTCATAGACGCCCAGCGAATGGGAGAACCGGCTGTGCTCCGCCCCATGGAACGTCAAATACGATGTCCCGAGCTGACGGATGCGGCGTAGACGCTGGAATTCCGGCGTATTAATGAGAGACCAGATCACTTCGTCCTGTACGTGAATATAATTATGTACGGGATCTTTAAATACTTTTTCTTCGCGAAGCTGCCGATACATCGTGAACCCACTCCTTTTTCGTCAAAATCGGTTTTTGAAAAATAAAGAGAGATTATGACTGACGCCGACGGTTAATGTCGAATTATGTTGTAAAGTGTCAAATTAGTGATTTCCAAAATGTCGAATTATAGTGTATTGCGAACTCTCTAGGTATATAAGTGCTTTCAGGAGTTATGTACAGCAATATTTTAGAAATAATAATGAACTCTGCCATAAATAGGTTGACTATTCTGGCAATGGTTGGTATTATAAAAATCATAAAAGATAGAACAATGTCGAATAATGACACTTAAAAAACTATAGCGAGAGGGGCAATCATCAGTTATGATGAAATCAACAGGTATTGTAAGAAAGGTCGACGAACTGGGTCGTGTCGTTATCCCTATCGAATTGCGCCGTACCCTGGGCATTGGCGAGAAAGACGCACTCGAGATTTATGTGGACGGCGAGCGCATTATGCTGAAGAAATATGAGCCTGCCTGCATTTTCTGCGGCAACGCCGAGAACGTCACTTACTTCAAAGGCAAAATTGTTTGCCATGAATGTATTACGGAGCTTCCTACCCCTGTGACAAATTAGGAATTATAGTATATAATAGATTTACTGAAACTGTTAATTCTAACCTTTTTCATATCTCCTTGGTGCCTTCCTTGGCTTGAACCCGGCCTAGCGAAGGCCCCTTTTTTTTGCCCGGATAAATTTTGTAGCTATAACAGCTGATTGTAAATATCCCGTTTGGACACGCCCCGATCGGCAGCCGTTTTCTTCATCGCCTCCTTTCGCGTCATTCCGCTTTCGTTCTCGTAATGCAGCACATGCTCTTCCACCGATAACGTTTGCCACCAGGCATCGCGTCTTTCCTTCACCTGATCGGGATGCGCCCCTTCGACAACCAGACAATATTCTCCCAACGGCGGATGCTCCTGGAGCCAGGACAAACAATCCTGCAGCGTGCCCCGAGCGAACTCCTCGTAACGTTTGGTTAATTCCCGAGCCAGCACGATCCGCCGGTCCCCCCAAACCTCGAACAGGGATTCGAGCGTTTTGACGAGCCGATGCGGGGACTCGTACATCAACAGCGTGCCTTCTTCGTCCACCAGCGATTTCAGCTTCGTCTCCCGCTCTTTGTGATCCCGAGGCAAAAAGCCCAGAAACATAAAGCGTTCCGTCGGCAAACCCGAGACGATCAACGCGGATAAGGCCGCGTTCGCCCCCGGCACCGGAACGACCGAAATACCCGCTTCCAGCGCCAGTTTGACGAGGTCGCTCCCAGGGTCGGAAATCGCCGGCAAACCGGCATCGCTGACCAGCGCCAAATTTTTTCCTTCTATTATAAAGCGTATCAACTCAGGACCGCTGGCGGCCTTATTATGCTCATGATAACTGAGCAATTTGCCTGGCGAGATATCAAAATGCGTTAACAGCTTCCGCGTCTGCCTCGTGTCCTCCGCAGCGATGATATCGGCCTCCTGCAAAGTACGGACGGCCCGAAAGGTCATGTCCTCCAGATTGCCGATCGGCGTGCCGACCAGGAACAGCTTGCCGCTGCCGGTTCGGGAGAAATCGTCGGACGTCGTCTCAAAGCTTTTCTGTACGTTTACGTTCATGCTCTACCCTCTTTTGGCCCGTAATAGATATTCATGATTTCCTCGCAGTATTCCCCATTTTCACCGTATACGATCAACGGAGGAAGCACCCGAACGTCCGGCTTGCCGTCCCGCAGCGCTTCGATCAATACCATGTTGGCCTCGGCGCCCGCTCGGGGATGCACGAAGCGGATGACCTTCGGCTCCAATCGAAACTGCCTAAGAATCGTCATAATCTCGCCCAAGCGCTGGGGCTTGTGCACCATCGACACCTTGCCGCCGGGGCGGACCAACCGCATCGCGGACGCGGCCACCTCCTCCAGGCTGCAGTGAATCTCATGGCGGGCGATGGCCTGGTGTTCATTCAGCTTCGTCTCGCCCGTCGTCAGCGGCATATACGGCGGATTGACCGTAATCGCATCGTATACGCCGTGCCCGGTCTCCTTCACTAATTCACGCAAATCCCCCTCGCGAATGCAGATGCGATCCGCCAGCTTGTTCATCTCGACGCTGCGGCGAGCCATGTCCGCAAGGCGCGGTTGAATTTCGATCCCTTCGATGGCCGCTTCCGTACGCGTTGACAGCAGCAGGGGAATGACGCCGTTTCCGGTGCATAGATCGAGGATTTTTCCATATTTGGGTACCGGGGCAAACCGCGCCAGCAAAACGGCATCCATCGAAAAGCTGAATACTTCGTCGCTCTGAATAATGTGCAAATCGTGGGTGAGCAGGTCATCCACCCGTTCTTGGTCATAAATCGGTACGTTGTTCAAAACGGATTCCTTCCTTTATAAGCTTGTTCGTTTTGGAAATATTACACATTGTACAACAATCTCGGCGTGTTGGGACTAATCCGCAGCGATTGTTGCAAAAAGTACACCAAAGGATCTCCGAAAAGGAAAAAAACGCCAGGAACGCTCCCCTTGTCCCACTCCAAAGTATCCCCTGCGAACTCCCGGTATACAGGTCCAAAATGCATAACCTTCCCCAACTTCAAAAAAAACCGTAGGGTTGTTCCCCACGGTTCATTATTTATTCAAAAATGACAAGCAGAAGAGGCAGTCGCCTTCCGTGCGAAGATGCCCATAATATACGTTGCATATATGAAAGCCTTCGTGATAAAGACGCGCCAGATTATCGTAGCCCTCGCCCACGACATCGATCGCTTCCTTGCCGGCCAGCAGCGGATCGGCGGTTCTCTCCGCCGTCGGAAGCGGCAATCGCCCTTCCATGCTTTCCCGCTTTAATATTTTGCGCAGCTGTTCATTTTCGAGCAGAAGCCGCTGGTTTTCTTCCACCAGCTTCTTTACCTCTAGCTTGAGGGTGCCCAAATCGCCGTGTACTTTTCCCATTTGCGTTTCCAGCGCCTGCATATGCGTGAAAATGTCCTTGTTCTCCAAGTTCCCACCCCAGAGTCATCTCTAAAGTTTATCTGAAAGAGCGGTTCCTATTTCAGGACGACATCGTCCAACGGAAGCTCCTTCACTTTCCCTATTTCGAACAGCTGTACATGTACGGTGCGCGATCCGGCGTTGATCCCGACAACTTTGCCGTCGCCGAGCGAAGTGACCACCACTTTGCCTACGGATGGAAGCTCTTCTTTGATGCTTTCGTAGTTATCGTGCTCAAACTTCAAGCAGCACATTAACCGTCCGCATAAACCGGATATCTTCGTCGGGTTCAGCGACAGGCTTTGATCTTTGGCCATTTTGATCGAAACCGGCTCAAAATCCCCCAGCCAGGACGAACAGCAGAGCACCCGCCCGCAAGGACCGATACCGCCCAGCATTTTGGCTTCGTCCCGCACGCCGATTTGTCTCAGCTCGATCCGGGTCCGGAAAATGCTGGCCAAATCCTTGACCAATTCGCGGAAATCAACGCGGCCTTCCGCCGTGAAATAAAAAATGATTTTGTTGCGGTCGAACGTAAATTCCACGTCGACCAGCTTCATTTTCAAATCATGATCCTTGATTTTATTTAAACATGTGGCAAAAGCATTTTTTGCCGCAAACTTATTCTCATCCACAACACAGGCGTCGGCGTCATCGGCAATCCGTATGACCTTCTTGAGCGGAAGGACGACATCGGATTCTCCAACCTTCTTCTTGCCGACCACCACTTTACCATATTCGATCCCGCGCGCGGTTTCAACAATCACGCTCTGGTCCTTCTCGACAGGAAGCTCCAGCGGATCGAAATAATAAATTTTGCCCGCTTTTTTAAAACGGACGCCCACTACAGTGTACAAAAACTAACCCCCTCGTATAGCTCTAACTGGTAAACCGCTTTCCTTTATAAATCCCTGCTCTTTCACGGGAGAAAGTTTCTTAATTCTGTCTAGCTTAAGCCCCTGACACCTACCGTTGTCCTTCCACGGCAATCAGGAATTGCTCGACGCAAAGCTGGGCGTTCATATGTTGCCGCAGCTTCTTCTTGCTCTCCGCTGCCAGCGCCATGGCGTCAATCCATTGCTCGGCGCTGCGTGAGGCAGCGTGTCCAACGACAAACTGGAGCTCATCTATGAAAACGATTTGATCATGTTTATGATAGAGCGCGTGGATCATATCTTTAAACCACAAATGGAAAAGATTGAACATCATGTCCAAATGATCGGCCAAGCCGGATTTGAACAAATTTTGCTGCGCGGTAATTAAAGGAGAACCGCCACGGCCTGCGATTTCCTTCCCTAATTGTAACACTACGTTTCTAATTTCCGCAAACCAATTCTGCTGGATCAGATCGCGGCACGGCCCCAGTCCTGCCGCGAGATGAACGGCACTTCGAGCCAAAGTTGCCGGAAATCCCTCATCCGCCAAAATTTGGAGCATGCGTTCCGGATCCAGCGGGGTGAACGGCACCCACTGCGCCCGCGATTGAATCGTCGGCAGCAAAGCCCGTCCATTGTCGGATAACAGGATGGCCACGGCCGGAGACGGGGGTTCTTCGAGAAACTTCAACAGACTGTTAGCCGCTTGTACCGTCATTTTCTCCGCCTCGTCGATGATATAGGCTTTCGGATTCCCGCTCTCCGAGCGATAAGAGAATATCCGCTGCAATTCGCGGATTTGTTCGATTTTGATCGTTGCCCCATCGGGCTTGATCATAAACAGATCCGGGTGGTTGCCATGCAGCACCTTGCGGCATTCCAGGCATTCCCCGCATGCATCTTCCCCGCCCCGCATGCAGAACAACGCCTGGACGAAGGCCATGGCCATTTCCATTTGCCCGCTTCCAGGCGGTCCGCTAAATATATAGGCATGGGATATTTCCTGGCGTCTAAGCCCGCTCTGCAGCAGTTGCTTAGCCGTATCCTGCCCGATGATCTCTTGAAATGACATGCTTCGGTCTCTTCCCTTCAAAAACCGCAATACTAGAAGTTGCCCTATTAGAAACTCAGATTGATCAGCATGCCGCGGATCTCGCCGATTTTTTGCAGCAGCTCGATCTTGCCTTGCTCCGTCTCCAGCAGTTCGTCCGCCATGGCCAACAGCGCGGCATCCACCTCGTCAAGCAGCTTGTAGCGTTTTCCGCGGCCGCGGCGATCCCATCCTTTGGATTCCTTGATGGTCACACCCCGCCGCACTGTATCCTCCAGAAATCGTTTGACCATCAACCGGTAAGCCTTTAACTCCCGGACGGTCATGGACCGGGCCAGCCGGTCCCCTTGCATTTGAATTTCCCTGAATCTTCGGTTCAGTTCCTCTTGGGTCGCTTGCTGGCCATGCTGCTGCATGACGTCGGAGAAGCTTTTGGATTGCACCGGTTTGGCAGGGGCGTCACTCACTCCCAAACCGCTTTTGAGCGGCCGGAATCCAGGATCGATTTTCAAAGCGGTCACCGCCTATAGGTTGATATGCTGAATACAAAATTCGATGTCGAATCTCCCTCAATGAAATTCTTCGTGATGGAAAGCTGACTTTTTTGATTTCCTCTATCCCAATGATGATCAAAAAAGTTAGGTTTTCAGCACCGAGAAGGTTGGACGAAACTAGGGACTGAGCAGCGCAGCGTAGGCTAACCTACGTGAGTAGCGGAAGGCCCGGTTGAGTTCAAGATTCGATGTCGAAACAGCTTCATGAAACTTACTTCGTGATGGAAAGCTGACTTTTTTGATTTCCTCTATCCCAATGATGATCAAAAAAGTTAGGTTTTCAGCACCGGGAAGGTTGGACGAAACTAGGGACTGAGCAGCGCAGCGTAGGCTAACCTACGTGAGCAGCGGAAGGCCCGGTTGAGTTCAAGATTCGATGTCGAAACAGCTTCATGAAACTTACTTCGTGATGGAAAGCTGACTTTTTTGATTTCCTCTATCAGAAATGTTCGAAGCGGTCTACTGGGAGCACGAACACAGTCGCCCCGCCCACCTGTACTTCCACGGGCAGCGGCAAATACGAATCGGTCGTCCCGCTCATCGGAGTTACCGGGGTAACCAATTGCTCCCGCACTTTACAGCTGTTGCGGATCACGTTCAGCACGGTGTCTACCTGATGGTCATCCACACCGATCATAAACGTCGTGTTCCCCGCCCGAAGAAACCCTCCGGTACTTGCCAGCTTGGTGGCCCGATAATTCTCCTTGACCAATGCGCTGGATAACCGGTTGCTGTCTTTATCTTGGATAATCGCAACAATTAGTTTCATTTGCAGTCCCTCCTCGTTTTATAAAAAATGTACCATACTATCCTATTTGACGGCTAGGCCATGAATTCCTTTAAAGACGTTGTTCAAAAAGTCATCTATTGATCACGAGGCAAGCCTATTTCCCCTGAAACCATTTCAGCGACTCACATAGCATAGGTTCCACTAAGCTACTGACGTCCCTAGCTTCATCGGACCTAAAGCGTCTTGAAAAAATATACGTCGGAAGCATTCGTCTCTGTGCTAAATATCTGACTTTTTGAACTCGTTCTTTAATGTCGCGGAAAGTTGACTGTGGATCTCCGCGGCGACCTCTTCCTTGCTGCGGGAAGCGTCGATAATTCGGATGCGCTGTGGATACATTTCCGCAATCATCAGATAGCCCTCCCGGACCTTCCGATGGAATTGGAGGCTCTCCATATCCAATCGGTTCACTTCCCGCCCATCGCCGGCGGCGATTCGGGCTAGCCCGGCCTCCGGCTCGATATCGAGGTAGAAGGTCAGATCCGGAAACCGGCCTTTGGTTGCAAAGCGGTTGATATTCAGTACTTCGTCGATGCCAAGGCCGCGCGCATGCCCTTGATAGGCCAGGCTGCTGTCGAGGAACCGATCGCAAAGGACGGTGATGCCCCGTTCCAGGGACGGCTCCACCTTCTCGGCCAGATGCTGCCGCCTTGAGGCGGCGTACAGCAGCGCCTCCGTACGGGCGTCCATTGCGGTATGCTGCGGATTGAGGATAATATCGCGAATCTTCTCGGCGATTTCGATGCCGCCCGGCTCGCGGGTGGAGATGAAAGGAACTCCGTGCTTCTCAAGCGCCTGCTCCAATTCCTGCATGACGGTTGTTTTGCCTGAGCCATCACCACCCTCCAGCGTAATGAATAAACCTTTTGCTTGACCGTTCATCTGCTTCGTTCCCTGCTTTCTTCGATTGAGAATCATGTTATGTCAGCCGTTTTTTCACCTGGATGCCGGCCAAAGAAGGGTCGGCCGCCCCCTGGCATTTCGCTCCCGAGAGCCGTAGCAGCATCAACCGCTGCTTTGCTGCCTCCGTCACCGTCTCGCCGGGATAGACGATCGGGATGCCCGGCGGGTATGGGATGATCATTTCCGCGGCCTGCCTGCCGGCGCTATCCTCGATGGGGACCGTTTCGATCTCTGCCGGGGACAGCGGAACAAGACGAAACGGCACGGGCTCGGACACCGCCAGCAGGAGATCAGGTTCCCCAGGCGAAAGCGGGACGGGAGCTACGGGAGTCCCCGCATCCCCTCCGGACGTCCCCTCGCGAGGTATGCCGGCCGCCGCAGGTTCATGTCCGTGGACCGCATTGTTCCACGTGGAAAGACCGGACGGCGATGTTAGCCTGCTGTTGGCATCCGCTGCGTCTTCAACGGCATCGGCCGTATTGGAAGCCTCTGCGACCGCCTTAACGCCCTTGTCGGCGTCAGCGTCCACAATAACCGTTTCTTCCCCGGCGCATCCGCCGCAGATGCGCTGCAGCGCCTGCAGCAGCCGCTCGGCATCCCGCTGCGTCGTTCCTGGCCCAAGCGCGAGCACGACATAGCGGTCATCGCTCATTTCCGGGACGCAGCCCTCGGCCTCGAGCCGCTCCTGCAGTTCATACCCGGTGAGGGCTGCGGTCGCGTCGAATATAACAAGTTTCAATGGATCTTGTATAGTATATGCAGCAGCCCCTCCGCTGGCGCCCGGCGGTTCCACGACGTCGAAGCGCGAGAGCTGTGCCAGGCCGCGCCGGAGGTACGCGGCTGCGGAGAGCCCGCCCTCGAAGAAGGCGGGGCCCTGCGCGCCCAGCAGGCTTCGGCTCACGTCGAGCGAAGCCATGATGGGGTAAGACGGGCTGGAGCTCTGCAGCATCGCCAGCCGCTGTCGCAGCAGCGCGAGGTCGAGCAGCCCGCCCTGCACATGCAGCATCGCGCCCATCGTGAGCGCGGTCAGCATCTTGTGCGTCGACTGCACGACGCCGTCGGCCCCCGCGGCCAGAGCGCTCTCCGGCAGCGCCGGGTGCTGGCCGAAGTGGGCGCCATGCGCCTCGTCGACGAGCAGCGGCACGCCGTGCACATGGCACAGCTCGGCCAGCGGCCGCAGCGGCGCGCCCATCCCGTAGTAGCTCGGGTGCGTGAGCAGCAGCCCCTTGGCGCCGGGATGCCGGCGCAGGGCTTCACGCACCGCGGCTTCGCTCGGGATGGTCGCCAGCCCGCTGCTGGCATCCTGCTGCGGCGCCAAAAACACCGCGTGCGCGCCTGCCAGCATCAATCCGTGGATGACGGATTTATGCACGTTCCGCTGCACGAGCAACACGTCCCCCGGAGCGGTGCACACGCTCAGGATCAGCGCCAGGTTGCCGGCCGTGCTGCCGCCAACCAGAAAAAACGTCTCCTCCGCCCCAAACTGGGCGGCGGCTAATCGCTGCGCCTCGCGGATCACGCCCTCCGGATGATGGAGATCATCCGTCCCGGTGATTTCCGTGGCGTCGATTTCCATCACGTGCGGCAAAACGCCGTCAACCCGCACCTCACCGCGCAAGGCCTGTCCGTTTTTGTGCCCCGGGACATGGAAGGAGGCGTTCCTTTTTTCCCGGTACCGCAGCAACGCCTCGTATAACGGAGCCCCGTTGGTATATTCCTCTGACATATCTATCTGAATCCTTCCAACTTCGTCGTATTGACTTGATGGCTTATACTCACTATAGCTGTATCGCTATATTATAACCATCGCTTCATTTTACCGCTTTCCTGCCCGGAAGGGCAACAGAAAAGGACCCGCTCCCAAGAAGAACAGGTCCTTTCAACAAGCGGCTTTATGCATTTTTCTGCACCCAGATCTGCTTCATTTGATGAATAAAGAAATGGTATTTCTCCTCCTGCACGTCCGTGTGCACCATTTCGGCCTCGCAAGCATCGCAGATAAATTCCGATACGATATGAATGCCCTCGGTTTTCGGCTCCCCGCAGATAATGCAATTCCTTACGGCCAATTCGTCCATTCCCGATCCCACCTTGTCTGTTTACTATCAAAGGTTGTTCAAAAAGTCATCTTTTGCTCGCGTAGATCCATCTGCGCTCCGCTACTCCGTCCCTAGCTTCATCCAACCTTCTCGATGCTGAAAAACCGACTTTTTGAACTCGTACTATCAGTATGACACAGATTCTATTATTTTAAACCTTTTCATAGTCCGCTACCTACTTTATCTTATGCCGTAGGTCTTCCGGCTGTGTTTGTACGCGGAATCTTAATTATTCTTTCAATTATCCGATATAGTAAGAAGAGCATGTCCGTTTCATGCGGACCGTTATTTATTCATGAAGGAGGGTTGTTTGTTGAAGTCCGCCGAAACCGAAGCCAACGCCAACGCGACTTTTTATCACTACAAGCTGCTCAAAAGAGTCGTTTTGCCCAAAGCCCTGATACGCAGTTTAATGATACTTCCCTTCATCTGGCTTGTTGCCGAGATGATTTTCATATCTTGGACCAGCGTGTTTTTCTTCCTGCTGGCCATGCCCGTTGCCTTATGGATTCAATACGTCATTTCCCGGTCGGTGCTCATCATCGTCAGTCACTCTTCCCGCAAACGCTGGCGTTTCACCCGGCAGCTCCCATGGGTCGGATACATGCCGGATCAGTACGTTGCTTATACGATATACCGGCGAGTACATCTGCATTCTGCCTGGATCGGTTGCTGTGTGATAGCCGTGCTCATACCTTGGTCTCCGGCATCCTTCGTGCTTTCCTTATTTTTTTGGCACCTCTGGTTCATTGCCCCGCGGTTTATCGTATTGGGCAGCCTCCGAGGCCAGCGCCAAGACGGAATGATCAAAATTACCGGCCTCGACATTTCCTACTATATGCAATGATTGAGCCTGCACGGCACTCCGCCGCTTTGGGCCGTCTTCTTACATAACCCGGCGCATACCAAAAAACCTGTCTCCTGCAACTGCAGGGAACAGGTTTGTTTCTTTCTTGCCCGACTAACATCAGCTCTTGTCCACGTTGTTTCGACGATCTTCCGCCTTGTTGCAGCCTGAGCTTATGTCCCTTGGCCTACGGACTGCTTTCCAATCCTTGGATAACGGTCTTCTCCTCTTTCTTCGGAACCAATACCGTAAAAGAGTCATCATGAAGCGTCAGCTGAACGATCAGCTTCCCCTTCTCATACACCCGGGTGGTGCCGGTGCTTTCCTCTTTCTTCTCCTTCCAGCCCCACTCCTCGATCACTTTTTGATAGGCCTCAGGCACGTCTTCGTCATCCTGGAGCCCATTAAGCGAATAATGCACATAATCCAATTTGGAGTTATTCAAGGCCGTTTCTGTTTGACTAGCCTCTTTGGGGACGGGAAAACTTTTTTCTACCGATGCTCCCACATAATCCGTCCACGAAGGCTCGGAAGATGCACAGCCTGCGATGACGAAGATCATCATCAAGACTCCCCACATGAAGCATAAGGAATATCCTACTCCTCTTCGCCGCATGATCCATTCCTCCTTACCCTGACTATATGCTGAAAAAATACCTTGTTGTCGTTACCGATATAGATTCCGGATAGGCTAAATGCCCTAGATGCTAACATACCATACTAATTATACCGGGAGTTTTAGGGTCGTCGGTAACAAAAAGGTTACATTCTTTTTGATAGAATCTGAAAATAATACATTGAATTTCAGAAAAAAACAAGAAACGGTGTAATTCCGGCGTTATGTTAATTAACACAAGTTTTTAAACATTAAATTTGTTCAATAAATGAAATCGTGAGTGCTAGCGAAAAAATCTTTGCAAACTAGAGATGTATGCGTTTTTTTAAGCATATACCCCCTTTGTAATCATATCTGACATGAAACTATGATATCTCAAAGACTTCATTGATTTTCATATCGGGAGAGGGGAAATGCTTATGAAACCATATCGTCGTTGGCAAAAAGTCTGTTCTCTGCTGCTAGTTTCCGTCATGTCCGCCGGATTATGGGGCATCGGCGTGCCGGAAGCCCGGGCGGCATCATCATCCTCTGCATCAAGTGCTTCCTTACCGCAGAACAACCAAACGCCGGTCACCGGGGAACAATTCCGGCAATCGATGAAGCAAGCCGCGATCGAAGCGGGAGGCTCTTTTTCGATGCCGGAGGTCTCAGGCACCAGCGTGCCTCGGAGCAGCGCTGCCGTCTTACTTCAACAGTGGCTTGGATTGGAGAGCGCTGCCGAGCCCTACGCCGATATTGCGGATCAGGCCCCCTATGCAGAAGCCGTAGGCGCCGTCGTTCAAGCCGGACTAATGAAAGGTACCTCCAATACCCGGTTTATGCCTGGCGAATCGCTCACGCAAAGCGACCTTGAACTGCTACATAAGCGCGTCGTCAGCTACCTCAAACCGTTCGTGCTTACGGAGGCCTCGATCTCCGATATTCAGCTGGCCATGGAACAAGGGAAGCTGACTTCCAAACAGCTCGTGCAAATGTATCTGGACCGCATCGCAAAATATGACGATCAGGGCATCTCCCTTCAAGCCGTCCTGACGATTAATCCCGATGCGCTGAGCATTGCTGAAGCACTGGACGAGGAACGGGCGACTCAAGGGCCGCGCGGACCGCTGCACGGCATTCCGATTTTGGTCAAAGATAATTTTGATACCGCCGACATGCCCACGACCGCCGGTTGCCTATGCTTGAAGGATTCCGTGCCCGATCAGGACGCCGATCAAATCGCTAAGTTAAAAGAAGCCGGTGCAATCATATTAGGCAAAACCAATCTGCACGAGTTCGCCTTCGGCATAACGACCTCCAGTTCGCTGGGCGGTCAAACGAAAAACCCGTACGCCCCGGATCATTATCCCGGAGGCTCCAGCGGCGGCACCGGAGCGGCCATCGCCGCCAATTTCGCTGTCGCCGGACTCGGTACCGATACCGGCGGATCAATCCGCATTCCGTCCAGCTTCAACAGCCTGGTCGGCATCCGGCCGACGATCGGCCTATCCAGCCGGGACGGCATCATCCCGCTGGCGCTGACCCAGGACGTCGGCGGTCCGATCGCCCGCACGGTAGAGGACGCCGCGATCCTGCTTGACGCTACCGCCGGGTATGATCCGGACGATGTCGCTACGGCTTACAGTGTTGGCCGAATCCCGGGGAGCTATACCGATTTCCTCGATGCGAACGGTCTAAAAGGAGCCCGGATCGGCGTGGCAACCGAACTGTTCCCGGACGGCAACGATAAAGAAAAGGCCGTTTCCGAGGTTGTTTACAAAGCCGTAGATGAGCTCGAGGCGCTTGGCGCCACGGCGATCCCGATCCAAATTCCGAATCTGGCCGAGATCAATAAATATCCAAGCTTGAGCGGCTACGAGTTCAAGTTCCAACTAAACGATTATTTGAAAGAGCTTGGTGACGACGCTCCCTACCATAGCTTGGCCGAAATCATTGCCTCCGGAGAATATGACAAAGCCCAGGAGCAATCGATGAAATCCCGCGAGGCCCGCGAAACGTTGGAAACGGAGGAATACAAGGATATTGTGCTAAAGCGCACCAGCCTAACCCGGGAAGCCATCCTGAAAGTCATGGCAGATAACAACCTGGATGCCATCGTCTATCCAACAAGCACTCAGCCGGCTGCGTTGATCGGCGAAAGTCAGTCGTCCGGCAGCAACAATCGTCTGAGCCCGTTCTCCGGTTTCCCGGCCATCACGGTTCCGGCCGGATTTACGACGGATGGTCTCCCGGTGGGCATCGAGTTTCTGGGCCGTGCCTTTGACGAAAGAACTTTGCTTAAACTCACCTATAGCTACGAGCAAGGCACGCATCACCGCCGAGCGCCAAAGTTAGCACCTTAACCTAGTTTATCCCTGAAGAGGGCCAACGGTCATAGGCGGCTCTCTTCAGTAGGTTCTATCCCAATGAGATCCCCTTCTCGTTGCTCTTGCCCTTGCGAACCGTTTTTGCGAAACAACCGGAATAATAAATTCAGTTATTTTCCCCTTTGTTCCTCCGATTAAGATAAATTCCTGCAAAAATACAGGTCTCACCGAACACAAAAAAGCACCGCCGGATGAACGGCAGTGCTCTTCCTTCTTTGCTTGGCGGCGTCCTACTCTCCCAGGACCCTTCGGTCCAAGTACCATCGGCGCTGGAGGGCTTAACGGTCGTGTTCGGGATGGGTACGCGTGGAACCCCTCCGCCATCGCCACCAAACGGTTCAAGCGTTTGATCGCCTGAAAACTGGATACGAAACGCATTTGCTGTTTTAGTTGTTTTTGGATAAGCCCTCGACCGATTAGTACCTGTCAGCTCCATGCATTGCTGCACTTCCACCTCAGGCCTATCAACCTCGTCGTCT
>NZ_JBNYYG010000021.1:0-84617 GCF_050565405.1 Paenibacillus macerans | reverse complement strand
TTTATCAAGAATAACGTTACGAATCCCGGCAAGCGGAAACGGTTATTCCGCAGATTGGCCGAGACCGATATATTGACTTCGATCCAATAAAGTCCGGCCAACTCGCGCAAAGGCGGCGTCATCAGCTGGGCCGTCTCCAGCAGGTTGCCGATGCGCTGCAGCCATTCCCGCTTCCGCGCCTCCCCCACCTGTTCGCCCATTGAATCCGCGGTATCCAGCGCCCGCAATTCCTCCTCCATCGCCGAAACGTCCGTTTCGCTGCCGGTCTCCTCCTCGAGTTGCTCCCGCCCGGCCCGCACCGCCTCCGCGGCCCGCGCCAAGTGGCCCTGTACCGTTTGCGCCGCCGAAACGTAGGCTCCGTACTCCACAAGCCCGGATCCCTTGGCAAGCAAAACGCCGATCGCCTCCTTCAGCTCGGGCAGCATGTTCTCCGGAGCGTCCTCGCGCTTCAAGGAGATATAGAAGATCCCCTTCGTTTCGATATCCCATACCCGAAAGGCCTGGCTGACCGAGTCGCGGTACTCCGCAAACGCCAGCTCCTCCTCCCGGTGCTTGTCGATTTGATTCACGACCATATATACCGGCTTGCCGTAATCGCTCAGCGATTTGGCAAAGCTTAAATTCGTTTCCGAGGACACATGGTTGTAGTCCATCACGTAAAAGACCACGTCCGCCAAGTGCAGCGCGGAATGCGTGGCCAACGCATGGCCGGCGTCGTTGGAATCCACGCCGGGCGTATCCAGCAGGACGCCTCCCCGCAAGGGCAGCTCCAAGTTCTCCCACAGCTCCACCCGCGTATACTCCTCGCCGTTGCGGCAGTAATCCGCGACCTCGGCCACCGGGACCTCCGCCTTCGCCTTGGCCGGATCGGCCGGAGTCAGCAACGCGCGCGGGGCCCCCTCCCGGATCAGCACCACGTTCGCGCTCGTCGGCAAAGGGCTGGCAGGCATGACCGTTTTTCCGCATAAGCGATTGATCAAGCTCGACTTCCCCGCCGAAAAGTGGCCGCAAAAAGCCACCGTCAGCTCCTTCCGTTCAAGCTTATCGCCGATCTCCCGCAGCTCCTCGGCCGCCGTCATATCCTTATCCCCAAGCAGCATCTCGCGCAAACGCTCCAGACGCTCCCCCAACCGAAACTCCGTATCCGTTACCAACCGATCCATTCGACTTCCCTCCGCTTTCCACGCTGCGAAATCAAGTTTCATTTTTTGAATATCAATATTTTAACATCTCCCCTCCTCCTTGGAAACGCTATATCAAAGATACTCGCTGTCCTAAGCCCTGCTTCGTCCGCTTAAACCGAAACCGAAAAAAAACCGCCTCAGTACGAGGCGGTTCTCAAACCCGCGCAGGAGCGGCATTGAAGGCGTTTATAACTTCTGCGCCGAAATCAACAAAAACATCGGGCGGCGGTTTTCGTCCTGCATATCGGGGATCGTCCGCAGCATGTCCTCGGAGGGGCCAGGCTCCTTGACCACCTTAAGGCTGAAGCCCGCTTGGATTAGATCATTGATGTAGGTCGAAAACGTCCGGTGATATTTGATCACATGGTCGGTCAAAAACGACGTTTCCCGCATCCCTTCGTCCCGATAGCGGTCCACCGGCCAGTGCAGCCGCCGACCCTGGCCGTCAACATGCCAATCCTGGTCGTTCCGGGACGTAAAGATCGGATGCTCTACCGTAAAGATAAAAGCGCCCTGCGCCGCCAGGCACCGGTGCACTTGTCTGCAGACGTCGGCAAACGACTCGACATAGTGGAACGCCAGCGAGCTGATCGCCACATCGAATTGGCCGTCCGGAAAATCGATGTCCTCGATCGGCCGGTTGATATACGTAATCGCAGGATCGTCCGTCATTTCCCGCGCCCTTTGCAGCATATTTTCGGAAATGTCCACCCCCGTCACCGAGCTCGCTTGCTGCTCGCGGGCGTAACGGCAATGCCAGCCGAAACCGCAGCCAAGGTCCAACACTCGCTTGCCCTCCAACTCCGGCAGCAGCGCTTTGAACACATGCCATTCCCTCGCCGCCGCCAACCCATGGACCGACCTCGGCATTTTTTCGTATTCGCTGAAAAACGCCGATTCGTCATATTTATTTTGCTTCATACTTAAGGTTCACCGCCTCTTGATCTTGATAGGGGAGCTTGCCGGTAAAATGCCGGACTAATACAAGCCGGCTTCCCGATCCGCCAGCACCTGTCCGGTTAGCGACAAATCGTAATCGCCCAAGGACAAAAGCACCTCCTGCAGTTCGGACGACAGCAGCGCCTCGCGCAGCAGGGCGATCCATTCGCGGTTTTCCGGTTTGTTCAGCACCACCAGATCCACCCGCTCCTCGATCAGCGGAATGAAATCCAATCCGGCGATCCGGGCCGGCCGCTCGCTGCCGACGCCGACGTCCGCTTGCCCCAGGGCAATCCGGCCGCCAAGCCCCATATGCGATGTTTCTTCCTGCTCATACCCCTTTACGGACGCATAGGCGATCCTGTGCCTTCGCAGTTGTTCATCGAGCAGCACCCGGGCGCCCGAGCCTTTTTCCCGATTCACCAGCCGGATATGGGAACGCGCGAGATCCTCCCAGGATCGGATGCCCAGCGGATTGCCCTGCTTGACGTAAAAGCCGGCCCTGCGCGTAGCGAAATTTAGCACCAGGTACGGGAGCGAGATGAACAGCTTGCGAATGTAGGGCAAATTGTATTCCTCGGTATCCCCGTCGTATAAATGCGTGCTGACAATATCCACCGCCCCGTTGTACATCGCCACCAAACTGTCCATGCTGCTCACGAAGGAACGCAGCGGCCGATACGTTCGGCTCCTGGACTCCAGCGCCTTGGCAAGCAGATCGAGTCCAGGATCCTGCCCGGTGATGACGAGCGGCCTTAGTCCGTCCCGTGCTTCCCCCCGACCGGGATCGGTGCGGAAAGGCGAACTATAAGGAACCTGGATCACCGGTAACCCGACGTCGGCTGCCGGTACCGCCCCGCCTTTAGCCCTGTGCTTGTAGGCCTCCAAATCCGTGGAGTCCACCCTCATTTGCTTGCCTACCCGGTAAGCGGAGAGCTCGCCTTTTTTGATCAGATCATATACGGTTAGTTTGGATACCTTCAACAGCTTGGCGATTTCCTCAGCCGTGTAAGAGATCGGTTCGGTCATGGCTTTCTCCTTCGTCCGTTCACTTTGATTCGTGCAACTACCCTAATCTTACCGGGGATTTCCCTTTTTTTCAATGAAATGTACCCGGGCACCTATTCAAATCGTTATGTTTCGTATAATCTAGTTATAATTAGATATAACCAAAGGGGAGGGTTGACCATGCTGAAATTTATAAGAATGCCGGTATTGGCGACGATCACGGCCATTATGCTCTTGATCACCGGCTGCGGGAGCAACGTCGCCGGCAACAGCGCGACAAACGACGCGTCGGCAACGGCCGGGACCGATAACGGAGGCGCGGAACAGGTCGAGCTGCTCGTCTCCGCCGCCACCAGCCTGACCGAAAGCCTGGATGAGCTTAAGAGCATTTACGAAGCCGAGCACGGCAATATCAAGCTTACTTATAACTACGCCGCCTCCGGAACGCTGCAGCAGCAAATCGAACAAGGCGCCCCGGCCGACTTGTTCCTGTCCGCCGGGAAAAAGCAAATGAACGCGCTATTGGACAAAAGACTCGTCGATGCCGAACTGACGACAAATCTGCTCACCAATGAGCTGGTGCTTGTCGTTCCGCAGGACGGTTCCGTGCAACTCGAAACGATCAAAGACCTGACAAACATCGGCGACATCGCCATCGGCACGCCTGAATCCGTCCCGGCCGGGAAATACGCGCAGCAGACTCTCGCTTACCATAAGCTGTGGGATAGCCTGCAGTCCCGGCTGGTGCTGACGAAAGACGTCAAGCAGGTGCTGTCCTACGTCGAGACCGGAAACGTCGATGCCGGATTCGTGTACAAAACCGACGCCGCCCTTTCCGATAAGGTCAAGGTGGCCCTGAGCGCCGAACCCGAGAGCCATGACCCGATCGAATATCCGGTCGGCGTCCTCAAAGGCAGCAGCCATCCGGACGAAGCCAAAGCCTTTTACGAATTTTTGTTGAGCGGCGAAGCGCGGCAGGTGTTCAGCAAATTCGGGTTTACCCCGGCCAAATAAGCTGCTTATGAATTCACTAGGGATTCCGGAACATTTTTGGTCGCCGGTCGTCTTGTCGCTGCAAGTCTCCGTCGCCGCTACCGTCATCGCCTTTCTGATCGGCCTGCTGGCGGCTTGGCGAATGGCTGCGGCGGCTTTTTACGGAAAAACGCTGGTGGAGACGGTCTTTTTGCTGCCGCTCGTGCTTCCGCCCAGCGTCGTTGGCTTTATCCTGCTCGTGGTGTTGGGCAAAAACGGCTGGATCGGACAAGCGGCGGAAACCTTGTTTCACCTAAGCTTCGTGTTCCAGCCGTTTGGTGCGGTCGTCGCCGCAAGCGTCGTCAGCTTCCCGCTGATCTATCAGACGCTGAAGTCCGGTTTCCAAGCGGTCGATAAAGAGCTGAAAGATGCGGCCCGTTCGCAGGGAGCCGACGAATGGCAGGTACTACGGTACATTATGCTGCCCCTCGCCACCCGCTCGCTGCAGGCGGCGTTCATCCTCGGGTTCGCCCGCGCGCTGGGCGAATTCGGGGCGACGATGATGATCGCCGGCAACATCCCCGGCCGGACGCAAACGATCCCGACGGCGATCTATTTCGCCGTCGACGCCGGAAACCTGCCGCTGGCTTGGGCGTTAACGGGCTGCACCATTCTGCTGTCCTTTGGTTTGCTGCTGCTCTCTTCCCGGCTGAAAAAAGATTAACTCAACTTGGCGAAAGACATAATAGTCAAAAAAAAATGGCGGTGCAAGGGGGTTATCCCTGCATCGCCATTTCGTGGAGTTTGGATTCCTTTATTCGGTTCCGCTATCGGATTCCTCTACTGCCCCTGCTCCTCCATCGCCCATTGCTTAATCTCCCAGCTGGGCACCGGGTGTTTGCGTTCCCCTGCCGTCCGCCGCAGCCGCTCCAGCAGCGATTGGAGGATCCGTTCGCTCACCTCGACGCCTTCGCCGAGCAGCACCTGCCGCACCGAACTGCGGCCGGAGTGCTTGCCCAGCAGGAAAACATGATTCATGCCCAGTTCGGAAGGATCGAAAGCTTGATACGTCCGATGGTCCTTCAGCAGTCCGTCGACGTGAATCCCCGATTCATGGGCAAAAGCCAGCCTGCCCAAGAGCGGCCGGTTTTCCGGGATGTCCCGCCCCGCCGCCTTGGCCACAAGCTCGGCCAACGGCTTCAGCCTTTCGGTACGCACCGCGCTCTCCCTCTTGTAAAGATGCTTCCACGCCATGACCACTTCCTCCAGCGGGGCATTTCCCGCACGCTCCCCGATACCCAGTACGGTCGTGCTGGCCCACCTGGCCCCAGCCTCCAAACCGGCCAGCGTATTGGCCGTCGCCAAACCGAAGTCGTTGTGGCAGTGGATTTCCAGTTCTATATCCGGCGGACAGACGGCAAGCAGCGCCGAAATCCGTGAGTGCAACGAGCCGGGATGATGAACGGAAAGCGTATCGGCATACCGAAACCGGCGAATGCCTTCCCGCCGCATGACGCAGATCAACTCGCGCAAAAACAGAAACTCGGCTCGCGATGCATCCTCCAAGCCGATCGATACGGTCAGTCCTTTTTGCAGCGCAAAGCTCGCCGCGGATTTTCCCAGCTCGATCACCTCGGCCGGCCCGGCTCCCAGTTTCGCTTTCATCTGGATCGCCGACGCGGGCAGCGTGATATGCACCCATTCCGCGCCCGCCGCCAGCGAGGCCTCAATGTCTGAGCGCCGCGCCCGATTCCAGGCGATGAGCCGCATCGGAAGCCCCAGTGACACGATCCGGCGGATCGTTTGGCGCTCCTCATCGCCCATGGCGGGAATCCCTACCTCCGCCTGTTCGACGCCGCACGCGGCCAGGCTTTTGGCGATCTCCAGCTTCTCCTCCGCGGTAAAGGCTACCCCGGCCGCCTGCTCTCCGTCGCGCAGCGTCGTATCGCAAATCCGCAGCATTTCCATGGCTACCCCCTCCTTTTACGATCCTCTGCAGCATTCGCAATCCGGATTGCGCCGCAGCCTGACGGCATAGCTGCTCATGTCCAGCGTATTGATCCGGTGCATGACATTGATAAACGGCTGGCCTACCCCGGCGATCCACTTTACCGCTTCCAGCGCGGCCAGGCAGCCTGCCAAGCCGGAGGTGGCGCCCAGTACCGGAAACCCAAGCGGCTCCCATTCCTGGGAGCGCTCCGGGTACAGACAAGCGAGGCAAGGGGTTAAGCCGGGAACGATTGTCGTCAACGAAACTTCAAAGCCGTACATGGCCGCTTCCACCAGCGGCTTGCCGGCCGCGACGCACAGCCGGTTTAAGGCATAACGTTCCGGAAAGTCGTATCTGGCGTCAATAACCAGATCCGCTGACCTCACCCACGGCCCGCTATCAGCCATCGTAACTCTAGCGTTATGTCCTTCGATAACCACGTCTGGATTGATCCGCTTCAAGTTTTGCACGGCCGTGGCGATCCTTTCCTCGCCGATGCGGGCGGCATCCATCAGGATTTGCCGGTTCAGATCCGGCCGTTGGATCTCACCTTCATGCGCCAGGATCAAGCGGCCCATCCCCGCAGCGGCCAGGTACAGCGCGGCCGTGCCTCCTAACCCGCCGATCCCGGCCACCAGGACGGTGGCCTCCTTCAGCTTGCGCTGCCCCTCTGTCCCAATCAGCTTCAGTTGCCGTTCATATCGCCGAAAATCCTCCGTTCCTCCGGAGATCCCGGTGCCCCGGGATACCGCCGACGCAAATATATCCGGCATATCCCCGCCCCTCCTCTCGCCTAAAAAGCCTGCTCAATCGGTGGCCGCAATCTCTCCATGCCGGTTCAGCCATTCCTGCGCTTCCTTCAGCTGGCCTAACGCAAATTTCTCCAGCTTGGCCTGAGAAGTAAACGGAAACCGCAACCCCGCCCGCAGCGCCAGCGTGACCAGAATCAACCGCCCGCTGGATACGATCGCTCGGCCAAACCCTTCCCCGTTCATTTCCACCATACTTTGCACCAAGCGGCGGGTTTCTATCTCCAGCGTTACCGCCAGGGCCTGAAACACCTGCTCGACCTGCCTGCGCAGCTTCGGGCTTGGCGCGCAATCCTGACCAAGCGCTTGCTTCTCCTCCGGGGAAAATAACAGCAGACGTTCATCCGGCTCCAATTCCGCACGCACCGCATCTCCCATCGTTACCCCTCCTTTTGCGTTTGACGGTTCTCGGCACGAACCGCCTCTTCCTCGGCCAGCAGCACCTTGCTCAGCCACATCGGCGGTTTGCCGCGCAGCATCTCCAACAGCTTGCCGATTTGTTCTTCGATCGGCACGCCCGCAGGCACTTTGACCGGCATCATTTTCCGCTTGACGACACGCGCTGCCGCAGAGGCCCCGATCTGCACCAGAAAAACAAGCGTGCAATCCTCGATCAGGGAGATCCGCATGTCGATTTTGCCGAGTTCATCCCGGGTGATTTGCATCGGAACATTGCGGTTTTCCAAAAATTCGGCCGCTCCCGGACGAACTTCATAAACGGCGAACGTGGGACTATGCCCGAAATGGGCGTTGACATGACTGCCGTCATCCGTGGCGAACGCTACTCGCATGGCCGATCTCCTCCCTCTGAATAAGCCGGTTGCCCGCCTTATGGATCAGTTCCATCGTTCCCCGGTATCCTACCGTTTGGGACGTATACGCCCCAAGCTCGTCGAGGATCGGGAAGCCGGCCGCCATAAACGCCGCTCCGCAGCGCTTAGCCCCGCTTTTGCCATGGGAATTACTGATCCACAAATCGGCACCGGCCGCCAACTGCTCGGCATCCTCAAGATCGCCGATCCAAAACTCTTTGTCCGTGCCATGCAGGCACGGCGCTTCATAGGAACTGACCAAGGCATTGAAGCTCACCCCCATCTCCTCAAGCCAGGCGACGGCCGAACGGAGGTGGTCCGGCTCCAGGGCAGCAACCGCCAACACCCCGGCATAATGAAAATGGGCATCGAGCATGCCGTCGAGCAGATTTTCCCGCTGCCAGCGATAACGGACGGGGACGGGTTCCCGGCTTAATTCCTGCAGGAAATAAAAGAACTCGTCGCAAGCCTTCAACCCCGATACGCCGTCAAAAACGCGGTAAGGTATCCCCGCCCCGTTTTGCAGCCGGCGGGCAGGCCGCTCCATGCTGGAGCCGATCGCGATGCTGAACTCCGAGCGCAGCATTTGCCGGGCGGAATCCATCGGCACGCCGCCGCGGGTCAGCGGCGAAAAACCGGTCAGCAAATGCCCTGACAGCGAGGTGGACAAATCGGGAAGGGCGATCACCTCCAGGCCAAAGGAAGCAATGATTTCTTTCAGTTCCATCACGTCCCCTGCGGTAAGGTAGGAACCGGGCAGCAGGTTGATTTGGCGTTTGACCGGCTTTTGCGGCTTGCGGCCCGTTTGCTCCAGCAACCCGTCGATGACCGCTTCGACCATCGCGCTGAATCCGGATTCCAGCGAGCCGCGATAGTCGGGGAGCGAGCAGGTTACCAACATCGTATCTTTCGGATTCCGGTCGCGTTTGAATTTTTTGACTCTGGCCGCGTAATCGCTCCCCGATGCCTCCGTCAGCGCGGTGCTCACGACCCCTACGCAGTCCGGCCGATGCTTATCCAGCACCGTATCCAGCGCCTCTTCCAAATTTTGATCCGCGTCGAAAATGACGTCCATCTCCTGCAGCGCGGTCGTCTGTACCGCAATCGGCTCCCGGTAATGCCGGGTGAGCAGCGTTTTGGCGAACGCCGTGCAGCCCTGCGCCCCGTGGATGATCGGCATCGACCGGTAGATGCCTTGCAGCGCCAGCACCCCGCCTAGCGGTTGACTGATTTTCAATGGATTGCAGCTGAGAGGTTTGGGCATTTTCCTAACGGTCATGAGGAACTCCCCCTTTCCCAGGGAGCCGGAGAGCGAACGAGGTTCCAGACCGGATGCTCCAGCGCGTACGTTAGCTGCTTGGCCAGACGGATCAAGCCGTCATATCCCGCATACGCGGTATGCCGCTCCTGATTGATGTCCACGAACGGAATTTGCTCCTTCAAAGCCATGTACATGTTGCGGCCCCCGGCAATGACCAAATCGGCCTTGCGTTCGCGCACCGTTTTGAGAATGCGGCCGGCTCCCTCTTCGGCAATGTACACCGCGTCCTCCCCAACCCTTTCCGCAATCCGGGCGATATCCCCGTCCGTGCTTTTGTTCGTCCCGACGCCTACGACCTTGATCCCCAGCTCCTGCAGCCCGGAAATGACCGACCAGCTTTTGACGCCGCCGGTGTAGAGCACCGCCCGCTTGCCTTTGAGCGTTTTGCGGAAGGGAGCCAGCTCGCGCATCACCCGCGCTTCTTCATGCTCCACGAGATGATCGACGCGGCGCTCCACCTCCCGCTGGTTCAGCAAATAAGCCAGTTGACGCAAGGAGTAGCTCGTTTCCTTGGCTCCGTAAAAGGAGCCTTCAAAATAAGGAATCCCGTATTTGCGCTCCATTTTAACGCCCAGGCCGAGCAGTGCCCGGCTGCACACGACCATGCTGGCTTTTGCCCGATGAGCCCCGGCGATTTCCCGGAATCGTCCGTCCCCGGTGATTTTGGCATGGAGGCGAATGCCGGCCTGGTTCAGCAGTTGCTCGATATCCCAAAGCTCGCCGGCGATATTGTATTCTCCGATCAGGTTCACCGCAGCATCCGGGACGCCGGCAGGCTCGATCGTCCCGATCACGTGCTGAAACAACGCCTCTCCAGCCAGCCGGGTGCCAAGGTTTTTGCTGCCGACAAACCCCGGGCTGTTGACGGGGATGCAGGCCACCCCCAACTCCGTCGTCGCCTGTTTGCACACCGCGTCGATATCCTCGCCCGTAAGCGCCGAGACGCAGGTGGCATACACGAATATGGCTGAAGGCGCAAATCGCTTCGCGATGTATTCGATCGCCTCGCGCAGCTTCTTTTCTCCGCCGAAAATAATGTCATGCTCGCCAAGATCGGTCGTAAACCCGTAAGACGATAGCCGGGAGCCGCTCGACAGGCTGCCGCGCGTCTCCCAGCTGTTTCCTGCGCATGCGATAGGGCCGTGAACCAGATGGGCCGCATCCGCGATCGGCAGCAGCGCGATTTGCGCGCCGTCAAACGAACAGCCGCCCGTAGCAGTGCCGGGTTTCGGCCGCGGACAGGGCTTGCTTTGCGGTTCTTCCTTGCCGCAGGAATCCTGAACTCCTGCATAACCCGTTATTCTGATCGCTTCCATCCGTACCGCTCCCTCCTTCAATCCAAAGTCGCCCATCCCGGCGGATAATCGTTTTGACCTTGCACGTTATCGCACAAGGTCAAAGCTGTGGGCCGGAGCCTCCTTATCCAACTGCTCCAGCACCGTATTGACGAACAAAGTGAGCAAATTCAATGCGCCCTGGTAACCGATCACCGGATACCGCTGCAGATGATGGCGGTCAAAGATCGGGAAGCCTACCCGCAGCAAAGGCACCCCGGCTTCCTTCGCGGCATATTTCAGATGGCTGCTGCCGACGGCCAGATCCACCGGCTCTTGAAACAACAGGGAACGCATATGCCAGAGGTCGCGGCCGCAATGTACTTTTGCTTCAGCGCCGTAAGGGCTGGCGGACAGCAGCAGCCGGGCCTCTTGTTCAAATTCGGCGTCGCCGTTCGAGCAAACGATATGGACCGGTTCCATGCCAAGCTCCAGGCAAAAGCCGATCAATCCGAGCAGCATGTCGGGATCCCCAGCCATCGCCACCCGCTTGCCGTGCAAGTAATTATGCGAGTCGGTGATCGCATCGACGGTGCGGGCCCGCTCTGCCATCAAGCTTTGCGGAATCGGTCTTCCGGTCAAGCCGGCGATGGCTTCAAGCATCCGGTCGGTCGCCGTGATGCCCAGAGGGGTGTGCATGGCTTGCATCCGTTGCCCCCAACCTTCCTCCAGATAGCCGATCGTTTTGCGCAGACTGTATTTTTGGAGCGCCAGCGTCCCGGCCGCTTTCGCCGCCGCAGGCACGTCGGCCAGCCGCGTCCCGCCGTAATAGGAGTTGTAAGACCCTTCCGCGCCGGAGTCAAAATTCTCGCTGTGATCGCCCAGCACGGTGCATTCTGCGCCGAAAAGCCCCAATATGCGTTTCAGTTCGGCAAAATTACCGGTGTAGGGTTCGAATCCGAGCAAAACGTTCAATTTCCCGCCGACGCCGGCAACCTCGCCTTTATCGTTAGCGCGATCGTATAAATAGCTGAGAATCGCCTTTAGCATATTGTCGTACCCGTTAATATGGGAGCCGGAAAAGCTGGGCGTATTGGCAAAAGGAATCGGCATCCCTTCCGGCAGCACCCCCTCTCTGCGGGCGTTCCCGATAAAGGCGGACAGGTCGTCGCCGATCACCTCGGCCATGCACGTTGTGCTCATCGCAACCATTTCGGGCTTGTAAAGCGCGATGCTCGTTTCCAGTCCGTCGATCAGGTTCCGCATGCCGCCGAATACTGCCCCGTCCTCGGTCATCGACGACGATACGGCGGGCACCGGCTCCTTGAAATGCCGGGCAAAATGGCTGCGGAAATATGCGGTGCAGCCCTGCGAGCCATGGATGAACGGCAGCGTCTTCTCGAAACCGAGCGCCGCCATCACTGCCCCCAGCGGCTGGCAGGCCTTCGCAGGATTGACGACGACGGCTTGCCGCCCGAAATTTTTGTCCATGTACTCTTTCGAGCGGCTATATGCCGCGGTCTGCAGCACCTCTTCCTCCGGACAAGCATTTTCGAACTCGCGTTTCCGCTCCCGCTGCCGGACGTATTTTTCGTTGTCGAACAGCTTGTTGTGGTCTAAGAACAACCCGGATTCGCTCATACCGTCACCTCCTCGCGCTGCGACGCTTTGACCAATTTCCATACCGGGCTGTTAATGGCCATATCCATGTCGCGGGCGAATATTTTAAAACCGTCAAAGCCGTGGTAGGGTCCGCTGTAATCCCAGGAGTGCATTTGCCGGAACGGGATGCCCATTTTGTGGTACACGTATTTTTCCTTGACGCCGGCCCCCATCAAATCGATATCGAGCTTCTGCGCCAGTTCCTCCAGCTCATAGGCTCCGGGATCATCCATCAGGATCGTCGCTTGGCGCAGCTCGGGGATCGTTTTTATATAATCGTCCTTATGGGCGAATTCGTAACCGGTGGCCACGATTTCCATTCCCAAATCCTCGTAGGCTCCGATCGTGTGGCGGGCCCGCAGGCCTCCGACCAGCAGCATCACCTTTTTGCCTGCAAGCCGCGGGCGGTATTTGGCGATCACCGCGTCCATTTCGCCTTGATAGCGGGCGATCACCTTTTCGCAGTTGGCCCGAATCGTTTCATCGAAATGAGCGGCGATGGTCCGCAGGCTTTCGATCGTTTTGGTCGGACCGAAAAAATTGTATTCCAACGACGGGATTCCATACTCCCGCTCCATCACCTCGCACATATAGTTCATGGAGCGGAAGCAGTGGATCAGGTTCAGCTTGGCTTTATGCGCGGTCATAATTTCCTGAAGCGTGCCGTCGCCGGACCACTGCCCGATGACCCTGAGGCCCATTTCCTCCAGCAGAATCCGCGAAGCCCAGGCATCGCCGCCGATATTGTAATCGCCGATGATGTTGACGTCGTAAGGGCCGCATTCCTTCAGCTCCGCCCGGCCCATCACAAAATCGCGGATGGCGTCGTTGGCGATATGATGGCCCAGCGATTGGCTGACGCCGCGAAAACCTTCGCAGCGGACCGGCACGATCGGGATACCCAGTTCCTTGCTCATTTTTTTGGCTACCGCTTCGATGTCGTCGCCGATCAGGCCGACCGGACATTCCGACTGGATGGTAATCCCTTTCGCCAGCGGGAACATCTCCTTGATCTCCCGGCAAATGACCTCCAGCTTCTTGTCGCCGCCAAACACGATATCCGTCTCCTGAAAATCGCTGGTCACCTGCATCGCCGTAAAATTGTCGATGCCCAGCATGCCGCTGGCGTAATTCCGCCGCGTGCCCCAGCTGTATTGCCCGCAGCCGATCGGCCCATGGCTGATGTGGACCATGTCCTTGATCGGCCCCCACACCACGCCTTTGGAGCCGGCATAAGCGCAGCCGCGGATCGTCATGACGCCCGGCCGCGATTTGACGTTGGATTTGATCGCGCATTTGCCGCAATCCTGCTTGTAGTCCTCCTCCATGACTTCATAGTGACGCTTGCGCTCTTTCTTGGCTTTCTCCGGGAAGATGTCCAGCATCTCCTCGACAAGCTGCTTATTGTGGACCACGTCCGTCGTTCCCATTCTCCAACCTCCCGCTCCCCGTTTTATCTAGAAAAAGCACTTCCCGTTATTGCCGCGCCGCGTTTACAACGCGGCTTTCATTGGGCTGATGGCGGCCTCCTCGTTTTCGATGACTCCGAACTCCATCAGCAGATCCTCCAGCTCCTCCATACTGATCGGCGTTGGAATCGTCAGCCTGTCGTTGTGCAGAATTTTGTCGGCCAGCTTCTCGTATTCGGCAGCCTGGGTATGGGCTTCGTTATATTGGGTTACGGTCATGCGCCGCAGCTCGGCATGCTGCACCACATTGTCCCGCGGAACGAAGTGGATCATTTGCGTATTCAACCGGCGGGCAAGCTCGGTAATCAGCTCATCCTCACGGTCCGTGTTCCGGCTGTTGCAGATCAGGCCGCCGAGCCGGACGCCGCCGCTGTTGGCGTATTTCAAAATGCCGCGGGCAATATTGTTGGCTGCGTACATCGCCATCATTTCGCCGGAACATACGATGTAGATTTCCTCCGCTTTTTTCTCGCGGATCGGCATCGCAAAACCTCCGCAAACGACATCGCCCAACACGTCGTACGATACGAAATCCAAGCCGTCGTACGCGCCTTCCTCCTCCAAAAAGTTGATCGCCGTGATAATGCCGCGCCCTGCGCAGCCGACACCGGGCTCCGGGCCGCCGCATTCCACGCATTGAATGCCGCCGAATCCTTCCTGAATCACGTCCGCCAGCTCCAGGTCCTCGACCGATCCGCGTTCCGCGGCCAAGTGCAATACGGTTTGCTGCGCTTTCGTGTTGAGGATCAGCCGGGTGGAGTCGGCTTTCGGGTCGCAGCCGACGATCATGATTTGTTGATTGAACTTTTTGGCCAGTTGGGCCAGCGTATTTTGCGAAGTCGTGGATTTCCCGATTCCGCCTTTTCCGTAAAACGCGATTTGTCTCATAGTGATGACCTCCATTTATATTGAATTTCAATAGCAACATCGCTTACGAACCCGCCAGCGGCTCAACTTCATGACTCACGGATTGCTGGCGCAGATAACGTTCAAATTTGGCGTACTCCAGAATCAGTTCCTCGGCATGGCCAGGTTTGACCACCGGGATGATTCCGGCCGCTTTCAGCTTCGCTTCGGGCACTTTGCCGATGCCGGCCGAAAACAACACGGCGCAATCGCTTAAGTCGGCGATGATTTCCCGCAGCGTAGCCGCCTTGTCGCCGTTGCAACTGGCCCGGCCCTGGCAGTAGGCCTGCACCTTGCGGATGCCGAGGAAGGCGACGCTCTCTCCGTCGGTTTCATACACCATAAACTCTTTAGCGTGGCCGAAATGCAGGTTCACCCGGCCTTCGCCCCGGGAAGCCACCGCCGCCCTCAGCCGGTAGCCGCTGCTGCCTCCCGCTCCCGGCGCACAAGCACAACCGCTGCGCTGCGACTTGCGTCCGGCGCCCGCTTTGGCCGCTATGCGTTCCTTCAGCAGGTTGACCTTCACCTCCAGATCGCTTTGCAGCCGCTTGCGAGCCGTAAGATCGAGCCGGGGAGCGGACTCCAGCTTCTCCCAGGTAAATTCGCCGCTGCGGTCCTCTCCAAGCAGACCGATCGCATCCGCGCGGCACTGCCGGCAGTGCCGCATGATCAATGCCCCTTCATCTCCGCACGCCGCCTGAACCGCGTGCAGCAGCTTGGGGGACGGCGGCTGTCGCCTTTCCAGCTCATATCGGCTGCCCGGAGCGATGATTAAAGGCATGATGTTATGCATGAAAGCTCCCAGCTCTTTCACCATCCGCGAAACGGCCGGCAGATGTTCATCATTGACCCCCGGGATCAGCACGGAGTTTACCTTGACCAGCACCCCTCTTTCGCTTAAGGCTTTCAACCCCAGCAGCTGCCGTGATATCAACAGACTTGCGGCTGCTTTTCCTTCATATTTGCGTCCTGCTTCTTCGTCGTATACCCAGCCGTAAATCCGGCTGCCGATATCCGGATCCACCGCATTGATCGTAATCGTGACATGGGCGATCCCCAGTTCGATAATTTGTTCGATGTGCTTCATTAAGGTTAAACCGTTTGTGCTTAAGCAAAGCGTGACATCCGGAACGGCTTCTTTGACTTCCCGGAACGTCTGAAACGTCTTGTCGGCATTGGCCAAAGGGTCGCCCGGACCGGCAATGCCAACGACGGACAACTGCAGGAGCTGTGCGGCGACGCCCGCGACTTTCCGGACGGCTTCCTCCGGGGTCAGCAATTCGCTGACGACGCCGGGTCTGCTCTCGTTTACGCAATCGAACTTCCGATTGCAGTAATGGCATTGAATGTTGCAAGCCGGAGCCACCGGAACGTGCATCCGCGCAAAATAGCGGTGCGCCTCCTCGCTGTAGCAAGGATGCCTGGCGATATCCCCGCTGACAGATGGACAGGCGGCTTCGCTTGTCGAATTCATACAGTTCTCCCCTTCCCTTTGACGGATGTCAGCTTTTCAAAGCTACAGGCCTGTATCTTTTGAATAAACTGTAAAAATTTATCTTTATCATAGGTTTGTGTAAAAGTAACGTCAATTAACATATCATCAATTTCCCGTATTATCCCGGCGAGTTAACAAATGAGACATAATTTGCGTTATGTTTGTTTACACGGTGATAACATGGATTCGGTTACATTTTCGATTCTCAATCGCAAAACGCAAAAAAACCCCTCAGGTTTGCCGTGTATCCTTTCACGGAATAACCAGAGGGGATTCTATTGTTCTGTCTATGCTTGATGTGGTTGGATTCGGTCCGCTTAGCTTACCACTTCAGCCGTTTCGGAGGGCAGCAAAATTTCAAAGACTTTGCCGTGCTGCAGGATCGTAATGCCTCTTGTTTTATCTTTCATCACGACGACTTCCGGTTTGGCCGACATCCGTTCCAGATAGTGCTCGGGCACCTCGCCGGAGTCGCTAACGACTAAACCTTCCACTTCACGTTCATCGTTTTCGCCAAGCTGCAGGTCAATCACTTGCTCAAACACGTCCGAAAACTGTTCGAAGCTATCGGTGTAAACAGAAATGCATCTCATGGGGTCTCTCATCCTCTACTATCGTTATCTTTTTTTGTCGCGCTTTTCTTATTTTTTCTGACTTGCGGCGTTTTCATACGTTTCTTGCCTTCGCGGCATACATCAAGCAGCGGGCAAACTTCGCATTGCGGGTTTTGCGCCTTGCAGTGATATCTTCCGAAAAAAATGAGGCGATGATGCGTTAAGGTCCACTCTTCCCTCGGCACCCGCTTCATCAATTTTTTCTCCACTTCGAGGACGGAATCGTCCCACCCCGCCAATCCTAGCCGTTTGCTGACACGCTCCACATGCGTATCGACCGCAATCGCCGGCACGTCAAAAGCATTGGAAACGACGACGTTGGCGGTCTTTCGCCCGACGCCGGGCAGCTCCACCAGCCGTTCGTGTTCCCTTGGCACCTCGCCGCCGTACTGCTCCAGCAAAATGCGACACAGGTTTTGGATATGCTTCGCTTTGCTGCGGAACAAACCGATTTTTCGGATATCCTGCTCCAGTTCCTCCAGCGGAACCGAAACATAATCTGCGGGAGTTTTGTACTTCCGGAACAAATCGGCCGTGACCTTGTTCACGGTCGCATCGGTGCACTGCGCGGACAGGAGCACGGCAATCGTGAGCTCAAAGGCATTCTCGTGATTCAGCTCGCAGCGCGCATCCGGAAACATGGCACCGATCGTGTCCAAAATATGACGGACAGTTGCCGCGTTCATGTCTCCACCCCTTTTCATGTATGGTACCGGCGCAATGATTCTCCCCGAGAAAAAACCGCCTTGGTCGGGAAACATCCCGCATCAAGACGGTTGATCTCACGAAAAAATGATTATTGCTTTTCGACTTCAACCAGCTTGTCTCCGTTGAAATACAAAACAATTTTATCATTTTCCTTCAGCGATTGCACGGATATTGTCGTGTCACCTTGGTGAATATACGTATTTGCGGTTACCGCAAAGCGATAGTTGTTATCCGACAGATTGGATCTGAGCACGATAATCTCTTTGCTCACTCCGTCGTAACGAGAGAATTTGCGTTCCTGAGGGGTCAACACTCTCACAACAACCGAGCCGTTCGTGTCCTTGCGGACCTCTACATGATCGGAATTGGTCAATGAAGTCGAACTCGTGCTGACTTCGGTCCCGCGTTGTACCTTAATGCCGCTCGAAAGCGAATACGTCTCCAAGGCGCCGGTGAAGGATTTCACCGTCAAGGTGGAGCCTTCCACGCTTTGCACTTTGCCCAGTGTTAGCTTCACGACCTGCAGCGAGACCGCCGTTTGGCCGCTGAACACGACGTTGATCGTTTGACCGGCCGTCAAATCGCTCACTCGGATCGCTCCGCCGTTTTCGCCCAGCAAGACGGCTTGATCGACATAGAACTCGCTGGTTACCCCATTCGCCGTCGCTCGGATCCGGCTGTTCGTCGTATTCACCGAAGATACCTCGAATTGAATCGCCGACTTCACCGCCAGCGTTTGCAGCGCATCCTGGTTCGAGCTCAGCATAGCGGTCACGGCGTCGCCGGCCTTGACGTCAGCCAAAGTTGCACTGGCTTTGCCGTAAATGCTGATCGAAGGAGTTGTTCCCTGATAAGGAATTTCTACCGTTTTTCCGCTCGCCAGCATGATCGTGATTTTCTTGGATGTCGTATTGGCCGAGACGAAAGTCCCTTCATATTTGTAGGTGACCTTAAGGTCGACGACGCGTGAGCCCACGACCGTCAAGTCGATTCTGCGCCCTTTGGACAGCAGCGACTCCAGACCCGACAACGTCGGCGACGTCGAATTATATTCGTATTTCGTTTTTTCGTCAATCACGAACACATACGGCTTCTCGGCGGAATCCATGACGGTCAAGGCTTTCGTCTTGGCATCGTAATTGATGACGGTTGCATTCGCCAACGGTTCGGATTGACGCCCGGTCACGACGATTTTGGTCACTTCATCATCCGGATTCAGCGTCATTTCCACTTTGTCCCCGCCGTTTTCGTCGGTAATCAAATCGTCCAGTCCGGCATCAACAACGCCGTTGATTTGCACGGCGACGTTTTTCGCCAGCCGTTTGATTTCATCGCGCCCGCTGGCATTCGTATAGCTTAGCAAGGTGTCGCCCACAAGGTCCAGCAGCGTACCGGTCACCGTCCGCTCCGTCGCTTGGGTAACCTCCAGCGATGTCAGCACGCTATCCTTGACGGTATAATTGACGGCTGCCCCTTCTTTCACTTCGCCCATTTGATTAAGCCGCTGACTTTGATACAGCAGAATCGTATTATCGTCAAACTTGAATACTTCTTCGGTTCCGCTCGGAGATTTAACCGTTACGGTTTTCCCGGTGAGATCCACCTTCGTTACCGTTCCGCTCCCGGACTTGTTTACCAGCGCCGATTGCACCTGCACGATCACCGGCTTCTTCTCCGCCGTAAACGTTTCGCGCTGCACGACAACCGTGCTTTCCGGTGTGAGGTCGGTCGCCTTAATAGCGTTGCCGTTCATGTCGAGGAAGGCCGTGCTGCTGTCGTAAGTATATGTCACCGAGTCATTGTTCACGAGGAGCAGCATGCGGTTCCCGCTCAGCATGCGCAGCAGCGTTCCTTCCGTACGTTCCAGCTGCTGCTGCGGATCCGTGACTTCCACGTAGGCGGCCGATCCCACTTTGTCTACCGCCAGCACTTTCGTATACAGCTTCAGGCCGCTTTGGGCGATTTTCGTTTCGGAATCCTTCGTGAAATAAACGGTACGGCTATCGAGCGTAAAATTCTTCAATTGACCGTTCGCATAAAGGGTCAGCTTGTTATCGGCCAACTGGGTCACGATGCCTTCGTATACGTTGGCATAACCCGGATTCACGTAATCTCCGCCGCGGCTGAAGAAGGTGGCGATTTGCGCCCGCGTCACTTTGCCGAGCGGATCAAAGCGGTTGCCTTCGACCCCTTTGGTGAGATTCAACTGAACGGCAACGTTTACGTAACCCCGGGCGTTCGCGGAAATGCTGGACTGATCGGCAAACCCCGTGGATTTCGTAGCCGAAGCCTTTGCTTCCGCATCCTTGCCCAGGGCGCGCACGATAATTTTGGCTACCCATTCGCGCGAAGCCTTTTTCTCGCCCCAAGACTCGTTGTCTTTGATGGAGGCGATTTCTTCGTTTTTGTCGAGGAGATTTTTGGATAAGGCCAGTTCAAGATACGGCTTGAAATAGTTGCCGACCTTCAGGTCCGACGGTACGCCGGAGCCATTGCCAAGCTGAGCATCCAGGTTCATGAAGCGGATCGCCATGGTGATCGCTTCCTGCTGAGTCACGTTGTCGCCCGGCCGGAATTTTCCGGCATCTCCGAGAATGATGCCTTCGGCCGCCAGTTTGTATATATGTTTCTCCGCCCAAAATCCGTTCTGTACGTCGCTAAACAGGGATACCGCCGACACGTTTTGCGTGGTGTTCACGGTTGTCGCCTCATCGGCAAAAGCTGCGCCGGCCCCGCCCAGGAACATCGCCGACACGAGCATGGTGGATACTGCTCTTTGGGTATTACGTCTAAATGTACGCTTGAATGATGCCATCAAATTCTCCCTTTCTACAAAAAGATCTCTTTATTCATGTTCGACGACGGGTAGGCGAGTTCCTTCAAAATTCTTTAATTTCTTGACATCGGATGCGTAAGTTCGACATGCCCCATCAGCGTATCGACCGCTTGGCCGTCCACCAGCAACTCGATGGCTTGGACTTCGGCAAATTGGAACAATGTATTTCTCAACGCATTGATGGCCAGCGCTTCGCCGCCGGCGCCAAGACGCGCCTCGTCAGGCAGCGACATATCGACCGTCAGCGTGCCGTCCGCGAGCGAAGCCGAACGGAACTCCGCTTTGCCCCACAGCGGAAACAGCTTCGCGTCTCCGCTCGTTTGCAGCGCCTTCAATGCAGCCAAGTATTTGTCCTGATCCGCCTGAAAGGAAATTTCCTTGCTTACTTTAGTCAATTCGAGCATCTGGTCGTCGGTAAAAAACGTATCGATCGCTTCGGACTTAGGTTCGGGCTTCTGGCTATCCCCAGCCCCCTGAATCGGATCCGGATTTTGAGGCTCCGACACGCCGGGTGCCTGAACATTTTGCTGGTTCGCCCCCGCGTTCTCAGCCCCGGTTTCCGGAGAGGCCTGCGGCTTTTGCCCGCAGCCGCTGCTGAAGACGAGCAGAAGAACCAATACTCCCAAGATAAGGCTTTTTCTGTTCACGGTTGCTTCCTCCTTCTTCCTCCGTTAGTTCAAGCCGAGGTATTCTTTGATACCGTCGACGATGCCTTGAGCTACTTTGTTTCGGTATTCATCGGTTGCCAGCAGCGCATCGTCGCTTTTATTGCTTAAGTACCCGCATTCCAACAGCACGGCCGGCATAGTTGTCTCCCGCGTTACGTGCAGGCTTTGCGTACGGACCTTCCGATCGGCCAGGCCGGAGGCTTGGACCAAATGCTTATGCATCACGTTAGCCAGGCTCTTGCTCTCCGAGCGGGTGTAATAGGTTTCCACCCCGCTGGCCGTGGCGGAGCCGGAATTCGCATGGACGGAAATAAAGATGTCCGCGCCCGCGTTTTCGGCGACTTTCACCCGATCTTGTAACGTCGGATAAGTATCGCCGGTGCGCGTCAGCACCAAGTTGATGTTGGGATCGTTCTGAAGCAGTTGTTGTACTTTCAGAACCACTGCGAGGTTGAAGTCCTTTTCCTTCTTCTTCGTCACGCTGATCGCGCCCGGATCGCTGCCGCCATGGCCGGCGTCCAGCACGACCGTTTTCAAGCCGCTGCCGCCTGACGTTCCTCCCTGGGCGGGGTCCACGTTCAAATTCACGATAATAAGTCCGTCGTTCTCGTTGATCAGCTGGTAGTTGACCTTTTGGTTCAAGTCCAGCACGACCCGCACAGTAGAAGGATTGCTGCTGAACAGCGCGTATCTTACTTTGGAGACATCGGGATAATCCGTAATGTCGATCGATCCGCTTTTATTGCCGTCAAGCGGCTGGCCGTTCGCCAGCGTCTCGGCGAATTGGGTTTGCGGCAGATCAATCACCAGCCGTTCCGGACCGCTCATGGTAAAAATACTCGGCGTAACATTTTTGTCAACCGCGATCATCAGGCTATTGTTACTGAAGCTGATGCCGGTGAACGTGGCTAAGCTGCCGTTATCGCCCGGCGGCACCGGCGTGCCGGGCTGCTGCGTTCCATTGCCCGTATCCGTTCCCGAGCCGGCATTGCCGGCATTGCCGCTCCCGCTGCCGGAGTTCGGGGTCGTCAAATAGGCCGCTTTGGCCGAATTATCCCAAGAAACCGCAAGTCCCATCTGCTCCCCGACAAAACGCATCGGTACGAGCGTCGTATCCTCGGCGAGCTTCGGAGCGATCGGCAGTTTGACCTCGCTGCCGTTCACGGCGGCCGTTGTTTTATTGACGTTGAGAATAAGCGTTGTACCCGATTGCTGTATGGTTACCGTGCCCGTCTTTTTCTCCCAGTTGACGTCAAAACCCAGCTCCTCCGCGACGACACGAATTGGAATCATCACATTTCCATTCACATTTTGAACTTGTCCGTTTTTGGGCAAAGCGAGCGCTTTCCCGTCCAAATAAATGCTTGTACTGCCCGCCGCCGCATGTCCCATCTGCGCGAACAGGAACAAAAACATCCATGCGAACATGAGCGCCGCCAATCCTTTTTTCTTCATCCGTCACCCCTACCATCCTAGAATTTTTGCCTTATGATGACCGATGAGTTTTCTTCCCTTGCTTCGACATCACCAGACGACATATTAGACGCCCCGAGCCTTGAAAAGTTGCGAAATTATGCCATTTTTCTGCTTAACATTTGCCAGCTCTTCCTATGAAAATCCTGAATTTCCTGAAAACAGGAGAGGTAGCCTCACAACATTTAGCTCATTCTGGAGAAGCCGGAACTTGATTGCGAAGCATGGAAGTGCAGCTCATTTGGCGCCGCGAGCAGAGATATGGAAAACAGCCCGGCAAATCTGCGGAACGCGATTCGCCGGGCTGCTTATTAAATTTTTGGCTGGTGAACGCAGTAGTAAGCGCGTAAGAACATTTCACACGGCGGCCGCCGGCCGCTCAAAAATGCGGGTAAGCTTATGATCTGGTCATCGGATGCTCCAGATCGACATGCCCCATCAAGGATTCCACTTGTTGTCCGTCAACGGTCAGCTCGATTTGCTTCACCTCGTCGAACTGGAACATGGTGTTCTTCAACGCTTCCAGGGCCAGCGATTCTCCGCCTGCTCCCAACCGCGCTTCATCCGGCAACGTGATATCGATCGTCAGCTGTCCATCGGCTTCGGAGAAAGCGACCTTGTTCAGCACAACCTTTTCCCATAAGGCAATCAATCCGCTATCCGCCGTCTGCAACGCCTTAAAAGCTTCTTCATATTTGGAATGCCCGGCAGGAACCTCAATGTCCCGCGATATCTGCTGCAACTCCAGAAGGTTATCGTCGGTAAAAAAGACTTTGATCGGCAGCTTGCTGGACGCCGGTGTTTGCGGCTCCTCCACGGTTTCATCGGATTCGCCATCGCCGTTTCCGGCTCCCTGCACCTCTTCGGGCTTCGCGGCCTCCCCGTTTCCATGGGCGCCCTCCGCGATATTCGTATCGCTCCCGGCACCCGCCGGCGAAGCCGCGGGTTTGTTCCCGCATCCCGCAGCCAGGCCCAGCAGGGCGATCAACGTCAAAATCATCCCTATTTTTCTCATGCGGCCTACCCCCTTATCGTTTCATCCACTGTCATCACAAGCCCAGATACTCCTTGATCCCTGCGACGATGCCTTCGGCAACGCGCTGCTGGAGCTCCTCGGTGTACATGGCGGATTCGTCGTTTTTGTTGCTGAGATATCCAACCTCTAAGAGAACGGCCGGCATCTTCGTCTCCCGGGTAACGTGCAGGCTGCTTTTTCTGACGCTGCGGTCCTTGAAGCCTGTGGCCTCGACCAGATGACGATGCATCACATTGGCCAGCGGGATGCTCTCGTCCCGCGAGTAATACGTCTCGGAACCGCTTGGATTGCTCGGCGGATCAATACTGTTTCCGTGAATCGAGACGAACAGGTCGGCATGGATGTCGTTGGCCACTTTTACCCGGTCCTGAAGCGACATCGTTACGTCCGTGGTACGGGTCAACACGAAATCGATATTCGTCTCCTGTTTCAACAGTGCTTCTACCTTCAAGGCAACGGCAAGGGTGAAGTCTTTTTCCTGCCGTTTCGTTATGCTGATCGCCCCCGGCTGGCTTCCGCCGTGTCCTGCATCGATGACGACGATTCTCTTGCCGTTTGCTCCAAGCCCGTTGCCGGGTGCAGCGGCATCTGCCGTCAAATCGACGGTAACCAGACCGTCATGGTTGTTGATCACTTGGAAATGCGTGCTGTGATTTAAATCGACCACGATCCGAATGGTGGACGGCGCCGTGCTGAATAACGAATAGCGAATTTTCGACACGTCCGGATAATCGGTTACCGCCAGTTCGCCCTTTTGCGTCGCGTCCAGCGGAAATGCATCCCCGAAATGCTCGGCGAAGCCGGCGTTCGGAATATCGATGACGAGCCGGTCCGGCCCGGTCATAGCGAACACGTTCGGCTCTACGCTACCCGTTACGGCAAACATCAAGCGGTTTTCGCTAAAGGTGATGCCGTTGATCGAAGCCAACGGACTATTACCCGGCGTGGCCGGAACTTCCGGCGTATATGTATTCGAATCGTCAACGACCGGCGGCGGAACCGTACCGGACGAGCCGTCGCTTCCCTCTAGCGCCCCGCTGCCGCTCCCGGGGACTACGCCTCCGGCGGTACCGCCGTCAGGACTATATAAATAGGCGGCTTTGGTGTCGTTGTTCCAACTGACCTTCAGCCCCATCTGCTCTCCTACGAAACGCAGCGGAACCAGTGTGGTATCCCCCTGCAAGAACGGAGCTCCGTTCAGTTTGATTGTCTTGTCACCGACAATGGCCGTTTCCTGCCCGATGGCCAATCGCAGCTCGGTGCCTTCCTGCGTAATGGTCACGGTTCCGCTCTTCTTCTCCCAAGAGACATCGTATCCAAGACCTTCCACGATCACCCGAATCGGAACCATGACGTTGCCCTTCACGTTCCCGGCCTGGGCGCCGGGCGGCTGCACCAACTCCTGATCGTCCAAATAGATGTGCGTACCGGACGAAGCGGCTGAAGCGGCTGAAACATCTTTCACCATACCCGGAAAAACCAGCAAACACAACATCACAACCATGATAAAACCGAGTTTCTTCATTCGTTTATCCCTGCCCCACCCTCGTAATTTACCGGATCAAGACCGTATTTCGCGGACGCGCCTTACCCTTGGCCTCCTTGACAAAATCCCGTCAATAATCGCAAAACGTTGCTAATTACTTCCATAATATCAGAAAATCCACCATACCGATAGACTTATATTTTCATAGAAAGACAAAAAAACTCCCGGCTATCAAGCTAGCCGGGAGCCTCTGTTCGCCAAATTACCGCAAGACGGCGTTAGGCGAATTTCTTCTTCTCGTATGCCGAGATCAAATCCGCATGCTGGAGCGTCAAGCCGATGTCGTCCAGACCCTGCAGCAAAAACTGGCGACGATGTTCATCCAGGTCGAAGCTCAGATTTAAGCCGTATTCGTCGGTGATCGTTTTTTGCTCCAGATCGACCGTCAGTTTGTAGCCTTCATGGGCCGCCGTCCGTTGGAACAAATCCTCCACCTGCTCCTCCGACAGCTTGATCGGTAAAATGCCGTTCTTAAAGCAGTTATTGTAGAAAATATCCGCGAAGGACGGAGCGATCACGCAGCGGAAGCCGTAATCGAGAATCGCCCACGGCGCATGCTCCCGGGAGGAGCCGCAACCGAAGTTGACGCGCGAGATCAGCACGGACGCGTCCTCGTAACGCGCTTTGTTCAATTCGAATTCGGGATTGACGTTGCCTTCCGTGTCGAATCGCCATTCATAGAACAGAAACTGGCCGAATCCGGTCCGTTCGATGCGTTTCAAAAATTGCTTCGGTATAATGGCATCGGTATCGACGTTCACGCGGTCCACAGGGCCGACGATACCGGTATGTTTCACAAATGCTTCCATCGTTGATTCTCCCCTTTTCCTTGATTAGCTCAGGACTTCGCTTTTGACTTCCCATTCGCGAACGTCGACGAAACGGCCCTTGATCGCCGCCGCAGCCGCCATCGCAGGAGAAACCAGGTGCGTTCTGCCGCCGCGTCCTTGCCGCCCTTCAAAGTTCCGGTTGGAAGTGGAGGCGCAACGTTGTCCCGGCTGCAAGACGTCGGGATTCATGGCCAGGCACATGCTGCAGCCCGCCTCGCGCCATTCGAAGCCCGCTTCGACGAACACCTTGTCGAGGCCTTCTTTTTCGGCCTGAAGCTTCACGCGTCCCGAACCGGGCACGACGATCGCCGTGACTTTATCGGATACCTTGTAGCCCTTGGCGATTTCCGCCGCCGCCCGCAGGTCCTCGATCCGGCCGTTGGTGCAAGAGCCGATGAACACGTAGTCGATCTCGATGGCCGTCATCGGGGTTCCCGGCGTCAAGCCCATATATTCGATCGCCTTCTCGGCGGCCTTCCGTTCGTTATCGCTGGAGAAATCGGCCGGGTTCGGCACCCGCGCATCGATGCTTGTGCCCATCCCCGGGCTGGTGCCCCAGGTCACTTGCGGAATCAGCGAATCGACGTCGAATTCGACGACGCGGTCATACGTTGCTCCTTCATCGGAAGCCAATTGCTTCCACTCCGCCACCGCCCGTTCGAAGGCTTCACCTTGAGGAACGTGCTGCCGGCCGCGCAGGTAGGAGAACGTCGTTTCGTCCGGAGCGATCAAACCGGCCCGCGCGCCCGCTTCGATCGACATGTTGCAGACGGTCATCCGCTCTTCCATCGACAGCTCGCGGATCGCTTCGCCCGTATACTCGATAACGTAGCCGGTAGCGAAATCGGTGCCGTACTTTGCGATTACGCCAAGGATCATGTCTTTCGCCGTGACTCCCGGCTTACGCTTGCCAACGAAGCGCACTTCCAGCGTTTTCGCTTTGGCCTGCTGCAAACATTGGGTCGCCAGCACGTGCTCGACTTCGCTCGTCCCGATCCCGAAGGCCAGGGCACCGAACGCGCCGTGCGTGGACGTATGGCTGTCGCCGCAAACGATCGTTTTGCCCGGATGCGTCAGCCCGAGCTCCGGCCCCATGACGTGCACGACGCCTTGGTCGATCGTATCGAGATCGTACAAAGTGACGCCGAAGTCGCGGCAGTTTTGCGACAGCGTATCGATTTGCTGTTTGGAGATCGGGTCGCTAATGTTGTAACGGTCTTTGGTCGGAACGTTGTGGTCCATCGTCGCGAACGTCAGCTCCGGACGGCGAACCTGGCGGCCGCTAAGGCGGAGACCCTCGAATGCTTGCGGCGAAGTAACCTCATGCACGAGGTGCAAATCGATATACAAAATGCTCGGCTTGCCCTCTTCCTGATAAATGACGTGATTATCCCAAATTTTTTCATACATCGTCTTTTTGCTGCTCATTCATTTCACCCCACACAAGGATTCGAACCTGATGTCAAGGCGGAAAACCGGCTATTCCGGGCTCTTCCGGCCTTGAATGTTGAATCCAATATAACATGGCCGCGTTAATTGTTCCAAGATATAATAACTATAATTGCGATAGGTTGAAACTATAAGAAACGACGTACATTCAAAGAGGGCAGACCGCGTATAGCGGCAGTTTTTCCTGCGCTATCAACTTAAGCCCCGTTACTGAACATCAAGCGGGCGAATCTGAACCTCATCGAACCGGGAAGCCGTTGCAATGGACTTCAGCCCGATCTTGCCATGCAGGAACGGTCTATCGCTACGGTCTTCGTATTCCAACACCGGCTCGTTGCCGTTGTCGGCATAGACCGCAATTCGCGTTCCGACGGCGGTAACTTTCAGGCGAATCGATTCCCCCGCATGCGGCAGAGGGTATGCCGCGTCCGCCAGAGGCTCCGTATCGTAATCATGCTTTACGAGATGGATGCGGGCTCCGTCCGCATAAACATAATATCCCCGCAGGAAATCATCGCGGTTTTGGTTCAGCTCCAGCCCGTTCGCAGGGTCCGTAACCCGGATCAACAGGCCGCTCTGTCCGCCTTCCGCGGGTACGGCAAGGTCGGCTTCCACCGAATAATCCGTCCAGCCATATTCACCGGTTACGATTTTTGCCGGTTGCAGCGACGATGCGCGCAGATGGCCGTCCTTCACGGACCAAACTCCTTCATAACGGATCCAGCCGAAAGCGTTTTTGCCGTCAAACCCGTCCTTGAATTCCTTGACGGGCGCGAATTCGCTCGCCTCCATCCAGGCAAAATCCATGGAACCTTCCTTCACTTTCAGCTTCAGCGTTTGCAGACCGCTTTCAAGTTTCACTCCATGGAACGATACCGTCTTCCATTGCCCCGGATTCCCGGGAGGTTTCACTTCGACGGCAGGCGCCGCCTCCTTGTTCCCGTCCGAGAGGCTGAACTTGACGCCTTGCGAACCGGGGGCTATGCGAAAATGAAGGCTGTAGCTCCCTTCGCTGGATACGTTCACACGATAGCTTAAGCTTGTGCCTTCCGCCAGCTCGGCGAGGTAGTAACCGCCATTCTCGTCAGCGGCAGCGGCAGTAACCGCCTCCGCATTTTCCGCATGAACGGCATCAACTTGGCCAGGCAAGGGGGCGTAGGCCAACCGATCGCCGCTTCCGTTTACTTTATTGCTGAAGGCAGCGTATCCGAAACGGGCGTCGGTGTTTTCAGCGGCGTAACCGATTTGCCCCGCTCCGGCCGCTTCCTCCAGTTGGAGCGAGAGGAGAAGCATGCCCGCGGCATGCACGCGGACCGCTTGGTTCTGAACTTCCAGCCGCAAATTTTGCAGGGTGCCGAGATCAAGGCCGTCCGGAATCGGCTGCTTTTCCACGGCGGCGGTTTTTCCTTGCCGGTACAGCTCGGCCTTGATTTCGCGGGATTGACCATCCAGCAGAACGATGCCGTAGCTTTCATCGTCCTGATAGGAGAAAACAAGACCCGCTTTGCTTCCTTGGCTTTCCGAACGCAGCTGTACATGAAACTCCGCGGTATAGTCGGATTCGGTCCTCGGTTCCGCCAGCAGCAAGGAACGCCCTTGTTTCCCTTGAGCAGCGGCGATCAGACCTTCCGCCGCGTTCACGGACCATTCGCCTTCCCCTGTTTTTTTCCAATCATCCCCGATTTCACTTCTTTCAAATCGGTCGCTGAAGGACGGCGGCTCAGGCGCGGGTTGCGGACCCTCCGTCGGCCCGTATACCTTGAAGCGGCTTCCGTTCCAGACCAGGCGATCCATGTTCAAATGCCGGAGCGGACCGACGATACCGGGCCCCTCCAGATTGTGATACATCATATATTGCGTGTCCAAATCAGGACCGGTCACGATCGAATTGTGGCCCAGGCCCACCGTCGCACCGTCTGAATGGAGGAGTACCGGATTGCCATCAAAGCCTGCGAATCCCGTGAGCGGAGAATCGCTTACCGCCGCATTCACCCGGTAACCGTTGCTGAACACATGATTTCCTGTATAAGTCATGTAATATTTTCCGTTTCGCTTGAAAACCGTCGGACCTTCCGTCCAACCTCCCATGTAAGCCCCCGTTTGCGTTTCTCCCGGAGCGACGGTGAGCGGATCGGTCATAGGAGCGGCTTGGATCCCCATCGAGCCGGCGTAGTAAAAATACCACTTACCATCGTCATCCACGAAAGTCGAACCGTCGATCGTACGGCCGAAATTATCCGTCGCCACGCGGAATGGCCCGGTCGGCAAGTCGCTCTCCAGCACGTAATGCCCTTGACCGGCCGGTGAGGTATACATATAAAACTTCCCGTTCCAATATCTCACTTCCGGAGCATAGGCAGCCGTCGTGATCGGATCCTCCGTACACAACCCTTCATACTTCCACTCTGCCAAATCGACCGAGCTCCATACCTTAACCCCTGCGTCCGTATCTCTCGTACTTACATATAAGTAATAATATCCGTTATAGGAGAATACGAACGGATCGCCCAATCCATATTGCTCCCATTCATCAGGCAGCGTGATCGGGTTCGTATAAGTACGAATTTGGGCTGGCTGGCTTTTCGCGTCCTGCCCCATAGAGTCGCATCCGGCTCCCCCAATCCCCAAACCGATGATCAAGAGTCCCGCCCAGCACGCTTTTCTCATGGCTCTCCCCCTTAACCCTAGAGAAATTCAATCATTTGTTTTATTCCAATATTTATGTTTATTTCGAGCTGATTATACGTTCATAAATCCATTATGTCAACGTTTTCATACCGATTTTATGAATATAATAAATAAAAAAAGAGATTTTATTCTAATAATATTAGAATAAAATCTCAAGAAATAGATTCGCATGGGCCAAGAAGGCAAGTTATAACGGCCCCACAGACCTTATTGGGTATGGCTTGGCACGATATTCGCGCGTCTCCGGATTACTTCACCAAACCTCCGCGCAGTGCCATCACGACGACCTGGGTCCGGTCCTCGCAGCCAAACTTCTGCAAAATCCGGTGGACGTAGGACTTGAGCGCCGCTTTAGTTGATGGCCCGGGCGAGCACCAGCAGCGCCGGGAGCGCAAGAAATGAAGCGAGCGTCGTCCAGACGATGCATTTGGACACCAGGCCGGGAGCGGCGTCGAAGCGTTCGGCCAGCACGACAGCATTGACCGCGACCGGCATCGAGGCCAGGATGAACAGCACGGAAAACAGCGTGCCGGTAATGCCCAGCAGCTTCAAGGCTGCGTAGGCCATGATCGGCGCTATGGCCAAACGAACCGCCAGGCCCGTCCAAAATGCCGCCGGTTTCACCCGTTTGGCATCCGGGCGTCCGACCTTGGTCATTTGGGCGCCCAGGATCGTCAGCACGACCGGCGAATAGGCGTCCGCTACCATAGAAATACCCTGCTCCAGCTCGGCGGCCAGGTGCAGTCCGGCGATTTTCAAAAACACGGCTAACGCCGCCGCGTAGACCGCCGGCAAAGCAAATACGGATTTGACCGCGCTTTTCACGGAAAAGCTGGATCGCGCGGCGAAATATACGCCGACCGTATTGACGATAATCATTTGCGTAATGACGTACACCGAGGCTTTGTCCAACCCCAACTGGCCGAAGGCGAGCAGCACGAGCGGCAACCCGTAATTGGCGCTGTTCGTCAAAGTCGAGATCAGCGTCAAACCGGCGGCTTCCGGCTGATCCAGCCGGCCGACGATCCCCGCCGCCTTGGCCACGCCCCACATCAGCAGCAGATTCACCAGGGAGAAAGCGATGGTGCTGTAAAGTTCATCCGAAGTAATATGAGCGTTTCGGAGCGTGTCGAAAATGATCGCCGGACTTAACACGTACAGGTACAACGTCAGCAGGGGCTTCGTGTCCCAGGCGCGGAACCGCGCCAGAAGCGCGCCGGCGGCGACCGGGACCGACAACGGCACGATGACATGGAGCAAAGTGGACAACACGGTTTGCAGCAGGGCCGAAACCTCCTCTCTCTTTTTGCTGCCCCCTATTTTAAACTCCGTTCCTCGCATCGTCCAAGACCAGAAAGCAATACCATTGATAGCCATTGCCTATACCTCTCGATTTCCGCCATAGATCGGCCAACTTCCGCGTTCTCGGCGAAGAATGGGATTATGGCAAGAAAAAGGCGGAAACGGAGGACAATAGATTTGAGAAGCGAACAAGAAATGATGAACCTCATTTTGGATTTCGCAAGGAACGATGAGAGAATCCGATTGGTTACTTTGGAAGGATCGCGTACGAACAAAAGGATTCCCCCCGATGCATTCCAGGATTACGACATTTCCTATTTCGTGACGGATTTGGATTCCTTCAAAGAAAACGATCGATGGCTCGATGGTTTCGGCCGTCGCCTCATGATGCAAAAACCCGAGGACATGGAGCTTTTTCCTCCGGAATTGGGCAACTGGTTTTCATACTTGATTCTTTTCGAGGATGGAAATAAATTGGACCTTACCCTGATTCCATTAAACGAGCTGGAGGATTATTTTGCGGCGAGCGACGGTTTGGTCGAGGTCTTGTCCGATAAGGATGCGTTGATCAAAAACGAAGTGATCGCGAACGATCGGCAGTACTGGATCAGAAAGCCGACCGCAAGAGAATTTGATGATTGTTGCAATGAGTTTTGGATGGTTTCCACTTACGTCGTAAAAGGATTAGCGAGAAAAGAAATCCTTTTTGCCATAGACCATTTAAGCGAGATAGCACGTCCTAATTTATTGCGAATGATGGCTTGGCAAATCGGTTCGACAAGGATATGCCTTTAGCGTCGGGAAAAACTACAAATTCATCCCTCGTTACCTGCCGATTGAAGATTGGGAGGCTTTGCTATCCACTTATTCCAAGAATGGGTATCCGGAAATATGGCGGTCTTTATTAACATGTTACGTATTGTTCAGGAAATACTCAAAAGCCGTGGCAAAAGCTCTCGGATATAAATATCCGGATGACGATGCGGCTATCACGAAGTATACGGAACGTATGTAAACGCGACCACGCAAATAACCCGCCTATAGAGGCGGGTCTTGTTTTTGGAACCATAATACAACCAGAGCTTATTTAAAACGAATCGATGCCCATCACATGATCCAGCGGCACCGGACCGATGCTGCGGCTGTCGTTGCTGTTGTTCCGGTTGTCCCCCATCACGAACACGTGATTTTCGGGAACCTCCCATACCTGGGCCGTCCCGTCAATCATTTGCTCCTTAATGTAAGACTCTTGCAGCTGCTCTCCGTTGCGGAACACGTGGCCATCCTTCACTTCGATCATATCGCCGGGCAAACCGATCACTCTTTTGACGTAGAAAATATCTTTCTCTTCCTCCCCGGAAAGCCAGGTGATGATCGGGTGTTCCTTCACATCGTCCCAGAAGGTGCGGCTCCGGTCCACGCGGCTGTCGATAATGACGATATCGCCATAGGCCGGCAGCTTCTCGAGCACATGCGTAAACTTCCAGGCGTAAATCCGCTGATTGTCGTTTAAGGTCGGTTCCATGGAATGTCCGTCTACCTTATAGGGCTGAATAATAAAAATGCCGATAATCATGCTAAGCACGAAGCCAAGGGCAATCGAGACGCCCCAGCCGCTGATTTCTTTCCACCATCTTTTCCGTTTCAAGCGAAAAACCTCCACCCACTCGATGTTTGACTCTATTATAACGGGAAGCGATACGGGAAGACAAACTTGGCAGTTAATCCCAGAATTCACCCCGTATCGCGAACCGCCCCTCGCCTCTTGCGATCGATGAATTATTTCACCCTATATGATATAGTCTAGTTATAGGTTCTACTTATAAGAAATAAAGGGGTTAACACGCATGGAACTTCGCCAACTTCAGTACACTTTGCAAATCGCCGAGGAGAAAAATTTCTCCCGCGCCGCCGACAAGCTGCATATCGCCCAGCCTTCGCTCAGCCAGCAGCTCTCCAAGCTCGAGCAGGAGCTCGGGGTAAAGCTGTTCCAGCGCAATACGAGCACCGTTGAGCTGACTTACGCCGGGGCCAGCTTTATCGAGCATGCGCAAAAAATCATGGACGCCGTCGCCCAGCTCCGCCAGGAAATGGACGATATCTCCCAATTGCGCGCCGGGCGCGTCGTGGTCGGCAGCATGCCGATTACCGGCTCCCACCTGCTGCCTTACGTCCTTCCCGCTTTTAAGGAAAACTACCCGGACATCCAGGTCACCCTGCTGGAGGATACCTCGCTGAACCTGGAGAAGCTGACGGCCGGCGGCGGCACCGATCTCAGCCTGCTCTCCTTGCCGCTGCAGGAGCCGACGCTCTCCTACGTGCCGATCGGCGAGGAGATCATCGATTTGGCGGTCCCGCAGGGCCATCGGCTGACGAAACTCCCGGGAGTCATGGAGCATGGCGTCAAGCTGGCGCTGCTTCAGGAAGAGCCGTTTATCGTCCTCAAAAAGGGCCAGGGGTTCCGCAAGCTGACGGTCGACCTGTGCCGCAGCGCCGGCTTCGAGCCGAACGTGGTGTTCGAGAGCAACAACATCGAAACCGTACAGTCGCTGGTCGCGGCCGGCATGGGCATCACGCTCGTTCCGCGGTTTATCGCCCGGGCCAAACGCAGCGAGCTGATCCCGGCCTATTTGCCGCTGGCCGAACCCGTCCCGAGCCGGACGCTTGTAATCGCCTACCGCAAAGGCCGTTATTTGTCTAAGGCCGCGGAAGCGTTCATCGACACGTTCAAGGCGACGATGGAGCGGCGCGAGTCGCTTTATAACTCATAAAGGCCGGGGCGGCGGTCGGCAAAGACGGGAATGCGGCGGCGGACCTGGTCGACCAGCGTCAGATCGATGGTAACGCCGACGATTTCCTCTCCTTCCCCGCCCTCCGCGATAACGTCGCCCCACGGGTCGATGATCAGGGAATGGCCGAAAAAGTCGTCTTTGCCGCTGCTCCCCGTTCGATTGCAGGCGATGACGTACATCTGGTTTTCGATGGCCCGGGCCATCAGCAGCGTACGCCAATGATGCAGGCGGGGATGCGGCCATTCCGCCGGCACGAACAGCAGCTTCGCGCCTTGAAGGGCCAGGGTGCGGGCCAGTTCCGGGAAGCGGATGTCGTAACAGATGGATGCTCCCGCCTGAATGCCGTCCAGCTCAAAGGTGACGCACCGCTCGCCCGGGCTCAGGAACTTCTCTTCCTCCATCAACCGAAACAGATGGATTTTCGCGTAGCTGCCCGCCTCCTGACCCGAACGGTCGAACACCCGCATCGTGTTGAACACCTGACCGCTCCGTTTCTCTGCGATCGATCCGGCTACCACGTTGATCCCGTGCCGCGCCGCAAATGCCGACAGCCACGCGCGACTCTCCCGCCCTTCGGGATCGGCAAGCCGCGCGATTTCCGTCAAGGCGTACCCGGTATTCCACATTTCGGGCAGCACGATCACGTCAGGCTTGGCCGGAGCCTCAGCCGCCCGCTCCATGGCGCTTTCCAGCCTCTCGCGATTTCGCGCCGGCTCGCCCAGGGCAATATCGCTTTGAATCAAAGCGATCCGCCAGTTTGTTCGTTGCTCCGTCAAATCGGCCATAGCGTAATGCCCCTCCCTTCGCGTGTCATGACTTTCGTAACTTGAGTCCATCTTAACGGGGGCGCTCCCAAGTACGCAAGGCACAACGCGATAACTCGCTTGATTTGCGAAAAAACGCGCCCGAATTACGCCTTTCCTTTGCAAAGCCGCGAAACGCATGGTATTCTAACATTAATTCATATCGTTTGCAGATATTCGTTAAACGCTAGGACGGGACCAGTACGAAAGAATGCGGCGCCCAGAGAGTAAATTCCATCGGCTGCGAGAATTTACATGCTTGCCCTTTCCGAACCCTATCCCCGAGCGGCCGGCCCCAAGCCGGACAGCGCCCCTGTTACCGGGCATTCGAGTCGGATGAGAACCTCATCAATAAAGGTGGTACCGCGGAAGTCACACTTTCGTCCTTTGCATGCAAAGGCGGGAGTTTTTTTGTTTTTCTGGGAGGCCCCGGGAAGCCGGCTCCTCTGTCCGTCAGTTCGAAAAAGACCGTTCTTTCCACCATTAGCGGCTCCCGTGTCGTTAGGCAACAAACTGCCGGCAACAAACGCCGGCAACCAGCTCCATCCTGCAATTTCAACCAAGATTTAGGAGTGATCCCCATGCTGCGTCGTATCGTCGTTAAAATCGGAAGCAGTTCGCTGACATCGTCGGAAGGAGGTTTAAACCGGGACGCCATCGCCTATTTCGCGACCGAGCTGGCCGGGTTGATCCGCAGCGGTTACCAGCCGCTGCTCGTCACCTCCGGCGCGGTAGCCGCCGGCTTCCGCGAGATCGGCTACCCCGAGCGGCCGAAGCTGCTGCATGAGAAGCAGGCTGCGGCCGCCGTCGGCCAAGCGCTCCTGATGCAAAGCTACCGCGAAGCGCTCGCCGGGCACGAGGTGTCGGCGGCCCAGGTGCTGCTCACCCGATCCGATTTTCAGAACCGTAAACGGACCGGCAACGCCAGCATGGCGATCGAGGAGCTGCTGAAAAGAAACGTGCTGCCGATCATCAACGAAAACGATACCGTGTCGCTGGACGAGTTGAAATTCGGCGACAACGACACGTTGTCCGCCCTCGTCGCCAATCTGATCCGGGCTGATCACCTGCTCATCCTGACGGACATGGACGGGCTATACACCAAGGATCCTCGCCTGGATCCCGCCGCCACGCGCATCGGCCGCGTGGCGGAAATTACCGGCGAGATCTACGCCATCGCCGGCGGCGCCGGCTCCGCCGTGGGCACGGGCGGCATGCGTTCGAAGATCGATGCCGCCAAAATCGCTTCGATCGGCGGGGTTCCCGTCTTCGTCGGCAAAGTGGCGGAGCCGGGCGATCTGCGGGCCGCCTTGCAGGGCGACGGAAAAGGCACCTATTTCGAAGCGCACGGGGCGGCGCTGCCGCGCAAAAAACAGTGGCTCGGCTTTTTTTCCACCCCGATCGGGACGCTGACGGTCGATGCCGGCGCGGAGGACGCGCTGATCCACGGCGGACGCAGCCTGCTGCCGGTCGGCGTCAAAGCCGCCAACGGGCACTTCCACACCGGCGACGTTGTTGAGGTGGCCAATGCCGGGGGCGAGGTGCTCGGCCGCGGGATCGTCAATTACGACGCGGACCAGCTGCTTGATATCCTGGGACTCCCCAGCGCCGAAGTCATCAAAAAAATGGAAGTCGTCCACCGCCTCGAGGTTATCCACCGGGATGAGTGGATTTCGCTAAAATCATAATTTGGGAACATGGATGAAGGAGGGTTTGACCCATGAGTGAAGTGAGACAAAAAGCCGAACAGGCCGGCAGCGCCGTATCTGCATTAAACCGTTTGACGACCGCGCAGAAAAACGAAGCGCTCCTGGCGGCGGCGGAGGCGCTCGTCGAAGGCAGCGCCGCCATCATTGCGGCCAACGAAGAGGACTTGCAGCGGGGACGGGACATCGGCACCTCTTCCGCCATGCTGGATCGGCTCGCTTTAACCCGGGAGCGCATCGAAGGCATCGCCGAAGGCTTACGGCAAATCGCCGCGCTGCCCGATCCCGTCGGAGACGTGCTGGAAACGATCGACCGCCCGAACGGGCTGCATATCGTCAAGCGCCGCGTGCCGCTCGGCGTGATCGGGATCATATACGAAGCCCGGCCGAACGTGACCGTCGACGCGATGGGGTTATGCCTGAAAACCGGCAACGCCGTCGTGCTGCGCGGCGGGTCCTCCGCCCTCTCCTCGAACCGCAAAATCGTGGAGATCATTCACGGAGCTTTGGCCGGCACCGCCATCCCGGAAGCTGCCGTACAGCTGATCGAGGACCCGAGCCGTTCTTCCGTCGACGAAATGCTCAAGCTGAACGGGCTGCTCGACGTCGTGATTCCGCGCGGCGGCAGTTCGCTGATTCAAAACGTCGTGCAAAACGCCACCGTCCCGGTGATCGAAACCGGTGCCGGCATTTGCCACACCTATCTGGACGCTACGGCCGACGCCGAAATGTCGGCGGCCATCGCATTAAACGCCAAGGTGCAGCGCCCCTCCGTTTGCAACTCGATGGAGACGCTGCTCGTCCACGAGGACTTCGCCTCCCGCCATCTCAACGACCTGGCGAACCGCTTCAAGGAAGCCGGCGTCGAGCTCAGAGGCTGCGAAGCGACCAGACGCCTTGTGCCCTGGGCCGTTCAGGCCACGGATGACGACTACGCGACCGAGTACAACGATTACATTCTTAACGTCAAAATCGTCGGCCGTCTGGACGATGCGCTGGCGCATATCGCCAGGTTCGGCACCAATCATTCGGAATGCATCGTGACGGAAGACGGCGGCAACGCCGAACGGTTTCAGCAGGAGGTGGATGCGGCCGCGGTATATCATAACGCGTCCACCCGCTTTACGGACGGTTTCGAATTCGGCTTTGGCGCCGAGATCGGCATCAGCACGCAAAAACTGCATGCCCGCGGCCCAATGGGGCTTACGGCGCTGACGTCCAGCAAATACATCATCCAGGGGAACGGGCAAATCCGGCAATAACGCCCGGATGCCCTTCCTCTTTTCGCAATCCACCCACCCACATCTCAGGAGGTCATAACTATGAACACGAATCTTTCTTTGGCGGCTTCCTCCATCTGCTTCTACGGAGCCGGCTCGATGGCCGAAGCGATCGTTCGCGGCCTGCTCGGCAAGCATGTTGCCGACGCGGACCGGATCGCCATGCTGAACCGCTCCAGCAAGGAGCGGCTCGCGTATTTATCGGACACCTACGGCGTGGCGACCGCGATCGAAGACGAGGCCAAACACCGCCATTTGCAGGAAGCTTCGATCATCGTCCTCGCCATGAAGCCGAAAGACGCCGGCGAAGCGTTAACCGGGCTCGGCCCACTGCTGCGCGAGAACCAGCTGATCGTCTCCCTGATCGCCGGCCTGTCCATCTCGACGATCCAGGCGCTGCTTCGCGCCAAGGCGCCGATCGCCCGCACGATGCCGAATACGTCCTGCTCGATCGGACAAGGCGCGACCGGCATCTCCTTCTCCGCCGAAACGACGGAGACGCAGCAGTCCCAGGTATTGTCGATGTTCGAAGCGGTAGGCATGGTCAGCGTCATTCCCGAAGAACAGATGGAAATTCTGACCGGAGTATCCGGCAGCGGCCCGGCATATGTATATTACTTGATGGAAGCCATGATCGAAGCCGGCATCCAAGGCGGCTTGTCGGCGGCGCAATCGCGCGAGCTGACGGTACAGACGGTGCTTGGCGCCGCCCTGATGATGGCCGAAACCGGCGAAGAACCGGCCAAGCTGCGGGCGGACATCACTTCGCCGAACGGCTCCACGCAGGCCGCGATCGCGGTGCTGGAAAGCGGCCGCTTCCAGCCGAGCGTGCGGGCCGCCGTGCACCGGGCCGCCGAGCGTTCCATGGAAATGGGCGAAGCCGTAAAAGCGGCCTTATTGTAGGATAGTCGAAGACGATTTTCAAACGCGGGAAGGGAGATGGCAACCGTGACGTTCAGCGCGATTCCATGGGAGGAGAAACAAGCCGCTCTTGGCGAGCTGCGCGGCTTTCATGAGCAATTTGCCGAACGCAGCCGATTTCCGGATATCGGCGGCAGTTTGTCGGTTCGAGTGGGCGATTTTGCGCCGAGCGACTTTTATTTTGCCGTCGCATCCGGCGGCAAGAACATATCGGCGCCTGCTCCCGAGGGCTTCCTGTTCGTGGACGCCGCCGGCGAACCGTGCGAAGCGACCCGGCTCGAGCCCGTCGCCGATACGCCCATCCATGCCAAAATCTACCGGATGACCGGAAGCGGCGCGATCATTCACGCCCATACGGTGATGAACAATGTGCTCAGCGAATATTACGGCGATGAAGGTTACGTGCCGGCGCAAGGGATTGAATCGATCAAGGAGCTGGGCATCGGGGAAGAAAATGCGGCCATTCGCGTGCCCATCCTGCCCAACCATGCCGAGATTTCCGCCATCGCCAAGAGGATTCCCCGCGCGCTCGACACCCGGATTCCCGGCATATTGCTGCGTGGTCACGGCATTTATGCCTGGGGCCAAAACGCCAACGAGGCCCGATGCCGTCTTGAGGCGTTCGAATTTATTTTCGAGGTGCTGCACCGTTCGATCCAGCTTCCGCCCAAACGCTGACGCACGCCAAACAAACCCGCGGCATGCATTCGTTCCTTCGTGCCGCGAGTTTATTTTTTTGCGCGTGGCTTGCGCTTACCTTTCGAGGAATTCGCCGTATGCCTTCGAATCCATCAGCTTGGAGAACGCGATGTTCGGATCTTCCTTCAGCCGGATATGCACCATCCATCCCCCGTCATAGGGCTCTTCGTTGACGAGCTCCGGCGACGCATCCAGCTCTCCGTTGACCGCGAGCACGGTTCCGCTGACCGGCGTAAACAGATCGGCCACCGTTTTGACCGATTCGATCGTGCCGATGCCGTCCTGGGCTTCAATCTCCTGTCCCGGGTCCGGCAGCTCCACGAATACGATATCGCCGAGGCGGTGTTGGGCCACGTCGGAGATGCCGATTTTCACCGTACCGTCCCCCATGTCAAGTACCCATTCATGATCGTCGCTGTACCACACATTTTCCCTGATCTCACTGGCCAAGCTATTTCCTCCTCTTTCAAACTGGATTATGAAGTCCAACGTTGGCGCGTTAGAAAAAAGACAACAACCGCGGTTCATCATGAATCATTTTGCATTTCTCGTTCAGATTATTCCAAACCTAGCTCTCATGTCAATATTATTAACACAATTAATAGAGTTGATAAGATGTAAGCGTTGCCTTCTCTGAAAATGAAAAATATTAAAAATTTTTATGATAACTTTATTGACATAGAGGCGTATTTTGAGTATTAATGAGATGTGTAAACTGCGGTTGATGGCAGAGGGAGAGATTACAATTCCGAAGTACTGTAACGCCGAAGGAGCAAGCCGCGGTCGCGGTGAATCTCTCAGGCAAAAGGACTTCTGCCGGACGCATCTCTGGAGAGAATTTGCCTATAGGGGTTGATTGTTCAAACACCTGTAACGCGAATCACCCAAGGGGAAACCTGTTTTCGATGGCGTCGAGGGATTACGATCACTCGCGTTCCGGCGCAGGGTAACTCTCAGGTACAAGGGACAGAGCCGATGAAAATCCGTGAGTCAGCGTATCGTATCAGGTCGCGCCGAACGGAATTTCTTGGCCTGTCCTTTTATTTTTATAGGGAAAAGCAGTGAACTATGGCCGATCAGGCCAAACGAGGTGATCATGATGTCCGAACCCCAATTGCACCAAACGCCGCTTTATTCCTGTTACGCACGTTACGAAGGCGTCCGCTGCATCGATTTCGGCGGCTGGGAGCTGCCGGTGCAGTTCAGCGGCATTCAGAAGGAGCACGAGGCGGTACGCGATCGGGCCGGTTTGTTCGACGTGTCACATATGGGCGAGTTTTACGCCGTAGGCCCCGAAGCGGAAAGCTTCTTGCAGCGGATGACGACGAACGACATTACCTTGCTTGAACCGGGAAAAGCCCAATACACCTTGCTTTGTTACCCGGACGGCGGCGTCGTTGACGATTTGCTGGTCTATAAACTGGACGAAGGCGAATACATGCTTGTCGTTAATGCCTCCAACATCGAGAAGGATTGGGATTGGCTGCAGCAGCATCTTCCCGCCGAAGGCGTAACGATGCGCAATGCCTCCAACGAAACGGCCCTCCTCGCCTTGCAAGGTCCGCTTTCCGCCTCCATCCTCTCCCCGCTTTGCGCGGAGGAGAAAGATCCCGGCGCGTTGCGCCCGTTCACATTTTACCCGAGGACGCGGGTCGGCGGCATCCAGGCGCTGCTCTCGCGCACGGGCTACACCGGCGAGGACGGATTTGAGCTGTACGTTGCGGCGGAGCACGCTCAAGCGCTGTGGAACGCGCTGATGGATGCCGGGGAAGCCCAAGGGCTGATTCCCGCCGGGCTTGGGGCGCGGGACACGCTGCGCTTCGAAGCCTGCCTGCCGCTGTACGGGCAGGAGCTGTCGCCGACGATTTCCCCGCTCGAAGCCGGCGTGCTCCGGTTCGTCAAATTGGAGAAAGACGACTTCATCGGGCGCGACGCGTTAATCAAGCAGCGCGAGGAAGGCATCCCGCGCAAGCTGGTAGGCCTGGAAATGCTCGATCGCGGCATTCCGCGCACGCATTACCCGGTGTTTGCCGATGGCTCCGGCTTGCCGATCGGAGAAGTGACCACGGGCACGCAATCGCCGACGTTGAAGAAAAATCTCGGCATGGCGCTCATCGAAAGCGCGCATGCCGCCGCCGGCACCCTGCTTGAAGTCGATATCCGCGGCAAGCAGCTCAAGGCCAAGGTCGTCCCGCTGCCGTTTTATCGCCGAAACCCATCCGCCAAGCGGTGAAAGGAGCATTCAGAAACCTATGTTGAAACACCGTTACCTGCCGTTAACCGAACAAGACCGAACGGAAATGCTCGCGACCATCGGCGTTGATTCCGTCGACGCGCTGTTTAAGGATATTCCGGAGGATATTCGCTTCAAGGGCGAGTTGCCGGTATCTTCCCGGCTGGACGAATACGCGCTAACCCGGCATATGTCGGCGCTGGCCGCGCGCAATGCCGATACCGACCGTTATGCCAGCTTCCTGGGCGCAGGACTTTATGACCATCATATCCCGTCCGTGATTCAGCACGTCGTCTCCCGTTCCGAATTTTACACGGCTTATACGCCGTATCAACCGGAAATCAGCCAAGGCGAGCTGCAGGCGATTTTCGAGTTCCAATCCTACATCTGCGAGCTGACCGGCCTCAAGGTCGCCAATGCCAGCATGTACGACGGCGCTACGGCCCTTGCGGAGGCCGGCTCTTTGGCCGCTGCCGCTACCCGGCGCAAGCAGCTTGTCGTCTCGCGGGCCGTGCATCCCGAAGCCCGTGAGGTGCTGGCGACTTATGCGCATGGGCTCAATCTTGAACTGGTCGAGGTTGGCTGGGATAGCGGCGTCACCGATCGCGAGGCGCTGGTCTCGGCCATTTCGGGAGACACCGCCGCCGTGTTGATCCAAAGCCCGAACTTCTTCGGTTCCATCGAAGATATCCGCGCCATCGGCGAGCTGATCCATGCGCACGGCGGCCTGCTGATCGTCAGCAGCAACCCGCTGTCGCTGGGCCTGCTCGAAGCCCCGGGCAAGCTGGGGGCCGACATCGTCGTCGGCGACGCGCAGCCGCTTGGGCTGGCGCCTTCCTTCGGCGGCCCGACCTGCGGATTTTTCGCCGTGTCGGAAGCCTATATGCGCCGGATGCCTGGCCGGATCGTGGGACAAACAACCGACCGGAGCGGCAAACGCGGGTTCGTGCTGACGCTGCAAGCGCGCGAGCAGCATATCCGCCGCGAGAAGGCGACCTCCAACATTTGCTCCAATCAGGCGCTGCTTGCTCTCGCCGCTTCCGTTTATTTGTCGGTGATGGGGAAACAAGGCATGGCCGTGGCCGCGGAGCTCAATTTGCAAAAAAGCCATTATGCCAAAACGCGCCTCTCTTCCATCCCGGGAGTGAGCCTGGCCTTCCCTGCTCCGGTCTTTAATGAATTCGTGCTTCGCCTGCCGGAAGGCACCGAACCGGAACGTCTGCAGCGAAAACTGCTGGAGGCCGGATTTATCGGCGGCTACGATCTCGGCCGCAGTTATCCCGAACTGGCCGGCCATGTGCTGATCGCCGTGACGGAAAAACGCAGCAAAGCGGAAATCGACCAATTCGCCAGCGTAATGGAGGAATCGATATGCTCGAAATAAAAGATACGAAACCGGATGAATTGCTGATTTTTGAGCGCAGCCGCCCCGGCCGGATCGGCTACTCCCTGCCGGAATGCGACGTTCCCGCCGTCCCTGCGGGGGAATTGGTGCCTCAGGAAATGCTGCGCGCCGACGGTTTGGCTTTTCCCGAGGTGTACGAGGTGGATGTCATCCGTCACTACACCGCTTTATCCCGCCGCAACTTCGGCGTGGATAACGGGTTTTATCCGCTGGGCTCCTGCACGATGAAATACAATCCGAAGATTAACGAGGATGTCGCAAGGTATCCCGGCTTGGCCAAAATCCACCCCTACCAACCGGAGGAAAGCTTGCAGGGAGCGCTCGAACTGATGTACCGCCTCCAGCAGGATCTGGCCGGAATCACCGGCATGGACGAGGTGACGCTGCAACCGGCGGCGGGAGCCCACGGGGAATGGACGGGTTTGATGATGATCCGCGCCTACCACGAAAGCCGCGGCGATAAGCGAACGAAAGTGATCGTGCCCGACTCCTCACACGGCACGAACCCGGCCAGCGCTTCGGTCGCCGGCTTCGAGACGGTGACCCTCCCTTCGACCGCACGAGGCATGGTCGATTTGGACGCCCTCCGGGCAGCCGTGGGCGATGACACGGCGGCGTTGATGCTGACCAACCCGAACACGCTGGGCCTGTTCGAGGAGCAAATCGGGCAGATCGCCGACATCGTGCATGCGGCCGGCGGCCTGCTGTATTACGACGGCGCCAACTCGAACGCCATTATGGGCATCACGCGCCCCGGCGACATGGGCTTCGACGTCGTGCACCTCAACCTGCACAAAACGATGAGCACGCCGCACGGCGGCGGCGGCCCCGGCGCCGGTCCGGTCGGCGTGAAGAAGCTGCTCGCCCCTTTCTTGCCGCAGCCGACGGTCGTCAAGAACGAATCCGGCAAATATGCGATTCGCGGCAGCCGCGCCGAAGGATCGACCGATAGGGCCGGAGACGGAGACGGCGGAACATCCCGCTCGATCGGCCGGGTCAAAGCTTATTACGGCAACTTCGGCATCCTCGTTCGCGCCTATGCCTACATCCGCACCCTGGGTCCGGAAGGTCTTCGCCAGGTATCGGAAAACGCCGTGCTCAACGCCAATTACATGATGAAGCGCTTGGCCCCTTACTTCGAAATGCCATACCCGGACGTGTGCAAGCACGAGTTCGTCATGTCCGGCAGCGGGCTGGCCAAATACGGCATCCGCACGCTCGACGTCGCCAAGCGGCTGCTCGACTTCGGTTATCACCCGCCGACCATCTATTTCCCTTTGAACGTCGAGGAATGCATCATGATCGAGCCGACGGAAACCGAAAGCAAGGAAACGCTCGACGGCTTCATCGACGTCATGATCGCCATCGCTAAAGAGGCAGAGACGAACCCGGAAATCCTGCTGAACGCACCGTACACGACGCCGGTGACGCGCCTGGACGAAACCGGCGCCGCCCGGAAGCCGGTGTTGAACTGCGCTTGCGGGTAATCGCGGAACGGTTCCAAGGAAGTCGATGTTCTACAATGCAACAAGGGATGCCGCTTTAAGCAGCATCCCTTCATTTATCTGCGCCCCTTCGGACAATGTTGCATTGCGTACAACAATTTGAACGATTTTTTATGGTTCGATGGAGAATATTGTATTTCATGCACCACTTTCGCCTAAACATGCCTCTATCCCGCGAAAAAGTTGTACTTTATGCAACAATTCGGCCTAAACTCTGAATGGAGGGGCGAAAATGTTGTACGTTTTACAACTACTACTCTCCCATCACGCTCGTCCTTGCTTAGAAATACACGACCCAAATCACGATGGCCAGCAAAATGCGATATACCGCAAACGGCACCAGCTTGATCCGGTTGATCAGCTTCAGGAAAAAGCGGATCGACAGCAAGGCAAACACGAAGGCGCTGATGAAACCAACCACGAAAAACGGCAACGCCTCAGGCGTGAAATACTCCAGGTTCTTCACCAGTGAGATCGCGCTGGCTCCCGCCATGATCGGCACTGCCATAATGAAAGTGAAATCGGCGGCCGCGCGGTGGCTGAGGCCCAGCAGCACCCCGCCGGAAATGGTCGATCCCGAGCGCGAGAAGCCCGGCCAGATCGACAGGCACTGCACCAGGCCGATCGTAAACGCCTGCTTGTACGTGATTTGATCGACGGTCTCCACCTTGGCCCGCTTGGGGGCGAAACGGTCGGCGGCTATCATCAACAATGCGCCAAGCACCAAACCGATCAACACCGTTGCCGTTGAGAACAGATGCTCATCGATGAAGTCCTCGAACAGGACACCGAGGATCCCGGCGGGAATCAGCCCGACGATCACTTGCATCAACTTGAGTCGCGGCCCTTCCTGCCGAGTCTTCTCCGGCATAAACCGCGACAGTCCCAGCAAATCGATAAACCGGTTCCGGAACACGACCAGGACGGCCAATATCGAGCCGAGCTGAATCACGACTTTAAAGGTATTGGCTACGTATTTCGAAGCCAGCAGCTGCTCGGTTTGCAGCCACATGTCGTCGACAATGATCATATGCCCCGTGGACGAGACCGGAGCAAACTCCGTCAACCCTTCCACCAAGCCCAAAATTATCGCTTTAAGCAAATCCAGAAAACTCATCGTATCGGTTTCTCCTTTATCTTTCTATTTTATCCTAGTTCTCCTGCCCCCGGCTTTGCCGTTCGGCGGCCGCGCCTTTTCTGCGTCGCAGCCAAATCATCAGCAGGATCAATACGCCGAGTCCGATTACGCCATAGGCGATATTCGAGTAGACGTCCATGAACTCGACGATTTGTTCCCACGAACCGCCGACGGCGGCTCCGAGCATCACCAGGGCCACGTTCCAAATCAGCGTCCCTATCGTCGTAAACAACAGGAACAAGCTAAACTTCATTTTCGACATCCCCGCCGGGATGGAAATCAGGCTGCGGATCAGTGGAATCATCCGGCAGAACAGCACCGTCCAATAACCGTACCGGTCAAACCAGGCGTCCGCCCGGCGGATGTCCTCTTTCTTCAGGCGGAGTATCCGGCCGTAACGGCCGATCCAGCCTTCCAGCCGGTCGACGTTAACCAGATAACCGATACCGTACAAAATGACCGCGCCGAAAACCGAGCCCACGGTGGAGGCGATAATCACCCCAACCGGCGTGAGGCTGGAGTAAGTCGTCATAAATCCCCCGAACGTCAAGATGACTTCCGACGGGATGGGAGGAAACACATTTTCCAGGGCGATGAGCAAAAAGATGCCGAAATACCCGAACTGCTCCATAAACTCCGTAATCCAGTTTTCCACGTTGTACCTCCAGTAGGATTTATCGAATCGCTTTTTTTACATTGCGCAAATACCGGGCCCGGATCATGAAGAAATAGGCCACTTGCGCCAGCAAAAAGCTGGTTAGAATTACGACGGTCTGCCAAGCGACGGAGAAGTTGAAATAACTCTGCATCGCCTTAAAAGCAAATAGGCTGTGCACCATCGCCAGCGCGATTGGAACGAAAAACAGCAGTCCCACCTGGCGCGTCACGATCCGGGTGAGCTCCCGCTCCGTCAAACCGAGCTTGGCCATCGCCCCATACTGCCGCCGGTCGTACGCCAAATCGCTGTACAGCCGGAAGTAGAGAAAGCTTCCCGCCGCGATGAAAAAGACCGTGCCGACCAGCAGGGCGAAAAACAACAACGCCCGGTACGTCGTCCGCTGCACCTCATATAAGGTACCGCTTACCGTCAACGTATAAGGCCGATCCATGTCGTACCTCATTTTGCCGTTGTCCGTCAACTCCGCCGCCATGCCGCGGGTCAGTTCCGGACGGTCCGCGTAGAATCCGGTAAAGCGATCGATTCGCAGCGATGACTCCGTATCCGCCAAAGGCCCCGTATTCTTCCTCGCATCGGCATCCGTACCAGCCCCGAGCCGCGCCGGCAGCTTATCGTTAACGACCAAACCGGAGAAATTCCCATCCCAATCGTCGCCGGTGGGCTCGATCAGGGATTCCGGAATCGCCACATGCTGCGTTAATCCGATTTCCCGCACCTCCAGGCCACCGCTATCGGCAAATACATAGCTGGCCGGCGCTCGCTGCTTCAGCAGCGGCCTTTCCCGTTCCGAGCTCAGCAGCACCATCGCTTCATTCATGCCGGGCGGCTCTTCGGAAACCTCAATGCCTGCCGCCGCCAACGCCCGGACATAATCGGAAAAAGCGATCAACGGCATCCGCTCCACCGGCGACGCCGTCGTCGAGGAGGCGACCTCCGCGACATAGACCGGCAGGCTTTCCGTCCGATATGCGATCCCTTTGGCTTCCAGCTCGCCGCGAATCCGCTGCAAATGCTCCTCTTCCAGCCGGCTGCCCGCCTTGGCTACGTAGCCGATCTCCACCGGATAATCCTGCTCGAATTCGTCCGCCAGCCGATTGACCGACGCAAAGGCACCCACCGCGCAAAAGGTCACCGTAGAGATCACCGTTACCAGGAAAAACATCCGCGCGTTTTCCTTCATCCGGTAGGCCAGGCCCGACACGGTCACCAGATTCGTCCTGCGCCAATAGAAGCCGAGCCGCCGCTTCGCGAGCTGGATCAGGAAGACGCTAAGCTGCGTGTAGAAAAAATACGTCCCCGCGATCGTCATCGCCGTCACCGGCAGCATGCGGATCAGCACGTTCGACGCCGTCGCCGTCGACGCCAACGCATAGCTCGCGCCCAGCAGCAGGGCCCCGAGCAGCGACAGGACCGCGGATGCCTGCGGCGGCGGCGCCGGTTTCATTTCCGCCTGAAACAACTCGATCAGCCGGTTTGACCCCAGCAGCAGCGTCGTGCAAAGCGAGATCAGCAGGAACAACAGCGAAAACGCCGCCACCGTCAGCAGCAAACCGGACCATGGCACATGGAACGCAAGCTGGGTGACGCCCAGCAGGTTGGATCCGGCCATCAGGAACAGCTTCGCCGTCAGCAACCCTTCAACGATGCCGCAAACCATCGAGCCCGCGCCGATCAGCATGTTTTCCAGGAAAACCAGCTTGCGCAGCTGTTTCTCGGTCATGCCGTGCAGCAGCAGAATCCCGAATTCGCGTTTGCGGGAACGCAGGAACGAACCAACGGAATAAATCACGAAGAAAAAGCAAAACACGTACATGATGACTTCCGCTGACGATAACACCAGCACCGCCGAACGGTACGCGACCTGTTCCTGGAGACCGGGATGGAACAGGAACAAGGCGCAGACGAAAAAGATCATGACGGAAAACGAGCTGCTCAGGAAATAAGCGGCATACGTCCGTTTGTTCCGCAGCACATTGTTAAAGGCGAATTGACGAAAGGTCATGGCTGTCCCCTCCCAGCAGCGACATCATGTCGATGATTTTCTGGAAAAAGGCCTGCCGGTTATTCCCGCGATACATTTCGTTGTAGAGCTTGCCGTCCTTGATAAAAATCACCCGGTGACAATAACTGGCCGCCAGCGCGTCATGCGTCACCATCATGACCGTCGCCCGGTACGATTCATTCATGGCGGCGAACGCCTCCATCACGCCCCGCGACGATTTGGAATCCAGATTGCCGGTCGGCTCGTCGGCCAAAATGAGCGAAGGCTCGTGAATCATCGCCCGGGCGATCGCTGTCCGCTGCATTTGTCCGCCCGACATTTCATAGGTATGCTTGGGCAAAATCTCCTCGATCCCGAGGCGCCGCGCCATCTCCCAGGCACGGGCCTTCATTTCCGGGACGGGTACGCCGTCCAGCGTAAGCGGCAGGACGATATTCTCCTCCGCCGTGAGCGTATCCAGCAGATTGAAATGCTGAAAAATGAACCCCAGCTCCCGCCGCCGGAACAAGGCCGTCTGCTCCTTGGCCATCCGATGCGGGTCTTGCCCATTCAGGATCACCTCGCCGGAGGTCGGTTCGTCGATGGTGGCGATCACGTTCAGCAGCGTCGTCTTTCCGCTGCCGGACGGTCCCATGATGCCGACGAATTCTCCGGCTTCGATCTTGAAGGACACGCCGTCCAAGGCTTTGGTGGCGATTTTGCCTTCGTATATTTTCGATAACGCCCGTACTTCCAAGATGGCCATTGCCGTGCGCTCCTTTATCTCGCTTGGGATGTCTTAATTATATAAAGGCCGCGGCTGCCGGCTCCATGGCTCAACCTTACAGTTACCTTACTTCGTTGTAAGCTTATTCGTCCGGCCGGAACACGATCCGCACGGTCGTGCCCCGTCCCGCCTGCGATTCTAATTCGACCCGGTGCCCCAGCTTGTCGCAGATTTGCTTCACCAGGTACAAGCCCATCCCGGTCGACTCCTGAAAGCTCCGGCCGTTTTCCCCGGTGAAATAAGCGTCGAACACCCGCGGCACATCGCTTTCCGGGATGCCCACGCCTTCGTCCGCGATTTCCAGCACCGCCTCGCGGCCCCGCGAAAAGCCGCGAAAACGGAGTTTCGCCTTCTCCTTAACGGTATATTTCACGGCGTTCGTCATGATTTGCGTCAGCACGAACGACAGCCATTTCTCATCCGAGGCTGCGGATAGGCCCGCTTCGATCTCGATGAGCGGAAACACCTTGCGGCGGATGAACAAACGTTTTTGCGCCGATGCGACAGACCGCACCAATGGCTCCAGTTCCAGCGTCTCCACCAGGAAGTCATGCTCAAACGCGTCCAACCGGGCGGTATACAACACCATTTCCAGCCCTTTGCGCAGCCGGTCCAGCTCGTCGCCGATCGCGACCGAACGCGGGTCGTCGTCGTTTTGCACCATTAAATGAATGACGGACAAAGGCGTCTTCATCTGATGCACCCATTGGTTGATGAAATGAAGGTGGCCGTCGATTTTGCTTTGCTGTCCGTTCAGCTCCGCCAGGTAATGGCGGTACTGCGCTTTGAGCAACTGCCGCAGTCCGTCGGACAGCGGAGTTCCCGGCTTCACATCGGCAAACCCGCGAAGCGAATCCAGCGGTTCTTCCAAACGGCGGTAAAACGTCCGGTTGGTCATATAGCGATAGATCAAATACGCCAGCAGCAAACACGTGCTAAGCAGCACGGCGTACAAACTGATCGCCGGATGACGGTAGCCGTCCAGCCAGTAAACGAACGTGGTAATCGCCAACTGCAGCACATAAATCACGATTAGCGGACGCTGCTCCCGAATAAACAGCCGCATCTTCTAATTCTCCCACTGCGGCACGAGCCGGTAACCCTGGCCGCGCACGGTCTGCAGCGCATCGTCGATGCCCAGCGCGGATAGCTTCTTCCGCACCCGCGTGACGTAAACATTAAGCGTGTTATCGTCGACGAACGCCTGGTCGTCCCATATTTTCTCCAGCAGCCGGTCGCGGCCGACCACCTGTTCGATTTTGCTCATCAGCTCATCCAGGATTTTGACCTCGGTCAGGCTAAGTTCCACCCGGCTCTCATGCAGGCTGAGATGCAGGCGGTCCCGGTCCAGCCGCAGTCCGGCCACCGTCAAGGAGCGGTCGTCCCCGCCGCCGGCATACATGCCGTATGCGCGGCGCAGCTGGCTTTTGATTTTCGCGATCACGATATCGTAATCGAAGGGTTTGGTTATATAGTCGTCGCCGCCGTTTTCCAGCGCCATCACCTGGTCCATTTTACCTTCGCGCGCTGACAAAAACACGATCGGGCATGTGGATAAGTTACGGATTTGGCGGCACCAGTAATACCCGTCGTATTTCGGCAAATTGACGTCCATCAGCACTAAATGGGGGTTATATCGTTCAAATTCGTCCTTTACCGCGGCAAAATCGCTCACCGCGCGGGTGTCGTAGCCGAATCGCTGCAAATATTGCTCCAGCAGGACCAACAACGGTTTATCATCCTCGACGATAAATACTTTAAACATCGTTTTGTTCTCCTTTTCTCTCAATCCCACTTCCTGCATTGTAACAAATTCCTGCCCGCAAAAGAAAATAGAGAGACTTCCGCCCTAAGGACGCCCGTCTCTCATTAAGCTAATGCAAATCTCTTATATTTCCCCGTCTTCCCAAATCGCGTCCCGCCGCTTCGGTTTTGCCAGCAGCTTCACTCCCCCGCCGATCAGCAGCAAGGCGATGACGGTCGGGCGCAGGTATTTATCGATCCGGAGATGCAGCCTTAGCTCGGGGAACCTCGCATCGACGAACGGCACGATCAATTCCATGCCAACGAAATAAACCCCTAACAGGATCAGGGCGATCCCCAGCCAATGCTGGTGTTCCCCCCTCGTTTGAATCAGCGGATGATCCTCCATCGGCAGGATGCCGTAGCGGCTCAACTGCTGCAGGCCGTCGAAAAAGCAATAAAACCAAATAATCGGGATAACGAACAGGAATACCGACAGCCGCAGCACGTCGATCACGTAGAAACTGCCCAGAAACAACACCATCATTTGCAGGCCGCGTTTTTGCAAGCCCAGGTACATTTGGCCGGCCCCCGGAAAAGCGGACAGCAGCGTCCCCAGCACCTTGCTGCGCCGGCCTTCGATCCGCCCGGCCTCCCATTCGTCCAACAGCGACCGGTCCATCAGGACCTCTCCGGCTTGCTTGCGGTGCACGAGCTGCACGGCATCGAACATGGAATATAGCCATATGATCGGAAGCAGTCCAAGGAACAGCAGGAACACGGATTCATTCGTCACGCTCGTAACGAAAAACATCATCGTGATCAAGCCGAAAAAAGCGATCAAAAACGACAGTCCGCGCTGCATGAGTCCAAGCTGAAAATGTCCCAACCCCGGCACGAAGGACAGCAGGATCGTATAGAACTTTTCCGACTCCCGCCCAGGTCCCTGCACATGCTGCAAATGCTCCCGGTAAGCCATTTCCTCCGCGGGCTCGCGGAGCATCGTCACCATCAGGTCGACCATCGATACCAGCCAGAGGAGGATTCCCGAGATCAGGGTAACCATAGCCAGCTCACCGCTAGTCGTGGCCATAGACAATACGAAGCCTAACAAAAGCCCGCCGAAAAAAAGACTCGGATAGAACACGCCCCTCCCTTTTTTGCCCCAGTAGAGATGCCCCAGGCCGGGGATAAAGTTCAACAGTAAAGCCAGCAGCCGATTGCGGATAAATGGCATTGCGAATCCTTCCTTTCTCCCTCTATTTTGTACGAATATGATTGATATTTTATCGTTTCAAGCCGTCCAGCCAGCCCGTCGCAGCCTCCATCATCTGCTTGCTCAGCGAAGGCTGCTGCGGCCGGTTCAACAGCTCGCCCGCCCCTGCGGTCATCCGGTCAAAAAATCCGCCGGTCAGCAGCAGCAGCGTAATGGAAGCGGCAATGACATAATGGAACAAAGGGTGTCGGCTCCAGGCATGGGTTCGCTTCGCCGGCTTCAGCTGCTGCTCTTCCCGCGGCAAGGCCCCTAATACGGCTCGCATCAACGCAGCCTCGTCTTCCGGTTCGGGCAGCTCTTGCTCCAGCGAGGATAGAGCTTCGGCGTATGCCGCAAAGGCCGCTTCATCCCTCAGCAGCAGGGCTTCCATGCGCCCTTGCGCCTCCGGCTCGGCATTCCCGCGTATGTAATCCGTCCACAGCCCGGGTTTGTTCTCCTCCTTGCTGCTCATCCCCATTCCTCCCTTGGCCAATGCTCGCGAATATAGGCTCTAGCCCGGTATAGCTTGGATTCAACCGTTTTGACCGTCACGCTAAGTTCTGCGGCGATTTGCTCATGGCTTTTTCCTTCCAGATAAAACTCGGTGACGATTTGGCGGTGCCCCGACGGAAGCTTGGCGATTTTGCGGCGAAGCTCCCGGCTGCGTTCGGCATCCAGCAATTCTGCCAGGCTATCGTCCTCCCGTACGGGAGCTTGAAGCTCCAGATCGGCAGGGTCCCATTGCTCTTCTTTGCGGCGCTCCCGCCTGCGTTTGAAATCGATCGCCTTATTGACGGCGATGCGGGTGATCCAGGTCTTTAGTCCTCGGGAACGGTACTCCGGGAGAGATTTATAGATTTGCAGGAAGGTTTCTTGCGCAGCGTCTTCCGCTTCCTTGGCATCATGCAGCACCGAATAGGCTACCCGGTATACATGAGTGCCGTATTCCCGGACCAGCCACGGAAATACGCCGCGGTCTCCCTGCTGAAATCTCAGAATAAACGACGTTTCGTCAATGACTCTCCCCTCCTCCCAATGATATAGACGTACGCGGCTCGTCCTGCCCCTGCACTATTTTTAAAAACGTTTGAAAGATACCAAAGTTCTACATTTACCTTGACCTTAAAATATTCCAGACTCAAATCGAATGTCATATAAATTTACATAAAAGTTTCTTTTTTTAGATTTTATGAAAATGCTTTAAACGAGAGATAACCAAGGATATGTCATCGATTTCCCCGTTGTTAAGCGTTTACTTCGGGATCATTCTTGTTTGTCATAAAATATGACATCGAACTATAATTCATTTCAGGTTAGCGATTATACGTTATTTTATCTTACATATCGTTAACGCAAAAAAACATCTTGGAGGTTGATGGAATGAAGAAATGGACTTCCCGCAGTTTAAAAACTCTTTTGGTCACCGGGCTGGCGGTAACCGCCCTGCTCCCCAATCTGTTTCTCGCCCCGGCTTCCGCGGCTGAAACGACGACCGTTACCGGCACCGTTACGGCAGCCGAAGCCGTCAAAAAGCTGCCCAAGGTGCAGGTGATCGCCACCGGCGGCACGCTGGCCGGACAATCCAAGGACGAAACCAGCTTCCAGAACTACAAGGCCGGTTCGCTGCCGATCGCCGATCTGGTCGCCTCGCTTCCGAATAAAGATCAAATCGCCGACGTCACCACCTATCAGTTCGGCAACTCCGGCTCCAGCGCTTATACGATTGAGCAATTATACGATTTATCCCTGAAAGTGGACGAAGCGCTCAAAACCCAGGACGGCGTCGTTGTAACGAGCGGGACCGATACAATGGAAGAGATCGCCTACTTCCTCGACCTGACCGTTCGCAGCCCGAAACCCGTAGTCGTAACCGGCTCGATGCGGCCGTGGACCGTGATCGGGACGGACGCGCCGGCCAACCTGTATAACGCGATCAAGCTCGCGGCCAGCGGCAAAACGAAGTATTTCGGCACCGTCCTGATGCTGAACGACGAATTCCACGCCGCCCGGGAAGTGACGAAGACCAACTCCTACCGGACCGACACGTTCGTCACGCCGGAAATCGGCGCCCTTGGCTATATCGATGAGAAGACGATCCGCGTTTACCGGGCGCCGTTCCGCGCGTTGAAGCCGGCTAGCGAATGGGCTACGCCGTTTGACCTCGGCAAAATCGCCAAAAGCGCTCTGGCCAAGGTCGAAATCGCATACTCCTATCAGGATGCCGGTCCCGGCGCGATCAGCGGGTTCGTCGCAAACGGCGCCAAAGGCATCGTGACCGCCGGAACCGGCGCAGGCGGCATATCCAAGGCAATGAGCGAGGAGCGTAAAGCCGCGATCGAAAAAGGCGTCGTATTCGTCACGACGACCCGTACCGGTTCGGGCAGCAACTATTCCAGCGGCGACGGCATCATTGCCGGGGATAACCTCAACGCCGCCCACGCCCGTATTCTGTTGCTGCTCTGCTTGTCCTTCTCGAAGGAGTTCGATACGGTCAAGGACTGGTTTACGACGGTCGGCTACGGACAAATCGAGCGTCCGGCCAAATAAAGGTTCGAACATAAGAAAAACGTCTATCGACGTACATTCAAAGTAGACAGACCGCGTTTAACGTTAGTTTTTCTTGCGATATCAGGATACCAATGCTCCGAAGTTTATACTTTCTGATATCTTCAAAAACAGCTGCGTTTCCTCTTAAAAGGGCGCAGCTGTTTTTGGGCTTCAATTTGACGAGCGTCCGGGGAATCGGTAAGATTTGGAGGGAGGTGTTTCTATAAAATGCAAACGTTGCTTACGCTTGGCAGCATCATGATGTTTCTCGCCGTAGCCCTTGGCGCCTTCGGGGCGCATGCCCTCAAGAACATCCTGACCGAAGACAAGCAAAAAACGTATCAAACCGGGATCCAGTACCATATCGCCCACAGCCTGGGGTTATTGCTGCTGGGGCTCGCCGCAGACCGGCTCGACCACGCCTCGCTGATCGTGTTGTCCGGCTGGTTCCTGTTTGCCGGGATCCTCTTATTTTCCGGCAGCCTGTACGCCTTAAGCTTGACGGGCATCCGGAAGCTTGGCGCCATCACGCCGCTGGGCGGACTATGCTTCCTGGCCGGCTGGGTCATTTTTGCGATCGCCGCGATTCAAGGGTAAAACGAAAGCCTACAAAAGTGCGGTTTCGCAGGAATTTCGCATTTTCTCATCGTGCGAGAAGTTCCGGAGAGTTAAGCTGCGCTTTTGTCCCGGACCCCAACAAGGTAAATTACCACGAACAACACCATGCTGACGGGCAATATCAGAAATCCCCGCTCGTAACCGGCCATATCGATGATTTTTCCGAAAAAGAAATTAAACCCGATGTCAAACAAGGAAGCGACGCTGATGATCGCCCCCGTAGCCGTCGAGATCAGGCCCGCGGGATAAAATCGCTGCAGCATCATGACGATCGTCGGATACAGGATCGAGAAGAACAAACCGCTGGCGCTAAGCAGCCATAAGCCGGGCTTCCCCCACAAAATCCCCGTGACGTAAAGAACGCACGCCGCCAAAGCAAACCACGTGATGCTGCGGAACAAACCAAGCTTGTCGATCAACGGCGAGAAGATCAGCCGCCCCACCGTGATCCCGCCGAAAAACACGGCCAAATAGTTGGCAGCGCCCCCCTGGGACAAGGACAAATGGTTCGTGCCGTAAGCGACCAGCCAGTTCAAAATACCATGCTCCGCAATAAAATAGCAGCCAAACAGCAGCACCAGCGGCACGAACGAACGGTTGGCCACGACGTCCCGGAAGCGGTGCTTTCGGACCGGATCGCCCTCCCGCTCCCCTTCGCTTCGGTTGTCGGGAATCCGGTTCAAAGAAACGAACAGGAAAGCGACGACGCCCAACGCGAGCAGAATGCCGTTGGTCAGCTTCCAATCGGAGAAGCTTCCGGCGAAATTGCCGACCAGGCTCTGACTCCCGGTAGTGCCGACCCCCTGCACGAAAAACAAAAAGTTGACCGCCAGTCCCGGCGTTGCCGCGAACAACAGCGGGGTTACGATATTAATCGTGGTGCTCAGCAAGGTGGAAGCCCCCATCGCCAAAAACATCCCGATCAAAACGGCATAAAAGTTGTCCGAAAGCACGAACAGCAGCAGCGCCATCATCCAGATAAGGAGCATGGCTTGCATCGCTTTTTTCCGTTCGAACCGGTCCGTCAATCTGCCGCCGATCAATAAGAAGACCAGATTCCCGGCGTAGCTCACCGTCACGATTTGGGCAACCTGGTTCGTCGTCAGCCCGAAATGGTCGGCGAATACGACGGAAAAGACCCCGCGCAGGCTATCGCTGGCCCCCAGCGCGATCATTAAAACGAAAAATCCCCAAAACACGTAGTTTCTGTTTTTCACCGCTTCGTTTCTCTCCCATATTCTTATGTATACGAACCTGCATAAGGAAAAGCAGGCCGGTTTCAAAGAATCAGCCTGCTAAACGTATCATATCAGAAATGCGCCAATAGATCTGCATTCGATTTATATTATTCCGCGGACAGCGTTACGACGTGTGTCTCCCCTTCGTTCACCTCGACGGTAATGAAGGAGATCGCGTCGCCGAGCTCCGTTGCAACGGTTTGCGCAGGTACAGCCTTCCCGTTATGGAACAGGACATCGGTGCGGAATGGGAAGGATGCCTTCCAGAAAAGCGCCTCGCCCTCTTGGAGAGTTAACGCTGTCTTATCGTTTCCGTAGTGACGGACCGCTATCGTTCGTCCAAGCGCCGGCACCTCGGTCAACTCCGCCCATTCCAATGAGGCCGCCAGTTTCGGCTGCGTCGCCAGCCCGTCGTTGCCGTCTCCGGAGATCCCCATCAACCCGGTGGCCACAGCCCCTACCGCGCAATAAGAAACCTCGGGATACTCGCGGCGGTCAAGGGACGGGGCGACCAATTCCTTCAGCTCGCGATAAGCATCCTCGATCATTCCGTACCGGTAGAAAATATCCGGCAGATACGTTTTGCCCTCCACGTTTTCGACGAGGTTCACGCCCACGTCCTCCAAAGCCCGGCGCAGCTTGCCCGGATCCGCCACTGCCCCGAAATACAACGGAAGGAACGTGCCTTCGGCGTTGTATTTCGTGACGAACGTCCGGTCCTGCCGCATCGCGCCGCTGAAGCGCCCGTGCTCTTCGCTCCACCAAAGGCGATCATAGCTCTCCTCCAGCTCTTGCGCCTTGGCGGCGAAACTTTCTTTCTCCTCGTTCCGGCCGGCAAGCTCGGCCATCCGGGAGTAGGCGCGGTAGGCGGCAATTTGCGCGCCGACCATATCTCCGCCGGCCAAAGGTTGGATGCCCGCTTCGTTGTACGTGGCCAGACCACGACGCCCGTAAGCGGGGTTATAGTCCAATATGCCGTCCCCGTCTTTGTCCCAGGTTGTTGTATATTCCGTTAAGGTCAATCGGAAAAATTCCCGAAGAACCGGATGCGCCAAGTAGTCTCTGTCGCCCGTCCACAGGTACATCCGCCAGCATGCATCGATGATGTCGAAGTTGGCGGGCAGGTTATACCAGAAGTCCCGATCGTTATCGTAGTCCTCTTTGGCAGGCTTATTATCCTTGGTAATTTCCCAGTAGGTGCACCAATCCCGCGACGGCGCGATATTTTCGGCAAACCGCAGCAGCATGTTTTTCGTGTGCGGCGCCAGGCCCAAAGCCGCCGCGCCGGCGCTGTGATGCATGACGTCCCGGATGCAAAACGCTTCCCGGCCCGGCAGGGCCGCTTCATACCAAAGCCCGACGGCATCTTCGCCGAAATGGGCGTATTCCAGTGCTTGGCGTTTGGCCCAGACAAACCCTTCGTTCAGTTCGGCATCCGGCGAACGGAAGGTTATGGCTCCTGCCTTTTTCCTCAATTCCATCGTATCGCTCACAATTTTCCACTCCCCTATCTTTATTTAGCTTTCTTTCGAACCCGAGAACGTCAAACCTTCCATAAACGCCTTTTGGGCGGTAAAAAACAAAACGATGCACGGCAAGGTGATCACGACCGCGGCGGCCATCAGCAAATTCGTATCGGTCGAATACGTCCCCTGGAAGCCGGCCAACCCCAAAGTGAGCGTCTTCCAGCGATCGCTGTTGACGTAGATGAGCGGCCCCATAAAGTTGTTCCACGAGCCCATGAATACCATGACGCCCACGGCCATAAGGGCCGGCTTGGAGAGCGGCAGGAAGATCGTGCGCCAAATCTTGAAATAGCCGCAACCGTCGATAATCGCCGCCTCTTCCAGACCCACCGGCAGCCGGGAATAAAACTGGCGGAACAAAAAAATGTAAAACGGCGAAGCGAAAAACGCCGGGACGATCAGCGGATATAACGAATCCAGCATCCCCAGGTTTTTGAACAGGATGAATTGGGGGATCATCGTCACCTCGCCGGGCAGCAGCATCGTCGACAGCACCAGCACGAACATGAGTCCGCTGCCTTTGACCTTTAATCGCGCGAACGCATACCCGACCAGCGAGCAGGAAAACACCGTGCCGACGATCGGTAAAATGGTGGTGATCAGGGAATTGACCAAATAACGGCCGAACGGAAACGCGGTTAGCGCTTTAGCGTAATTTTCCCACCGCCAGTTTTGCGGCCACACGCCCATGCCGGATCTCGCGATTTCCTCCAGGCTGCGCAGCGAAGCGGCGATCATCCAGATGAACGGATACAAAAACGCGACGCTTCCCGCAATGAGCACGATATAGGCCAATATACGCGTTGCGGCGTTTTTACCCCCTTTGTTTGCGGACACGGCGCTTCCTCCCTCCAACTTCGTTTTCGTAGTAAACCCACAACGCGCTGCTTCGGAACACCAGCGCCGTAAAAATCAGAATGATCAAGAACAGTACCCAGGCCAGCGCGGAGCCGTAGCCCATCTTGAACCACATAAAGGCATTTTGGTACAAATAGTAGGCATAGAAGAGCAAGGAATTATCAGGACCTCCCGCCACCAGAAAACCTTGGGTAAATGTCTGAAAGGCGCCGATCATGCTCGTTACGGCGTTAAAGAACAGGATCGGCGAAATTTGCGGCAGCGTCACGCTCCACATTTTGCGCAGCGCCGTAGCGCCGTCGATCTCCGCCTGCTCGTACAAGCTTTGCGGTATATCCGACAAACCCGCCAAATAAATGATCATATTCCCGCCGACCGTCCACAAGCTCATGATGATGATCGCCGGCATCGACCAGGACGGGCTGGATAGCCACGCCGGCCCCTCAATGCCGACCAGGTGGAGCACCGAATTGATCAGCCCCACGTTCGGATTGAAAATCCAGATGAACAACACCATTTGCGCAACCCCTTGCACCAAGGTAGGCAGGTAGTAGATCGTGCGGAACAGATAGATTCCTCGCAGCTTCAAATTCATCAACAGGGCGATCAACAAGGACAGCACGACCTGTAGCGGAACGCTCACCAGCGTGTAATAGAAAGTAACGCCGAGCGATTTGTAGAACAGGCTGTCCTTGAACAGCATCCGGTAGTTATCGAGCCCGGCCCACTCCGGATCGCTGACGACTTCCCAATGGGTAAAGCTGATATAAAAGGAGAAAATCATCGGCCCGAGCGTAAACAACAGGAATCCTACGACCCAGACCGACACAAACATATAGAAGCTGGCGGTTTTGATATGCAGCACTTTCTTCCTGACCAGCAAACCGGTGACCGCGAAGAGAACGGCGTACAAGAGCACGATGCACGTCAGAAAAGGGAGAAGCGGCAGCAGAGCCGCCGGCATCCCCAAGGTTTCGAAAAATCGGTAAAGTGTTTCAATGATTCCGTTCATAGGCCGCTCCCGTTATCGCCCTAAAATCTGATTAATCTTTTCGGCCACCTGCGGGAAGATCTCTTTCACATCGTGGTTTCCGATCCCGATCGGAGTCAGATCGTCAATGGCTTTCATTTCGTTGTTGATTTCGTTCGTGCGTTTTTGCGCCTCCTGGATATGTTGGTTTTCCGCGGCCAGCACGAAGGCCTTCAGGTTCTTGTCCGGATAGATTTGCTCAAATGCCGCCGTTGCGCCGGCCAGCACCGGTACCCCGTAGGCGCTTTTGTTTCCGCCGATGATCTTTTGCGCTTCTTCGTTTTGGGTCAAATAATCGATGAAGGTTTGGGCCGCTTCGGGATTTTTGCTGTCCTTGCTCAGCGCCAGGCCGTCTACTTCCTTGGAGCCGCCGTTACCCGGGAACGGCACCAAATCCCAGTTAAACCCTTCCGTTTCAGCCATTTGCGGGATGTACCACGGACCAAAGTCGGTGAACATGCCGATCCGTCCGCCGAGGTACCAGTTCATCATGTTTTGACCCTGCTTTTCGCTGTCGCTCGGCACGATGCCGGCTTGCTTCGTCGATACGATGTATTCTCCGGCGGCGATCGCTTCCGGCGCACCCAGCGCCGATTCGCTCAAGTCGTCGGTGTAATAGCGTCCATTGAAAGCATAGATCCAGTTGCCCAGCCACAACGGCTCGGAGCCGTAAATTTTGGACTGGCCTTCGCCGGAAGTGATCTGCTTGGCGATTTCGTCGAACTGCTCCGTCGTCATCGGTTCGGTTTTGCTCGGCAGCGGAATATTGTTCTTCTCAAACAAATCCACGTTGATGGCCATGACCTTCGGTTTGATGATAAACGGAGCCGCATAAACCTTGCCGTCGATCGACATCGCGTCCACTAAGGATTGCGAGCTGAACACCGAAGGATCGACTTGCTGCTCTTGGAAAGCGTTTGCAAATCCGGGCAAATCCCCTCCGGAGATCAGGATGACATCGGGCGCGGTGCCTCCGGCGATCATCGTTTGCAGTTTGGTGAGGTAATCTTGCTGAATCCACTGGTTTTCCACTTTGATTTCCGGATGCTTGGTTTGAAAATTGTCGATCACCTGCTTAATCGCATCGGCTTCCGTTTGCGCGCCCCAATAGGCGAAGCTGATACTCCCCTTCGCAGCCGAACCCGCGTTGCCGGCGGAATTTTCCGCTACCGCGTTATTTTCTGCGGCTTTGTTTCCGCCCCCGCAAGCCGTTAAACCAATTACAACCAGAAGAGACAAAACCACAAAAGTCCATTTTTTCACTTTGCTTCCCCCTAATGATAGTTATACGGCCGGCTGCAACGACAACCGACCCTATCGGTTATGAACCAACGCCCCCCTGAGCATCGAGCTTTCGTTCAGCTCCGCAGCTGCTGCGGACAATCAGCTTGGACGGGAGCACGACCTTCAGCGGAACCTCTCTGCCGTTCATCCGTTCGAGCAGCATTCTAACAGCGGTTTGGCCCATTTGTTCGGTGTAAATCTTGACCGTCGTTAACGGCGGATCGGCGTAGACTGCCATTTCGATGTCGTCGATGCCTACGATGGCGATATCTTTCGGCACTTTCAAGCCGGACTCCTTGATCGCCCTGCCCGCCGCGATGGCCATCGGGTCGGAGCCGATCAGAAACGCCTGCGGAAGATTCCCCTTGTCGATCGCGTGCTTCATAAGACGATATCCGGTAGACATCGAAAAGTCGTTGCCGATATGCACATGCTCGGGCATGTACATCTTTTTTTGCTTCATATAAGACTCGAAGCTGCTTTGCCGTTGATCCACCGAATCAAACCCCGTATTGGAACCGAAGCGGTTAATAAAATCACGCGAACTGATCAAGCCGATTTCCGTATATCCCAGACCGATCAGATGATCCAGAGCCATGATCGTGACCTTGTTGAAATCGACGATGACCGAATCAAACCGATTTTCGTCGGGGCTGTAATCGACGAACACGACATTCTGAATCCGGCTAAAAAACAGATTGTAAGGGTCGAATTCGAATTTGCCGATCACGATCAAGCCGTCAAGGCCGGAGAGGCTCTCATACGATTCGTGGTTCACCCATCGGATCGTCCGGGTAATGTGCAGACCCAACTGATTGAATTCCTTCTCGATTTGCAGACGAATGGACAAATAGTACGGATCCTCCGACTCGAATTGTTCGGAGCAGAAAGTAACCAGTCCGATTTTGCAGTCTTTTAACTGCGCCGCTTTCGCCGCAGCGGGGCGCCGTTGAACGATCTTGTACTGCAACTGCTCCACGGCGGCCATGATTTTCTTCCTCGTTTCCTCCTGGACCGATAGGGACGGGTCTCCATTCAAAACACGGGATACCGTGGATGGAGACACGCCGGCCAAACTGGCCACATCACGAATTGTTGCCAAAACAAATCACCTATTTCCGCTTCTTTTTTGGGAAACATCCCTCGCATTCATTGTATAGTTTAGCAATCAATTTGCCAACAATAAGATGTTTTGTTTAGTAAACATTAGCGAACTGATTGTTGAGTTCACTATAGCAGACGACGAATATTTTGACAATAACTTTTTGATCGTCGCTTTCATTTTGGGATTCAGTATTATTCATAGCTATTTTCAGCACTTTTTCAATGCGATTAAGATTTTTGTTTACTATATGTTTCGTAAACTATATACTCGATTATGAACTCGCATTCCTAAAATCAACGACTTGCGCACAGGAGGAATTATGAAAAGTTTAATCAACGCAACCATCCCGGCAATCACTATAACCCCCGAAGAAGACGGGGTTGAAATCACCACACGCCGCGAATATCCGGAAGAACATGTCGTTTTGTACCATATCCGACTTACCGCCAAACCCAGGAAAGCGCATTCGCCGATTTGCCGAATCGAATGGTCCCAGCCTTCGGTGGATATTCATTCCTTATGGCATCCGGGAACGGACCGCAACAAAGCGTTCCACATCGATTGGGGCGACGGATTTCCGTCCCGGATTACTTCGCTTGCCCCGGTGGCGGCCTTGTTCAATGTGCAGGGACAAAACCGGCTGACCTTCGCTTTTTCGGATGCGCTGAACCAATTGACGCTAAAAGCGGGGATCCATGAGGAAGACTCTACATTTCTCTGCTCGATTTCGCTGTTCGAAGAACCAATGCCCGAGCTTGAGGTCTATGAAGCCACGCTTCGCCTCGACTACCGTGACATCCCTTACTATGAGGCATTAAGCAGCGTGGCCGCTTGGTGGGAGACGCTTCCCGGGTTTCGGCCCGCGGCCGTTCCCGCCGCCGCGCTGCGCCCCATGTATTCGACCTGGTACTCCTTCCACCAGAACTTGACCGCCGCCGCATTGGAGCGGCAGTGCCGGCTAGCCAAGGACATCGGCTGCGACAGCATCATCGTCGACGACGGTTGGCAAACGGAGGATAATAGCCGGGGTTACGGATATACCGGCGATTGGGAAGTCTGCAAGACGAAAATCCCCGATATGAAGGTGCATGTCGAGGCGGTTCACCGACTGGGCTTGAAATATTTGCTGTGGTACTCGGTGCCTTTTGTCGGTATTTACAGCAAGGTGTGGGACCGCTTTAAGGATAAACTGCTGCTGACTGAGGAGAAATTAAACGCCGGCGTCCTCGATCCCCGGTTCCCGGAGGTTCGGGAGTTCTTGATCGAAACTTATGAACGGGCGGTCCGGGATTGGAACATCGACGGCTTGAAGCTCGATTTCGTCGACAGCTTCAGGCTGACTTATGAGCTAAACCGCCAAGGCGCATGCGAAGGTCAGGATTACCGCTCCGTACCGGAGGCCGTCGACCGGCTGCTGTCCGATGTCATGATCCGGCTCCGGGCAATCAAACCCGACATCCTGATCGAATTCAGGCAGACCTACATCGGCCCTTTGATGCGGAAATACGGCAACATGTTCCGGGCGAACGATTGTCCGAACGACTTCATCCAGAACCGGATTCGAACGTTGGACCTGCGGCTGCTGTCGGGGAACACGGCCGTCCATTCGGACATGATCATGTTCAATTACAACGAGACCGCGGAAAATGCCGCCCTGCAGCTGATCAACGTTCTTTTCTCGGTGCCGCAAATTTCCGTCCGTCTCGAGGAACTCGGATCCGAACATCTGGACATGCTCCGTCACTGGCTTTCCTTCTGCGCCGAACATCGCGAGGTCCTGCTTCAGGGCGAGCTGGCACCGCGATGTCCCGAGCTGCTGTACCCGATCGTATGGGCCCGAAAGGACGAACGCCAAATCGTTGCCTTATATGCCAGCATGGTCGTTGAACTCGGGGACGAATTCAACCAATTGACGATCGTCAACGGAACATCCAGCGAGAACGTCGTGATCAAACCGCACCTCTCCCCCGCCGTCTACAAGATGGAAATTAAAGATTGCTGCGGCCGGACAATAGGCTTACAATCGATAGAGATCGGCGAAAATCTATTTGAAGCGGCGGTTCCCAAAGCCGGAAGCGTCCGCTTGACCCGAATGATTGCGGAGGGGCAGGCATATGTCAAAGATTGAACGCGTACACGTCATTTTCAAGACTCACCTCGATATCGGATTTACCCATCTGGCCGCCAACGTAGCCAGGCAGTACCGCGAGGAATTTATTCCGCAGGCGTTAGAGTTGGCCGAACGCATGGAAAATAGCCCGGGTCCGGAACGTTTCGTCTGGACCGTGGGCTCCTGGCTGATTCACCACTATCTTGAGCATGCCGACGAACCGCAGCGGCTGCGGATGGAGCAGGCGATCCAAAAGGGCCTTATCGCCTGGCATGCCCTGCCGTTTACGACGCATACCGAGCTGATCGATGCGCGACTGCTGTCCTTCGGCCTTTCGCTGAGCCACCGGCTAGATAAGCGATACGGCAAAACGACGATCGCCGCCAAAATGACCGACGTGCCCGGACACACGGTCGCCATGGTTCGGCCGTTGCAGGAAGGCGGAGTCCGTTATTTACATATCGGCGTCAACCCGGCCTCAAAAAAACCGGCCGTACCGAAGCTGTTCCGCTGGGTATCGCCGGACGGCGCTGAAATCATCGTCAATTACGCCGGAACTTACGGCGAAGTGCTTGAGATGGATGGATTGAAGGACGCGCTCGTCTTCGCCCATACCGGCGACAATTGCGGCCCGCCGAGCGAAGAGGAAATCTGCGGTCAGTTCCGCGAATTACGGCAGCGCTTTCCCGGAGCCGAGGTCGTCGCCTCCACCTTGGATGCATTTGCGGCGGCGCTGGAGTCGGTCCGCGAACAACTTCCGATCGTGACGGAAGAAATCGGCGATACCTGGATCCACGGTGCGGCCACCGATCCGCGCAAACTGGCGGGATATCGCGAGCTGCTGCGGCTTCGCAGCAAATGGCTCGGCGAGGGAAGCATCGGCGAGAACGATGCCGATTACCGGGCGATGAGCGAGGCTTTGATGCTCGTCGCCGAGCACACATGGGGGCTTGATCTAAAGAAATGGCTTCCGGATTTTCGCAGCTATGCCAAGCAGGATTTTCATGCCGCACGCGCCAGGAACGAGATCGATGCTACGGATATTCCGGCAAAATACGGCTACATCGGCGCTTTTGCGCTAGACGAGTTCGATAAACAATCCAGCGCTTTGTTCAGCAAAGAAGCCAGCCGGCGTTCCTATTCCATGCTGGAGTCTTCCTGGGCTGAACAGCGGGCTTATGTCGAACAGGCGGCTCTGAAGCTGCGCCCGGATAAGCAGTTGGAAGCTCTGCAGGCCCTGGCCGAGCTGACCCCGCAAAAAACAGGCCTGAGCGGTAGCGCTCATCTGCAGGCTCGCACGCCCTACCGCAGCGGCGCTTTTGAACTTGCTTTCTCGGAGCGCGGAGCCTTAATCGCCCTGACCGACGGCTGCGGAAAAAACTGGACGAACGAACAGCATCCGCTAGGCGAGTTTGTCTACGAAACATTCGGCACGGAAAATTACGCCCATTATTTCCGGACGTACATGGAGAACCTCCCCGCGACCCATCCTTGGGCGGACGCGGATTTCGGCAAACCCGGCTTCGAACAAGTCCGGCCGCTGCCCGGCCACAAGCTGTACTACCCGGTGCTTGATGCGCTGGAGCATCAACCGATGGCAGCTTCGGACCGTTATGTCCTGCGGCTGCGCATGCCGGAGGAAGCGACCGGGCTTTACGGGGCTCCGAAGGAACTGGAGATCGTCTACGACATCCCGCACTCGGCGAATAAGCTCGAAGTCACCCTGCAATGGTTCGGCAAAGATGCCAACCGCCTTCCGGAAGCGAGCTGGTTCGCCTGCGGTCTGGCCGTGGACAATCCGAACCTGTGGACGATGAGCAAGTTGGGACGCGCCGTTTCGCCGCTGCAGGTCGTCAAAGACGGTAACCGCAACCTGCACGCGATTGACGAGGGCGTCTACTATCAGGGAGCCGACGGACGGGCAGCGATCGAAAGTCTGGACGCCGCGTTGGTTGCGCCGGGCGCCAAACGACTCCTGCAATTCGACAACACGTTTGCCTCCTTGGAACAAGGATGGCACTTTAATCTGCACAACAATATTTGGGGCACCAATTTTCCGATGTGGTACGGCGAGGACGCCAAATTCCGGTTCCGTATCCAGCTGGAGTCCCATCCCAAGCAATAAGGGAGGCGTTATGAACGGGCATCTTACCCGCCTTTGATTGGAGAGGAGCTACCACGATGGCAGAGAAGAAACTGATTCTTTTTTTGGATAGCGGCGATACGCTCATCGATGAATCGACGGAGGTGCGGGACGAAGACGGCATCGTCGTCGAAGCCGGGTTAATCCCGGGTGCCGACGCGATGATCAAAACGCTGCACGAACTCGGCTATACTTTGGCTCTCGTAGCCGACGGCGAAGCGCAATCATTCAAGAACGTCTATCGTCAGCACGGTTTGTACGATTATTTTGCCGCCATGATCTATTCGGAAAATATCAAAGCGGAAAAACCGAGCCCGCGCATGTTCAAAGCCGCCCTTGGGGCATTGAACTTAAGCGAGGCGGATCTCTCCCGGATCGCTATGGTTGGCAACAATCTGAGCCGTGATATCAAGGGAGCGAACGCTTTGGGCATCACGAGCGTGTTCATAAAATGGACGCCGCGGTATCCCCATACGCCGGCAGGCCCGGACGAGGAACCCGATTACACGATCAGCGAGCCGCTGGAATTGGTGGAGCTGGCTGAACGGCTCAACGCCCGGCTGGCGGGAAAGCAAGCCTAATCAGACACAAGCAAAAAGAAGCTTTCTCAGGCTGCTTACCTGAGAAGGCTTCTTTTTGCTCGTAATCCGGATTAACCTACGGTCACCGGAGCTTTTGCCGCCGGTTTGCTCCACTTTCCGTCGCTTTGCGCCGTCTTCATCATCTTCTCGTAAATGTCCGGTCTCCAGTCGGGCACGCCCGTAATCGGCATCTATTCAAATACGTTCAACCTCACACGCAAAAAATTATAGATCTCCTCGGCAATGTTAACCTGGCAGCACGATTCCAGCCCTTCAAACCCCGGGGAGGAATTGGCTTCGCAAATTTTGTAGTGGTCCCCGTCGAACAGCAGATCGATGCCGGCGATGTCCAGGTTGAGCAACCGCGAAGTCTCCAGCGCCAGCCACTCGATTTCCGGATTAATTTCGTAGGGTTCTACGAAGCCGCCGCGGGAAAAGTTCGCTTTGAAGCTATCGTTGCCGGAGCTCCGCTTCATCGCCGCAACCGCGCGGCCGCCGATCGTCAACACCCGCAAATCCATGCCCCGGCTGGACTCTACGAACTCCTGCAAAATCATTGTCGCGTTCTCTTTGTAGGCATTGATCATCTCCAGCAGATCAATGAATTTCGATTGGGTCTCGGCCAGGAACACGCCGCTCCCCTGGGAGCCGGAAATCGTCTTGACGACGACCGGAAAACCCAAGTGCTTGTCGACCAAATCCACGTTCACCTTCGACCGGATCAACATCGTTTTGGGAACGGGGAGGTTATACTCGGCCAGGATTTGTTGGGTGAACAGCTTGTCTTTGACCGTATCGATGCTTTGCGCCGAGTTAAACGTACGTACGCCAAGCCGCTCCAAATGGCGGATCAGCGCCAGCGCGAAATAGTTCGTGCCCGCCCCCATCCGCGGCAACACAAAATGAGGCAGCTGCAGCACCTCCCCGTCCACCATCACGCTTTTCCGATCATCCCGGGTCACGGTCAATTCGAACTGCTCCGGGGCGAGCACCCGCACATCGATCCCTTGCTTCTCGGCTTCTTCGATCAGCCGTTTGATTTCATAGGTTTCCGGTTTCACGTCGTTAGCGGAACTCTTGTAGATAATCCAGCCTTGCATATGAACGACCCCCAGCTTTAGTTTGCGATCTTCTTCCTTCAGCATACGATTCTAGTTAATTACTAGTATGTATTCAAATCAAGATTCATGTAAAATCGGCCGAGGCCAAAAAAAGGAACGGCCGATTTATTAACGAAACCGGCCGTTCCTATGTTTAACTTTATCGCATACCGCCGCGGAACCGCTGGGTATAGGCTCTTGCCTCTTCCGCCGTCCGCACGCGGTTACGGCTCCACTCCAGCAGAATCCGGTCGATATACCGGAAATGCACCTTCCCGGCGAATACCGCTTCTTTCAGGGCCAGGAGGATCAGCTCCTCCGGATACTGATCCTGGTCGACCCAGCCGGAGATCGTCTCGCATTCCATCGGCGATAACGGACGGGCAAACTCCTTCTCGAAGATGACGAAAAGGTTCCGCTCCTGCTCCTCCATCTGTCCTGCTCCGGCCGTTGGCTCCAAGTTGCTTTCGCTCCTAACGGCTGAACGCTCCTCTTCGGCCAGAAACTCGCCTAACCGCTCATACGTCCCCGCTAGATTGTATCGTTCCGACCGAATTCCGTTCGTTTCTTCTATTACTTCGTCGATGCTGATCCAGCCTTCCTTAAGCAGGCGGCGAATGACGGGCGACAAAGTCCCCGGCGCCACGTCCATACGCCGCTCCAATTGCTCGAGGGATGGAAAGTCGTTATGCTCGGCTTGTTTGAAAGCAAGCAGTTGGATGAGAAGCATCGCATCGGTATCGCTTAAGCGAAAATGCCGGTAATGGGCCAACAGCGGATACGGAATAGGAACCACGCCCGCCCCCATGCCATAAGCAATTCCTTTCGCCCAAGCCTTGTTGCCTTCATTCATCGCCATATAGATTCACACCTTCTAGAGGTAGGTCAAAAAGTCATCTTTCGATCACGAAGCCATTCAAGGAAGGTTACTCGGCGTCGAATCTTGAATTCAGCTGGGACTTCCGTTGCTCACGTAGATCTGTCTACGCTCCGCTACTCATTCCCTAGTCTTCATCCAACCTTCTTGGTGCTCCAAACCTGACTTTTTGAACCTTTTATTGAAACGGTTGTTCAAAAAGTCATTATGGATACAGTCGGTACAGCATCCGCGGGAACGGAATCGTCTCCCGCACGTGGTCCAGCCCGCAGATCCAAGCTACGGTACGTTCAAGTCCCAGGCCAAAGCCGGAATGAGGTACCGAACCGTATTTACGCAAATCCAGATACCATTGGTAAGTCTCCGGCGACAGGTTATGCTCCTGGAAGCGGGCTTCCATCAACGCCGGATCGTCGATCCGCTGCGAGCCGCCGATGATTTCGCCGTATCCTTCCGGCGCGATCATATCAGCGCACAGCACGACGTCCGGACGATTCGGATCCGGCTTCATATAGAACGCCTTGATGCCGGCCGGATAATGCGTGATGAACACCGGTTTATCGTAACGCTCCGCTATCGCGGTTTCGTGCGGGGCACCGAAGTCCTCGCCCCAAGGAATGTCGAAGCCTTGCGTATGCAAATATTCGATGGCGTCATCGTACGTGATCCGCGGGAACGGGGCCTGGATGTTTTCCAGCTTGGATATGTCGCGTCCAACGGCTTCGAGCTCGGGCCGGCAATTTTTCAGCACCGATTGGACGACGTAGGAGATGAAGTTCTCCTGGACTCTCAAGCTTTCTTCATGATCGGTAAAGGCCATTTCCGGCTCGATCATCCAGAATTCGATCAAATGGCGGCGCGTCTTCGATTTCTCGGCGCGGAACGTCGGCCCGAAGGAATAGACCTTGCCCAGCGCCATCGCTGCAGCTTCCATATAAAGCTGTCCGCTTTGGGTCAAATAGGCGTCTTCCTCGAAATATTTCGTATGGAACAGATTAGTTGTGCCTTCCGCGGAGGTTGGCGTCAAAATCGGCGGATCGACCAACGTAAATCCGTTCTGGTCGAAAAATTCCTGCACGGCGCGGATGATCTCCGCCCGAATGACCATAATCGCCCGTTGCTTCGAAGAACGAAGCCACAAATGACGATGGTCCATCAGGAAATCGACGCCGTGTTCCTTCGGCGTGATCGGATAATTTTCGGTCAAATGCAGGATTTCGATATCCGTTACCGTCATTTCGTAGCCGGATTGGCTGCGAGGCTCCTCGCGAATGATCCCCGTAACGTACATCGAGGACTCCTGGGTCAAGCTCTTTGCGTTATTCCAAGCTTCCTCGGATACCTCGCTTTTCACGACAACCGCCTGAATATACCCGGTTCCGTCGCGAAGCTGCAAAAATTGGATCTTGCCGCTGGAACGTTTGTTATTAAGCCAACTGCCGATGACAACCGTCTCCCCGACATGCTCATTCACTTGACGAATCACAGTTTTGACCGCCATGCCTATATCTCTCCTCTAACGTCACAATATTGGAATGTATGGAAGTTGACTAATTCGCCGTTGGTTACTTGGATTCCTGCACGATCTGCAGCGTATCGCGGGCGATCATCAGTTCTTCGTTCGTCGGGATGACCAGAACTTCCACTTTGGAGTTGGGCGTCGAAATGCGGCGAGGGTCTCCGGAGCGGACCTTGTTCAATTCTTTATCGAGCTCCACGCCAAGGTAACTCAAGTTCTCGCACACTTTCTCGCGAACGATCGCCGAGTTCTCGCCGACGCCGGCCGTAAAGACGATTACGTCTACGCCGTCCATCGCAGCCGCATAAGCCCCGATGTATTTCCGCAGGCGGTACTCGTACATCTCGAATGCCAGCGTTTCGTTCGGTTGGCCGGCTTCCCAGCCGTCCGTGATGTCGCGCATGTCGCTACTGCTGCCGGAAATCGCCAGCAAGCCGCTGTGTTTGTTCAGCATGGAATTAACCTCGCTGATCGACAACTCTTCTTTGTTCATGACAAAGGTAACGACCGTAGGATCCAAGTCGCCGCTGCGCGTACCCATCATCAGACCTTCCAGCGGGGTCAGACCCATGGAGGTATCGACGGAAACTCCGCCCTTCACGGCCGTCAAGCTGGCGCCGTTCCCGATGTGGCAAGTAATGATCTTCAAATCTTCGATCGGCCGGTCCAGATATTCGGCGGCCATGCGGCTTACATATTGGTGCGAAGTGCCGTGAGCGCCATAGCGGCGTACATGGTGCTTCCTATACAATACTCTCGGAATCGGGTACAAGTAGACCTTTTCCTCCATTGTCTGATGAAACGCCGTATCGAAAGCGACCACCTGCGGCACGCCCGGCATATTGATTTCCGCCGCGTTAATCCCCATGATCGCCGGCGGATTGTGGAGCGGTGCGAGATCGAACAAGCGGCGAATTTCCGCTTTAACTTCAGGAGTGACCAGCGCGGAGCCTTTAAAAGCTTCGCCGCCGTGCACGACGCGGTGTCCCACGGCTTGAATCTCGTCGACCGATTTGAGCACGCCGTGCTCTTTGTCCGTCAACTTGTCAAGCACTTTGCGGATCGCGGTCGTATGCTCCAAAATTTCGCTGACTTCCTTTACTTCCTCTTTGCCGGTCGTTTTATGCGTCAAAATGGAAGAGTCCATTCCGATCCGTTCCACCAAACCTTTGGCCAGCACCGATTCATCGGTCATATCGTAAAGCTGATATTTCAGGGAAGAGCTTCCCGCGTTGATTACTAGCAATTTCACAGCCGGTCACCGTCCTTATCGTATTTGAAAAATCCTTCGCCCGTCTTCACGCCTAAATTGCCTGCGCGAACCATTTTCTTGAGCACGAAGGAAGGACGGTATTTCAGCTCGCCGAATTCGCGGAACATGCGCTCCAACGCCGCCAGCACGGAATCCAGGCCGAAGCGATCGGCCATTTCCAGCGGTCCGTATTGGAACTGGTAGCCCGCGCGCATCGCATCGTCGATTTCTTCCGCGGATGCCACGCCTTCGCCTAACACATGCAACGCTTCATTGATCATAACGCAAATAATCCGGGATGTAACGAAGCCCGGGGATTCGTAAACCATGATGCCGCGTTTCTCCACAACCTCTTCCACGAACCGTTTCGTTTCTTCGAACGTCTCGTCGGAAGTTTTGAGGCCGCGAATAATCTCCACCAGATTGATTTTGGCAACGGGATAAATAAAGTGCATGCCGATCACGCGTTCCGGATAAATCGTTCCGCCGGCGATTTCCGTCAAGCTGAGCGTCGACGTGTTGCTGGCCAAAATGATGTTGCTCGGGCAAACCTGATCCAACTGCTTGAACACCTCTTTTTTGGCATTCATATCTTCCGAAATGGTCTCGATCACCATATCGCAGGTTCCGAGTTCGGCAAAATGTGTAACTTTATGGATTCGGGATAAGATCAGTTTCTTTTCCGCTTTCGTGATCGCCCATTTTTCGAGCTGTTTATCAAGACTCGTTTCAATCATGCTGTAGGCATGGTCTAATTTGTCGGCCGTTTCTTCCACGAGCAGCACGTCCAATCCTCGGGCCGCCAGCATTTCGCTGATCCCCTGCCCCATCGTGCCGCCGCCGATGACACCTATTCTTTTGTAGTTCATGGTCCTCTCGCTCCATCCTTTCATTGTCTGTACCTAATATTGTTCCCCAGATGTCGAATAATACTTCTTCTTATACCCAACATATAATAATATCTTAGCACGAAGAAAAAGTAAAAAAAAATAACCGGCATAATGAATTATGCCGGTAAATGTACACTGTCACGAAATTGACATCGGAATTGCTCTCCGGAAAGGCGTTCCTCGGCCAATAGGATTTCAAGCGATTTGTCGAAAACTGCCGAATGCCGGATCAGCATCTCTTTCGTTTTGGCGGCAAGCTCCTCCAAAATGCGCGAATTTTCGTTCATCAGCACCTCGGTGGTGACCATGTCCATATTGACGATTCCAAGCGAAGTCAAGCCTGACGACATCATCGTGTGCACGATCTTCAAAGCCTGCTCGAAGTCGTTGCTCGAACCTGTGCTGCGGCCGCCGTAATAAATCTCTTCCGCCGCCGCCCCGGCCAATGCGATCATGATCTGGCCTTCGAGATACGCTTTGGTGTACAGATATTTCTCGTCCTGCGGATTGTGGCGGACATACCCGAGCGCTCTGCCGCGCGGGCTGAGGGCCACCTGGCTTACGCTCCCCGGGGCGACCGCTTCGGCCGCAATGGCATGTCCGAGTTCATGGATCGCCACGCGGCGTTTCTCTTCCTCGGCGGCCTGCCGGTCGGTCTTCTCGCCCATCAGCACCTTATCGATCGCCATCGACAGATGCGGCTGGGTAATCTGGTCCAACCCGTCGCGCATCGCATAGATCGCCGCCTCGTTCATGACGCTTTCCAGTTGCGCGCCCGAGAAGCCAAACGATTCCTCGGCGATCTTATCCAGGTCCACGCTGTCATGCAGCGGTTTGTTGTGCGCATGCAGCTCAAGAATGTGCCGGCGGCCCTTTTTGTCCGGCAGATCCACCTGGATGTGGCGATCGAACCGTCCCGGACGAAGCAATGCGCTGTCCAGCATTTCTTTGCGGTTGGTAGCGGCGATGATCAGAATGCGCGGGCTATCCGACGTATAGATACCGTCCATTTCGGTCAGCAGCTGATTCAGTGTCTGATCGTATTCGCGTTGCTGCCCGCCTTCCCTTTTGCCGCCGATGACCTCGATCTCATCGATGAAGATGACCGCATTCTCTTTATTTTCTTTTGCGGCGCGGGTTCTGGCCTCTTTGAACAGCTCGCGGATCCGGCTGGCCCCGACGCCGACGTACATCTCCACGAACTCGCTGCCCGAAGCCGCCACGAACACCGAGTTCGTATAGCTGGCCGCCGCTTTGGCCAGCAGCGTTTTCCCGGTTCCCGGAGGACCCGTGAGCAAGATCCCCTTGATCGGACGGATGCCGAACTTGCTGATCTCCTCGTGCCGAACCATAAAATCCAACGCCTCGCGCAGTTCCTGCTTGGCACTCTCCTGTCCGCCGATTTGCTCGAACGTCAGCTTCGCCGGTCCGCGTTTCTTGCGTTTGCGCTCTCCGGCAGCACCGATCGTGATCCCGCCGCCACGCATTTTCACCGCCGTAACCAAGGCGCCGAACAGGACCAAGGCGACGACGAGCGGAACGATGTTATAGCCGGTGACGGCCAGGAATACCAGCAAGACGGGGACAAAGCCGATCCCCGCTTCGAGCATCCATCTACGCATTGGGCCATACCCCCATTCGTTCCGGAGTGCGAGGCAAAATAACGAACTTGCTGGCCTGTCCATCCGTCAGCGTAACGTATACATTCTCGTCATCCATCTCCGCTTTGGCCGTGATTTGGTCATTCGATTGCTCCATTCGCTTCAGAGCCGCGTTAATTTGCGTATATTGCTTGTTTTCCATCGCCTGGGCGACCGTAAACAAAGCTTCTTCCCAAAGCTCGTCCAGGGCCGGCGAGGAGTTGTCCACTACATCCAATTTCAACGACCGGCTGCCGATCTGTGCTTTCCCGTCCTTCTCGATTTGCCGGACCAGCCCGCCGATATCGGTGCCTGGCGCCAGATCCAGCTTGACCGCCAGCTCATCGGGTTTGAGCTCCAATTGTACGTTTTTCACGCCGTCATAGCTATTGACGATATTCTCCAGCGGACGCTCAATCGCCCACTGCCGGTATAGGAACCACCCGCCAAACAAAACGAGGGCGGAAATGGCGACACTTGCGGCTATTGGTCCAATACGCAGTTTCACGTGATGTCCCCCTTATCTATAGTAATCATCTTCCAAAGCATTCATCTTCCGATGACGTTTTCTTTCCGATATATCGAATCGTATATCAGAACTACAAATAAGAGTATATCATATCGTATATCAAATATCGAATTAAAGTATGGAGATAATTAAAATTTTTTATTGTTCTTCTTTTTCGAATAGCGCTACAGCAATTTGCTGCGGTGCCAACGAATGAGGTATGGAGACGAAAGTTTCCTCAATGGTGGATACCTCGAGCAATCGATATCCTGCGGCTTCGATCAGAACATCCGCTGCACGGGAAGTATCGTTCCATAATGCAATCGCGAGCAGGCGATCCTTATGATAAGCTTTGGCGATCACCGCCGGATTTTGATTGACGATGCCCTCAACGTCCCGGAACTTTCCGTAACCAAGCACATGCCAGTACTTGGCGCGAAGCTCAGTCACTTGTTTTGCATATTGGCGATTGTCCGCAAACTTGTCCGCCAACAGATCGTTCCGGTCATCCTCGTAACGGATTTCAAGCTCGTACCGCAAGCCGAATACAAACGCATAATTCGCCACGCGAGGCGAGAAATAGGGATACGGGTTACGGATCGTCACCACCGTCTCCGGAAAACAATACCGGAACAATTCCGGGTAATTGATCTTCTCGGAAATCTCATCGTTCGTTTCCGTATCCGGACGGACGGACTCTCTGGACGGCTCGGCAAACAAGCCGTGAAGGCAATCCGCATAGCCCGAATATAAATCCGTCACATGTTCCGTGAAAAACGCATATTCACGGTTGATTTCTTTGGTGCGGGATTGAATGCCCTCGAGCAATTGTCTTCTTCCTTGGGACATGGACAGCGAAGGCTTGCCTTGCGCATGCGGGTGCCGATCGTCAAAACAAGGATAGGCCGGCATGCCGCCAATCTGGTCGAACAAAACGCCGTCGGCGCCGAAAGCAGCGATATAGTCCACCTTCTCCTTCATCAATTCTTGCCACTCCGGACAGGAGGGACACGAGATCGAGAAGGATTTGCTTGTATAGCTGGCTTGGAAAGAGCTTTGATGCGATTTGTTGTAATATTCAAAGTACGGTACATTCCAACGGCTTTTGGACTCGAGCCGATTCCCTCCGCTCTTATAAAAATCCGATGAGATATCGATCAGATGGCCTTGCTGATATAACGTGACCTTGCCGCCCGCGTGTTGCACGGCCTTGATGTTCGACTTGAGCGCCTCGGCGCCGCCCAGCGATTCACTTGCGTGAACATGCGGATACTGGTTGTCATGGCCGCTATCGTACCATCCGAACAATCCGAGCGTATCGCAGCCGTGCGCGCGGGCGATTTCGTACAAGCGAGGCAAATCGTCGTATTTCCACGTTTCGGTCCCGTACTGCTGCTTGAGAATGACGAGAAAATATCCTTTCATCTCTTTGACCCACTGCGGCTTCTCGGTTTGATAGCGCCAATTCCCGGACCATTCGGCATATTCCCGTGCTCCGTGATGCCAGGTTCCCGTGTAGAGCTTAAGAATGGAACGCGGCGCCGTCCAGATTTCATCCCGCTTCACGAACGGCATTTTCTCCAAAGTAAGCGTGATTGCGCCGGGGTCGCGTTTGCTTCCCTTTACGAGCAGCTCGGATGTGTAGAACTCAGAGTCGCAACCCGCGAGGTACAGCGTTTGATCTCCGTCGACCAGAGCCATCCATTGCATGCTCCCGCCATGAGGATGACCGCCGGGGTAATTCAAATGCAAGGCGTTGGAATATTTGGCCCGGGTTTCCGTCATATTCGCCAAATATTTGCCGACATTCGTTATTTTCTGGCCACATTGCTGCGGCCAAAGCAATGCGGGCTTCCCGCCGGCCAACGAATGAATAACACCGATATTCGGATATTCGAAGTCGGTGATCAGGATATCTTCGCGGTTATCGATTTCCGCTCCGAATACCAAGTTTTCACCTTGCAAAGTCACAAACAACTTGATTCCAATATCGACGGTAAAACCGCGAACGTTCAACCCGTCGGCTGCAAATTCAAGACGGTTGCCCTTATGTACAACCCTATAGGACTGATTGTTGGCATAAACGGTGTTCTCCCAATCATCTCCCTTTTTAAATACCAGTTTGAAGCTTCCGGCGGACGGCGAGGAAACCACACTGTCCAAAGCGCCTTTTCGATTGGAAAGCCAAACCAATCTTCCCTGATCGTCGAATTTCGCAGTTAAGTCATCGTTCGTCAATTCGTACATCATATATAATGTCTCCCACCGTTATATTTCGCATAGCTCCACCAGCCACAGGGTGAATCCGTACGGCTCCAGAACATCAGCAATGTCAAATCCTTGCTCGGATTCCCTCGACCGTTCGTTCCACCGGTTGGTCAATTCCAGCTCGGTGCTGGCCGGGCCTGTCAAGCGGTTGTTGCGCAGAGCGTCCACCCGATATTCGGTAACCGTCACCTGACCGTACGGAATGCCGCTCAGCATCAGATCGACGGCCATCGGCTTGTCGCTCGGATTCGTAGCCAATATGGCGTACCCCGTATCATCTCCGGTAGCGATGACAAGGTGTTGATGCTCTCCCAGCATCTCCAGCTCGTTCGTCTTGAGCATATACAGCATGCGCATGGCATTGCCGCCCGGCGTGGCGGCAAACCCGCCGCCCTCCAGCAACAGATACTGGGTAAACGACATTTGATGTGCCGGATTATGAAACGTGCACCAAGGAAAAATAAACATGCCGGGCAACCGGGTGGACAAGATCATCGCCGACAAGACGCCCGCAGCGTTCTTCAAATTATCCGTCCATATTCCCGTCGTCCGGGTGAACCCGTATTCATCCACAAAAATCGGAAGATCGGGCAAGTTTAACTCCTTGATCCATGCATGATGCATGTCATAAAATGCTTTCATCCGGTTAGGATGGCCGTTGTAATCGTGCATGGAATAAAAATCGATTTTCCGCCGCTCGTCCTGATCGTCGGCCAAATGCTGCAAAAACTCGCGCCATAAGTGCGGGCGATCCATCACCGCGTTGATGGCGGTGCCGCCGATTTCCAGCGGAATCTCATACCGATGGCGTTCGTTTAATTTCCTTACGGCCCGGTATGCCCGAGTGAACAGCTTATAATAATGTCCGGTGCCGATGCCGCCGAAGCGCAGGTAGTCGCTCTCGTTGCAGGGCTCGATATAGCGGATGTTGGGATACAGATGTTTGTAGTGCTCGATGACCCGTTCCACAACCTCTTCGTATTTATCGAGCGAGACGATGCCCTGATCCGTTTCTTTTTCATATCTGCGAAGGTTCAGCAAAATTTCCTCGCAATGCTCGCTATGGGCGGAAAGATAAGTTTGTATATGCACCTCGGAGGGAACCGTCGCCCCCCAGTCGTATTCATGATGTTGGGCATCATCTACATATCGATTGACCCCAATTTGATAGTTCCAGAAATATTCGTCCGTACGATAATCCCAAACTTCGTCAAGCGTGATCCAGCAACGCATGATCCTGGGCCGTCCGTGCTTCCCGGCCCAGAATGCCGGAAAATCGGCCGGCGGCGCGAACCGCAGCGTCGAGTTTTGGTACCGCTCCACGCGCGGCCACGTTCTTGCCGCCTTTGCAGCGTTGATTTTTACCTTTGCCCTCATGGTACTCCTCCTCGGAAAATAGCGATCCGGAACTTTTTACTTATTCGCCGCCTGCTCCTGGGCCCGATGGATTTCCGTAGCCTGTTCGATCCATTTCGAGCCGCCTTCCGCCAAATACTTCTTCTTGAAATCCTCGTACATCGCATCGAGATCGCCGTTCGAGGTAATGGCTACCATCCGGAATTCCGTCTCCATATCGTTTAAAATCGTTCCGACTTCTTGCTGGATCTCCGGTACTTCATAGATATAGACGTCATCGATCGTATTTTCCAGAGCCATTTTCCGCGCTTCGAGCGTAACCTTGTTGAACAACTGATCGCGCAATCCGCCGATTCGATACATAATTCTCGAGTATACGTATCCTCCCTCACTCCGCAGCTGTTCGGCATCGTCATAAGGAGGAATCCATTCGAATTCGCCTTTATCATTCCGCTTGTGATGCACGCCTTCAAGCCCGGCCCATGTCAACGTGTAGCCCTCCTCACTGACCAGGAAATCCAATACCTTCATGGCCGCTTCCGGATGTTTGGCTTTGCTGGAAATCACGGTATAAGGGTCGCTGTCCTCAAACACCGGCTTCAGGTATCCCCCTTGTCCGTTCGGCCCCTTGATGACGGTGTAGACAAATTCCGGCTTCGGATCTTCAACATAGCGGGTAAGCCAGTTTTGGGTGATTCCGTCCGCATTAAAGTTGTACGCCCCGACTTTCCCGTTCCACACCTTCTCGTACGATTGCAGCGCCGGCACCGTGGCGAACTCCGGGTCGATCAGCCCCTCTTTATACAGCTTATTGATATACTTGACCGCATCAAGGTAACCGGGAGCCAGCATCCAGGGAACCACTTTGCCGTCAACCAGCACTTGCCGGGTAAACGGAACGCCGAAGGCCGTGAAGAGATGCGTCCAGGTTTGATTTGCACCGAAAGCCACGCCCAGTCCGATCGTGTCGTTCAGCCCGTTCCCGTCCGGATCGTCATTCACGAAGGCGCGCAGAACGTTCTCGTATTCCTCCAGCGTCGTCGGCACTTGGAGCCCGAGGTTATCCAGCCAATCCTTGCGAATCGCCAGCGCATTGCCCGGGAACCAGCCATAGGGAATTCCGTAAATTTTTTCGTCGACCGTCGCCGGTCCCTTCATGTATTCGCCCTTATTTTCCAACATGTTCGATCCGTTGGACGCGAGTACATCATCCAGCGGCATAATTACGTCATTCTCCGCCATTTCCTTCAGACTGGTCTTGGATATCTCAAAAATGTCCGGCGCATTCCCGCTAACGATTAACGTATTCAGGCGGTTGCCGTAATCGGCGGTGACGACGGACTCCACTTGGACATTGACCCCCGTCCGTTTGCGGATTTCCTCAATGACCGGGTTATCTTCAGGGAATTCCGTTTCCCTCTTCATCAGAATCGTTACCGTAGGGGGTTCGCCTTGTTCCTGAACGGAGGTTTCCGCAGAAGCCGGCTGTTGGGACGAAGCTCCCCCCGAATTTGCCGTACTGCCTGCGCCGGAGTTGTTGCATGCCGTTACAAATAACAGGATCAGAAGAAAGAATACGTTCAACTTTTTCAAAGACGCTTTCTTTTTCACAGTCATCCTCCTCGTATGGGGTCCTTCAGGACGTAATCATTTCCGTTCATTCAACCTTTCACCGAGCCGATCATGACACCCTTGACAAAATATTTCTGCAAAAATGGATAAACGATCAGCATCGGCAGGATCGAGGCTACGATCGCCGTCATCTTCAAAGATTCCTCGGACACATTCGCCATCACTGCGCTGTCATCAAACCCTTTCGACGATTCCATCGCGCTATAATTCAGCATGGTTCTCAGAAATACGGGCAGCACCTCCTTTTCATGCGAGTGGATATAAAGAACCGCATCGAAATAAGCATTCCAATGGGAAACACCGTAGAACAGAGCGATCGCTGCAATGACCGGCTTCGACACCGGAAGAATGATCGAGAACAATGTGCGCAGCGGTGTAGCGCCGTCTATGCTTGCCGATTCCTCCAACTCGGGCGGGATGCTCTGAAAATAATTTTTCATAATGAAAAAGTTCCATGCGCTGATCGCCGAAGGAACAATAAGCGCCCATAAGGTGTCCACAAGCCCTAAGCTGTTCACCAGTAAATAAGTGGGGATCATCCCGCCGCTGAACAGCATCGTGAAGAAGATCATCAGCGTAAGCGGCGTCCGCCATAGAAAACGCCGGAGCGATAACGGATAAGCAAGCGTCGCCGTAAAAACGACATTGAGCAAAGTGCCGGCAAACAGCCGGAACATCGAATTGGAATAAGCCTGTCCGACGCCCGAATTTTGAAACAACCTCACATAGGAGTCGAACGAAAAACCCCGCGGAAGGAGGAACATCCCGCCCCCCGTGGCCAGCTTCGGATCGCTGAACGAATACATCAGAACGTGCCAGAACGGATAAAGCGTCACAACGGCAATGATCAATAAGAAAGCACTAAGTAACCACTGTTCGAGATGGCCCGGTTTGATTGCCTTCATCCCCTTCCTCATCTAGATTAGCCCGCTCTCCCTGTCGATTCGCTTGGCAAGGCCGTTCGTAACCAGCACCAGGATCAACCCTACTGCGGATTTAAACAAACCGGAGGCGGTGGACAAATCGTATTTCGCTTCTTCGAAAGCCAGCTTGTACAAATACGTATCCAGGATTTCGCCAACCTCGTACACCAATGGGTTATAGAGCGCAAAAACCTGCTCCAGACCGGCGTTCAAGAAGCTTCCGACATTGAAAATCAACATAATAACGATCGTGGTTCGCAGACCCGGAAGTGTGATGTGCCAGATTTTTCGCCATTTTTTCGCGCCGTCCACCATGGCTGCTTCATAGAGATGCGGATCGATCGTCGCAATGGTGGCCAGGTACAATACGGTGCCGAACCCCGCTTCCTTCCAGATGTGCGACCCGATCAACAAGCCGCGAAAGTACTCCCGGCTGCCCATGACATTGAAGACCGTTCCCTCATGCCCATACCAGCCGGCAATTTCGGTCACGATGCCGGTAGTGGGTGATAGCAGCGCATAGATAATGCCGCCGATTACAACCCAGGATACAAAGTGCGGGAGATAGACGCTCGTTTGCACAAATTTTTTGAATGGCGCATTTCTCACTTCGTTTATGACCAAAGCCAAAATAATCGGCGCCGGGAATACGAATACCAGTTGATAGAAGCTAATGATCACTGTATTTCTTAGTGCCCTCTGAAATCCGGACATTTCAAACAGCGTTCTGAAATTTTCGAATCCGACCCATTCGCTGGCGGCAATTCCTTGATAGATGTTGTAGTTCTTAAAGGCAAGCACAATTCCGTACATGGGCCCGTATTCAAAAACGAGGAAAAACAACAATCCCGGCAGGGCCATCAGATAAAGCCATTTATCTTTTCGCAGCAGTTCAAAGGTTCGTTGCAGTCGACCGGTTCGCATCTCTTCGTCTCAACCTTTCTTTTCTTCTTTGCCCCTACTATACTCATGCTTTCCGGGTCAGACCAACCTCCAAGATTCCCTCGGCCTGCATTATTCTCAAAATTGAAAAAGCCCGGGGTCGCCGGCGTCGCACAATTGGTGCAGCTCCGCAGAACCCCAGACTTATCGATGTACCGTTTACCCTACCATTTTCACAATGCATACTGTATTCTCACGTTGCTTTTCTTTCCAAATCGCAAATCTTCCGGAGCTCTAACGGCGTAATCCCCTCCATCTTCTTGAAGGCACGCGTGAAAGATAAAGCGTTAAGATAGCCGACCTCCTGGGAAATGTGTTGAATCGGGGCGTCGGTTTCCAAAAGCAGCCGCTTCGCATAGTGAATTCTGGTTTGCATCAAATAATCCACAAAATTCTCGCTAAACTGCTCCTTGAACAGTCTGCTTAATGTCTTGCTGTTAATATCGAACTCGGAACTAAGCAACGAAAGCGACAAATTCGGGTCGGCATAGTGTCGATCAATATATTCCCTTATTTTAAGCATCGTTTCGGCATGTCCGTTTTTCTTTCGAATCGCTTCCAATCGAATGCCCGCAGTCACTAAAATCTCTCGAATCGCATTGCCCGTCTTTTCCACTGAAGTCTGATCGTTAATCGTTCGTTCCAATTCCGGATCAAACTCCGTGTTCCATACCTCCAGCAACTCGTCCGGCAACTGGGACAATTCCCTGCGAATGTGGTAAATGAGCCCCTGATGCAGCATGTCGATATCTTCTTTCGGAACAAGCAATATTTTCACCTGGTTCAGCCACTCATTCAAGCGGTTTTGCCAATCGGGAACAGCCAATCGATACTGAACGGCAAGGTCGCGCGAAGAGGAGATCATTCCCAGATGGCCAAAACGGTCCATTCCGTCGATGTCCCAACTTCCTATCAATCGGTTTTTCCCTAGGGACAGCTTATATTTCAACATTTGACGGGCTTCCCCGTAAGAATCCGAAATATGTTTCGTTTCCCAGACCGGACTGCCGAGGCCGATGCTTATCTTGATATTCAAATGGTTGTCGATCCACGTCAAAGCTTGTTTCAATGCGGAAACAATCGTCTCCTGCTTAACGGAGCCGCTCCTTTGAATCGGATACATCAAGGCAATCTGATCCACCGAGACCCAATCCGCCCATGGATGCGGCCGGATTGCTTCATGATCCATTTCCGCCAATGCATTGTACATGGCGAACTTCAACGTGGACAGGTCACGCTCGCTGTACTTTGCGCTGAAAGCAGGGTAGTCGTCAATTTCCACTACCGCCATCACAAAACCTTCGGAGTCAGGATGCCAGTCGTACGCCGACAACCTTTGCCGCGCTTCCTCCGCCGTCCCCGAAAACCCGCCTTCCCTTAGCTCGGCAAACAGGATTCTCCTTTTATTGACAGCGTTTTCCACATGTTGCTGTTCATACTCCGTCGATTGCTCGATCATTCTTTCCAACACCAGTTCCAAAAAATCAAACTCGTCATTATGCTGCTTTTTTTCAAAGGTCGGTTTAACATGGGACAGAAGGCGATCCACTTTGGACATAATCGCATGAATCGGTTTATAGTTCCTTCTTGTGGTAAGCACCGTCCAGAGCAAACCGAGGCAGATGACCGTAAAGCCTACAGCAGCATATAAGATTGCAGCCGTATTAAGGATGCCGTTAAGAACACCTTCGGAATATCCGAGACGAATCGTATACCCTGTGAAGTCTGAAATATCGACGGCTGTCGCTTTCACATGTCCGGGACCCGATCTGAGGATCGGATTGCCCTGCGCGTCCATTACTTCCACAAATGTGCTGCTTGTATCGGTCAGACGGCGGACCAGATCCGTCAAACCGTTCACATTGACGTTCATGGCGATAAGTCCGCCCGCTTCCCGGGAGATAGGAACGGAACGCGTCAAGGTGATTACCCGATCCGGAATTTGCGCATCGAATTCTTTGTATTCCCTGACGCCGCTCCAAGCTGTCCTGTTCGCTTCGGTAAAACGGGCGGCCTTCCTTATAAAATTGCGGTCGCCAAATTGATTCAGCGTAGTCGTAACATTGACGGATTGCACGGACTGATCCGAGAACCGATAAACATACATCGAATGAATTAACGGATACGTAGAGGTGACTTTCCTCAGTATGACGGAGAGCTCGTAGGTTTTGTAATACGGGGTGTTTGCCGGACTTAACTGTACCAGTTGAGTAAATTGAGTTTTATCGAGCAGTTCGTTAAATATCACCTGCTCATTCAAGCGAATCTCCCTGTCGATCGCGGAGTTGACAAACTTCGCCATGACCAGACTTTCCTTCTTTGCGGTTTCCCGGGACAAGTAGGCGGAGCCCGCAAGCGTCAGCAAAACCAGAATGGTAAACACGCAGAAGACAATCGGCAGGTAGGAAACCAGCAATTGTTGATAGTATCCCTGTTTCTTCATCTCGCAAACTCCCATTTTTACATTATATTATGATGATCAACTATTTTTATAATGCTAGAGAGAGGTTAGGCCGATGTAAAATTCCTTTATGTAAAAATTGATTAATCGGATAGAAGGCTACCCATTAATTGAGTAGCCGACCTTCCACACCACCGTGCATACCGTTCGGTACACGGCGGTTCAATCGCATTGAGTGCTATTGACGTAGACGCTCGTATTGGGCAGGGAAGTCATAATACCCTGCCTGTGCGAGCCTTTCGTTTGTTACAGAGCGATTCAATACTGCGCTTCCGGCTATTCGCCAGTAGC